>DJGZ01000017.1 GCA_002433025.1 Bacteroidales bacterium UBA5833
CATTGAAAATTATCTTCAAATTGCCTCACCTTCGCCTGACGAGATGACGAGATACTGCCAAACCAGGTGGGAGTCCCGCCGGAAAGGCGGGGTAAAATCCGGTCGTCGCCAACCTTATAACACAAAGGCTATCCGAAAGGGTAGCCTTTTGTGGTTTTAGACAATTATGTTTTATCCCGGGCCGCAAAAACATTAAATCAGCCGGGTGAATAATCAATTTTATGACTCCGGAGGAGTCAAATGTGTATAGAACAGAAGATGCCACAAGGAAATTACGACTCCGGAGGAGTAGAATGTCTTTCAGGAAACCAAAAACCAGATGCGATGGGCGTCGAAACGATTGTAACCTGTTTGCAATATCAGGTTTTTAAACATGCGACTCCGCTGGAGTCGTTTGATCCAAAGGCGATTTACGCTTTCTATAGACATGCGACTCCCCCGGAGTCGGCTGATCCGGAGATGAGCCGCGTTTTCCATAAACATGTGATTCCTCCGGAGTCGGTTGATAAAATGTAACATCGGTTTTTCGCACCGGTCTGCAGCCAGTTTTCTGTTCAACCTCCGTAATGTGCGACTCCTCCGGAGTTGGCAGATGGTTGAAGATATTTACGCATGAATACATTTGATTCCAGCATTGATTCATTGAACATTCGGTTGTTGTAAACGACGGCGGCCAGGCAAAGCGGCAATTTTATGACTCCGGAGAAGCCGGATGTATTAAACTCATACATTCCACCAGCAATCCTTGTCAATGCCCGCATTTTGCATTATCTTGCTATATTCCCTGATTGTCGGCCCTGCTGCAATCACAAAATTCTATGGCCTCCCCCCTGCTCTTTCAGAAAATAAAAACTACTTTAGACATACAAAACCCTCAAACATGAACCTTTCTTTTTTGCCCAAGTTGGTTAAATCAATTCGGTGCGCCACATCGGGGATCTTTCAGGCAACCAAAACTGAATTAAATCTCCGAATCCATTTTGCGGCTGTTTCCGTGGTTACAGCCACTGGTCTGATTCTCGGACTCAGTCAGCAGGAATGGATCGCCATCCTCTTTCTTTTTGCACTGGTAATTTCAGTGGAACTATTAAATACCTCATTTGAAAAACTATGCGATGTAATTGATCCGGAATACAACAATTCCATTAGGCAAATCAAAGATATTGCCGCAGGTGCTGTTTTGTGGTCTTCGGTTATTGCCATAATCGCCGGAATTCTTATTTTTGCACCTAAACTTCTGATCATCTTGTAATAGGCTGATCAAATTATTTAACTTCATTACATGATGCTGATTGCAGACAGTGGTTCCACTAAAACAGACTGGTGTATAATAGACAAATACGGGGATAAAAAAGTGGTCCAGACCATAGGTATAAATCCCTATCATATGAATTCCGCTGCCATCAGGGAAGTTCTGGATAAGGAACTCTATCCTTTCATAAACCCGGATTCAATTAATGAAGTATTTTTTTATGGATCAGGGTGTTCTACCGATCTTAAATGCAGAACCGTTGATAATGTTCTGACAGATTTTTTTACACAGGCTTCTGTAGAAGTAAACCATGATCTGCTTGGGGCAGCCCGTGCTTTGTGCGATCACAAACCCGGTATTGCCTGTATCCTGGGCACAGGCTCCAATTCCTGTTTTTTCGATGGAAAAGAAATCACACAAAATGCCGTATCCCTTGGTTTTGTGCTGGGGGATGAAGGCAGTGGTGCCCATCTGGGTAAACAATTGGTTGTTGATTATTTCCACAATAACCTGCCGGGGGAACTTAAAACCCTGATCAATGAAGAATTCAGGCTCAGCCTGGAATCCACACTCGACGCAATCTACAACCAACCCAGGCCCAACCGTTTCCTTGCATCTTTCAGCCCGTTCATTTTTAAGCATAAAGAACATCCTTATTTTAAAGAACTTCTACTCAAAAGTTTCGATGAGTTTTTCCGAATCAGTGTCTGTAAATATGAAGGGTTTAATGCTGTTGATGTTAACTTTCTTGGCTCAATCGCCTTCTTCTTCAGTGACCTGCTGCATATCTCCGCAGAAAAATTCGGGATCAGCATCGGCAGCATCAGCCGTTCAGCCATTGAAGGATTGAGCTTATACCACATTTCTGAAAATTAAATCGTTTTAAGATATGTATCATTCTAAGCAGTTTATAACCTCCATTATTTTATCACTCATAGTATTATCAACAATCACAGCATCCGGCCAAAGCAAAAAGGCCGGAGAACTGGATAGTTACTTCGGAAAAGCGCTTCTTAAGTGGGGCGTTCCCGGTATGGCAGTCGGCATTATCAAGGATGGCGAAGTGTTTCTGCTTAAAGGATACGGAGTCTGCGAAACCGGCAAGCAGAAAACTGTTGATGAAAATACCCTTTTCGCCGTAGCTTCAAATACCAAGTCATTTACGTCTACCGCCCTGGGCATGCTGGTTGACGAAGGAAAAATAAACTGGGATGATAAAGTTACAGACCACCTTCCCTGGTTCCGGCTTTATGATCCCTACGTAACCATGAACATCACCATCAGAGACCTGCTTGCACATCGTTCGGGTCTCGAAACCTTCAGCGGAGACCTGATCTGGTATGGCAGTACCCATTCCCGCGAGGAAGTAGTCAGACGTGCTTCCAATCTGAAACCTACCCATGGTTTCAGAGCAGGTTACGGTTACTCAAATATTATGTATCTCGCTGCAGGACTGATCATTGAGAAAGTCAGCGGATTGAGCTGGGACGATTTTATCAGCCAGAGAATATTCGGACCACTAGGCATGAACTCCTCAAATACCAGTATCACCAGGCTGGATTTGAAGGGCAATACCGCTATCCCGCATAATGATGTTGAAAATGAGGTAATCCCTATCAAATACCTGAATTGGGACAACATAGGGCCGGCAGGATCAATCAATTCCTCGGCATCAGATATGCTCAGGTGGATACAATTTCAGCTGGAAAAAGGCAAAATAAATGGACAACCGCTGATCAGTGAGATTTCGCTGCGTGAAATATGGACCCCACAGATTATGCAGAAGGTTTCACCATTCTCTGAGAAAAGCTGGCCCTCCACACATTTCAAAAGCTACGGAATGGGCTGGTCATTAATGGATTATCATGGAAAGAAGATCATCTCTCATTCAGGAGGATATGATGGATTTATTTCATTTTCAGCTTTTGTTCCTGAAGCTAATCTCGGGTATGTAATCTTAACAAACAAAAACTCCAGCCTCTTCCTGCCGCTTTCGTACCGCATTCTTGACTATTTCCTTTCCAAGGAACGAACTGACTGGAGCGAAAAAATCTTTGACCTGATCGAGCAGGGGAATGCCGCTGAAAAGAAAAAGACAGAAGAAGAAATTGCCGGACGGATCACGGGAACATCCCCTGCCCTGCCTTTATCGCAATACTGCGGAACCTATACCAGCGAAATATATGGTGATGCTGAAGTTCTACTGAAAGATAATCGGCTTTATCTGGCTTTTAAGCATACACCGATTTTCCACAGCCCTCTCGTGCACTGGCATTACAATACTTTTACCCTGAAGTTTCCCGAAGTACCTTCATTACCTCAGGGCAAAGCAGCATTTATCCTCAACAGGGACAACCGGATTGACAGAATGTTGATAGATGTTCCTAATCCTGATTTCGACTTTACAGAACTCGATTTTATCCGGCAAAAACAGGACTAATGTTTGCTTTGAATATTTGCTGAGTCCGCTTCATTCCGGATCTGAACAGCATTCTTAAAAACCAGTGCATCAGAGTTTATACAATACCTTAACCCTGTCGGAGGCGGTCCGTCATTAAACACATGCCCAAGATGCCCCCCGCACTTTGAACAAACAACCTCCGTCCTTACCATTCCATAACTCAGGTCCTTATGCTCCTCAACATTATGCAATGCGGCGGGTTCACTGAAACTGGGCCAACCGCAACCCGCATCAAACTTGGTTCCTGAATCAAACAACTCATTGCCGCATCCTGCACAATAATACTTTCCTTCCACAAAAAACCGGTCATATAATCCGCTTCCCGGACGCTCTGTTCCCTTTTTCCTGAGTATATAGTACTGCTCCGGAGTTAAAACTTTCTTCCATTCTTCATCAGTTTTAACAACTTTTTCCGGTAACTGAATCTTACGCTCTTTCATTTCAGCGGTTTTTTGTGTTTCATGTTTACATGCATTGAAACCCACCATCATTAAAATCACCAGATAAACATCGAATATACTTCTCTTCATCATCAGAAAACATCAGGTTTCATTGAAAAAACAATTCATCATCCGGCTTTGTTTGCCGATTAGCATAAAGAATTTCATCAGCCCTTATGTTCAGAATAAATATTCATCACATTATGGCAGAAATTCAGCATGAATAATTAAATTTACACTGAAATGAGAATTTGGGAACTGCCGTTTGCAAAAATCCAGTTTCAGTGGATGACATATGGAAAAATGTCCGGCTATTTCTCATATGGCCAAAACATCGTTGCTAAGGAAAATCAGCGAAGGCACTCATACTCATTCAGGATTCCGGAGACTGCCAGCTCCCCGGTAATCACAAAGAATATTTGTTAAGATATCATCACAAATAATACGATACAGAATTTTGGATTTTCAGAAAGGGAACCTGATTCCCTGGCCGGAAACAAAATTTAGTTTTCACCCTGTAAAATTTGAGCGTATGGATTGGCTTTGGATCACACTTGGAGTTGTTTTAATCATTGCAGGCCTGGCTGGTTGTATCATTCCCCTGATACCAGGCCCTCCACTCAGTTATCTTGGTCTGGTAATCATCCAGCTTACACTTAATGAACCTTTCACTTACCGCTTTATGCTTATATGGCTGCTGATAACGATCGGTGTCACACTGCTTGATTACTATGTTCCAATCTGGGGCACAAAGAAATTTGGCGGAAGCCGGAGTGGAATCTGGGGGGCTACCTTTGGTTTGCTGATCGGGATTTTCTTTTTTCCACCATTCGGAATGATTGCCGGGCCTTTTATTGGGGCAGTGATCGGAGAACTGATCATCGGGAAGGACTCTGCGACAGCCATCCGGTCGGGGTTTGGTTCGTTCATCGGCTTTGTCGCCGGAACAGTAATGAAGCTCGCCGTATCATTTATTATGGCATTTTACTTCTTCAAAGCGATCATCTGAATCTATGATTAAAATCAGCGATCCCCGCAAATTACTGAATATCAGTTATCAGACCAGGGCACTCATTGTTAAAATGCTTTCGGCGGCTGGCTCAGGTCATACTGGTGCATCCCTTGGGCTGGCAGACATTTTTACTTGTCTGTATTTCAACGAACTGAATCATAATCCTGAGAATCCTGTATGGCCTGATCGTGACAGGGTGATTCTTTCCATCGGGCATGTTGCACCGGTTTTTTATGCGACCCTTGCTCAGGCCGGTTATTTTGAAAAATCAGAGTTGTTTACGCTGCGCAAATTCGGATCAAGGCTGCAGGGGCACCCGGGCCTTGATTCTCGGCTCCCCGGAATCGAAACATCCTCCGGTTCACTCGGACAAGGATTGTCCATCGCCACAGGTATGGCTATCGTAGCAAAAAAAAGTTCGTCAGATATCAGGGTATTCAGCATACACGGCGACGGGGAACTGCAGGAGGGACAAATATGGGAAGCCGCGATGGCTGCTGCACATTACAACCTTGATAACATTACCGCCATTGTAGACCTGAACGGGGTGCAGATTGACGGCCCGACAAGGGAAGTAATGCATCTTGAGCCACTGGCTGCAAAATGGCAGGCATTTGGCTGGAATGTTATCGGATGTGACGGGCACAACATCTCAGGTATTTTGAATGCATTCCGTCAGGCCCGCGCTAATTCAGGCAAACCTTCTGTTATCCTGGCGCGGACAATCATGGGAAAGGGGATAAAAACCATTGAAAATGACCACCACTGGCACGGCCGTGCCCCCTCTCCTGCCGAAGCCATTGAGTTCCTTTGCCAGATAGAAGAAATTTTCCGCGATGAACTAGCTAAAATCTGATCGGTGCTATGATTTATAACAAACGGGAAAATCGTCCGACAAGAGCGGGGTTTGGCGAAGGACTTCTTGAAGCAGGCCTTCAGAATCATCATGTATTTGCCATCGGGGCCGACATCACCGCGTCGGTGGGTGTAGATCGTTTTGCACAGGCTTTTCCTGACAGGTTTGTTTCCCTGGGCATCGCCGAGCAAAACTGTGCGGGCGTTGCTGCCGGTATGGCCTTGATGGATAAAACACCGGTTTTTACAACCTATGCTGTTTTCTCAGCCATACGGGCTACCGATCAGATCAGGATTTCCATTTGTTACAACAATCTTCATGTACTGATCGGTGGAGCACATGCCGGCATCTCTGTCGGTCCTGATGGAGCTACTCACCAGGCTCTTGAAGATATCGCTGTGATGCGGTGTCTTCCGAATATGACAGTTTTATCCCCCTGCGATGCCACACAGGCTTCAATCCTGACCCGAATGGCCATACTTGAAGAAAAGGGCCCGGTTTACCTCCGGTTTGGCCGCGAAGCAGTCGCCGATTTCACCCCTCCGGAGCTTGAAACCCGGATAGGTAAAGCGCAACTGCTTCAACCAGGAAACCACCTCACGCTGATCGCGACAGGACATATGGTGTGGGAAGCACTGAAAGCTGCAGAAATGCTATCCCTCAAAGGCATCAACGCCAGGGTCATCAACATGCACACGATCAAACCGATCGACACCGATGCCATCCTGAAAGCAGCGAAAGAAACCCGTTTGATCATCAGCATAGAAGAGCATCAGGTTAGCGGTGGACTGGGAAGCGCCATCGCAGAAGTGCTTGTCGAAAACTGCCCGGTAAGAATGGAAAGAATTGGCATCCCCGATTGCTTCGGCGAATCAGGAAAACCCGAAGAACTACTTGATAAATACGGGCTTACCGCCGAAAAAATCGCCCGGAAAGCCGAATCCATTTACCGTACTACACAAATTTCATCCTGAATCCCACGGGATATTCAATGTCTTCGAGAAATAATCCATGGGCCGGAACCGATTCGCCCGCGTCAGAACGGCTCCCGTTCATCATCAGATCACGGAATCCGGTTTCATCCAATTTCCCCTTACCCACTTCAATCAACGTTCCCGTTATTGCCCTGACCATATTCCGCAGGAACCTGTTGGCCTTTATATGATAAATCAACAAACCGGGCTCTTCAATAAAATATGATTCGGTTATATGGCAGACTGATGTACCGGTTTCGGAGCCCTTTTTCGAAAAACATGAAAACTCAGTGTATTCAGGCAATAATGATGCGATTTGTTTCATGGCCTCAAGATTGAGTTTCCCTTCGTATCTCCATGAAAAATCCGTTAAAAACGGGTTCTTCTTTCTGCTCAGGTAATACCTGTATGTTCTGGAAACGGCAGAAAAGCGGGCATGAATCCCAGTCCCCACCGGAAAAATCTGAAACAAAGCAACTGAAGGAGGAAGCAACCTGTTCATCCGGTAAACCAACTCCTGTAACTCTTCTGCATGAAATCTGCGCTGAAAACCAAAATGGGCATAGAAGTTCCGTGCATGAACCCCGGTATCGGTGCGCCCTGCTCCAGTAACGGATATTCTCTCCCTGAGAAGCATTGACAGTGCTGATTCCAGGGATTGCTGAACCGAGGGGGTTTCAGGCTGCACCTGCCATCCGTTAAATTCTTTGCCATTATAGGCAAGATGAATGAAATACCTGAAGTTGTCCATCGGGATAAAAGTACAAAATACAGCCATACTTCCGTGACCGGCTCAAAGAATGAAAAGCCGGATTATTTGAATTTAGAATAGTTATAAATTAAGTGAACCACGCGAAAAAAGGCCATTATTGTTAATTAATTCACAAAAGAATTTTTACTTTTGAAGAGGATTGTTAATCAATTCACAAGTCACACTCAATTAACTAATCAACAAAGTATTTTATCAACTAAAGTCGGAGGATTAAATGTTAACAACAGAAGCACTCGTAAAAGAGCTGGTTGAAAAAAACGGCAGAACCCGAAACAGCCTGATGCCGGTATTACAAGGCATCGTGCAACAGGAACACTACCTTTCGGAAGAAGCTTTACTCTGCGTTGCCAAAGAACTCGATCTTGCAGCAGCAGATGTATACGGTACAGCCTCTTTTTACACGTTTCTCGACACTGTGCCGAGGGGAAAAAACATTATCAGGGTCTGCAAGACCATCACCTGCCACATGAAAGGCAAGGATGAAATCGTGAACACGCTGAGCAATGCCCTTAAGATCAAGGTAGGTGAAACAACCCATGATAAAAAATTCACACTGCTGACCGCCAACTGCCTGGGGTGGTGTCACAAGGGACCAGTTATGCTGATCAACGATGAGGTTTATCCTGAACTTACACCTCAGAAGGCTCTTGAAATTGTTGAAGAGTACGCCAAAAGCACTCACTAAACCCGAATGGTCACAAACAAAAACAATATCCAAATGGAAAACAATCTTAAAAAAGTTGATATAATATTCGAGGTTGACGACAAATGCACTCCGCTCGAAGTACTGGATAAAACGCTTAAAAGATCAGCTGATGATATTATTCTTGATCTGATCGACAGCGGTCTGAAAGGCCGTGGTGGCGCCGGATTCCCTACCGGACTCAAATGGAAATTCACCAGGAATGAATCCGGTGATGTAAAATATGTTATATGCAATGCAGATGAGGGAGAACCTGGTACGTTCAAGGACCGTGAGATCCTCGACCGCGTACCGGAAAAGATTTTCGCAGGAATGACTATCTGCGGCTATGTTGTAGGTGCCAAAGAAGGTTACATCTACCTAAGGGGAGAATATAACTTTCTGTTGAAAAACCTAATGAAAAAGCTAGAGGATTTCAATAATGCATTAAAAAAACGTAACATAGATTTCAGGATTTTTTTCAAGTCCGGTTCAGGAGCTTATGTTTGCGGAGAAGAGAGTGCGTTGTTCGAATCCATGGAAGGAAAACGCGGAGAGCCCCGCAACAAGCCCCCCTACCCGACCGTTGCAGGTTACAACAGCAAACCTACAGTCATCAACAACGTAGAAACGCTTGTTTACACCACGATGATCTGCCACATGGGACCTGAAAGATTCAAGGCCCTGGGAACCAGCGACTCCAGAGGGTCAAAAGTATTCTCCGTTTCAGGCGATACACCGATTCCGGGAATCTACGAATTGGAACTTGGCATGCCCCTGCATGAATTTGTCAATGAATTCGGCGATGGCGATACCAAAGCCGTTCAGGTTGGTGGCGCATCAGGTCATTGTGTACCGCGGAAGAAGTTCAATGATACAATTATTGGTTTCGAGGGAATACCCACCGGAGGCTCGATGATGATATTCAACAGTTCCCGTTCAATGTATAATGTTCTTCACGATTACCTAGAATTTTTCACCGAAGAGTCATGCGGGCAATGTACCCCCTGCCGGGTTGGTTGCCAGCAACTGCTTAAGGGAATTGAGGCGGTAAAACGTGGGGAACGCCCGCCTGCTTACCTCGATGACCTGAAAAAACTGACCGGGACCATGAAAATCGCTGCAAAGTGCGGACTTGGTCAATCAGTCGGCAATCCCTTCAATTCAATTATTGATAACTTCAGGGAAGAGATTATTTACTAAGTAAAAGAAATAAAGTACAAAGTAAAGGGCAATGATACCCTCAGTCAATACCTTACGGAGGATATGAACCCCAAAGAACCAAAAAGCAAGCGAAACCATGAGCAAATATCTCGTTAACCTTAAGATAAACAATATGCCCATCGCGGTGGAAGAGGGCACAACCATTCTTGAGGCAGCTAAAAAGCTGAATTTCAGAATCCCCACCCTATGTAATCATCCCGACCTAACTGTAGCCGGCAACTGCCGGGTGTGTGTGGTGGAAGTCAAAGGTGCCAGATTGCTGGCCGCAGCATGTGCGACACCGGTTTCCGAAGGAATGGAAGTATTTACCAACAGTGAAAAAGTCAGAGTTTCACGCAAACATATCGTTGAACTCCTCCTTTCGGAACACAATGCAGATTGTACCAAGTGCTTCAAGAACGGACATTGCGAACTGCAGGACCTTTCCAGTGAGTACCGAATCGGCGATCATGTATTCCTCGATCTGGTAAGACCTGAAAGCAAGATTCAGGATATTTCCTCACCATCCATTGTTAAAGACGACAGCAAGTGCATCCGCTGCCAGCGGTGCGTAAGAACCTGCGCCGAACTGCAGGGTGTAAGCGCGCTTGCGGTTGTAAATAAAGGAGATCACCAGAAGATATCCACCTTCCTCAACAAACCGATGCACGAAGTGGTATGTACCAACTGCGGCCAGTGTATAAACAGATGTCCGACCGGTGCGCTAACAGAACGTAATTACATCGAGGAAGTATGGAATGCCCTCTACGATCCCTCAAAGTTTGTGGTGGTTCAGACTGCGCCTGCCACCCGTATCGCCCTGGGCGAAGACCTCGGCATCCCGGTTGGCGAAAGAGTTACCGGCAAGATGGTTTCTTCACTCAAGAAGCTTGGCTTCAACAAAGTGCTGGATACCGATTTTACCGCTGACCTTACCATTATGGAAGAAGGCACCGAACTGCTTACCCGACTTAAACGCGCATTGGTGGATAAGGACGAAAAAGTCGTTCTCCCGATGATGACATCCTGCTCTCCCGGATGGATCAAATTCCAGGAGCACATGTATTCAGACATGCTCGAAAATCTGTCTACCTGCAAATCACCGCAACAAATGTTCGGGGCAGTAGCCAAAACCTATTATGCTGACAAAATCAACATTAAAGCCCAGGATATGATTGTTGTTTCCATCATGCCCTGCGTAGCCAAGAAGTTTGAATGCGAAAGGCCGGAAATGCGTGATAGCGGGTACCAGGACGTTGATTATGTATTGACCACCAGGGAGTTAGCTATGATGATCAAACAGGCCGGTATTGATTTTAACAAACTGGAAGAAGCTCATTACGACAGTATTCTGGGTGAATCATCAGGCGCGGCTGTTATCTTCGGTGCTACCGGCGGTGTAATGGAGGCAGCTTTGCGAACTGCCTATGAAATTGTCACCGGACGCGAAGTTCCGTTTACCAACCTGAACATTCAACCGGTCCGCGGAATGGAAGGCATCAAAGATGCTACCATCAAAATCAAGAATGTAAAACCTGAATGGAGTTTCCTTGAAGGGGTGGATCTGCACGTAGCAATCGCGCACGGACTTGCCAATGCACGACAATTGATGGAAAAAGTGAGAAAAGGAGAAGCTGCCTACCACTTCATTGAAGTGATGGGATGCCCCGGTGGCTGTCTGGGTGGCGGAGGGCAGCCTATTCCCACTTCACCCGAAATCCGCAAGAAGCGCACCGAAGCAATTTATCAGGAAGATGAGGATATGCCGATCCGTAAGTCGCATGAAAATCCTGAAGTCGTTGAAATTTACAAGGAGTTTCTCGGTGAACCGTTGAGTCATAAATCTCATGACTTATTGCACACACACTACAAACCAAGGAAGAGATACTAATCTTTGATGATTTCCTGGCAAAGAGGATGGCTGAAGGCCGTCCTCTTGGCATTTTTGCAGTTTTTAATTGCACTGTTTAAGTATTTGTTTGCGTGTAGTTTAAAGAGCCTTATTTAGAATAAGAATAAATTCATTGTTATTTTTATAACAATGTGAATTTATTCACAATAAAATTTGTTTAGCATCAATAAACTGATTAATTTTGCCGCACCATTTGTAAGAAGTTTGTGACCCCACACCGGAAGGTGCTTAATTTTAAAATGAATGAAAATCAAAGAGGTTGTCGAATTACTGAATGCCAGGGTTGTTTCGGGACAAGACCAGCTTGATGCTGAAGTGGAATATGCATTTGCATCCGACCTGATGAGTGATGTGCTCACCATTGAAACGGATAATCTGCTTTTGCTTACGGGACTTGCTAACCTGCAAACCATCCGCACTGCTGAGATGTCTGACATCACCAAAATAATTTTTGTCAGAAAGAAAAAGGCAACCGATGAAATGATCCGACTGGCCGCTGAGAATGATATGATACTGATTGAGTGTGACTACTCCATGTTCAAATCCAGCGGAATCCTGTTCAAGTCCGGTGTAAAGCCGGTATATTAAAAATAACGTGATGCATTTCGAATTTCATGTAGAGGGAGGTAATTTTTCCAAAGCGGGGTCGGCATCCAGCCAGTTGAAGAAAATTCTTAAACAGCTGAATGTTGACCCAAGGGTCATAAAAAGGGTGGTAGTCGCCCTTTATGAAGCTGAAGTAAACATTGTGGCCCACGCTTACCAGGGAATCATTTACATTGACATCGACACTGAAAAGATTGAAATCAGACTGATTGACGAAGGACCGGGGATAGAGGACATAGAACTTGCCATGCAGCAGGGCTATTCAACTGCCTCACCTGAAGTACGCGAAATGGGGTTCGGGGCCGGTATGGGCCTTCCGAACATTAAAAACAACAGCGACCGGATGTCAATAACCTCACAGGTTGGCAAAGGTACCACTGTTGAAATTATTACATTTCTGAACAACTAATTGCATAACAATGGAATCAGCTGTTTTTCACCATGCACTCAAGATCAGGGAAGATCTGTGTATCGGCTGTTCCCATTGTATGAATGTGTGTCCTACTGAAGCGATCAGGGTAAAAAACGGAAAATCATATCTTATTGAGAACCGTTGTGTTGATTGCGGTGAATGCTTCAGGGTTTGCCCTGTAAGTGCCATAATCATTGATCATGATGACTTCAACTACATCTTCGACTACAAATACCGCGTTGCACTTGTTCCCTCGGTATTTACAGGTCAGTTCCCTGAAGACATTTCACTGCGCCAGATACACAGTGTACTGCTTGAACTTGGATTTACCCATGTATATGAAGTTGAAAACGGTGTTGAAATCCTGGCAGAAGCTATAAACTCCTTTGCTGGCAAGTCCACTGATAAAAAACCACTGATTTCTTCTTTCTGTCCTGCAATTGTGAGGCTTATCCAGGTCAAGTTTCCTGCTTTGGCCGATCACATCATGTTGTTGAAGCCACCGTTAGATATATCAGCATTGCATATCAGGCATGAATTTGAGAAGCAGGGAATCCCTGAAGAAGAAACCGGAATTTTTTATGTTACTCCATGCGCTGCAAAAATAGCTGCCATTAAGGATCCGGTCGGAGAAAAGGATTCGCCCATCACCGGTGTAATCAACATGGACATTCTTTTCAGCAAGGTATACCGGCAGGTAAAGCAGCGTAACCTTCAAAGTTGCGCCTTGCCAGTCGGCAGCAAGCTGACAAAAAAAGCTACCTGCTGGTCGCTCACCAACGGTGAAGCCCCTTATGTAAAAGGAAGGTCCTTGGCTATTGATGAAATTCACAATGTGATCGAGTTCCTTGAACGGCTCGAAAATGAGGAAGTTTCCGATATTGATTTCCTTGAACTCAGGGCCTGTGACGAAAGTTGCGCAGGTGGCGTACTCACCATAGCCAATCGTTTTCTGACTGCTGAACGCTTGAGAAATCACACCGATGAATATCATCCTGAAAAAGATTTCAACCATCCTGATGCGATAAAGCCAATCGCGGAAAACAGTGACTTTCTCCTGGGAAACATCGGTATTGGTGAAATAAAGCCCCGGTCGATGATGAAACTTGATGAGAACATGGCTGAGGCAATGCGGAAAATGGAAAAAGTAAACCGCATCATGCAACTATTGCCAATGGTGGATTGCGGCGTCTGCGGAGCACCCAGTTGTCAGTCACTTGCCCAGGATATTGCCCAGGGAAATGCAACCATTAATTATTGTATATTTATTCAAAAAATACTGGAACAAAAAGGTGAACTCAGCCTGGAAGAAAGCATCAAGATAATGCAGGACATCTGGGGATTCGGGAAAACCAACAAATACCGGGACCTGAAAGGAATCTGAACATGAAAGTAAGAGAAATTGCAGAAAAACTGGGGCTGACTGTAATCAGTGGTGCTGCCGGGCTCGACAATGAGATCAATAAGGGATATTCATCCGACCTGTTAAGCGACGTTATGGGCAGCGCCGGATCAGGCGACATCTGGATTACGCTTCAAACCCATAAAAATGTGATGGCAATCGCATCATTAAAAGACCTTGCAGCCGTTATCCTTGTGAAGGGATTTAACCCTGATCCTGATATGGCAGAACAGAGTGACGAAGAAAGTATTCCGGTGCTTGGCACCAGCGAAGACACCTTTACAATCAATGGCAGGTTGTATAATCTGCTGAAACAATGAACCTGATTACAAGATGAAGGAATTCAGCGCCGACCTTCACATTCATACTGTACTTTCGCCTTGCGGCAGCCTTGAAATGAGCCCGCGAAACATTGTACGGAAGGCCCTGGAAGAAAAACTTGACATCATTGGAATCACTGATCACAATTCTACCCGGCAATGCCGGGAAGTATGCAGGGAGGCAATAAAGGCAGGCATTACTGTGTACACCGGAGTTGAGGTAACCACAAAAGAAGAAGTTCACTGCCTGGCGTTCTTTGAAACATTTGATATTCTGGAAGCATTTCAGGCATACTTAGACCGCTATTTGCCTGACATCATAAATAATCCGGAGCTTTTCGGTTACCAGGTTGTAGTTGACGAAGAGGAGAATATCTCTTATGAAGAGCCAAAGCTGCTGATTTCGGCTATTTCACAAAACATAGATCAGGTTGAAGCTGAGGTGCACCGGCTGGGCGGACTGTTTATTCCGGCTCACATCAACCGGCAGAAATTCAGCCTTACAAGTCAGCTTGGATTTGTGCCGCCCGATTTGATTGCAGATGCCTTTGAATTGTCGAAACATACATCCGTTGAAGACTTCCTGAAACAATTCCCCTATATGAGGGGAAGGACTTTTATCAGGAACTCTGATGCCCATCAACAGGAAGCAATCGGAAGCATTCACACCCGGCTGCGGATGGAACATACCGGTTTTGACGAATTCCGTAAAGCGCTGCAGGGTAAAGAAGGAAGGGAGGTGATCTTATGATGAAGGACTTTGCCATGCACATTATGGACATAGCGCAGAATTCCGTATCTGCAGGTGCTACTGAAATAGAACTGCGGATTGAGGAATCCGTTGCAAATGACAGGCTCATGATGATTATCAGGGACAACGGGAAAGGGATACCTGCCGATATGATCGGTAAAGTGACCGATCCCTTCGTAACCAGCCGCACGACCCGCAAGGTCGGGCTCGGCCTTCCGTTGCTCAAACAACATGCTGATTCCACCGGCGGTGGTTTAACCATAGAATCAGGAAGCGGAAAAGGCACGAAAGTAACGGCAACATTCGGCCTATCGCACTTCGACCGGCAGCCTTTCGGCGACATTGCCGGTACGGTTGTTCTGCTGGCAGCTGCAAATCCGGAAATCAGGTTTATCTACGAACACATTACCCCTATGGGGACGTACCGTTTTGATACAGCTGAAGTAAATAAAATGCTGGAAGGAATGTCAATATCAGAAGCTCCGGTAGTCCGGTTTCTGAAAGAAATGATCAGCGAAAATCTGAAGGAAATTAAGATTTCAGGATAATAATCAACACACAAACAAAAATTTAAACATGGGACAAGTAAAATCACTGGCTGACCTGCGTAAGATCAAAGAAGAACTGCAGGGGAAAATGAGCCTCAGGGAGAAGAGCAACAACCCTGAAAGCCTGGTACAGGTGAAGGTTGCCATGGCTACCTGTGGAATTGCTTCAGGAGCCAAACAAGTAATGGATTTCTTTATTGAAGAATTTGACAAGAGAAACATTCAGGCTGTAGTTACCCAGACAGGTTGTATGGGATATTGTTTTGCCGAACCTACCGTTGAAATTACCCTTCCGGGGAAGGAACCCGTTGTTTTCGGCTATGTGGATACCAGGAAAGCCGATGACATCATTGAAAAATATGTAAAGAACGGCGAACTCGTTGAAGGGATCATTCCTGTTAATTATGAAACCATTGAAAAGAAATAAGGAGGAGCGGTAATGGCAAAATATAAAATGCATGTATTGGTCTGCGGTGGCACAGGTTGTCATGCTTCGGAAAGCGACACACTGCTCGAAAACCTGAAAACCATTGTTGCGGACAAAGGACTTGATAATGAGGTTCAGGTGATTGCGACAGGATGCTTCGGCTTTTGCGAGAAAGGCCCCATTGTAAAGATCATGCCCGACAATACATTTTACACCCAGGTGTGTCCTGCGGATGCACGGGAGATTGTGGAAGAACATCTGATCAAGGGACGTAAGGTGAATCGTCTGCTCTATGTTGACCCCGAAAACAAGGAACACATTTCTGATTCAAAGCACATGGGCTTCTACAAGAAGCAGCTCAGGATCGCTTTGCGCAACTGCGGGTTTATTGATCCGGAAAATATTGATGAATACATTTCTCGCGACGGCTATGAGGCCCTGGCCAAATGTCTGACCGAAATGACTCCTCAGCAGGTGATTGAGGAAATGAAAAAATCAGGCCTGCGCGGACGCGGAGGCGGAGGTTTCTCCACTGGTCTGAAATGGGAAATCACCAGCAAATCAGTATCAGATATAAAATATGTCGTATGTAATGCCGATGAAGGAGACCCGGGCGCATTTATGGACCGTTCAATTCTGGAAGGCGACCCCCACTCCGTTATCGAAGCAATGGCCATCTGCGGCTATTGTATAGGTGCATCATACGGATTGGTATACATCCGGGCCGAATACCCGCTGGCCATCGACCGCCTGAAAACTGCCATTAACCAGGCAAGGGAATATGGACTTCTGGGGCAGGATATCCTCGGCACCGGCTTTGCCTTTGATATTGAGCTTCGTTATGGCGCCGGCGCTTTTGTATGCGGCGAAGAAACAGCACTGATCCATTCAATGGAAGGACTGAGGGGTGAACCTACCGTAAAACCTCCATTTCCATCCGTTTCAGGATATTACGAAAAACCGACCAACGTTAACAACGTTGAAACATTTGCCAATGTGCCTGTTATCATTAACAAAGGGGCTGAATGGTTTGCCAGTATCGGCACTGAAAAGTCTAAAGGAACCAAGGTATTCGCCCTGGCCGGAAAAATCAACAACGTGGGACTGATTGAAGTTCCCATGGGGACAACGCTTCGCGAGGTGATTTATGAAATTGGCGGCGGCATCAAGGATGGCAAAAAATTCAAAGCTGTTCAGACCGGAGGTCCCTCTGGCGGATGCCTGACTGAAAAGCACCTCGATACCCCCATTGATTATGACAATCTGCTCGCCAGTGGCTCAATGATGGGCTCCGGTGGCATGATTGTAATGGATGAAGATGACTGCATGGTATCCATGGCAAAATTCTATCTTGACTTCACCGTTGAAGAATCGTGCGGAAAATGTTCACCCTGCCGGATTGGCAATAAGAGACTTTATGAAATACTGGATAAGATCACTCAGGGAAAAGGGACCCGCGACGACATCGACAGCCTCCGGAATCTCAGCCATGTGATTAAAGACACCGCTTTGTGCGGACTGGGACAGACTTCCCCCAACCCTGTTCTTTCTACCATCGATAATTTCTGGGATGAATATATTGAACATGTAACTGACAAGAAATGCCGTTCTGGCCAGTGTAAAGCCCTATTGCAATATTACATTGATCCGGAGAATTGCGTTGGCTGCACAGCCTGTGCCCGCAATTGCCCCGTCAATGCAATTTCAGGCGAGCGAAAAGGCATTCATGTAATTGACCAGGCTACCTGTATCAAATGCGGCGCTTGTCTTGAGAAGTGCAAATTCAATGCTGTGTTTATCAAATAATACCCGGAAAGAAATGGAAACAATCAAATTAACTATAGATAATAAAGTACTTGAGGTTGCCAAAGGCACCACAATACTCAAAGCTGCAAAGGAGGCCGGAATTCACATCCCTACCCTGTGTTACCTTCATCTTAAAGACCTGAATATTGAAAATAAACCCGCCGGTTGCCGTGTTTGCGTTGTTGAAGTTGCCGGCCGCCGGAACCTGGCACCTGCCTGCGTTACGGAATGTACCGAAGGCATGGTAGTAAACACCCACAATATCAGGGTGTTGAATTCGAGAAAAACGGTTCTGGAGTTGATCCTCTCCGACCATCCGACCGACTGTCTTATCTGTGCAAAGAATGGAAACTGTGAACTGCAGACCATGGCGCAGGAATTTGGCATTCGTAAGTTGCATTATGAGGGAGAACAGTCAACGTATCGTGAGGACACCTCCCCTGCCATTATCCGTGATGTGGATAAATGCATCATGTGCCGCAGGTGCGAAATGATGTGTAACGAGGTACAGACAGTTGGCGTTCTTTCAGCTGTAAACCGCGGTTTTATGTCTGTTGTTGCCCCTGCCTTTGAGATGAATCTTGATCACAGTGTTTGCACCTATTGCGGACAATGTGTGGCCGTTTGTCCTACCGGCGCGCTCACCGAAGTTGATCATACAAATTCAGTAATCCGTGCTTTGGCTGATCCGACCAAAACCGTTGTTGTGCAGACTGCTCCGGCTGTAAGGGCTGCGCTTGGCGAAGAATTTGGAATGGAGCCGGGCGCCCTGGTCACCGGAAAACTTGCCGCTGCATTGCGCAGGTTGGGCTTCAACTATGTTTTTGATACCGATTTTGCTGCCGACCTTACCATTATGGAAGAAGGAACCGAGCTGCTTGACCGTCTGACCCGCCATTTGAACGGCGATAAAGATGTTCCGTTGCCGATTCTTACCTCCTGCTGTCCGGGCTGGGTAAACTTTTTTGAACACCAGTTCCCCGAAATGATGGATATACCCTCAACTGCGCGCAGCCCTCAACAGATGTTCGGCGCCATCGCTAAAACTTATTTCGCCGATAAGATAAATGTAAAACGCGAAGACCTTGTTGTTGTATCCATTATGCCCTGCCTTGCCAAAAAGTTCGAATGCCAGCGTGATGAATTTGCCACCAATGGCAATCCGGATGTTGATTTCTCAATTTCAACCCGCGAGCTGGCCCACCTGATCAAGCAGTCGAACATTGAATTCAATGCCCTGCCTGATGAAGATTTCGACAATCCGCTCGGCGAATCCACCGGAGCCGCAGTTATCTTCGGTACCACAGGAGGTGTTATTGAAGCTGCAGTCCGAACTGCTTACGAAGTTCATACAGGAAAAAAGCTTGAGAAAGTTGATTTCGAAGAACTGAGGGGAATGGAATATATCCGCGAAGCAACCATTGACTTTAACGGACTTCCGATCAGGATAGGCATTGCGCACGGACTTGGTAATGCACGTAAGCTGCTTCAGGATATTAAAGACGGAAAATCTGAATTCCATGCGATTGAAATTATGGCCTGCCCGGGTGGTTGCATCGGGGGTGGCGGACAACCGCTGCATCATGGTGATTCTTCCATCATCAAGGCCCGTCAGAAAGCGATTTATCAGGAAGATGCCAATAAGACCATCCGTAAATCGCATGAAAACCCTTATATCATTCAGCTTTATGAAGAATTCCTCGGCAAACCGTTGAGTGAAAAGTCTCATCACCTGCTTCATACGCACTATTTCGACAAAAGCAAGGATATCAAAGTTGTAGAATAAGGGAGGATTGCCGGTCAGAAAAACAGTGACCGGCTGAACAAACAACACAAATCAAAAGAATTCAGATCATGGCAAATATTAAATTATCCGCAGAAAAGCTTGATGAACTTAAAGCTGTCTGCAAATCGTTTAACAACGATAAAGGAGAACTGATCAATGTGCTCCACAAGGCACAGGGAATTTTTGGTTATCTACCCGCAGAAGTTCAGGAGGTGATTGCCAAAGAACTCAACATCTCTGTAGCGCATGTTTACGGAGTAGTTTCCTTCTACTCATTCTTTACCATGCTGCCTAAAGGCGAGCATCCGGTTTCAATATGCCTTGGTACAGCCTGTTACGTACGCGGCGCTGAAAAAGTTATCGATGAGTTTAAACGTCTGCTTAATATCAATGTAGGAGAAACAACCCCTGACGGAAAGTTTTCACTGGCCTGCCTGCGTTGTGTAGGCGCCTGCGGGCTTGCTCCTGTTGTGCTCGTTGGTGAAAAAGTTTACGGACGGGTGGCTCCCGAGGGTGTTAAGGATATCGTAGCAGAATACGCTAAATAGTTGTTTTCATTAGTGTTTGGTAAAAGCGGCCGGAGATAGTCCGGCCGTTTTTTTCTACAAAACCAGAAGATATTCATGCAAAGGAAGTATGCCCGGATCATGTATTGAAATAACGGAAGAAGGGCTGCCCTCAGACAACCCTTCTCAACCACACTCACTAAACAAAAACTAATTTTCAAGAACTTTTGTCACCAATTCGGCGGCTTCCTGCAATAATACGGCGGAGAAAACCTTCAGTCCGGAATGCTCAATCAGGACTTTGGCCTCCTCGGCATTGGTACCCTGTAACCTTACAATTATCGGAATATCAATGATTCCAATGTTGCGGTACGCATCCACGATACCCTGTGCCACCCGGTCGCAGCGTACAATGCCGCCAAAAATATTGACCAGGATAACCTTTACATTGGGATCTTTCATGATGATTCTGAAAGCCTGCTCAACCCTTTCTGCATTGGCAGTACCGCCTACATCCAGGAAATTGGCAGGTTCTCCGCCCGAAAGTTTGATAATATCCATGGTTGCCATAGCCAATCCGGCTCCATTTACCATACATCCTACATTCCCGCTGAGTTTAACATAATTCAGGTGATGCGCTCCTGCTTCAACTTCGGCTGGATCTTCTTCTGCAAGGTCGCGCATGGCAAGCAGATCAGGGTGACGGAACAGTGCATTCTGGTCAAGACGCATTTTACAATCGGCCGCCATAATCAGATTATCAGATGTTTTAAACACCGGATTTATTTCAAGCAAGGCCGCATCACTACCCATGTAAGCATCATACAGACTTTTTACAAATTTCAGCATATTCTTATGAGCAGCACCTTCAAGTCCGAAATTATAGGCAATTTTACGGCACTGAAAATCCTGCAGACCAACTTTAGGATCAACCTCCTCCGAAAAGATAAGGTGAGGGGTCTTTTCGGCAACCTCTTCGATATCCATCCCCCCTTCGGTGGAGTACATGATCATGACCCTTCCGCTTGCACGGTTAAGCAACATACTCATATAAAACTCCCTGGGTTCACTTTCGCCCGGGTAGAAAATATTCTGTTCAACAAGTACTTTGCTTACCAGCTTCCCTCCGGGACCTGTCTGCGGCGTTACCAGCGTCATCCCGATAATTTGTGATGATTTTTCCCAGACTTCATGCAGCGATTGGGCAATTTTAACGCCTCCGCCTTTTCCTCTGCCCCCGGCATGTATCTGTGCTTTTACTGCCCACCGGTCAGAGTTGGTTATCTGTTGGATTTCTTCGGCGGCTTTTACTGCCAGTTCTGAGGTCTCGGCAACAATGCCCACAGGCACCGGAACGCCGTAAGAACGAAGAATTTGTTTTGCCTGAAATTCGTGGAGGTTCATGAGGATAGGGTTAAACTGAATATTTTGTAAGTTGAATTAATCACTCTGAGTCTTAATCTTTGAGAAAATCCGGTATATTTGTCCGGAATCACTGGCTTAAACAAATTAGCCGGCTGTCAGTTCAAACAAATATAAAAGTTTTTAAGCTTAATTACAATTACAGGTTGACACGGAGTATTATAAATTGAGAAAAAACACACCCATTTTTATTTTAGCGCATCTACCATCACACCTTATGAGAACATTCGTTCTTCCGGCACTACTTATTGGCAGCATGCTTGCCTATACCTCAAACGCATCGGCTGGTATTCCTCCTTCCGCTGCGATAAACCGGTCAGTAATAATACCACAAATTGATGGCAGAATCACAGAGGGAGAGTGGACGCATGCTACTCTGCTCAGCGGGTTCAGACAATTTGAGCCTGTATCTGATGCCGAGCCTTCTTTCGAAACAAAGGTTATGCTGATGTATGATGATGAAGCGATATATATTGCTGCCATCATGTTCGACCGGGCACCCGACAGCATCGCCCGGCAACTTGGTGAACGGGATAACGATGATCTGAATGCCGATTACTTCGGTTTTGCCTTTGACACCTATAACAATCAGCAGGATGCGTATTATTTCTTAGTTTCAGCTTCCGGAATACAGGTGGATGGCCGTATGCTTGATGAAACATACAATGCCGTCTGGCACAGCGAAGTCAGCATCACCGATTCCGGATGGATAGCAGAATTTCGCATACCATACTCCGCCATCAGGTTTCCTGGCCTCCCAACTCAGGACTGGGGATTTCAGGCAATGAGAAAAATCAGGAGATACCGTGAACAAATCCACTGGGCCCTTGAAGAAAAAGGTAGCGGGAATGTTCAGGTTCACTGGGGCAGGCTAACCGGATTTGAAAATATAAAACCTCCCCTACGCCTGTCATTTACGCCATACCTTTCTGCCAACATGCAGCACAACAGTGATCCTGCGTTCCGCAGTGATCCGTGGTCTTTTGCATACAACGGTGGCATGGACCTGAAATACGGAATCAACGAAAGTTTCACACTTGATATGATTTTACTACCGGATTTCAGCCAGGTACAATCAGACAAAATTCAGAAAAACCTTACTGCGCTTGAGTTAATTTATGACGAAAACCGGACATTTTTCAATGAAGGCACTGATCTCTTCAACAAGGGAGAACTCTTTTATTCAAGGCGCATAGGTCGCACTCCGCTGCGTCATTACATGGTCAATTCCATGCTTGACGAAACGGAAGTCCTGACCCACAATCCGGTAAGTGCCAGGCTGTTGAATGCGATGAAATTCAGTGGCAGAACAGGTTCGGGATTAGGGATAGGAGTTTTCAATGCAGTAACCGGCAATACCTGGGCAACCGCTAAAGATACGGTCAGCGGCAATGAAAGGAAAATACTAACTGACCCGGCGACCAATTACAACATTGTTGTGCTCGATCAGGCGTTGCCCAACAATTCTTCTGTTTATTTTATCAATACCAATGTCACCAGACCCGGAGGCTGGGATGACTCCAATGTCACCGGAGCGGGTGCTACCGTCGGGAACAAAACAAAAACTTACTTTGCAGGACTGAGTTTTTCCGCTTCCAAGTGGAATAAAGCGGGGGCAAATCCAGAACTCTCGTGGGGTGAAAATGAAACCGGTTACAATTACGGCGTTTTTCTGATGAAAAGCCGGGGAAAATTCCAGTTTTCGGTTTACCAGAGTGCGCTTGACTCCAATTACAATATTAATGATCTGGGCATCAACCGATACAGAAATCAGCAAAACCGGGGGATTTACGTCAGCTACAGGCTTTATGAACCTTTCGGCATATTCCTTAATTTTTCACAAAGTCTGGGCCTCGATCAGATCAGGGCGTTGAACAATAAGACCAACATCAATACCTTGCTCACTTATAAGGGCAATACAACATTTAAGAATTACCTTACAATGTGGTGGGGAGTTTCCGTTTCGCCTGCGGAAAGGTATGATTATTATGAACCGAGAATTCAAGGAAGGTATTTCATTAAACCCGGCTACACCCAGGGCTGGATAGGCTTTTCGAGCGATTACCGCAAAAAACTGGCAATTGACGGTCAGTTCTATTACACCGCTGAATATGATAAGAAACATTATACCTGGTTTGAAATAGGTCCGGTGGTAAGACTCAGCAACCGGTTGTCATTCAAACATACAACGGGTATGGGTGAAAACCCCGGAGATCTGGGATTTATCGGAGCATACAACAAGACTGTGTGGTTTGGCAAAAGAGATGTAAAGACCCTTGAGAATTCTTTCTCCGGCAAGTACATGGTCAGCCGGCTGATTTCAACTTCACTATTATTCAGGCATTTCTGGCAAACAGCTGATTATAGAGGTTATTACATTCTGAATACAGACGGCAGTCTGGCACCTGATCCCGACCTTGTGTACGATGCAAATTTCAACTACAACTTTTTCAGCATAGACCTTGTTATCGGGTGGGAGTTCGCGCCGGGCAGCATGCTGAGTCTGGTATGGAAAAATAATATTGAGAGTGAAAACAAGGCTTATAATATTAAATACCTTGACAACCTTGATCGATTATTCAATGCTTCACAACTGAACATGATCAGTATCAAAGCATTATACCATCTTGATTACCTGATGCTGAAACGAAGAAAGCACTGATTTTACATACCCGGAAGGCAAAAACACCCCTGGCCGGATTTCCGAAAATAGCTTGCAGCATTTCTGATCTTTTTCATTGATCAATTATAAATTCAACTGATCAGATATCAGGATATTATACTCCGGATCAGGTTACTTTTACTCCATAAAGTGATATATTACTATAACCCGGCCGGCTTACCCTGCCGGGTTCTAACCTGAAATAATCATCATTATGCTTGCGACACTGAAATTCCCTATTATGGGTTATGTCAAAATCAGACTCATTGTAAAAAACGGTTATAAGTGGCTGGCTGAACTGATCGGCGCAGAGCTTGAAATTGAAGTTACAGAGGATGATTTTGTCCTTGATTAAGTTAACAAAAGCGTTTAACCCAGCCTTTTATCCTGACTCAGGAAGGTGAACTATAACCTTCCCTGCATTGCTTTTGGTAAACAGAAAGAATATATATCCCGATCATTCAGGCATAATGTTCCCGTGCTGAATCCTGCCACATTATCAATCCTGTGTTTCTAACATGTCTTCTCACCTGAACAGGAAGACTTTCGCTTAAACTGTTAACTTTGCATCAGGTTAATTTCATTCTATGATTCAGGCGAGAGAAATAGTCAAATCGTATGGAAGTCTCAAGGTACTGAAAGGGGTATCTGTAGTGATTGATAAAGGAGAGATCGTTTCGGTGACCGGCGCTTCGGGAGCCGGGAAATCGACCCTGCTTCACATTCTCAGCACCATCGACCGTGCCGACAGCGGGCATGTGGTTGTTGACGGAATTGAAACAGGTAAACTTAATGACCGTAAACTTGCCGGATTCAGAAACCGGAAAGTGGGTTTTGTTTTTCAGTTTCACCACCTGCTGCCTGAATTTACAGCCCTTGAGAATGTCTGCATTCCCGCATTTATTGCCGGGACCGGTCGCAGGGAAGCTGAACTCAGGGCCATGGAATTGCTTGATTTTCTGAACCTGAAAGATCGCTTCTCTCACAAACCTTCAGAATTATCGGGGGGAGAACAACAGCGCATAGCGGTAGCCAGGGCTCTGATCAACAGTCCTTCGGTGATAATGGCTGATGAACCTTCGGGCAATCTCGACTCAACCAACGCCAGGCAGCTGCATCAGCTCTTCTTTGAGTTGCGCGAAAAGTTCAGCCAAACCATTCTTATTGTCACCCACAATGAAGAACTTGCCGAAATGGCTGATCGCAGGCTCTTTATGCGAGACGGGCTCATTTTTGACCACAAAACCTGATTTAGCGCAGCACCCAATAAACTTTCCGGATTTTCGTTTTGTTATAGCGCTGAATGGCAAAAAGCAATACGTGATTATCAATTATCTGACCACAAAATGATTAAATATTTTTCGACCCGGCCTTTATCCGTCTTCCTGCTGGCATGTTCACTCTTTCTTGGATATGGCATAGAAGCCAATGCTCAAAGCATTGACCCCGCCAGGTTACAGCAATTTGAAGAGGCCATCCTCCGGGGTGAGGAATTTCTGCAGGCAAAGGATTATGCAAGGGCTAAAGCCGAATATCAGAAAGCTTTAAGTATTGACCCTTCGGCAAAATTCCCGAAAGATAAGCTGGCTCAGATCAGGAAGTTTTACACAGATCCTGAAGACGAAGCACGCTTCAGTAATGCAGTTGAACAAGGTAACCGCCTTCTGCTAGCGAAGAATTTCGAAGCAGCCAGGGATCAGTTTTCGATTGCGGTCAACATTAAACCTGAAGACAAATCAAGCCGCGACAAACTTGCTGAAGCCGAGAGACTTGCCAGAGAAAGGCAGGAGATGGTGAATCAATTTGAAAAAATCGTAGCAGAAGCTGATAAATTGTACACCTCAGGAAACATGCAGGCTGCCAGGGATAAATATGCCGAAGCTTCGGCCCTGATTCCCGAACAAAGCCTTCCACAGCAACGCATCCGTGACATCGATGGTAAACTTGCGTCAGAAAAAGCGAAGCAGGATTCATATGACAACCTCCTGACTGAAGCGGATGAAGCCTATATGAACAGGAACTTCGTTACTGCAAAACTAAAGTATGAGCAGGCCCTGAAAATAAAACCATCTGAAAACTATCCCAAAAGCATGCTTTCAAGAGTTGCTGAAGGATTGACTCAACAAAAGGATGCACTGGCAAATTATCAGACCGTTATCGCGTCTGCCGACCGATTATTTCAGACAGGTGATTACGAAACAGCTCTTGGGGCATATCAGCAGGCTGCGGGAATTCTGCCGGAGGAAAAATATCCGAAAACAAGGATCGGAGAAATCAACGGTTTGTTGCAGCAACAAAAGGAGCTTGAAGAAAATTACAATGATGCGGTAACCCGCGGGGACGCCCTGATGCTGGAAAAAAAATATGAAGAAGCCCGGACAATATTCCAGCAGGCTTCTGCCCTGAAACCTTCCGAAACATATCCCAGGCAAAAGATTGCAGAGATTGCCGGTCTTACAGCTGCAGCAAAAGAAGCAGAATTAAATAAGGCATATCAGGAGGCAATTTCAACAGCTGATAATTTTTTCAGTATTCCCGATTACCCATCAGCCCTGAATGCATACGGGCAAGCCAAAACAATCAAACCTGCCGAACATTATCCTGACCAGCAGATTTCCAGAATCAATGATATACTGGCCAAAGAAAAGGCGGACCAACAAGCATTCAGCAATGCCATCGCAGAAGCCGATCAGTTATTCAACTCAGGGAACTATACAGGGGCTAAAGAGAAGTACAACCAGGCACTGGGAATAAAACCGGGGGAAGCATATCCGGCATCACAAATTTCAAAGGCAGATCAGCAACTGGCCTTCCAAAAAGAGAAGGACGAACTTTACCTGAAAACTGTGAAAGAGGCTGACCTTATGTATGCTGATAAAAACGTGAGCAATGCCCTGGCTGAATATAACAAGGCAGCATTGCTTAAGCCGGGTGAAACCTATCCAAAAGAACAAATCGCAAAATTGCAGACTGAACTTGACAACCTAAGGTCGGCAGAAGAAAAATACAACAATTTCATTGCCGAAGGGGACCGTTTATACGCCAACCGGGACCTTGAAAATTCTGCCAATGCCTATAACAATGCACTGGCCATCAGACCAGGGGAAAAAT
This sequence comes from Bacteroidales bacterium UBA5833, assembly GCA_002433025.1. Taxonomy (GTDB): domain Bacteria; phylum Bacteroidota; class Bacteroidia; order Bacteroidales; family Lentimicrobiaceae; genus Lentimicrobium. The sequence goes on from DJGZ01000017.1 coordinate 27,324, forward strand.
ATCCTTCAGAGCGTATAGCCCGGATCGGACAGGAAATGGAGAATCAGCGCATTCAGCGTGAAAACTATTCTGCGGAAATTGCAAAAGCCGACCAGATGTTCAGCGACGGAAAGTACGGGGAAGCCAGTAAGACCTATACCAGGGCGGCAGGCATCTTGCCGGGTGAAAATTATCCTCAGGAGCAGATAGCAAAAATTGAAAAAATAATCAGGGAACGTGAGTCGCTGGAAGAAAGTTATGCAGCATATATTTCGGAAGGGGATGCCGCCTTCGCTGATAAAAATTACCAGGCAGCTACCACAGCATACCAGCAGGCACTGAAGCTTAAGCCCGGCGAGAAATATCCAACCGAGCGCATTGCCCTGGCCGGTAAAGAACTGGAAACGGCCCTCCAACTATCAGCAGGGTATCAGAAGGCCATTACTGAAGGAGATATTCTTTTCAATTCAGGATCGCTCAGGGAAGCCAGGGATAAGTATGCCGACGCACTCAAACTACAGCCCGGTGAAACCTATCCTGCCAGCCAGATTGAACGGATCGCGCAAATGCAGGCCGAGCAGCTGGCCAATGAGCAAAAATTCAACAAAGCCATTGAAGATGGCGACCGTTTCTTTAATGCCAGAGATTACCGCCAGGCACAAACCCTTTACAATGAAGCCTTGCTGATCAGGCAGAATGCGGCTCATCCGGCAGGCAGGATTGCAGAAATAGCAAAAATACTGGGAGAGCAGGAGGCAACCGACAAACAGTATGCGGATGCCATTCAGCTTGGTGACAATTTGTTGTCGCAAAATCAGCTTGATGAGGCTGTAATGGCTTACCAGCAGGCTGCGCGGCTCAAGCCATCTGAATCTTACCCGGGCAAACAGATTGAACTGATTGAATTAAAGAAATCTGAGGCGAAAACGCTCAGCGAAAACTATGCAAGTACCATTTCCGCTTCTGATGCTGCATTTGAAACCAAAAACTATTCAGTTGCGCTGGCTTCATACCAGAAGGCACTGGACTACAAGCCCGGCAGTGAATATCCATCATCAAAAATCAGGGAGATCAACGGCATACTGGAAGAGCAGAAAATGCTGGCCGACAGGGAATATTATGAAGCAATCCGGCAGGCTGATCAGCTTTTCAGCGAAGATGATTACACTTCTGCCGTTAAATTTTATGAAAATGCTTCCGCACTCAAGCCGGGTGAAAAGCATCCACAGGACAGAATCCTTGCTATCCGAACCATTATGCAGGAGCGAACCCTGAATCAGCTTGCCACGTACAATAAACATATCATCAATGCTGACAGGTTGTACCAGGATAAAATATTTGACCAGGCGATCGACGCATATCTTGCGGCATTCAATGCCAGACCGGATGAAACCTATCCAGGAGAAATGATCAGAAAGATCAGAAAATACCTGGAAGATCATGCCATGGTTGACCTGATCAGCGATCCAACGGTAATTGATGCAGACACAGAAAAGAAATTCAGTTTCAACCCGATTGAAATGCGACTGCGGAAAAATAATTATGTATCCATCAAAGGCCGGAAAACCAGCGAAGCCGACCCTAAAGTTTACGTGAATTACGGAAAAGGCAACCAAAAGAACGGAGGCATTGTTATCAGGAGCATAACGACGGAAGAAAACGGAGATTACCTGGTGCGAGTGAGCATTCAGGACAAATGGTACCGCGAGGACAATAACTGGATAGGTATATACGCGGAAGGTGGCAGCATTGAGATTTCAAAAATGCAGATAGCCCAGGGAGATTAATCACCATCAGAACATATCCTTCATAACTTTTCCTTTATAGAGAGGATACATTTTCCTTTTGAATTCAATATCAATGCAATACAAAATCACCTCTCCGGCTTTTTAAAATTTTTCAATATTGCGGTTGAAACTTCGGAGAAGATCAATTTTTTAAGACATTTGCAGCAAGCTGCAAACTGCTGCAATTATGGAGAAATATTTTGATACATTCCGTTTGAATACCATCGGCCATGATGCTGTGTATGATACTCCTTACGGAAGGCAAAGGCTGATTTATGCTGACTGGATCGCCAGCGGAAGGTTATACAGGCCGATTGAAGACAGGCTTTCAAACGAAATAGGCCCTTTTATCGGCAATACCCATACTGAGACCAGTGAGACCGGCACCTCCATGACCAGGGCGTATCATGAAGCGCATAAGCGGATAAAAAAACACGTGAATGCAGGGCCGGAGGACGTTATTATCACCGCCGGTTTTGGTATGACCGGGGTAATTGTGAAGTTTCAGCGGATGATGGGATTGAAGATGTGTGGCCAGCTCACCGACAGCAAATGCTTCAAGGAAAAAGAGCGCCCGGTCGTGTTTGTGACACATATGGAACACCACAGCAATCACACTTCATGGTTCGAGACTATGAGCGACGTGGTTGTACTTACTCCTGACAAGGATTTGCTGGTTGACCCTGAAGAACTGCGCCGACAGTTGGAAAATTACAAAGACCGGCCGCTGAAGATAGGAGCGTTTACGGCCTGTTCAAATGTTACTGGCGTGGGGACGCCATATCACCAGCTGGCAAGGATTATGCATGAGAACGGCGGTTTTTGTTTTATTGATTTTGCCGCATCTGCGCCATATGCCGATATCAATATGCATCCCGGAGACCCGCTTGAAAAGCTGGATGCAGTCCTTTTTTCTCCCCATAAGTTTCTGGGCGGCCCGGGTTCTTCTGGTGTGTTGATTTTTGACCGGTCAATGTACAAAAGCAGAACACCTGACCAGCCCGGCGGCGGGACCGTTGACTGGACAAATCCATGGGGCGAATACAAATATGTTGATGATATCGAACTGCGCGAAGACGGCGGCACTCCCGGCTTCATGCAGGCTATCCGCACAGCGCTCTGCATTGAGCTCAAGGAGCGCATGGGCACTATAAATATTGCCAAGCGGGAGGAGGAATTGCTGGATCATGCTTTTAAAGGGATGGATAAAATTCCCGGATTGCATATTCTTGCCAATAATCAGCGTAAACGCCTTGGCGTCATCTCATTTTACTTCGAGAACATTCATTACAACCTGGTTGTGAAACTCCTTTCTGATAAATACGGGGTACAGGTACGTGGCGGATGTGCCTGTGCAGGGACTTACGGGCATTACCTTCTGGATGTAAGCTATGAGCATTCAAAAAGAATCACTGAGCTGATCAATCATGGCGATCTCTCTCAAAAGCCCGGTTGGGTCAGGCTCTCCCTGCATCCAACGATGAAAAACAGTGAACTGGATCATATCCTGAGCGCGCTGAAAGAAATCAGTATTCATCACCAGACCTGGATGAAGGATTACATGTATAACAAGCACACGAACGAATTCAGGCATATCCGTGACAATTGCCACATTACCAATAGGGTGAACGAATGGTTCAAGTTATAACAGGCGTTCGGGAGAAGAAAATCTGATATTTCAAATCTCCACGACTGTTAATTGGCTTTGCGGAGGGTGATAAGGGTGATTTCCGGAAGAATGCCCACCCTGCCGGGGTAAGCGATGTGGCCTAATCCACGGTTCACATAAAGATAATTATCCCTTCCATCACGGTTGCCCTGTATGGTCAGGCCGGCCCAGTGTTTATACATATATCGGGCCGGACTCCACTTCATACCGAATGCTTCTATGCCCATCTGCATACCATGGGTATGCCCCGAGAGGGTAAGATCAAACCGGGGGTAGTTTTCCAGAACCTCAGCATCCCAATGGGTAGGATCATGAGAAAGCAGGATATTAAAATCACCATACTCCACCCCCTCCATTGTTTTTGCCAGATCGCCATAGCGCTTAAACCTGGGTGTCGCGCTCCAGTTTTCAACACCCGCAATCAACAAACGGGCACTGTCAATACTGATTACTTCTGTGGTATTTTGCAAAAGTTTCCATCCTATTGATTTATAAAAATCAATAAGTACATTCAGGTTCTCTTCCTTCTCCTGAGGAGTTTTCCAGGATGTATAATCCCCGTAATCATGGTTGCCCAGGATGGCGTATACACCAAGCGGAGCTTTGACTTGTGCAAGAAAGGATTCGAAACCTTTCACCTCAGCGGATGAATAATTGACCATATCTCCGGTAAACACAACAATATCCGGATTTAACGCATTGACTTTGTCGATGGCCCGCTGCAACGGTGCAGCCGACATCCAGCTACCCAGGTGCAGATCGGAAAGCTGAACAATTTTCAGCCCTTCCAGGGCATCCGGCAATTCCTCTATCTTAAGAGTAACAGTGTGAACCTTAAATTTATACACCCATATGGTGCTCCCAATCAATAACCCGGCAAAAGCCAGACCTCCGATAAATAATCCCATTCGTCTGAAAAAAAGAAATAATTTGCCTGAAGTTTCAGATTTCTTCCTGAAGAAAAAATCTTTAACAAAGGCTTTGATTTGTAAAAAAAAGACCGGTAACAACGGTATCAGCATGATGACTTTGGCAATATAGGCCATCAATGCAATACCCGGCAGATAGATCCGCCAGAATTTACCCATTGACTGCAGCGGAAAAACTGCTGTACCCAGAAGAAAAAGCAATAAAACAGCCAGAGGGAACCACCATAAAACACTAAAGAACCGCTTTATATGACTCCCGAACTTGTTCAGCAGACTGCCGATATTTTTTAAAATCAGCCAATCGAATATGAAGAGTAGTACCAGAAAAGGCATGCGCCCGGCATATTTGGGCATTGAATACTGCATCAAAAGGTACAGGGCTGTGATCAAAATAAATCCTGCAATAGCCGGGATCAACCACTTAAAAAACCTGTGCTGAAAAATGCCCTTCAAAATCTGTATGAATGCGGATGCTGTAATGAAAAACCGGCCGGTGAATGTATCTCCGGCCGGTGCAAAAATACGAATTATTTATTTACGACATTGATTTAACATAATTTACCAAGCCTTTGGCATCGAAAATCCCCATTAGTTTTGCAGGCAGCGGAGAAAATCTGAATTCTTTTCCTGCAATGGTAACGAAGCCGCCGGCAAAATCAATTTCAACCTTATCACCCTGCTTATAAGCATCCACTGCTTCAGGAAGTAAAATGATCGGCAATCCCTGGTTAACAGATGAGCGGTAGAAAATCCGGTTTACTGATTTGCAGATAACGGCTTTAACACCGGCATAAGCAAGTCCTACACATGGGTGCTCCCGTGAGCTGCCGCAACCGAAATTAGCGCCTGCCATAAGGATATCTCCTTCTTTCACCCTTTCGGAGAAACTGTCGTCAAATCCCTTGAAGAGATATGGCATAATTTTCTCAGCCTCCGAACTGTTGATCTCATAGGTAAATTTTCCTGCAAACATCTGGTCGGTATTCAGGTTGTCCACATCGGCATAGTTCCAGGTTCCGCTGGCATAGCGATCCTCATCCTTTGCAATATCAACCGTTTTGCTTTGCTCTATTGTAAAAGGAAATTTGTCAGAAAAATGGTCGCCGCGCGGATCTGCAATCTCGCCTTTCAGCGCCGAATATGCCACTACCGCAGGAGAAGCAAGGTATATGGATGATTCCTTGTTGCCCATCCGTCCCTTGAAATTACGGTTTGCCGTAGAAATTACGTTGTAACCATCTGCAGGGATCCCCTGACCTGTTCCCAGGCAGGGTCCGCAACTGGGGGCAAGCACATTGGCGCCTGCTTCCATAAACAAACGGATCAGTCCTTCTTCCATGGCCTGCAGATAAATTTCCTGAGATGCCGGGATGATCAGTAACTGGAATCCATCCGGAAGTTTTTTCCCTTTCAGTATACAGGCTGCTTCGCGCAGGTCCTCAATACGTCCATTGGTACAGGTTCCAATCAGCGCCTGGTTCAGTTTAACCCCCTTAACTTCGGCCAGTGCTTTCACATTGTCAACATGATGAGGAGCTGCAACCACCGGGAACAGGTCATTCAGATTAATTTCGATCTCCCTGGCATAGCAGGCATCCGGGTCAGCCCATTCGCCTTCCGCTTTATAACCAAGCCATTCAGAAAGTACTTCATCGGCCGGGAAAACAGCGTTTTTGGCTCCCATTTCCGAAGCCAGGTTGGCAATGGTCATACGGTCAGAAATATTCAGTGTCTTAACGCCTTCGCCATGGTATTCAATTGACATATAATCGGCTCCGCTGGAACCAATCATTCCGATGATCCACAATGAAAGGTCTTTTGCATAAACGCCCTTTGGAAGTTTCCCGTTAAGCGTGATTTTGATGCTTTCCGGCACGCGGAACCAGGTCTCACCCTGCTTCCACAGACCGGCAGTCTCGGTGCGGTCAATGCCTGCAGCGAAAGCGTTAAAAGCACCTGCAGTGCATGTATGACTGTCGCTTCCAACCACAATCATCTTTGGCCTGGCATATTTCGAAACAATCTGGTGGCAGATTCCTTTACCTACATCGTGAAATTTTTCAATCCCCTGTTGCCTGACAATATCCCTGATCTTCTGGTAGTCGTTGGCAAGTTTGGCATTGGTCGGCGGAGCATTGTGATCAAGTACGATCAGTAGCTGACCGGGATCGGACACTTTCACCCCTCCCATCTTTGCAAATGTTCCTGCAATACTGGATGTATTGTCGTGGGTAAGAATAATATCCGGTTTACGGAATACAATGGCGCCGGCTTCGGCTCCCATGATTTTTTCTGCAAAAGTTTTACCTTTCATGGTGTTGCTTTTGATTTGTTTATGGATAATAGGAATTTCTGCCTGATTAATGCAACGAATTTACAGGTTTTCCGGCACCTTCTCCCTTCAGGCCAAAAATATTTTGCCGTAAGAGAAATCATTAAAAAACCACCGCTGAAGGTGGTTTATCATTCATGCAAGCTGCTGATACTTCAATTACATATCTCTCATCTGTTCATCAAGCCGACGCTGCTGAGCCATACGCTGTTCAAGAAGCAGAATATAATGCCTGGCCTTTTTCAATCCGTGTTGTTTCCATGCCCGGTTAGCCCATTCCAGCGCCAAAGGCAGGTTTCCCTCAACTTCACTGGCAAGTGCCATATTATAGCATGCCCGTCCGGCCACCTTCTCATCTGAATTCACAGCATATCTTTGCCAGATCGGGATGGCATCGTTCCACCTGTCCCTTTTTACATATCTGGCGGCCATTTTAAAGTCATCATTTGCTTTTCGGAAGTAGGAACGATGCTCGGCTACCCAGGTCGGTGAAATCCTTCTGGCGTATTCATTACCCGAAAAGAAACCTGACTCATTGATCGCCCTTCTTTTGGAAGGCAGTTTAGCCAACACCTGTTCAGGGGTATCCCCCTGTTCACTCCATCGCTTTTCATCATTGAAAGCATTGCGGTCAACAATCTGATGATCATCGGGTTTATAAATAGTCCAGCCTGATCTTACATTCATTCTCAGGTCGGCATAGTACTCCTTAACTATTACTTTTTTCTTATCCACGACCCTTTCCACGTCCGCTGACCTTTTGCGAATGTCGGTATCAGAGTCAAATGATTCCAGGGCTATCAGTGCATCCAGCCGGAATCTTTCACAGAGTTCATCCACCTGATTCCAGTCGAGGTAAGGGGGCCACTCACGGGTGCCGGTTCCGGGGAGGTCAACCCCTTCAATGACAACCGCAGTGAATCGCGGTCCATTGTTCAGCCCCGAAGCCAATCCTTTCAGCGTTTCCTGGGAGCCTTCCCGGTCGGCACCGATTGACTCTCCGGTTACAAATCCCTCAAGGACATTCTTAAATCCTTGTCCCTTACCGGGCAACGACCGGTTTATAATTCCGACCTGCCTGATATCAGACGGAAGGTTAATATCTGCCGGTTTCAGAATCTGCATCTGATGCGACGCTGTCCGGCATGAAGCGGAAATTATTGCCAATAAAAGGATAGCGGGATAGATTTTCCTCATAATTTTTATAATTTAAGATTTATATATTGAATTAAAATATCTCTTACCAACTACTATACCAAATTTACGTCAACTTTGTAAAAAGTGCACAGGCATTTGAAAATAAATTCAAAGAGAAATTTATGCTGAATAAAAAATATTCTTTGTGAATAAGAAATCCTTTTGTACTTTTGCACTCCGTTTGGTGAGGTGGGTGAGTGGCTTAAACCAACAGTTTGCTAAACTGTCGTACTGGAAACGGTACCGGGGGTTCGAATCCCCCCTTCACCGCAAAGAGGATGAAAGTCCTCATTTTTTTTGAATTCAGCGGGGTGTAGCGCAGTCCGGTTAGCGCACCTGGTTTGGGACCAGGGGGTCGATGGTTCGAATCCATTCACCCCGACACAAGGAAGAAGTTGTCAGTAAAAGACAGCTTCTTTTTTTATGATATATGGCACCTGGGTTGGCCACGCCACGGCGGGGGATGGCTCGAATACATTCAATATCCAATCGGATTGAATGAAACCGGGGATATCCTTCCTCAGGAATGCTGCAGTTTATAAGTACCCGGAAAAAGTGAACCAGCGCAGTACGAAAAGAAACCGCCTCCCATGGGACCAGGAGACGGTTGTCGGAAAATTAACACACAATAATCTTTATTAACAGAAGCAAATCACAGCCGGCAAGATGCAGCGATTGCTTCTGCCTGCCCAGAAAATCAGTTCAGCAGATTGCCGATTTTAAGCCCGATCGAAAAACTTCGCGGGTAAGACGGGCCGTAAATATATCCGGCATCCCTGAATTCGCCCTGATCGAAATCTTTCTGAAATGAATTAAACAGGTTATGCATCCCGGCATAAGCCTGGATACGCGTATCCCCCGACAGCCTGGTTGTATAACTCAGTTTCATTGAGAGATCAAAGAAAGGATCTGTTTCCTTCAGCAGATCATTTTCGATGTAACCGGCATAATGCGGCATAATCATACTGCCGGTATAACTTCCGGTGACAGAAAGTCCTACCCTTTTTAAGGGACTTGCCGTGAAGGTAAAATAACCGTAATGATCGGGTGAACGCAGCAGGCCCTCGACGGTTCCGGCATCCGGATCGTCAGACCATTCAAGAGGTTCAGCATATTTGCTCTTCTGAAAAGTGAATCCGACCTGCAACTGGGTTCTGGATGAAAAAGCAGACCGCATTTCAAGGTTCAGCCCCCTGACCACGGCGCCCGAACCGTTGCGACGTTCCAGCAATTTGTTGCCGTAAGGGTCAAGACCTATTTCCGCAACAAAGAATACATCATCAAGGTTTGTGTAGAATGCCTCTGCCAGCGCGTTTACCCTGACTTCTCCAATGCTGAAATAGTAATCGAAGGAACCACTCATACTCTGTGACCTTTCTGTTTTAAGATCCTCCGCCAGCTGTATCAGCATCACTTCACCCCCTACCGCAAGAATGTGGAGGTCCTCGTCGAAGGCCTGCGGCGCCCTGAATCCTGTGCTGTACGAAACGCGTCCGTAAAGGTTTTCATTGAATGCATAGCGAAAATTGGCACGGGGGCTGAATACCGGCTTTTCGATCAGGTTATGCTTATCCAGTCTGGCGCCCAGCAGAAGGCTGATTCTATGATTCTTCCATTCATTCTGAACAAAAACGCCGCCTACATTGGTTTCCTGCAGCAGGTCCCTGTCGTACCCGGGCATCATATCATGCAGGCGGTTGTGGTTAAACTCCATCCCGGCGGTGAACTGCGAAGGCATGAACAGCGCTTTGGTTATTTCCTGACTTACCTGCAATCCTGCATTGGCCGAAAGGTCATCGGTTGTGCCGTAAGCGTTGGGGTCCATGCCTGCTCCGTAGTAGCTTTCTCGGGCAATATGCTGGGCGGCACCAAATACCTCGAATTTGCGGTTGCGGTCTTTCGAGAACAACAGGTATGCAAGACTTCCCCCGTTGAACTGATGCTCCGTCTGCTCAGTGATATCGGTTTCATGTGGTTGCAGATCAAATTTGTTGCCTCCCCGCCGGAATTCCCTGAGATTATGGTATTCCATGGTAAGTTTGCTTTGGTCGGTCAGTCGCTGATAAGCCCTGAATCCAAGACTATTGGCCCTTACAAGCCCTATTTCGGAATATCCGTCACCATTGGCATCATAATGACCACGGTTCCGGTAAGACGAATGCAGGAATATACCGGATTTATGATCCTCGCTCACCAGCGCACCATTCAGGTTGGTTGTATGATCAGGGGTCGTTCCGCCGATTGAGGTGAAATTATGACCAATGCTGAAAGTATTGACTACAGGCTCACGGGTGATAATATTGACTGTGCCGGCAATGGCATTGGAACCGTACAACGCTGATCCGCCACCCCGAAGTATCTCCACACGTTCAATCATGGATACCGGAATCTGTTCAATGCCATAGACGCTACCGAGGGCGCTGAATACAGGCCTGCTATCGATAAGTATTTGTGAATACTGCCCTTCAAGACCATTGATACGAACCTGCTGAAAACCACAATTCTGGCAATTATTCTCTACTCTTAAACCCGGCTGAAATCCAAGGCTTTGAGAGAGACAAACTGCATTGGTATTCTCCAGCATTTTTTGTCCGATTACGTTAACTATGGCCGGCGTTTCGCGCCGGTTTGATTCATTGCGGTTAGCACTGACCACCAGCTCATTCAGCTGAATAATATCTTCCTCCAGTTCAATTGTCAACTGGTTATCAGACCCGGGTTTAATATCGACTTCAATATCTTTTGGTGAAAAACCAACACCCTGCACCCTGATAACTGATTTGCCTGAAGGTATTCCGTTCAGGGTGAATTTGCCATTGACCCCGGTTACGGTGCCAATTGTGGTGCCTTTAAGTGAAATTGTAATATAAGGCAGAGGATCACCGGCATTTTTATTCAGGATTTTCCCCGAAAAACTGTATCCTGAAGGCGGGGCCTGTGAGAGTGAGAACAAAGGGAATAGGAGTGCAATCAGGTATAGGTTGAGCTTCTTCATAAGATTATTATTGTAAGTTAGGGAAAGTAATCTGCACACATCGCCCGGGATATTCAGCATATCCGGTTCCGTGCATGGGAGTCAATCAATTAATTTCCAGCGGGAGGGGCGCGCAAACCAATGCCATTGAGCAAAACCTGAGCAAGTAAAGGAACATTCTGCGCAACAGGTTTCAAAGCAACGATTAAAAAGATAACAGGCTGAGGTTGAAAAACAACCGGGGGCAAATCAAATGCATTGTCATTTACTGTAAGAAACAGAGAACCCGGATGGTGCTGGTGCTGCTTGAAAGGTGAATCAGGATTATCGTCAGAGAATGGATGTGAATGCACTAATACCATTCCGTTAACAATATGCTGGTGCCTGTAACTCAGATTGGCAGAAAAGTAAAACCCCAGCAAAAGGATCATCATGGAACTGATGAAAATTTTCATGTTAAGTGCCGCAGGTCTGATTCTGTTCATGGCGCAAAAGTAGACCGGTTTTGCGGAGTACACAATAACCAAAAGTGGGTATTTTTCTTTATAATGAACATAGTTTCATAACATGAGAACACGCTTCATCTTCAGACCTGTACTGGTTCATTCGGCCGTCAAAGTATTTGCTTACCCGGACAAGTACAGATTCTTATGGCATCATATGATCAGCCAGAATAAACGGGCTTGGGAAATTTCACCGTCCGGATACGTACAATCTCGAGCCTGAAGAACTCTCTAAAAAAATGCTAATTGCCTGTTTTTCTGACCTATATACAAATTGGCACATTTTTTATGCAGGTTAAAAGAAATGCAATTATGAAAAAAGTCCTTCTTACACTATTACCTGTGTTAATATTTGCGTTGAACGGTAGCGCCTGTACAACCTTTTTTCTGAAAAACAATGACGGGAAAATGATTTTCGGAAGAAACTTCGATTTTCCGGCAGGACAGGGGCATATACAGATCAATCAGCGGGGAGTTAAGAAATCGTCGTTTATCGCGCCTCCGGAGAAACTGTTTCAGTGGATATCGGAATATGGCAGTATTTCTTTCAATCAAAACGGCCGCGAATTTCCCTATGGAGGAATGAATGAAGCCGGCCTTGTTATTGAACAGATGTGGCTCGAGGAAAGTGTTTATCCTGAATATGATGAGAGAAATGCCCTCACTGAACTGCAATGGATACAATACCAGCTCGACAAGGCCGGTAGTGTTGAAGAGGTGATTGCCAGCGATAAATACTTAAGAATTTCGTTTACCTCTGTCGCGAAACTTCATTTCCTGGTAGCTGATGCAAGCGGGAATTCCGCAGTAATTGAGTATTTAAACGGCAGAATGTCGGTGAAAACGGGAGACTCCCTGCCCTATTCCGTACTTGCAAATTCATGTTACAGCACATCGCTTGATTATAAAAAGCAGAAAGAAACAGGCGCTGACGTCACATACTCACCGATGGAAGAAAATTCTTCAGGACGGTTCCTGACTGCTGCCCGAATGATAACCGGTGATATTCCCCGGGGTACATATCTTATAAATTACGGGTTCAGCATTCTGGATGCTGTAGCCCAGGGTCCTGCCACTCAATGGAGCATCATCTATGACCTGACCGATAGGAATATTTACTACCGGACCCATCAAAATACAGAAATCAGAAGAATAGATTTTAACTCTTTCCAGTACAACTGCAGTGTAAATCATTTGTTTATGGACATTGACCGGTTTGAAAATGCAGCGGAATACTTCTCTCCCCTGGATTTCCCTGAGAATTATAATCTTATCAACTCCGTCTGCAATGATGTGGAATTTCTGAGTAATATTCCCGGTGAGCATCGTAAAGCCATGGCCGGCGTATTCCTGGATTCGGTCTGTGCTGAATAGGAACCTCCGCGAATGCTCCCCGGAAGGCTCCTTATCAGAAACCACTGACTTCCCTGACCTCCCCTGCTGTCATATCCCCGAGCGCAACCTGATCAACCCGGACCCTGAGAAGCCTCAATGTAGGAAATCCGGCAGCTGCGGTCATCTTTCTGATCTGCCTGTTCTTACCCTCTGTAATAATAATCGAAATCCATGAAGTCGGTCCATGCCGGTCATCACGTATTTTCTTAATCCTCGGAGGAAATTCAGGATCAGGAATAAGCTCCGCCCTGCAGGGCAGCGTGAGGTACTTAATGCCGCGTATACCGATTTCAATCCCGTTTCTTAATTTACCCAGTCCTGTTTCGTCGATCAGTCCATCCAGCTGGACATAATACTCCTTTTCCTTATCTTTTGCCCTCATCAGGTCGCAGAGCTTACCATCAGTAGTTAGCAGCAGCAATCCTTCGCTGTCCTCATCCAGCCTGCCGACCGGCATGGCACCTTCCGGAAAATCATATATTTCTCCAAGCACCCTCTTCCAGTCGTGTTCGCAACGAAACTGGCTCAGAACCCCGAAAGGTTTATGCAGAATAAAATGCCGGTGGTTTGTCATAATTATTTCCCGTGCAAAGCTACGCCATATCATTCTGTGGCCAAAGCAAAAAATTGTTTACGGGAATTAACATTCGCGAAGCTTTACGCTGAATTCAGGATCACATTTCTCCATTATTCCATATCTTTACGGTCTGTAAATAATGAATACCGCATGAAACTTTCGGTTGTAATTGTCAACTACAACGTAAAATATTTCCTTGAGCAATGTCTTCATTCAGTAGAAGCTGCGGTCCGTGATCTGGATGCAGAAGTCTTCGTGGTAGACAATAATTCCGTTGATGGTTCAGTTGAGATGGTGCTGGAGAAATTTCCCCATATAAAACTGATTGTCAATACGATAAACACAGGTTTTTCGGTAGCCAATAATCAGGCAATCCGCGAATCATCCGGTGAATATATTCTGCTGCTGAACCCCGACACGGTTGTTGAACTTGATACTTTTACCCGCTCGGTGGAGTTTATGGATGCACATCCGGATGCCGGCGGACTCGGCATTAAAATGGTTGATGGCAGTGGCAAGTACCTGCCCGAATCAAAGCGGGGCCTTCCGACACCGGCGGTGGCATTTTATAAAATCTTCGGATTATCAACGCTGTTTCCTAAATCAAAAGTTTTCGGGCAGTATCATCTGGGTTATCTCGACCGCGATCAAACCCATGTGGTGGATGTGCTGGCCGGTGCTTACATGATGTTAAGGCGGGAAACGCTGGAAAAGACGGGATTGCTTGATGAAACATTCTTTATGTATGGCGAAGACATCGACCTGAGTTATCGCATTACAAAAGCCGGGTATAAAAACTATTACTATCCGGGCGCACGCATCATTCATTACAAAGGCGAGAGCACCAAAAAATCAAGCATCAATTACGTGTTTGTTTTCTACAATGCAATGGTTATTTTCGCCAGGAAGCATTTTTCGCAAAAGAATGCCCGCTTATTTTCCTTCCTGATACACATTGCCATTTACCTGAGGGCAGGCGTTTCGATTATTCACCGTTTGCTTAAGCGGGTGATGCTGCCCCTGGCAGATGCTGCAGTAATATATTCCGGCTCTTTACTGATCGTAAATTACTGGGAATCTGCGGTAACATACACTTTTGGCGGGCACTACCCGCCCCTGTTCCTTTATGGCCTGCTCCCCGCTTATATCCTGATCTGGCTTTTTTCCGTGCTTGTCGCCGGAGGCTATGACAAGCCCCTCAGCCTGAGAAAGGTTTACACCGGAATATTTGCCGGCACTGTGGTTATTCTTGTCTTTTATGCATTGTTGCCTTCAGGGTTCCGGTTTTCACGTGCCATCATTATCCTATCCGGACTATGGGGGCTGATTTCCCTTACAGGGATCAGGCTTGCACTGCATTTTGCAGGATTCCGGAATTACAGGCTGGGGCACAACGAAAACCTGCGTTTCGCCATAGCCGGCAGCGGGGATGAAACCGGCAGGGTGGCCGGGCTACTGCGGAACAGCCTCCGGAACCCCGGATTTATCGGACTGGTATCAACCGGAAACCCTCCCGAAAGGGATGAGGGTTATATCGGCTCTATCGCAAATATCAGCGACATCATCAATATCTATAAAATTGATGAAGTCATTTTTTGTGCCCGGGATATCCCTGCCAACCAAATCATTGACACCATGGCCCAGTTGCGCAACATGGAGATTGAGTTTAAAATTGCGCCACCCGAGAGCCTTTCTATTATCGGTTCCAATTCCATTAGTACAATGGGCGATGTATTTATAGTTGACATCAATTCAATAACCAAAGCCAACAACCTCAGAAACAAACGATTGCTGGATTTCGGAACTGCACTCTTATTATTGCCGCTCTCCCCGCTACTGATGTGGATAATGAAAAATCCGCTGAATTTCCCCGTTAATATCCTGAAAGTTCTTTTCGGCTTCAGAAGCTGGGTTGGTTACAGCTCCTTTGAGCACAGAACGACCAATCTGCCTTCAGTCAGGAAAGGTATTCTGAATCCGACAGATATGCTCAGGATCCGCAACCTCGACCAGGAGACCATTCTGAGGTTGAACATGTTATATGCAAGAGATTACCGTTTAACAAACGATATAAACATTTTCCTGCGTTCATTCCTTCATCTGGGCCGCAAAGCCTGAGAAACAGGTAAACCTTTTCAGGCGAAGATTGTTAAATAGGCCAGCAAACCAACAGAAATCAGCCGCGCCCCGCCAGAGGACTGCGGAACAAATACAAATAAAATGGCAAAATTTGAAGTAATTATGCCCAAGCTGGGCGAAAGCATTATCGAGGCAACTATTACCAGATGGCTCAAAAACCCGGGTGACACCATTGAAGAAGATGATCCCATCGTGGAAATTGCCACCGACAAGGTTGACTCTGAAATCCCCTCGCCCGTTGAAGGAAAACTTGTTCAGGTTCTTTTTAATGAAGGCGACGTGGTTGCGGTAGGCAAAGTGATTGCCATCATCGAAACTGATCCCGGCGCTGAAACTGAAGTTGTAAAAGATGTTCCCGTAGCTGAGAAATCGACAGAAGCGGCAACCATTCAGCACGAAAATGTAAGTGCAGCCCAAGGCTCAACTGCCGTGGAGAGTTCTTCGGACAGGTTCTATTCCCCTTTGGTTAAAAATATTGCCAGAACAGAAGGAATCAGTCAGGCGGATCTCGATGCCATCCCCGGCAGCGGAAAAGACGGCAGGCTTACAAAAGATGATCTGATGGCTTTCCTGAAGAACAGGACAGCCCCCTCTGCAAAACCCGCCGCTGCTGTGTCCTCACCGGCCCCGGGCACCATTTCTGCTCCGGCAACTCCGGCCGCGCCCAAAGTTATAGCCCCTCCGGTTGTTTCAGCCGCCGGCGATGAGATTGTTGAGATGGACCGCATGAGGAAGCTGATCGCTGACCACATGGTGATGTCGAAACAGGTATCGCCTCATGTAACTTCTTTCATTGAAGCTGATGTGACCAACATTGTAAAGTGGCGCGAAAAAGTTAAGGACGATTTTCAAAAGCGCGAAAAGGAGAAAATCACCTTTACGCCGATCTTTATCGAGGCAGCCGCCCAGGCACTCAAGGATTTTCCGGGCGTGAATGCATCTGTTGACGGCTATAAAGTCATCCTGAGAAAGAACATTAATATAGGTATGGCAGCAGCGCTTCCCAACGGCAACCTGATCGTTCCTGTAATCAGGAATGCTGACCAGAAAAACCTGCTCGGCCTTGCCAAAGATGTTAACAGCCTGGCCAACAAAGCCCGGTCGAACAAACTCGAGCCCGATGACATTTCAGGAGGAACATTTACCATAACCAATCTGGGAACTTTCGGTAGTATTACCGGCTCGCCCATCATCAACCAGCCGCAGGTGGCCATACTCGGCATCGGTGTAATCAAGAAAAAACCCGTGGTGCTCGAAACAACTGACGGGGATGTAATTGCAATCCGTCACATGATGATACTTTCTCTTTCGTATGATCATCGCGTGGTAGACGGCGCCCTGGGCGGCATGTACCTGCAACGCATGCAGCAACTGCTCGAAAGTTTCGATCAAAACAGGATAATCTGAGTTTAAAATAAACTAAATTCGCAGCACCACACGCTCAATGCTGTGGTGCTTTTTCTTTATATCAAGCCTATGAAACTTAATCTTACTAAACCCCTGGCGGTTTTTGACCTGGAAACAACCGGCACCAATGTTGGCACTGACAGAATTGTAGAAATCTCAATCATCAGGATTCACCCCGATGGCAGAGAAGAAACCCTTACCCGGAGAGTAAACCCGGGTATCCCAATCCCGGCAGAGGTCACAGCCATACATGGGATCTCAGATGAAGATGTAAAAGACGAACCGACCTTTGCCATGCTGGCTCCGCTGCTCAATCAGTTTTTAGCCAATTGTGACCTGGGCGGATACAACTCCAATAAATTTGATATCCCCCTGCTGGTTGAAGAATTCCTGAGAGCAGAAGTTGACTTTGATATTAAGGGAAGAAGATTTGTTGATGTTCAGAATATCTTTCACAAGATGGAGCCACGTACGCTGAAGGCTGCCTACAAATTTTACTGCAATAAGGATATTGTTAACGCGCACTCAGCCGAAGCCGATACCCGGGCCACCTACGAAGTCCTGCTTTCGCAGATCGAAAGGTATCAGGGTGCTGAATATGCTGACAAAGACGGAAAAATATCCACTCCGGTCATTAATGATATCAAGGCTCTGCATGAGTTTTCATTCCAGAACAGGAACGCGGATCTTGTGGGACACATTATCTTCAACGACAAAAATCAGGAAGTATTTAATTTCGGCAAATACAAAGGCAGAGCTGTAGCAGAAATTTTCAGTATCGAACCCTCATACTATGACTGGATGATGAAAGCAGACTTCCCGTTATACACCAAAAAAATCATCACCGGCATTAAACTGAGGGGATTTAACAAGAGTTCAGTGAAGATTTAATGGATGCTTCTGAAAAAAACAAGCAAAGCCTGATTCCGCAATTCAACAATACTAATATACGGGGATGCCGGCATTGTCAGCAGGAATATTTCTATGGCTAAACGAACCACCAACAACCAATCGCTGAGGCAAGTCATTGAAGAACTGATCGAAGCCTACCGGCTCAGTGACAAACTGAACCAAGCCAGGGTGATCAGTTTGTGGGACAATGTAGTTGGAAAAATGATTGCCCGCGACACAACGCATCTGTATATCAAGCATAAAACACTCTATGTAAAGCTCAACTCACCGGCACTCAGGGAAGAATTGGGATATGCAAAAAGCAAACTGATCAAATCGCTGAACAAGGCTGCAGGCGCCGAGGTAATTGAGGACATAGCTTTTATATAGTCTTGATATTCAATTTTATATCGAAGTTATAAAAACATTATTAATCCCTTCACAGGCTGTCAATTCCGGTGTTTTATTACCACAACCCTGTCCTGACATACGACTTCAGTTCTATCTTCATATCATCTATCCATATTTCAGCGTCACTGCGGTTCCAGAAAAAAAGTTTCATCTCACCGCTGGCAGGTAAAAAGGGAAGTCTCAGGCTGAGCTCTGTTTTGTCCCAGGAAAAATCAGCAGCTCCGGCCTGAACTGTAACCGGTTCAGCATGATAAAAAATCAGGCTGTCGCTATTCGTTACGGAGCATACAAGCCGAAGATCACCAGCCTGGCCCTGTGAAGTTATCAGAAACGTTGCTTTCAGATTGTATAATTTCCCTGAAATCAACTTTTCCAGTGGAAGCACAATGGCATCTGAATAGGCTGTTTCAGGGGTAACCCGGTTCACTTTTCTGCCTTCCGCAGCCATATCTGTAACGAAAATCCGGTTACCGGGCTTCAGATAGCCATCCCGTTGCTCATAACCCGTGTAATAGCTGTATTTACCTGAAACGAACGGCAGAAGACGTTCCATCACCACATACTGATTGTAAGCATTAAAACTACCGCCTCCTTCGTAACATTTACGGTAGGCTAACGAGAATCTGATGTTGAACCAGATCAGGAAAACGGCAACGAATCCGCTGAAAAGCATCAGCCAGTATTTTCGCCCGGCAAGAACCATATGAATCAGCCAGGCAAGTGGCATGGAGAGCAGCGCATAATATTCAACGAATGTCCGGTGTCCGAAACCACAACCGAAACCTGGCATGTGCCAGGATGAAACCAGGTAAATATGCAACGCAAGGATTGAAAATATCAGCCACCCATTGCTTTTCCGGGTTAAAATCATAAAAAGCAATCCTATGACCATAAAACCAAAAAGCGGGACGTAAAGTAACAGCCCGTTTTCCGGTGAGAGCATCACTCCAGCTATTTCAGGACTATTCCAGAATATAAAGCCCTCGTTCCCATAAGAGTAGTATAACAAACTACCGGAAATAAAATTCCAGTAAAGCAGCTGGGGCAAGAACACCAATATTGCAGTACACAGGGCTATAGCAAGATATAGTGGCCTGAAAAAAACTGCCAGACGGGCCTTCAGCTCAGCAAATGATTTAAGGTCCAGCAGCAGGATAACAGGCAGAAATATTACATTGCTGGGCCTGACGATCACAATCAGAGAAGCCAGGAGGCTTATCAGAAAAATATTACCGGCGCCGGATTTTGTTCTAAAACTATCGGCAGCCAACAACAGAAAGCCAAAGAGGGCAAAAGAATAAACGTGCGACATCAGGGAATCCCTGAAACTGTAGTAAAAAAGATTGGTGGCCGCAACAATCATCAGTACTGTAAGTGTCGTAACAATTGCGGAGAACCTCTTTCGCAGGAAAAGCCAAAGGGCAATCAAGCCGGCCAGGAGATAAAAAATCGCGGCCATATAGGCGTAGTTCAGGTAAGCGGTCGAAAAGCCATCTGCAGTTTCGCCGCATGCCAGTTGAATCAGGTGCGTGATGATAAAAAACGGGCTGGTTAATATTGCTACGCCACAGGTGTATTTGGTAACCAGCTTTCCTCTGTAAAAACTGAAACCGTCACCCAGCCTGACATCAATGCTATCGGGATAAGAAGATTCGTAAAATCCGTAAATAAATGCAGCCGGCAGATAAATATAATACCCGGATTTATCTGCATAAATTTCTGATCTCCAGTCTCCTGCCGGATAATCATTCAATTCACCAGCAATTCTGGCCAGTGATAGATATATGATCAAAAATAAGCCAGCGCCGGACAGCCACCGATAAATCCCGTTTTCAGATTTTCTCATTCTTATGACATAGCTGATATTACCAGGGCTTATATGACATCAATCCATCCGTATACCTGTCACCAGGGACTTATCTGATATTACAAAGCAACATTTTTTCATTTCCGATAAAAGCTTCAAGTTTATCGCCGATAGTAACCGGACCTACGCCTGCCGGAGTCCCTGTAAAGATGTAATCGCCCTGCTTAAGGGTGACAAATTTCGACACGTAAGCTATAATAGCATCAAAGGTGAAGATCATATCATGTGAGTTCCCCTGTTGAACGACTGTCCCGTTTTTATAAAGACCAAAAGGGATATTGCTCAGATCGGCAAAAGCGGTAACCGGCCGAAACCCGCTGACCGGCGCGGAGAAATCAAAAGCCTTTGCCATTTCCCACGGCAGGCCTTTTTCTTTTGCCTTTTGCTGGAGATCTCGGGCGGTAAAATCAATGCCCACCCCTATTCCGTCATAATACGTGTGTGCAAATTTTTCCTGAATATTCTTACCCACCTTGTTGATATGCAAGACAAGTTCAACTTCATAATGGATGTCGTTTGAGAATGCAGGATAGAAAAAGGGCTGATTATTGCGCAACTGGGCAGACTCCGGTTTCATAAAAAAGACAGGCTCCGCCGGAACCGGGTTGTTTAACTCCTTCGCGTGTTCAGAATAATTTCGCCCAATACAGATAATTTTCATGTGATGATGCGTTAAGTTTTATGACATGCCACCGATAATAGAATTAAGATTAATAATGCGTTCCGGCCAACGGTTTGATATCCGCAATTAGAATATTTCGATCAGATTGTTTCGGCGCCTTCGCAAACCACCCCCTGATTAACGGTGAACAATTTATGATCAGTACTAGCTGATTCAAATATCTTATTGACCCTTTCAGGCTGTGTATCCGTAATAAAAACCTGGCCAAAAGAGTTGTCGCCAACCAGTTGAATCAGTTGAGAAACGCGTTCATTGTCGAGTTTATCAAAGATATCGTCGAGCAATAAAATTGGTTTATATCCCTTAACGGCCTGCGTATAATCAAATTGAGCCAGCTTGATGGCAAGCACAAAAGATTTTTGCTGCCCCTGGGAGCCAAACTTCTTTACAGGATAGCCGCCGATAGAAAATTCAAGGTCATCTTTATGAATACCGGATGTTGTGAACCTGGCGGAAAGGTCGCGCTGAAGCCCTGATTTGAGCATTGCATCCAGTGAAGAATCGCGCAAGTCAGATGCATAGGCGATGTCAACCACATCCCTGCCATAGCTGATAAACTCAAAGTACCTGCGGAAAACAGGAAGAAATCCCTCTATAAAAACATTCCGGCGTGCAAAGATCCGGGCCGCAGGACCGGCCATTTGTTCATCCCATATTTCCAGCGATGTTTTATCATAGTATCTTTTCTCGGCAAAATCCTTCAGGAGGGCATTCCTTTGCGCAAGCGCCTTGTTGTAGGTAATCAGGTCATCGAGGTACATCCGGTCGAACTGGGAGATGACCGAATCCATATACTTTCGCCGGAGTTCGCTCCCCTCGTTGATCATATCGCGGTCGTAGGGAGATACCATCACCAATGGGAATGCTCCGATATGATCGGCCATCCTTTCATAATCCTTGGTGTTGATCCGGAACTGCTTTTTCTGGTTCCGGCGCTGAATGCAGCTCACTTCATCATTTCCGTTACCGTTGCGGACAAACTGACCGTGAATGGCAAAATAGTCTTCACCATGCCTGATGTTCTGACCGTCGATCAGGTTAAAATAGCTTTTGGTAAACGACAGGTAATAAATAGCATCGAGCAGATTGGTTTTCCCGGACCCATTGCGTCCCGTAAAGCAATTGATCTTTTCAGAAAACTCCAGCGACGCCTCACTGTAATTTTTAAAATTGTATAAAGTAAGTTTTCTGAGGTACATATCTTAAAGATTGTTTTCAACAATCGCTTTGATTCTGCCTGCCACTTCTTCCATCAGCCACAAAGGGGTGGAAGTGGCACCCGTGATGCCAATGCTGCGGGCGCCGGCAAACCAGTTATCAACATCATACGGGCTGCCAACGACATGGGTTCTTGGATTAACTTCGCGGGCAACACCTGACAGATAACGTCCATTTGAACTTTCCGACCCTGTGACAAAGATAATCACATCATGATTCTTTGCAAACTCCCTCAAACGGGGCGCCCGCTGGCTCATCTGGCGACAAATGGTGTTGTTGACGGTTACCAGATCGTTCCTGCCGGTCTGCTGCAAAGAATTATCCGAAATGCGGCGGCATATAGTAACATACTGCTCCTCCCCGGCTGTCGTCTGAGCATAAAGATGCAATGGCTGATTGTAATCGATTGAACCGGTTTCTTCCAATTTGCTGATAAGAATAGCATTGCCCTCTGTCTGACCCAGAAGACCGGTTATTTCGGGATGGCCCGGCTTGCCGAAAATAATCACCAACCCGCTGCCATTCTCCCGGAACTGCCTGCTGCTTTTCCTCACTTTTTGCTGCAGCCTCAGCACAACCGGGCAAGTTGCATCAACTACCGAAGCATGGTGATTTCTGAGAATGCTGTATGTTTCCGGAGGTTCACCGTGGGCACGGATAAACACGGTTTTCATATCACCATTGATCTCTTCATGCCGGATAAACTCCATCCCCAGGTTGCTCAGGCGCTCCAGTTCCTCTTCGTTGTGAACAAGGTTGCCCAGGCAGTAGATGGGTTCCTCCTGCTGAAGTTTATCTTCTGCAATCTTTATTGCACGGTTAACGCCCGAACAAAATCCGGAGGAACGGTCAATCTCAATTACGGGAATTGCAGGATTCATGCTGCAAAAGTAAGCAATGAAAACGGTACTTCTACAGGCTGTTGAAGCAAAAACTACTGCAGACCGCCATCTGCGCTTTTCCTGTTATCGCTGAAATCAGACAGGTTAAACGCGACACTGAGGAAGTTTGGAGATCCGGCCAGGTGATAGGCCGAACGGGCATATGAAAAGTTAAATTTTGAGACCCTCAGGCCAATACCCCAGGAAAAACCAACGGTAGAACGCTTGCTGTCAACTTTCATTTCCTGACGGCGCTGGTAGTTGTAGCCCAGCCGGAAACTAAAATTCTTTGTTGGAATAAACTCCCCTCCGATCACTACATGTCTCATTGCCTTGTCGGCAAACTCACCTGCTTTACTTTTCGTTTTTACTTCACCTGTAAACGGATCGATTTCATCTTCAGCCGGGTCGTAGTAAGTCAGGTCCCATTTCTGAAGATTTGTAAGCAATACCGAATATCGGAATGGCAGGTGCTGTAATCTTTTTGAAATGCCCAACTGGATTTCAAAAGGGAGGGGCTCATTATTACCTGCGGTATAGGTTTTAAGCTGCGTCCCGATATTCCGGGCGATCAATGAGGCGGTAAACCCGGAAGGGGAATGGTACGACCCGGCAACATCCACGCCAAGCCCGAACGAATTATAGGTTTCAAAAGATGAATAGATGGTCTTCAGGTTGGCTCCGATACTGAAAAGGGAATCCAGGCGTCGTCCCCAGCCCAGGACCAGGGCAAATTCACCGGCCGAAAATTCACCTGCGTCTTCAGCGAGGATTCCCGTTTCATCGGTATAGGTAAAACGGCCATAATTAATATATTGCATACTGGCCGCGAAACTGCCGGCCTTCTCATAAGTTCTGGAATAACTGGCAAACCCGTAATTTATATCAGAAAAATAATCAACAAAGTTCAATGAAACGGCATTGTGCATTTCCCCGGTAATCAGTGAAGGATTGTTCAATCCGACAGATAAATCATTATCTGAAATGGCCACAAAATTGCCTCCCATAGCTGCCACACGGGGAGAATTGGGCAGGTTCAGGAAACGGTAGGTACTAGTCCCTCCGATCTGTGCCCGAACATTCAGGAAGCTAAAAACACTCAGAAGAATAAGCAGTTGTAAGGATAATTTTCGGATCACGGTATAGGATTTAATATCAGTGTGCAAAAGTAACAGATCAGCAGACAATCTGCTAACAAACGATGTCAGGAACTGATTATTGCAGAAAAAAGACAAAATCGTTTAAAAACGCTGAATTTGTAACCTTCCGGCAGAGCACCATACCCGGATTCAACTTTCAATTGAACCTCATATGAAAACGCCGGCAGGTTATTCTCCTTCCGGTGTAATTAAAACACAAACAGGCTATTTCCCGATCTGCTTCCGGATCAGGTTTAGTGCGCTGCCTGCTATAAACCACTCAATCTGCGACTGATTGTAAGTATGGTTTACGCTGAACGATTCCGAAGAACCATCAGCATGATCAAGCGTTAGCGTTAACGGCTTACCGGGAGAAAATTCCTTTAAACCGGATACTGAAATGGTATCGTCTTCACGCACCTTGTCATAATCGGATTTATCAGCGAAGGTAAGCGCGAGCATTCCCTGTTTTTTAAGGTTCGTTTCATGAATTCTTGCAAAGGATTTAACAAGCACTACTTTCACCCCGAGGTGACGGGGCTCCATGGCGGCATGTTCGCGTGAAGAACCTTCACCGTAGTTTTCATCACCGATCACAATTGAACCCGCACCAGCAGCCTTATAAGCCCTGGCAACCGCAGGCACGGCTTCATAGCTTCCGGTCAGGCCGTTTTTTACAAGGTTAGTTTTTTCATTAAAATAATTAACGGCGCCTATCAGCAGGTTATCTGAAATGTTGTCCAAATGACCACGGAACCGGAGCCATGGACCAGCCATGGAGATATGATCGGTAGTGCATTTACCTTTGGCTTTGATCAGCAGGCGCAATCCTTGCATGTCATTCCCATCCCAGGCAGGAAAAGGCTGAAGCAACTGCAGCCGGTTTGATTCCGGCTTAACGGCTACCGCAACACTGCTTCCATCTTCCAAAGGTGCGACATAACCGGCATCTTTCACCTCAAAACCGTCCGGAGGGAGTTCAAGCCCCTCGGGCATATCCAGCGAAACCCATTCTCCGTCTTCATTTAACAGCTTGTCGGTGAGCGGATTGAAGGTAAGATCTCCGGCTATGGTCATTGCTGTGACTATTTCAGGAGAGGCCACAAAACCATGTGTATTCGGATTTCCATCATTCCGCTTGGCAAAATTTCTGTTGAAAGAGGTAATTATTGAATTTTTGCGTTCCGGATCATCGGTATGGCGTTTCCATTGTCCGATACACGGGCCGCAGGCATTGGCCATCACTACACCACCGATATCTTCAAAAACCTCCAGCAATCCATCACGTTCGGTAGTGTAGCGGATCTGCTCTGAACCCGGAGTAATGATGAATTCGCTCCGCACCTTCAGGTTTTTCTGCTTTGCCTGACGGGCAACAGAGGCCGCTCGGGTTAAATCTTCATAGGATGAATTGGTACATGATCCGATAAGCCCGACTTCAAGCGTCAGCGGATAATTTCTCTCCCTGACAATCTTAACAAATTCAGAAATACCGTAAGCGGCATCCGGTGTAAACGGTCCGTTGATATGTGGTTCCAACTCCGAAAGATTTATTTCGATCAACTGATCATAGTATTTTCCCGGATTTAGATACACATCCTCATCCGAGCGCAGGTCTGCCACCATTTTATCCGCCATATCCGCCACCACGGCCCTGCCGGTTTCTCTGAGGTATGCACTCATTTTCTGATCAAAGCCAAAGATGGAGGTAGTTGCACCGATTTCCGCCCCCATATTGCAAATGGTTCCTTTTCCGGTAGCCGATATGGCATCCGCCCCTTCACCGAAATACTCAACAATGGCGCCGGTACCGCCTTTCACAGTAAGGATACCCGCTACTTTTAAAATTACATCCTTGGCTGAGGCCCATCCGTTGAGCCTGCCGGTAAGTTTAACCCCGATCAGTCTGGGCATTTTAAGTTCCCACGCCATTCCGGCCATTACATCCACGGCGTCGGCACCCCCGACACCTATGGCGATCATTCCCAATCCGCCGGCATTCACGGTATGCGAATCGGTACCTATCATCATTCCTCCCGGGAAAGCGTAATTCTCAAGTACCACCTGGTGTATGATACCGGCACCGGGTTTCCAGAAGCCGATACCGTATTTGTTGGATACAGATTGCAAAAAATCAAAAACTTCCCTGTTTTGATCCAGGGCAGTATCAAGATCGGCCTGCGCCCCGGAATGCGCCTGAATCAGGTGGTCGCAATGCACAGTGGAAGGAACGGCAGTTCTGCCTCGCCCTGCATTCATAAACTGCAGAAGGGCCATCTGGGCGGTGGCATCCTGCATGGCTACCCGGTCGGGTGCAAAATTTACATAATCCTCCCCCCTGGAGTATGGCTTAAAAGCATCTCCATCATAAAGGTGGGAGTAAAGAATTTTTTCACTCAGGGTCAGCGGTCTGCCAAGAATATCCCTGGCATTTTTTACCCGTTCGGGCATGGCTGCATAAACACGTTGAATCAGGTCAAGATCAAAAAGCATAAGAATTAAAGTTCAGGCATGTTAATAATAAAGTCAGCGACAGGCGCTTGCCGTGGCAAACTCCTGAATATACCGGAATCCGGGGTTTGAAGAAAATATCACACGCAGTTAAAATCATCAGCAATAACAGCCGAATCCAGGTTTTGTTTAAGCGCTGGCCGGCTTCAGGCCTTCTTGCTTCAGGCGCCTTTATCTCCGGTAAAATAATCTTCCTTGTTTTTAAACAATACATTAAAGGTGGTCAGGCTGCCGTATATGCGGGTAATGTATTGCTGAATATTGACTTTATCCTCATCGCTCAGTGTGCTCGAATTAACCCTTTGCTCCAGTACACGCAGCCGGTCGCGCACCATAACAATCTTATGAAAAAATGCATCAATCGGTACTTCTTTTTCCTTCAGGGCAGGATCGCCCGGATACAAAACCATCCGGCCACCGGTCCACCTTTGCCCCAACGGCACAGTCTCCTGCATATCCGTAAAGCGGCGCAATACCCTGATCAGGCTCTTCTCCATTTTCTCGTAGGTAGCGATGTCCGAAGGCGTTTCAACAGCCTCAAGCACCCTCATACCAGTAAAATCACGCTGGATAATCCGCGTTCCGTTTTCGATAAAGGTGATTTCCCATGCATCGGAGCGAACCTGAATGATCACTCCTTTTCCGAACTGGGGATGCTCCACCCGGGAGCCAATGCCCAAAATCATGTCTTCCATATAGCTTTGTTACTGATTTATAACCACTTCAGAAATACCCATCAGGCTTCTGTGAATTTCAAGTGCCTGAGGTATGGCCAGGTCTAAATCGCTGTTGCAGATTACAAAATCCGACATCGCGATTTTGGATTCCTCCGGCCATTGATTTTCTATTCGTGCCATCACATCTTCCCGCTTCAGTCCGTCGCGAAGCATAACCCTTCCGACCCGTTCCTCAATGGGAGCTGCAACGGTAATTATTTTATCAAACATTTTATAAAAACCTGATTCGAAAATTATGGCAGCCTCCTGAATAATATAAGGCACCCCAGACTGCCCTTCGATCCAGTTAAAGAAATGCCTCCTCACCCTTGGATGAATAATATTGTTAAGGGTTGTAAGCCTGACAGGATCATTGAAAACCAAAGATGCAAGCGCCCTCCGGTCGATGGATCCGTCAGGACTGAGCACACCGTCTCCGGCCATTTCAACGATCATACGGATAACCTCCGGGTCACCAAGAAACTTCTTTGCCTCAGCATCGGCAATATAAACAGGAATGCCAAATATGCGGAATAATCCGGCAATAGTCGATTTTCCGCTACCTATGCTCCCGGTGAGTCCGACTTTCAGCATCTGTTTCACGTTTATCTTACAAACATAATGCTTTTCAGGGAAACAGAAAAATCCGTGGCAGAGAGGATTCCTTTCAAAAACCTTCTGAATAATTACGATGTTCTCAGGAATTCTTAATTAGATTTATCCGATACGGGATATTCCAAGGGCCTGATAAAAAACCGCCAGGGATTTCCTGGAATAGTCATACAGTCATTGCAAACTCATGCAACAGTTGCACTTCTCCCCTATTTCAGTATAAGGTATTCAACCTTTTGCGGTTCAATGCGGATAATCTTCAGGAATGCCGGCACCCGGCTCACTTCAACCGGCACTCTTTCGCTATCAGAAACCATAGACTTATCAAGGTCAACCACAACGGTTACAAGCGAGGGATCCACCCGGTTATAGTCGCGCAGGGCAACCTTGCAGGTAAGGGTTACCTTTTCGGGGAATGTGCGGTAGTTAAAATTGCTGTGCCCTGACCTAATACTTACAGGCACTTCCATACTGGTTTCAGTGAACTTTTCTACATTCAGATTCACAGTAACACTATCTGCCGATAAATTAACCGGGGGCCAGACCGGAGGAGCAAGCAGCGCAAGCCTGGCAGAAGCATCGGCTTTAAGATTACTGAAGGTCCTTCGTTCGGTTTTTATACTCCGGATAGTATCAATAATATCTTTTCTGCCTGAAATATAAACAGAGTCCGGATCAGTCCTTACGGAATCATAAAGCTGATACTGGCGACTGAAATCAAGGGAAAGCCATGGTCTGACTCCTACCTTTTTCCGGAAACTTTTTTCGAAGACAAAATGAAGTGTATCCGGCTCCACAGCCGACATTTCAAATCCACCCGGAAGCTGTTGCGCGATTGACTTCAGCATTTTTGAAGTTCTCAGGAAACCGGTATACTGATCACCCTCCTGTTTCATTCTGAGGTTTTCAAGGCTGATGGTAACCATGTTGCTTCTGGTTGAGAAAATACGCGAATACAACTCCAGCCCTTTGGCTTTCAGAGTAATACTAATGACAGAGTCAGGATTGGCAATCATCACTTTTCCTTTTGGCAGATTCTCAGGTACAACCCTGAACCTGACCGGGATCTGATATTCCCTGCTAAGTTTGATCATTCCCCACATTATAACAGAGATAACGATACAGATCAAAAAAACGGAAAGCCGGTTTCTCAGCTTTCCGTCCATTGGTTTTCTGACACGTACAATTATGGCATGTAAAATCTCTTTCACCTGCAGGGAGTTTTGCTAGCGGAAACTATTACTTTCCTCTACTTCTGCTGGTTGGCCAGCTGGTCAGTGGCATCTCCGGCTACTGCGGATTTTTCAATTCTAAACCGTGTGCCATCTTCCACCTCAATGGTAAAAGTAGTTTCCTGAACTTCCACGATCTTGGCATGGATTCCGCCAATGGTAACGATTTTGTCACCCTTTTTAAGGGCTTCACGGTACTTTCTGAGATCCTTGGCTTTTTTGGCCTGTGGTCTGATAAAGAAAAAGTAGAAAACCACCATGATGAGCACCAGGAAAATCAGTGAACTGTAACCACTGCCGCCTCCTTCGGCCGGGGCCATTAATAATGCAGATGTGAACATTTGTTTGCTTGTTTATTTGGTTATTAAAAAAATCAGAATAATCAGTTTATTTCTTCAGGAAGCACCACCTGGGCTTTTATCCTCAGCACAACAGCGTTAGGCTGGGTATTGCTGATGATGGTAATGCTCTTGTTCTGAAATCCACGGCGGTTTTCACTGTCGAATTTCACCGCAATTTTATTGGATTCTCCCGGTCTGACCGGCGTTTTTGGGAATTCAGGCACTGTGCAACCGCAAGAAGTGCTCACTTTGGAAA
The DNA here is from genome assembly GCA_002433025.1 of Bacteroidales bacterium UBA5833. Lineage (GTDB taxonomy): Bacteria > Bacteroidota > Bacteroidia > Bacteroidales > Lentimicrobiaceae > Lentimicrobium. The sequence goes on from DJGZ01000017.1 coordinate 56,969, forward strand.
TAATAAGATCAGACTTCCCGGAATTGGTAAATTTAAAACTATACGAAACCTTTTCGCCCTGAATGATTCTTCCGAAATCATGAAAATCCTTTTCAAATTCCAATACAGGCATGTCACCGGCATCAGACTTTCCACTGGCAGTATTCGGATTTTTAACGATGTCCGCAGGATAAAGTCCATCTTCAGCATTTCTGCTGCCACAGGAAGTCAGCATCAATCCGGCAACAATTAGAGTGGTAATCAGTGTAAGCGCATTAATTTTCATAATAATCTGTTTTTTGCCTTTGAAAGGCGAAAAATATCAAATTTGTGAAGGCTCAGGCAACCTGAATCCCGAAGAATCCGGATCTGATATGCCGGAAAGCCATCAACACTGTGCCAGGCGCCAGCAGATCGCTGAGCATTCATTAACCTTTGCAAAGTTAGTCAAAAACATCTGATCAGGCGGGAGATTACGGAATTATTTAAGAAATGCCGGTTGTATCAGCATGGCATCTCCTTCAGGACGGCATCATATAAAACCGGCTTCTTTATGATCCGGAAAGATTTTATAAAACCTGCGGCAACATAAATCCAAACCATATCCAGGAGCTTATTCATGAATGTTCCTGATGATTAACACATCATAATCTCCCAGATATGTGAATCCGGCTTTTTTATAGAGAAGCTGAGCGGGCATATTATCCCGGTGGACCTCTATTTTAATCTGGTAGCCGTCAGCCCGGGCTATTTCGAGGGAGGCATGCAGCAGGCGGGTGGCAAGACCCATGCGGCGAAACGGCAGAGCAATCCCGAAATGATGAAGGTAGCTTCTCCTTTTATCATTTGTCATCCATGAAGTACCCGCCACCATTCCATCATCGGTCACCAGTAATAAAAGATGGCCGCCGGCGTTCAGGGTCTGTTCAACAACAGCGGCATCGTCGCCCCTGTGTGCACCGCCCAGGCCGTTTTCATTCCAGAACTGCTCAACAGCGGTATAATCAGCAGGTTCGTAGTCCCTGATCCTGAGCCCTTCCGGTAACAGCTTTCCGGCAATCATTCCACAAGCCCCCTGCCTGATTTTTTAATTTCCCCGGAGGCTTTCAGATCGGCCACCAGTTTATCCATCATTCCGTTTACAAACTGTCGGCTCCGGGGGGTACTGTATTCCTTGGATATTTCAATATACTCGTTGATGGTTACCTTAACCGGGATCGACGGAAACTCCGTGAATTCACAGATAGCCATTTTCAAAATAATGACATCCAGCACCGCGATGCGCTCCAGGTCCCAGTTCTGGGCCCTTTCGGCAATCAGTTTGCCGGACACTTCACTTTTTACGATTGTTTTTCTAAATAGCTTAAGCACAAAATCCCTGATCAGGTCATCTCCTTCTTCATCAGGATTAATCATCAGCGGAGGCAGCGGCTTAAACTCATCCATTGACGGAGACCACTTTCGTATGGTTTTGGCGACCAGCGAAGCTGCAGTGTCAATATCATCGGCCCAATGAATATTACGCTCTTCAAAAATGCTGGTATAAACCTCATTGGTGAGCATAAACTCACCAAACATCTGCAGCACCAGCTCCTTATCTTCATGATAGGAGGCTGAAGGCGCAATCATATAGGATTCGTAGAGTTCAGAAGCTTTGAATTGCTGAAATATCTTTCTGAAAGTTTCCTGGTGATCGGCCCAGGATATTTTTAATCGCGCGATGTTGCGCTGCAGGTCACGGTTATTCCCGATTTGTTCAAGAAACCGGTTGTCAACGAAACGGGTATTCGGGTTCAGTTCCTCGGCGGTTGGCAGAAACTTCTGCCGCGCATCTTCCTGTCGGTTTCTGGCGAAATCCCTGACTTCCAATATCGAAGACAACAGGTAAATGTATAAATCGTAAATGCTCTCAATACTCGAAAGCAGCCCCTTCTCAATCTGGTTTATCTGGCCGTCCTGCGTCTGAAAATGAGCGTACAGCGATTGTAAAACCTTAATCCTTAAATGCCTTCTGCTTAGCATGAAATCGTTATGTAAATGAACTTACCGTTTCTTTTTCCGGAACGGAACCTCCGCTTTTGTGCCGGATAACAGCCGGCAAAATTACAATTTTTATTCAAAAGGTTTATCGACTGATTTCCGGCACCGGAGAAAATCCTGACAGGTTTGCGCATTCCTCCACCAATATCACTCAAAAACAGGATTAATATTCATTAAGCGGGCTTATAATTATTCCGTTCTGCCCCACCCTGTCGGTAAACCGGTTTATGAAGCTGCAATGTGCACAATTCTGTTGATCCGGAAGATGCCGTAACCTTCAGGACACCCGTTTTTTGGATAATACACTGACAATAATTTCATATACTTCTGCTGCTATTTCCACAAAAACAATGCAACAGAATATTCAATACCTGCTGTTCAAAATTATACACCCGGGAAAGAAACGGCTAGACTGACCTGCCGGAAGACACTTCCAGGATCAGTTCGGAACTTCTGCTGCTTCTTTGGCTTAACAGACACAAATGGCAGGAATGATCGAGAAAAAATCAATCAATATCAAGTTTACCTGAATAATGCCCTGGATTAGGGTAAATCATGCATTCAGCAAACAGACAGTTGGGGAAATTTTCACATTGAGCCATTATTAATATCCTGATTATCAGTATTAATTAAACCATTAAAGACTAATAATTAGCGGATTGAGAAAGATTGTGGACTTTTTTTTGTTTACTATCCCCGTAGATAATTGCAATTATTTTAATATTTTTGCGTTTACATCCCAAAAATCTCAGATAACTGCCATGGAAGAATCCAGCAACAGAAATAATGTTGATGTCTACACCAATATCATCAAAGCCGGAAAAAGGACATATTTTTTTGATGTAAAGCTGACCAAATCAGGTGAAAAATACCTCACCATCACTGAGAGCAAGCGGCGGTACGACGAGGAGCAGGACAAGTTCATCTATGAGAAACATAAAATCTTTCTTTACAGGGAGGATTTTGAAAATTTCATCCAGGGGCTGTCAGGTGCAATAGCGTTTATTGATACTGATGGCAAAGGGTTGGATTCTGAATTGTCAGCTGCGGAAGCAAACAATATACCTGATCTGAGTGCTGAAGATTTTGGCCTTTAGAAATAACACTGCTGCCAGGAAAAAAACATGATTCCCGAAATTTGCTGAAACCGGACAGTTAATCCATCGTTTGATCAGTATCGGGTCATGGCAGCCAATGTGCCGCCGGAAAAATCAGAAAGATAACTTCTTATGAATCAGCTTTAACAGTTTGCATTAAACTGTTTAACGCTACCGGAGATACTCTCTTGTGGCAATCAGGCTACTGCCGGGGAATTACTGGCCATTATGTTATATTTATCAACACCCTGCCTGAACACCTCAGATATATGGAATAAAAAATTGTACCTTTGTGGGGCTTTCATGAAAGGCATAAAATCAGAACTAAATACCTGAATACAAGATCATTAACTGAAATGGGAAAGATAATCGCCGTTGCCAATCAAAAGGGAGGAGTCGGGAAAACTACTACTGCCATTAACCTGGGTGCAGCATTTGCCGTGCTTGAATACCGCACATTGATTATAGATGCTGATCCGCAGGCCAACTCCACCTCCGGTGTAGGATTTGACCCCAAAAATATCAAAACCAGCATCTATGAATGCCTCATGGACGAGGTTGAGCCATTGAACATCATCCTTTCGACCAGCACGCCCAACCTCGACCTGCTTCCGGCACACATTGACCTGGTTGGCGCCGAAATCGAAATGATCAACCAGCCCAACCGCGAGTTTTTGATGCGTAAGGTACTTCAGAAGGTAAGGGAAGAATACGATTTCATTGTAATCGACTGCTCTCCTTCCCTGGGGCTTATCACGGTCAACTCACTCGTTGCGGCTGATTCGGTTATTATACCCGTTCAATGTGAATATTTTGCACTTGAAGGCCTCGGAAAACTGCTGAATACCATCAAGATAGTTCAGCAGCGCCTCAACAGGGAGCTTGATATTGAAGGGATATTGCTGACCATGTATGATTCAAGGCTCCGCCTCTCGAACCAGGTGGTTGATGAAGTAAAAGCCCACTTCCAGGATATGGTGTTTGAAACACTGATCAACCGGAATACAAAACTCGGAGAAGCCCCGAGTTTCGGAGAGACGATCATTATGCACGACATCAACAGCAGCGGGGCGATCAATTACCTGAACCTGGCTCGTGAAATTCTCCAGAATAATGAACTGACCCGGATCAAAACATCTGAAAAACAAATTGAACCTGAAAATGAATCCTAAAAAGAAAGCCCTTGGCCGGGGCCTGAGTGCCATTCTTGAAAGCCCGGAAACCGACATCACCTCCAGTGATATCTCGGGCAATTTTGTCGCGGGGGCCATCGCCTCCCTTCCACTCAGCCAGATTGAAGCCAATCCCTTTCAACCGCGTGAAGATTTTGACCAGGAAGCCCTGAACGAACTGGCAGCCTCCATCAAGGAACAGGGCATTATCCAGCCCATCACCGTCAGAAAAATGGGGTATGACAAGTACCAGCTTATCTCAGGAGAGAGAAGACTGAAAGCCTCCAAACTGGCCGGAATGGATGAAATCCCCTGTTACATCCGCATTGCAAACGACCAGCAGATGCTCGAGATGGCCCTGGTAGAGAATATACAACGCGAAAGCCTTAACGCCCTCGAAATCGCCATCAGTTATCAGCGCCTGATCGAAGAGTGCGAACTTACCCAGGAAGAACTGAGCCAGCGTGTCGGCAAGAACCGGACAACAGTAACCAACTATATCCGTTTGCTCAAACTGCCCGCTGAATTGCAGGTGGCTATCCGGGACAATAAAATTTCGATGGGTCATGCCCGGGCTTTAATAAGCATTGATGACGAACAAACGCAGGTAGCGATCCTGAAGAATATCATCACCAAAGATCTATCCGTCAGGGAAGTTGAAGAGATTGTCCGTAACCTGAACAAACAACCTGCAGCGCGCAAGGAGACGCCGGCAAGGGAATTGCCCCGTGAAATTGAAACGATCCGTGAAAATATTGCGGGAAAACTTGACACAAAAGTTAATGTCACCCTGAACCAGAAAGGCAAAGGAAATATCGTAATCAGTTTCAATTCGCAAAAACATCTCGAACGAATACTTGCAGAACTGCTTTCACGTTAATAATACACTAAGCAGGCCGGGTATGTATAAACCGTTCCATAAAACTGACTTCTGCAATATAAAAACAACCGCACTGGCTGCGGTTTTCTTCGTTTTTATAACAATTGTCGGCTGCCCGGCTGCCGCGCAGGAAGATGCCATGTACTTCCCGCCGAAGAAAACGATGGACAACGACACGCTGGTCAGGGCCCTGCACTCCCCGCACAAAGCGACCATCTATTCACTGGCATTACCCGGCCTTGGACAGGCCTACAACAGGAAATACTGGAAAATCCCCCTTATCTACGCAGGGTTCGGCTATCTCGGGTATTCGATTAAAATTAATAATGATGAGGTGAAGAAATTCACCGAAGCTTACCGTTATGTCTCCAATGGTGAAACATATCCGACTGACAATGCATATGTAACACGATATCCGAATACCAGCGATCTGCTCCGGGGACGGGACTTTTACAGAAGGCGGGTTGAATTAAATATTATTTACAGTGCTGCCTGGTACATCCTGAATGTGATTGATGCCGCGGTGGATGCGCATTTTTTTGATTATGACATTTCCGACGACCTTACCCTCAGGATTGAGCCGGCGATTATCAGTCCATACAGCCCGGGCCTTCAGGGAGCCTCGGGTGTGAGACTCAGTATGAATTTCTGACTTTAAATCTGACGAAATTGAAGATTGCATTATCAGGATATGGCAAAATGGGCCATGAAGTTGAGAAAGCCGCGGTTGCAAGAGGTCACGGGATCCTTATTGCCATCGACACGCCTGACGGCTGGAATTCTGCCGTAAAGTTGCTGGAGTCCTGTGATGCCGTGATTGACTTCAGCACTCCGGCTGCCGCAGCCATGGCTGTAAACCGGTGCTTCGACCTTGGCATTCCGGTAGTTTCGGGAACCACCGGCTGGGCCGATGGCCTCAGCGCAGCAATTCAGCGCTGCCTGTCGGGCAATCACTCCTTTTTCCATGCACCGAATTTCAGCATAGGCGTCAATATCTTTTTTGAAATAAACAGGCAACTGGCCCAACTGATGAATCCTTACAGCACTTATCGTGCTGCCATTCATGAAATTCATCATATTTATAAAAAAGATGCTCCGAGTGGCACGGCCATTGCATTGGCTGACGGTATTCTTGAAGCGAATCAGGCCTACCACCGGTGGGTCAGTGGCCCAAGCGCAAATCCCGGTGAGCTGGAAGTTAGCAGCGAACGGACCGGCGAGATTCCGGGCACGCATATTGTCAGCTGGTCTTCGGCCACCGACGACATTGAAATAAAACATACCGCCCGCAACAGGGAGGGTTTTGCCCTGGGAGCCGTACTTGCCGCCGAATGGTTACGCAGACGTAAAGGGTTTTTCGGCATGGCGGATTTGCTTGGGAATAAACCTTAACTCAATAAAAAACCTTAATATTGCACCACGCACTGTCCGTTAACGGCAGGTCATCAAGAAGAAATCTATGTCACCAGCACTAATCCTGATCATTCTGATCATTTTCTTTCCGGCACTTTTATGGAAAACATTCGGACACGCCGGGCATCCGGAATGGAAATCCATTGTTCCCATATACAATTATTATATCTGGCTTCAGATTATCAATAAACCGCTCTGGTGGTTTGTTTTCCTGGTTATGCCGTTTATCAACGCCTTTATGGTCATGCTGATGGTGGTTGAGACCCTGAAATGCTACAAAATTCACAGCCTCGGACAACAGGCGCTGGCCGTTGTATTTCCGGTTGTTTATCTTCCCTGGCTGGGCCTGAAAAAGGAAAAAGACTATACCGTTCCGGCAGACCGGGTCAGGATTAAGAAGACCGCCCTGCGCGAATGGGTGGATGCCATTATCTTCGCGGTGATCGCGGCCTCCATCATCCGGATTTTCATGATTGAAGCTTATACGATTCCTACTTCTTCTATGGAAAAATCACTGCTGGTCGGAGATTTCCTCTTCGTAAGCAAGCTGAGTTACGGCCCCAAAGTACCCAACACCCCCATTGCTTTCCCTTTTGTGCACCATACCCTCCCGCTTACGGAAAGCACCAAATCATATGTGGAATGGATCAAACTGCCCTACTACCGGTTCCCCGGCCCTTCCAAAGTTAAAAATAATGATGTAGTGGTTTTCAACTATCCTGACGGCGACACGGTTGCCCTGAAAGTTCAGAACCAGAGCTATTACGCGCTGGTGCGTGACTACACGCGCAACAGGGTATGGAACGACAAGGTTAATTTTGGCGATATAGTTGCCCGCCCGGTCGATAAAAGGGAGAATTACATCAAGCGTTGCCTGGCGATCCCCGGGGATACCCTGCAGATCATCGACCAGGTTGTGCACATCAACGGCAAGCCTGCAGATGTTCCCGAACTCGCACAGTTTAAATATATTGTACGTACCGATGGCACCCGCATCAACCCCATGGCGCTTGACAAGCTTGACATTACCGAAGAAATCGGCATGGCAGGCCCTGAGGAATACATAATTACCCTGACCAGTACAGCGGCTGAAAAACTCAAGGGCTTCATCAATGTGAAAGAGGTAAAAAAGATCATTCAGCCGGCCGGTTTCTGGCAGCCTTACATTTTCCCGTTCGATTCTGCCTATCCCTGGAATGTTGACAACTTTGGCCCGCTGGTAATCCCCAAAGCAGGCACCACTGTTGAAATCAACCACAGGAACATCGTATTGTACGAGCGGATTATCAAGAATTACGAACTTAACGATCTTGAAATACAGGGCAATACCATCCTGATCAATGGCAAACCGGCCACATCCTACACCTTTAAGATGGATTACTACTGGATGATGGGCGACAACCGACACAACTCGGCCGACTCCCGTTTCTGGGGTTTTGTGCCTCAGGACCATATCGTCGGAAAAGCGGTGCTTGTATGGCTTTCGCTCGACAACAGGAAACCCCTGTTCGGTGGAAAGATCAGGGTTAACAAACTTTTCAGAACCATTAATTAGTAAAATAAACCCGATACTGATGATTACAGCAGAAATTCACACCGCCAAAGGCCTGATGAAGGTTAAATTCTTCGAAGAAGACGCCCCCAATACCGTTGCAAACTTTGTAAAGCTTTCGAAAAGCGGATTTTACAACGGACTTACTTTTCACAGGGTGATACCGGACTTCGTGATCCAGGGCGGATGCCCGAACGGCACAGGGTCGGGCGGACCCGGTTACACAATTAATTGTGAGCTGGATGGCGATAACCAATACCACGACCGTGGCGTACTCTCCATGGCCCATGCCGGAAGAAACACCGGCGGATCGCAGTTCTTTATCTGCCATAGCCGTCAGAACACCAGCCACCTCGACCGCAATCACACCTGTTTCGGAAAAGTGTACGAAGGTCTTGAAGTGATTGACCTGATCAGGGCCGGCGACAAAATCAATAAAATCGTTATCCTGGAGGAATAATAAAGCTCCGGGGTTTTCAGCCATAATCTTAACCTTTCAAAAAAATTACCAGCATGAACAGAAATTTTTCAGTATTCCTTACCATAACATTTGCCCTTACGATAGGCCTTTCAGCGGCGTTTGCCCAAAAACCCGGCAGTCCCTTCAAAGGTGTAATCAATTATAAGATCACCTATCCCGATTCAAAAATGGAGGCTTCGCAGCTGGCCATTATGCCCCAGAGCATGAAGGTATTGATGAACGGGAACAAAGCCCGCATCGAAATGGCTATGTCAGGCATCAACCAGGTGATCATCATGGATGCAGATCAGCAATCAACGGTGATTCTCATCGATATGATGGGACAGAAAGTCGCCATGAAGCCCAACAAGGGCGCCGACAGGCCATCAGGGAAAGAGCCGGTGGTAACGGTAACATCAGAAACGAAAGAGATCGCCGGTTTTACATGCAAGAAAGCCGAGATTCATTTCGGAGATGAAAAAAGCAAAGAAAGCCCGATGATCGTTTACTATACGGAGGGCATCGGCAACAACAAACTTTTCTATGATAATGAATACCGCACCTTGCCCGGCATTCCGATGGAGTTCTATTATAAAATGCAGGGAATGAACATGTATATGACCGCGGTGAGTGTGGAAAAGGGAAAAGTATCCGGTAAAGATTTCGAAGTTCCTTCAGATTACAAAGAAATGACCCCCGATCAACTCAGGCAGATGTTCGGAGGCAACTGATTACAAGGAACTGATAACACAATTGTATGAACCGGCCGACCCGGCTGTTACAGCGGATTATCCTGAAAGCACCATACAAATCAGGAATTTCGCTCCAACAGGTCTTCCGGTTTTTGTAAATTTGCCGACTTCACAAAACCAAATACCCCCAAATGGCAAGAAAGGGAAATACCCTGAAAAAAAGCGCCCTCCGTAAGGACGAATTTGACGAAGCCCGGCCAAAAAGCGGGAAGAAGTCCGGGAAAAGACCGGCACTTCCTTCCTGGCTTACCGACGGCCGTGCCGTTAAGATAACAGGGGTCTTCTTCATCCTGCTTGCCCTATACCTGCTTTTTGCATTTTCGTCATACCTCTTTCTATATTTCAACTGGGGATCTGACGATCTTTTTACCACTTACTCTTTCCGCAGGGTACTTTTCGACACCGGTATTGAGGCCGGAAACTGGGCAGGTAGGCTCGGCGCTGCACTTTCTCTGCTGCTGATAAAAAAAGGGTTCGGTGTAGCGGCCTACCTGATCATCCTGTTGCTAATAGTTGCCGGTTTGCGCATGTCGGTTGGGGCAACCATACTGCCTGTCGGTAAAACTTTCCGAAACTCCCTGCTGGGATTATTATGGCTGCCGGTAGCGCTTGGCTTCCTGCTTCAGCAATCTGCCTATGCCATACTCGGGGGGATTACCGGCTACCAAAGCGCCAGATGGCTCGAAGGCCTGCTAGGTAAACCCGGAACCGCAATCTTTCTGCTGTTTTCGCTGGTGGCAATTCTTGTATTTGCCTTTAATATGCCGCTGGAATTGCCCAAAAGGCCTGCCGGCAATGATGAAGGGGGAGAATCTGAAGAGGCGGAAGATAATTTACAGGTAAATCAGAAAACCAATCAGAACCGTTTCAACTCAACCGTATTGCCTGAAGACAAATACAATACGGTTGAATTCGCCGTAAAGGATGAAGACACCCATCCGGAGGCAAATAATATGCTGGTCCCACTGCCCGAAGAGAACGGCTTTGAGCCGGTTGAGAAAAGGCCCGTTGAGCCCAAAGCGCCCCCTGAAATTGAGCTGACCATCGAGAATATTGATACCCTGACTGAAAATCAGGAGATCAGGGAAACCCCGGACAGGTTTACCGTTGATACTGAATTTGATCCGACCCTTGAGTTGCCGCATTATCAGTTTCCAACCCTTGAACTGCTGGATGATTACGGAAGCACAGCCAGCATTTCTGTTCAGAAGGAAGAACTCGAAGCCAACAAAAACCGCATCGTTGAAACGCTGGCGAACTACAGCATACAGATCGACAAAATTAAAGCCACCATCGGCCCTACCGTTACCCTGTATGAGATCATTCCGGCACCCGGTGTGAGGATTTCGAAGATCAAGAACCTGGAGGACGATATCGCGCTGAGCCTGGCGGCCATGGGTATCCGGATTATCGCGCCGATTCCGGGAAAAGGTACCATTGGGATTGAAGTTCCGAACCTGAAGCCGGAAATTGTTTCCATGAAATCCATCATGGGAAATGAGCGCTTCCAGAATTCCAAGTTTGAGCTTCCGTTCGGCATGGGCAAAACCATACAGAATGAGCCATATATTGCCGACCTTACGCGAATGCCCCATATTCTGATGGCAGGCGCTACCGGGCAGGGTAAATCCGTAGGACTGAACGCGATCATTGCTTCCATTCTCTACAAGAAGCATCCATCCCAGGTGAAATTTGTGATGATTGACCCGAAAAAGGTGGAGCTGACGTTGTTTTCTAAAATAGAACGGCATTTTCTGGCCAAACTCCCCGACTCGGAAGAGGCAATTATCACTGATACGCGAAAGGTTGTCAGGACACTCAATTCGCTCAATATTGAGATGGACAACCGTTACGATTTGCTGAAAGATGCCCAGGTTCGTAACATCAAGGAATACAATGTAAAATTTGTCGACCGCCGGCTGAATCCCCTGCACGGGCACCGCTTCCTGCCTTACATCATTGTGGTCATTGATGAATTTGCCGACCTGATTATGACCGCCGGCAAGGAAATTGAGACCCCGCTTACCCGGCTTGCCCAGCTCGCCCGCGCCATCGGCATTCACCTGGTAATCGCCACCCAGCGGCCATCGGTGAATATCATCACCGGAACCATCAAAGCCAACTTTCCGGCCCGCATCGCTTTCAGGGTGATCTCGAAAATTGATTCTCGCACCATTCTCGACACGGGGGGCGCCGATCAGCTGGTTGGCCGGGGCGATATGCTGCTTTCCACAGGCAGCGACCTTATCCGGTTGCAGTGCGCCTTTGTGGACACCCCCGAGGTTGAACGTATTACCGAATTCATCGGTTCACAGCGGGCATATCCCGACGCCTATCACCTGCCCGAATATGCCGACGAGCAGGATGAGAAAGAGGTGGAATTTGATCCGGCCCAACGGGATGAGCTCTTCGAAGACGCCGCCAGAATTATCGTACAAACCCAGCAGGGAAGCACCTCGCTGCTGCAACGCAAGCTAAAGCTCGGCTATAACCGGGCCGGGCGTATTATCGATCAGCTGGAGGCCGCCGGGATTGTCGGCCCATTTGAAGGAAGCAAAGCCCGTGAAGTAAAAGTTGCCAATGAAATGGCTTTGGAACAATATTTGAAGGACCTCAGACCTGAAGCCAATCCAAACGACTATTAAAAAATTTAAAATGAAAAATGTTTTCTTAGCCTTTTTCAGCATGCTATTCATGTTGCCGGCATTTTCGCAGACCGACAAAAAGGCCCGCACCATTCTCGACGAAGTTTCAGCCAAAACCAAGGCTTATAAAACCATCCGCATTGAATTTACCTACAAGATGGAGAACAAAGCCCAGAATATCAACGACAGCTTTAAAGGGGTGCTGATCTCAAAAGGCGAAAACTACAAACTGAGTTTCTCAGGACAGGAAATATTCAGCAACGGCAAAACCGTATGGACTTATCTGAAAGATGCAAATGAAGTGCAGATCAACAACGTAAGCAGGGAAGACGACAGTTTTACCCCGAATAATCTGCTCAGTTCATACAATGAGAACTTCAAAGCCAAACTACTGGAAGAAAACAGCAAACAGCAGATCATTGAACTGATTCCCGTGCAGAAGAAAAACTTCAACAAAGTCAGGGTTACTATTGAACGCGCACGGAAAATTGTGGGCAGTATCACGATTTTTGATAAAAACGGCAGCACATATACCTACACGGTAAATAAGTTTGAAACGGACCTGCCTTTTACAGACAGCATGTTTGTTTTCAAAACCGGTGAACATCCGGGTGTTGAAGAGATTGACATGCGTTAACCGGAAAGATCGCCTGATCCCTTTACGTCAAACAATATCGGCTAACCCGGGATAGCTGTCCCGGGTTTACTTTTTTGTATTGTAAAGATTTTTTCTCAGCAATATACTACCGGTTAAATACTGCAGGATATTGAATGGTAAATACAGTAAGGATTTCCCGGCATACTGTTTATTCAGCCTGTTCCTGCAACAAAAAACAGTTGTTCCGGCCTTTTATTGAACATGTTGCCTGCCGGAGTGTTTAACTGCCAAAACAACTGCAACGATGGGCTCTCTCTATACCTTCTCGCTTTACCTGCATTCATGGAACCGCTGGATTATCCTGATTGCAGGAATACTTTCGATCGCAATGGCCTTAAAAGGACTGCGTAGAAGAACCGCTTATTCAGGCGCCAACAGAAATCTTTCCCTGCTGTTTATCAGCAGCCTGCATCTTCAGCTCCTGCTGGGCCTTTTGCTTTACTTTATTCTGAGTCCTTTCACCCTGCAGGCCATGAACGATTTCGGCGCTGCCATGAAAGACAGTACCCTGCGTTACTGGGCCGTGGAACATTCACTGCTAAACATCATTGCAGTCGCACTCGCCCAGGCAGGCAGCATTCTGATTAAGAGAACTGCCGATTCGCGGATTAAACACCGGAAAACGCTGATCTGGTCGGGCATTGCCCTGTTTATTATTTTGCTGATGATACCGGTTGGCATTATGGGGCCCGAAAGACCCTGGTTCAGGTTCTGAAACCGTCGCCGGGAATTGACTCCTGATCCGAAATAAACTTCTAATTCTGAATCAGCTTCTTCATTGAGCCTGCAAATTCAGTGGGCGTGGATCCTGTTTGCGCCTTAAATGCAGAAATAAAGACCGATTTACTGTGAAATCCGGCCTTCTGCGCAAGCCCGAGGTAAGAATATGATTCCGCCTGGTTATCCACAAGCAGCTGAATCACCTTGTTCACCCTGTACCGGTTAAGCATCTGATTAAAGTTGCAGCCTTCAAACTCGTTGATCACCATTGAAAGGTAGCGGGTGTTGGTATCCAGGTCCGAAGCCAGTTGCTTCAGGGTAAGCTTGGGATTGGTATAAACCTCACTTTCTTTCAGGTATCTCAGGAGATGCTCATAGAGCGCTTTCTTCTTGCTGTCGCCGAAAGGCTTGCGGCCATTCACCTGTGCGGAGACTTCCTCCGTATCTTCATTCACCGGAACCGGAACTTTGGCAACCACAACTTCCTTCAGGGGTTGGCCGGCTTTCTGATCCGGTAAAGCTTGTGCCGAAACCGGGGAGGAACAGGCCGGGGCAGCAAGACCCAGCCAACCGGTGACAAATGCCGCAGAAAACAGCAGAACAGGATAAATCATCGGAAACACTTCCTGGGGAATCAGAAATGTCATTAACCAGTTATCGAGCACCAGCAGGAAAATAACAAATGAAAGCAACAGGTTTCTGATTTTCACCGGATGCCTGTCTGACTCCTGATAATATTTCCGTAACTTACCGGAGTAACGCGCATAACGCCTGAACATGCGCAACGTATAAAAAACTGTTTGTAAAAGCAGCACCACATGGCCCAGCAGAAATCGCAGGGAATAGCCATATTGATTATGGCCGATGGCAACATCCGATTCGGGGAAAATAATAAGCAGGGGCGCGGAGGCAATAAACAATACCGGCAGAATCAGGTGCTTGACAACCATTGAAAAATGCTGTGTGGTTCCGGTAATCAGGTCGCGCAGAAACAGGAAGAACAGAGGAATAAATGCCAGAACCAGCGGTATTTTAAACGCTCCTCCGATTTCTTTGTAAGGCGCAGGCGCGCAGCAATATAATCCGTAAGAAGTAAAATAGAGGGCCGAAACCAACAAAAAGACAACCAGGTACAACCGGGCTTTGTCGCCCTGACGCATCGCCTTTTCAAACGCGAGCAATGCCAGTAAAAGCAACGCGCTGGTTCCGACAATCAGAAAAGCATTGATAAATCCGTTCATAAGTAGTAGATTCTCTGTCGCTGATAAAAAATCATTGCCTGTCATTGATCACCAGGCCATGATCATTCACTGCTTCAATACTTTAAATTATTAATAGCTAAAAACCTGATATTGTAACTTTTGTTTAATAATTGAAGCAATCCGCATCCCCACAACCATAAGCCGCACCGACCGCATATAAGCAAACCGCCAAAATCTAACCTGATGAAGCAGGCGGCAAACAATGCAATTCACCGGAAACTGTCCGGTCAAGGATTTCCTTTTCATATCTGCGAATCAGCAGATTGCCTGGTATTCTTTGGAAAACGCGCCCGGATATTCAGTTCAGTATGGCGTGCGGGCAGAGTGATGCGAGTGAGTCAGGATTCAGTATAAAAGAATGCAATTGAATGACTTCTGAATCAAGCCTTTAAATATTCGGATTTTAACATTATATCAACGGTAAAGTCCTGCTTGTAAAGGCTGAAATACCAGCGATATGAAAACAAAGGTACGAAATAATAAATCGAAAATCAAGGTACTGATTTATAAATTCAAACCTTAGATAGAATTTATTCAATATTTAGAACTATTAAATTCATAAAGCTTTATTAACTTGATATAGAAGCACTTAATTCGTACAGTCGCAATTTGGGCTAAAATAAAGTAAAATATTTTTACATTTAATAAAAATATTAACAAAACAATCAGCGAATACCCACGAGTAAGCTAAAAAGAAAGCTATTCACATTTAACTGATTTTATGTTGATTACAATCAAACCAATTTCAACTGTCCGGTTTTAAGGTTTGCGGACCTTAATCGCAGTAAAAAAAATGAATTTGCGGAATTTGTGGTTATCAGGAAGATCCGCAAGAATAAATAAAATATTTTAAAATGCTTCAAAATTCAGCTGTTATCAAAAATATTGTCAGTAATCCCCCCCGCCTATCAGGTATTCCGGCCATAAAATCAACCAGGCCAAAGGTAAAATCAGAAAATGCAAGACATCAGAACAAATTCTTATATATCTCTATTACAAATCATTAAATTAATCATTTAACCAATTCTTTCAAGAAATCAAGCAATTTTACTCCAAATTTAGCAAAGAACTTTGAGCTGATAACCGGAACAGAATGGTAGAAAAACTCCCGTATCTGATCCGGGGATATTGAAGTCATCTTTTGAAAATGGCAGAATAGGTTTGAAATCATAAATCCGCAACTCTATGGCCGGATTTATAAATCTGAACCTATCCCGTTTGCATGCCGCTTTCGCGCGCTGTACTTTGGTTCTGCTAATAAAACACCCCCCGTGCCGCCCGGAATATCTCGTATCACCTTGAATTACAGCACTTTTATTATTTCACTTTCATTTTAATCACGGCCGGTTTTTCTCCTATCCTCGCAGATTTTTGATGTATTCAGATTAATTAATTGATTTTCAGCAGGATAATGCCAACAAACATAATTTATTAACCAAAACAACCGTGTTATGAGAAAATTATTTACATTACTAATTGTGCTGTTTCTATGGGCCGGAAGCTCGTGGGGGCAGGTAGATGTTCAAATCGGCAGTGGAACGACAACCACGACTTATCTTCCAATCTATTCATGCTATAACTACAGTTACAGCCAACAGATTTATTTAGGAAGCGAGTTACAGAATGCCGGTGGTGGGGTCGGAACGATTAATAAAATCCGATTTTATTATGCTTCAGGCGGTACCACCTTTGCTAACTGGTCAGACTGGACAGTTTACCTTGGTAACACAACGAAAACTGTTTTTGCGAATACTACAGACTGGGAGCCTTATGAAAATTTGACCCAGGTCTTTACAGGCACTATCACGCCTGTTACGGGGTCATGGGTGGAAATTACGTTAACGACTCCATATAACTACACGGGTGGTAACCTTATTGTTGCCGTTGATGAGAACTCCCCCAATTATAGCTGTACTGCATCGTGGCGTTCATTTGCATCCGGATCGAACCGGGGTATATTGTACTATTCTGATGGAACAAATCCTGATCCTGCAAGTCCTCCGGCTGCGAATTATGGACCTAATGCCAGTATTTCTCAGATTCAATTCAACATGGCAGCTTATGTTCCAACTACCCCCCCCAACTGCGCAACCCTGGTTTCCCCGGCCGACGCAGCAACCAATGTACCTGTGGGTGCCACGTTAAACTGGGCATCCGGTGGTGGTGCGCCAACAGGATATAATCTTTATTTTGGAGCCGATGAACTGCCCGCCACACCTATCGACCTAGGTCTCGTAACCACTTACGATCCTGCAGGAGATATGGATTACTCCACTACTTATTACTGGAAAGTGGTGCCATACAATGATAATGGTGATGCAACCGTTTGCGCAGTTTGGTCATTTACCACAGGCCCTGACCCGACAGTCACTGTATTTCCATTTACCGAAGGGTTTGAAGGCGCTACTTTTCCGCCTTATGGATGGTCACAAATTACAGTTAGTGGCACTAGTCCCTGGATAATGTCCACAACAAGCCCACATTCAGGATTACAATGTGCCAGGGCGCCATGGGCCTCCGCAGGTGGTGAGCATCTGCTGATTACTCCACCACTCGATTTAACAACCGTTGATTATCGTTTGAAATTCTGGCTAAAAGGGAGTTCATCTGCCGGAACAGATTTAGAAGTACAGATAGCAACTAATAATTCATCTGCTTCCAATTTCACGACTACACTGGCAACTTACATAGCAGGCACCAATATGCCAACTGTCTGGACTGAGCAAATAATTGACTTGTCAGCCTACGAGGACATTCAATATATTGCATTCAGATTGATTGATGATGATGGATATGCTTTTTACATAGATGATGTCACCATTGAAGAAATTCCTGCAACACCCGTTTTCGAAATAACTCCTTTATCTAAAGATTATGGCAACCTGATAGTTGGCACTGTATCTGCCGCACAGGTCTTTACCATTAGCAATAGTGGTGGTAGTACACTAACTATCAGCAACGGTGGCATTTCGTTGACAGGTACAAACCAGGGTGAGTTTACCCTTACCGATGCAAATTCATACCCAATTAGCCTGGCTAGCGGACAATCTGTTACGGTAAGTGTTGATTTTGCACCAAACACAGTTGGCAGCAAATCGGCAAACCTACAGGTAGTTCACAATGCTACCGGTTCGCCTTCAACAGTTGCTCTTACGGGCTATGCCCTGCCTGTAGGTACTTTATTCGAAAGCTTTGAAGCAACCACCTTCCCCCCTGCAGGCTGGGCCAACCCCGGCACCTGGTCAAGATCTACTTCTTATTCTTATGAAGGCGTCGCTTCTGCTTATAAATTCACCACAGCTACCGCAAATTTATTAAGAACCCCCCTTGTTGCAATTAATAACAGCAGCACCCTGAATTTCTATGCCAGGACAAGCACTACCAGTATTTATCAAAGAATCCAGGTTCAATATTCAGATGATGGAACTACCTGGACAAATATTGGAACAGAAATTGAACTACCCAGCGCGGGTGCATTTGCTTTGTACACAATTGATCTTTCTTCCATTCCTGCCGGCGATTATTATCTTGCCTTCAGCACTTATTATGCGACAGGCGGATCTGGCGGCAGTGTATACATTGACTACATTACAGGCCCTGTAACAGCATCGGTGGTACCAGATGCCGTTACGCTTGTTGCGCCGGCTGATGCGGCAACCAATGTGAGTATAACCCCCAGCCTGAGCTGGACACCCGCCGCTACCGGCGGTGTACCAACAGGATACAAAATCTATCTCGATGAGAATACTGATCCGACAACCCTTCTTACAACAGTAACTGCTTCACCTTATGTGGTTGCAACCCCATTAGACTATTCAACAACCTACTATTGGAAAGTAGTTGCCACCAATGCAACAGGTGATGGAGAGGCAAGTGTGGTCAGGTCATTTACAACATTGGCCGACCCGACTTTAACCCCACCATTTACACAAACTTTTGACACTTATCCCCCGCTTAACTGGACAGAAACATCAGGCTTGTTAGCCGATCCATCTGTTCTGACGGGAACTTCAAGTGCCTGGACGGCTGACGGCTTTGCGAATGTCGGGACCACCGGTTCAGCCAGACTTGAAATCTGGAGTACAGGATTATATGCCTGGATGGTTACTCCTCCTATCGACCTTGGCGATGGTTCAACTGATTATGAGTTGAGATTTGACCTGGCTCTAACTTTTTGGAATTCAACCGGCCCAGCTAACACAACAGGTGTGGATGATAAATTTGCCGTGGTCATTTCAACTGACAATGGACAAACCTGGAGTTCAGCCAACACCCTGCGTTTATGGGATAATGCTGGTTCTCCTTATGTTTATAACAACATATCAAACACGGGTGAAACAATTATTTTAGATCTGTCAGCATATAGTGGGGTTATAAAAATTGGATTCTATGGAGAATCAACAATTTCTAATGCAGACAATAATGTATATGTTGACAACTTAATCGTTCAGGAACCTCCAACCTGTGAAATGCCTCTTTCAGTGAATGTTCCCACTTACACACTGAATTCGGCTACCATTACATGGACAGCCGCAATTCCAGCACCGGCAAATGGTTATGAATGGCAAGTTCTTGATGCCAGCCTGGCTGTTGTTGCCTCTGGAGCAACTGCTGCAGGTGTTACTACAGCAAATGCAACAGGATTGGCTGCAAATACCTCCTATACCGCCGTGGTAAGGTCGGTTTGCGCTGTGAACGATTACAGCGCATGGACATCTCCGGTTCCCTTCTATACAGGCTATTGTATTCCTGCGCCAACTTCGGTTGATGGACAAGGAATTACCAATGTAACTTTTAGCACTGTTAACAATACTACCGGCGCTGAAACAGGCAACTATGGTGATTATTCCGCACAGATCGGAGATGTTAACCGCGATGCTACAGTTCCTGTTGCCATTACATTCCAGACCGGTTACACCTATGATACCAAAATATGGATTGACTGGAATGATGACCTTGATTTCAGCGATGCAGGTGAAGAAGTATATTCCGGCACTTCATTAGCAACAAATCCTACCACACTTGCAGCTTCTTTCATTGTGCCTTCAGATGCACCGCTCGGAAATCACAGGATGCGTATCGGCGGTGTTGACACGGGCCCACCAACACCTTGTTATACAGGAAGCTATGGTTCATATGAAGACTATACGGTAAATGTTCTTGAAGCTTTGCCGACCGAAATGGTCAGGGGTGAAGTAACTGATTGTTATACAGGCGCTTTCCTGGAAGGTGTTTCCGTATCAATTGCTGCTTTAACAACAACGACTGATGTGAATGGCTATTACGAGTTTCCTGAAGTTAATATAGGAACTTATGATCTGTCAGCCAGTCTGTCGGGTTACTTCAGCAAAACCATTACCGGTGTAGTTGTAGCAGAAGGTGCGACTACCACCCAGGATATCTGCCTGAATATTTATGTTGACCCGCCGCTGAACCTTCAGGCCAGTGTTGAAAATCAGGATGTGCATCTTACATGGAATGCACCGGGTGTTGTTCCGGAAAGTTTCACCGATGGCTTTGAAAGCTATACTGACTTCTCGCTTAGCTTTCCCCCATGGTTAAACACTGACCTTGACCTTTCATCAACCTATTCTATCACGGACATTACCTTCACGAATCAAGGATACACAGGCGCATTTATCACATTTAATCCCAGCACAACTGTGCCTGCGCTGACTGATGCCGCCTGGCTCGCACATAGCGGTAGTAAATATGCCGCATGTTTCTCTGCTACAACACCCCCCAATAACGATTGGTTGATCAGTCCTCAGGTTGCTATAGTAACCGGATCTCAACTTAAATTCTGGGCGAAAAGCGTTACTGATTTATACGGGCTTGAGCGCTTCAGGGTAGGAATTTCCGCTACTGGCACTGCAACAACTGATTTTACAATTATCAGCACAGAACCTTACGTAGAAGCACCTTTGGATTGGACAGAATACACCTTTGATCTTTCGGCTTATGTCGGGCAAAATATCTATGTAGCCATTAATTGTGTTTCAAGTGATGCATTTGTCCTGATGATTGATGACTTTAGTATAGGTGTACCAGGCAAGAATGCTGAGCCAATTATTGCCAATCGCCCATCTGGCCAGCAATTAGTGAACCTACAGCCACCCACACGAAGTATTGTTAAGGGCTCCAATATAATTTCTGAAAAAGCCAATGTTGCTTTAATTGACAATACAACAGAAAACAACCGTGCACCAATGGCTACCTTAACCGGTTACAATATCTATAAAGATGAAGCATTTCTTGCTTTTACCACACTAACAGAGTATGATGACCTTACCCTCCCGGCCGGTACATACAGCTACACTGTTACGGCTGTTTACAGCGAAGGTGAATCAGAACCTGCAGGCCCTGTAACTGTTGAAATTATCACATGCAATGTTCCGACCAATCTACAGGTAACCGAATTTGATCAGACTACGGCTACCATCGGATGGACTGCACCCGATCCCGCTCCTGCCAATGGTTATGAATATGAAGTCAGAACCGACGGAGATCCGGGCAGCGGAGCAACCGGACTTGCTGCCTCGGGAACTACGGCTGCAGGGGTGACCACCGCCAATATCACCGGGCTGGAAGATGGAACCATATATATGGTTTATGTACGTTCGGTATGCGGGACTGATAATTACAGCAATTGGACTGGTGGAGTGCAGTTTGTCACAACCTGCTTAGAACGGAATCTTCCATTTGCTGAAGACTTTGAAGAAAGTTCCGCAAATAGGAATTGCTGGACCATTTACAACATTGACCTTGCCGGTACTTCATGGGGACTTTCATCCGCATACAACCATACAGAGGGCGGTGTCTTGTCAGCAGTTCATGCCTATGGCCCTTCGACCAATACGGAGGATGGTTACCTTGTCAGCCCCGGATTGATTATCCCGGCTTCAGGATACATCGAACTCAGCTTCTGGTCATACAACAGTTTCCCGAGCTTTTATGACAAAAACAGTGTAATGATTTCTGCAGGCTCACCAGATCCTACAGACGGTGATTATGTTGAAATCTGGTCACCTGCTTCCGTAACTGCCAGCTGGGCACAAACACTGCTGGACCTCAGCGCCTATCACGGACAGACCATTTATATCGCCTTCCGTTATCAAGGCAGTGATGCCCATAACTGGTATGTTGACGATGTAAGTGTTTCAGTGCAGACGCCTCCCACAAAAACCCTGAATCTGACCGATGTTCGTCTTGAGCACCTGTTTGTGACAGGAACCGGTGGTATGATGAACCAGGCTTACAATGCTAGTGGCCCACAATTTACCGCACCCACAGCCGATGTGATCACGGTAGAGTTACACGATGCTGCCACTTATGCTAATGTTCTCCGCACCTATACGGGTGTCGCGCTAAGTCAGACGGGAACTGCCAGTGTAACAGACATTGACCTGCCTGACGGCAGCTACCGGATTACCATCAGGCACCGCAATTCTGTTGAAACCACCTCCATGTTGCCCGTTGATTTCACCGGAGCCATTGTTTCATATTCATTCGGAACCCAGGCTTCTGCATACGGAAATAACCTGAAACTGATAGATGGCTTCTACTGTATTTTCGGTGGCGATGTAAATCAGGACGGACAGGTTGAGGGACTTGATGTGACCGATATCGAAAATGGTGTCAATAGTTTCGCAACCGGATATCTTTCCATTGACGTTGACGGCGATGGTTCTCTTGGAATCAGTGATTATTCCATCTGGGAAAACAACAACAACAACTTTGTTAAGAGAATCATCCCAAATCCTTAAAATTTTTGAGGAATCCCTCTTAATCCAGAGGGATTCCTTTCAATCAATATGTTAATCCTTAAAATTCAAATCTAAACCCAAAACAAACAATTATGAGAAAACTAATCACTCATTTAATCATGGCATTACCCTTGCTGGCATTGTTTTTCAGTGTCCCAACGGCAGATGCCCAGCGGATGTACGGAACCCGTGTCCTTCAGGATTTTGAGACAACTATTCGCAATGTAACTCCTTCAACTACAAACTTAGGTCGATTCGATTTCGATCTATATTTATTAGACACTGATCCTTCACAGGACTTCGTGCTCGCTGGCTACCAGGCTGGTATTTATGTTAACCCGGGTATACTTCCTCCCGGTGCAACGGTAACTGTAGCCATTCTGAACAATAGTTCTTATTCAGGTCTTTTGCCAGCTCAACAGCCCCAAAACGTTGAGTACGATCCAGCTACCAATCTCATTAAACTTGCTGGCCGTGTACCACCAGGACCTGGATTTGTAACAGGTCCAGATACTTATACTCCGTCCGGAACAATTATCAGCAAAACCGGTGATGGAACAAGAATATGCAGATTAAGGTTTACTGCCTCCCTGCCGCTTGTAACCAATTCACAGGGCAATTTCGAATTTATGTCGTCTGAAGTAACTGTTCCGCTTTATGCTACCAGGGTTTCCCATTATGACTATACCAATGCTACCATAGTCTATGATGAAGATATTGAAGAATATGTATGGGGAACTCCTCCTCTGAACGTTCAACTTGCAGTTATTCCGGGATTAGTTGGAGAACCCGGGACAAATGCCCATGTTTACTCTAACCCAATTTTTAATCCATCAACCTGCGAAGATCCTACATTGTTTAATGTTACCGGCGGTGGTTCATATTGCGAAGGTGGCGATGGTGTTGCTGTCGGCCTTGATGGTTCTCAGCTTGGTGTTAATTATGCAATTGTTCCCGGAACTCAGGTTATCGCTGGTACCGGCTCCGCCATCACCTTTGACAACCAGTTGGCTGGAACATATACAATAACTGCTACCAGCGATGGTACTAACCCTCTTATTTGTACCGATCCGGTAAATATGACAGGTGTAGCTGTTGTTATTGCCACACCGCTGCAAGTTTCAACTGTTTCAATCGTTGCTGATCCGTCCGGACCCGTATGTGCCGGAACAACGGTAAACTTTACCGCAACCCCGGAAAACGGCGGCGACCAGCCGGCCTATGAGTGGTTTGTAGGCGGCGTTTCCCAGGGCATCGATTTTACAGGTTCATTCTCCTATGTCCCTGTTGACGGAGATGCCGTTTATGTTGTAATGATCCCCGATATTCTGTGCTCGGCAGGAAATGCCACTTCAAATACCATAGATATGGTGGTTGAAGAACCGCTCCCGGTCAGCGTAAGCATTGAAGCCGACGATACCGAGGTGTGCGCAGGCACCAGCGTTACATTCACCGCCACACCGGTGAACGGAGGAACCCCTGACTACCAGTGGTACCTGAATGGCAACACGGTCGGCAACAACAGCGCCATCTATAGTGTCATTCCGGAAAACGGAGACCAGGTTTACGTAGTGATGAACTCAAGCCTTGAATGCACTACCGGTAATCCAGCCACTTCAAATACAGTTGCAATTACCGTGAACCCGGTGCTGTCACCTTCGGTAAGCATTGTAGCCGATCCCGCCGGCGCCGTTACACCGGGAACAAGCGTTACATTTACAGCTACCCCGGTAAACGGAGGTGTACCTACCTATACCTGGTTTGTTAATTATGGTTCGGTAGGCAGCGGGAATCCCTATACCTACATCCCTGCAAACGGCGATTTAGTTTATGTTGAAATGATCTCCTCCGAAGAGTGCGTTGACTCCCCGGTTGTTTTTTCAAATCAGATCACCATGGTGGTTGAAGAAATCATTCAGCCGCCCGTTGCTTTTGAAATGACAGGCGGAGGCTCCTACTGCGAAGGAGAGGATGGCGTTGTGGTCGGACTATCGGGATCTGAGATCGGGGTAACTTACACCCTCTATCAGGATGCCACAGCAGTGGCTTCGACACCCGGGACAGGCGCTGCCCTTGACTTTGGGCTCAGACTCGAAGGCGTTTACACTGCCAGCGGAACCAATGCAGGGGGAACAACAGCTATGACCGGAAGCGCCATTGTGATCGAAAATGCGCTGCCGGTAGTTACCTGTCCCGCCGATATGGATGTTTGTATCAATGCTGGTGGTCAGACCCTTGCCGGCGGAAGCCCGACAGGCGGCGTGTACTCAGGCAACGGTGTAACTGACGGCATATTTTATCCCGCAGTTGCCAATCTTGGAACTCATACAATTACGTATACCTATACAGATTCAGAAACCGGCTGCACCGGATTCTGCACCTTCACCATAACCGTACTTCCCACTCCAGCAGCTGCCGGCGCAATCAATGGCCTGGCCGTGGTCACCGAAGGCGATATGGGCGTTGCCTATAACGTTGGTGAAATCACCCATGCTACAGCGTATGTCTGGGCCTACAGCGGCACAGGCGTGACCATCAACGGAACCGGTAATGTGATTACCCTCGACTTTGCCATCGGGGCAACCAGCGGTGTATTATCCGTTTATGGCACAAACAGCTGTGGAATGGGCGCGGAATCATTCTTTGACATTATTGTTGAGCCCCTTGTCATTTCCTGCACTGAAACTACCTGGACCGGACTCGTTGATGAAGACTGGTTTAACGCCGGAAACTGGAATCCCTGCGTACCAACCGCTGAAACGGATGTAACCATCCCCGGCGGGGTACCTAATTTCCCGACGCTTACCGTTGCTGCTGAATGCGCAAGCATGCTGATTCTCGACGGAGGTTCATTTATTGGTGCAGAGTACCTGACTGTAGCCGAAGCCGAAGTACAGCGCTATTTTGCCAACTCCGACTTCCACTTCCTGTCATCACCAGTTACCAACATTAACTTTGGCACTGTATTCCCTTTGAACCAGGATGCCGTTTGGGCGCGCGAATATGACGAACCTTCAGGTGACTGGGTCAATTTGTTTGTATATGACTTTATGGAAGTTGGCCTTGGTTATTCCATCGAAATGACCGAGCCTCAGATGGCCCTCTTCCCGGGTGTATTCAACAGCAACGACGTTACCAAAACCCTTTCGTACCAGAATATGGGAGGCGATCCCGACCGCGCAGGCTGGAACCTGCTGGGCAACCCATTCCAGAGTGCCATCTCATGGAATGCCATGGTGGGCATTATACCGGCTGCCGTTGTTGAAGCTGCCGTTTACGTATGGGACGGCGCACAGTATGTTTCATGGAACGGATTTACCGGTGAACTTACCGACGGTATTATTCCGGCCCAGAACGGATTCTTTGTCAAGGCAATGGTTGATCAGGAAATATTCAATATTCCTCTGTCAGCCCGGGTACACAGCAATATTCCGTTCTACAAGAGCAACCTTGCAAACCTGCTCAAACTAAGTGCTAACGGGAACAACTTCTCCGATGCTGCCTTTATCCGGTTCAACGAAGCTGCAACCCCCCTGTTCGATGGTCAACACGATGCTTATAAACTGTGGGGACTCAATGAGGCTCCGCAACTTTACAGCATTGTTCCCGGCGATGTATTAAGCATCAACGAACTGCCCTTCGAAGGCAATGAGGTAGTCAATCTGGGATTCAGGTGCGGCGTTGGCGGAACATACAGCATTACCGCTTCCGGAATGGAAAGTTTCAACGCCAGCACACCCGTTATGCTCGAAGACCTGAAAATCAACACAATCCAGGATCTGCGCCAGAACCCGGTTTACAATTTCACTTACAATACCAGTGACAATGAAAACCGCTTCAGGGTACACTTCAAGGCTGCTACCGGTATCAACGATCCTTCATTGGGCGGAATCTCCGTCTACAGCTACAACCATACCGTGGTTATTACCAACACCACCGGCCTAGCAGGCGATGTACGCATCTATGACCTGGCCGGACGCGAACTCATCAACACCAGCATCGGAAGTCAGATGACCACCCGCATTCCTATGCAGGCCGTAATCGGCACTTACATTGTGAAGGTGATTACCGAAAAGGGCACTGTCAACCATAAAGTGTTTATCCGCTAACCAATTTTAACCAAAGCTCCCCGGCCTGGCCGGGGGGCATTTATTAACCTTAAAAAACTACAAAAATGAAAAAAATCATGAAATACTTAGCCGCTTTCACCGTGTTGATGGTTCTGAGTTTCTCTGCCAGTGTGCTTGCCCAGCCCGGCCCGGGTTCAAACTCGGGAGGTGACCCTGTCGGCGGCCCTCCCATCGGCGGGGGTACCGCTCCCATCGGCGGCGGAATCGTACTGCTGATCACCATGGCAGCCGGCTACGGTATCAAGAAAGCCTTCGATGCCAGGAATAAATTCGAATAACCACAACACCCGATTTTTCGAAAGCCCGGACATTAGTCCGGGCTTTTTCAAATCAATAAACACAACACTTTTCTAAACATTAATCATTTATTCATATTTACTTATTTATACTTAAACTCTAACCCTGAAATTAA
>DJGZ01000072.1:0-51042 GCA_002433025.1 Bacteroidales bacterium UBA5833
TCCACAACTTTTGTGCATGATCCGGGATTTTCAGATAGTCCTGATCCGTTATACTAACGGAATGGCTTCAAGACTGAATTCAATTCTATAACAGAATATATTCAAAAACATTGTTGTCCGGAAAAAACCTGATAATGAACTTAGAGATTCTTCGCTCCACGATGTTACGATCAACAAGACAATGCTTTAGGATTCAAAGGAGGGGGCTTGGTGGCTGCGAAACCGCCACCAAGCCCCCTCCTTAAAAAACACACGCAAATTACAGTCTATCTGATCCCGTATTTTGCGGGAGAAGAATCTCAAGCTTTTTCCCGGACAATAGTGATTCACAAAAAATCCTTCACCAAAAACGACAAGGGATAATAACGTTGAAGGCCTTACAAGATTTTCAATTACCTGAAGGTAATATTTACATCCTGTCGGGTACGTCAATGCCGAGCAGCTTCATCCCGTTACGAATTACGCCGGCGGTCATCTGCGAAAGCGCCAGCCTGAGTTGCCGGCTGCCGGGATCTTCCTCTTTCAGGATGGTAAATTCATGATAGAACTGATTATACTCCTTTGCCAAATCAAACATGTAACTGGCCACCACCGAAGGACTGAGTTCTGTACCTGCCTGTTGAACCGCCGCGGGGAACTGGCTCAGGAGTATAATCAGATCGGCCTCTTTCTGGTTAATGTTGGCATGACCGTCAAAAACAACCGGTAAAGCGGCCTTGCGAAGCACTGATCTGATCCTGGCATGGGTATATTGAATAAAAGGACCGGTATTCCCGTTGAAGTCAATACTTTCCCGGGGATTGAAGGTCATGTTTTTCCTGGGATCCACTTTAAGGATAAAGTATTTAAGTGCGCCAAGGCCCACCATACGGTATAGCGCTTCTGCCTCATCGCTTTCAAAATCTTCTATTTTCCCGAGCTCCTCTGTCATTGCCCGCGCTGTGGCAATCATTTCATCCATGAGGTCATCGGCATCGACCACCGTTCCTTCGCGTGATTTCATTTTGCCTTCAGGCAGTTCAACCATTCCATAGGACAGATGGTAGATACCCTCAGCCCAGGGACGGCCAAGTTTTTTCAGAATTAGCTTCAGCACTTCAAAATGATAATTCTGCTCATTCCCGACCACATAAATCAGTTTATCGGCGTTATAATCATCCGCCCTGAGCTGGGCAGTTCCCAGATCCTGCGTCATATATACCGAAGTACCGTCGCTGCGCAGCAGCAGTTTTTCATCAAGCCCCTCATTGTTCAGGTTGATCCATACCGATCCGTCATCTTTCCTGAACAGCACGCCTTTCTCCAGCCCTTCATCCACAATCTTCTTACCCAGCAGATAGGTCTGCGACTCATAGTAAATCCTGTCAAAATTTATCCCCAGTCTTTGATAGGTCACATCAAATCCATTGTACACCCAGCCGTTCATACGGTTCCACAAAGCCATGGTCTCCTCGTCGCGGGCTTCCCATTTAATAAGCATTTCCCTGGCCTGACGCATCAATTGCGAATTACCGGCCGCCTCCTCTTCGGTAAGCCCGTCGGCCATCAGTTCCGACAGTTCGAGCTTATAATGCCGGTCAAAAAGCACATAGTAGTCGCCAACCAGTTTGTCACCTTTTTTTCCGGATGACTCCGGGGATTCTCCATTACCAAACAACTTCCAGGCAAGCATTGATTTACATATATGGATGCCGCGATCGTTTACCAGGTTCACTTTATAAACGGTCTGTCCGTTTGCCTTAAGTAATTCCGACACTGAGAAACCAAGCAGGTTATTCCTGATATGTCCGAGGTGAAGTGGTTTATTGGTATTGGGAGATGAAAATTCAACAACAACCGGATTTCCGGAAACGGGGGGCTGAATTCCAAAAGCCCCGTTATTATAATTGTTCTGCAGAAAACCGAGCCAGTAACCAGCGCTGATCCGGATATTGAGATAGCCTTTTACCACGCCGAAACTAACCGCCTCAGGCATTGTTCGGAGTATTTCGTCACCCAGCACAGCGGCTGTAGCTTCCGGTGATTTCCGGGAGATTCTGAGCAGGGGGAATACCACCAGTGAAAAGTCGCCCTGATGGCGAAAAGCCGGAGATGTACGCTGTACGGCAAGTTGTGAAGGATCAATTTCCACGTTAAACAGGGTAGAAACGGCAGTCAGGGCTTTTGCAGTCAATATTTTTTCAATCATAAAACCGGAGTAAAAAAGTGCAGCAAAATTAAGTTTTTTTTCAACACCCCATTTTCGGGATTCAAAGCTCTGTTTATCATTTATTTATAGATGCAATGTCAAATTATCGAATGTGAAATATCAGGATTATGAGGATAAAAATAATGTTACAACTTCTTTGCATTGAATCTTAAACAATTATATTTGCAGCGGTTTTTTTGCGGCAGGTTGCCGGTAAAGGTTCTTAAAGCAGGCGCCAGTCTGCCCGGGCCCGTAAAAGAGCTGAAATACGCTACAGAGCTGAATTTCACTCAATCACAATACAAAAACCAATACCCATGAAGAAAAATGTAATCATCATCGGAGCTGCCGGAAGGGACTTCCACAACTTCAACACTTACTTCCGCGGAAACGCGGACTACAACGTTGTAGCATTTACCGCTGCCCAGATTCCTGATATTGACGGCCGCAAGTATCCCAAAGAACTTGCCGGCGAAGATCTTTACCCGGCCGGCATTCCCATTCATGCCGAAGAAGACCTCCCCAGGCTGATCAAAGAGCTGAAAGTGGACGACTGTGTCTTCTCATACAGTGACGTCCCTTACCCCAGAGTTATGAACATTAGCGCCGTTGTGAATGCAGCAGGCGCTAATTTTTTACTGCTCGGCCCCAGGGATACCATGGTGTCAAGCACCAAACCCGTAATAGCAGTGGGCGCTACCCGCACAGGCTGCGGAAAAAGCCAGACCAGCCGCCGCATCATCGAGATCCTGATGGAAAAAGGGTTAAAGGTGGTAGCAGTGCGTCATCCGATGCCTTACGGCGACCTGAATGCACAGAAGGTTCAGCGTTTTGCCACTGTGGAAGACCTGAAAAAACACAAATGCACCATCGAGGAGATGGAAGAGTACGAACCGCACGTAGTCCGCGGCAATGTGATTTATGCCGGCGTTGATTATGAGGCCATTCTTCGCGAAGCTGAGAAAGATCCCAGTGGTTGCGATGTTATCCTTTGGGATGGCGGAAACAATGACTTCCCCTTCTACAAGCCCGACCTGATGATCGGTGTTGCCGACCCGCTCAGGCCTGGTGCTGAAGTAAGTTATTACCCGGGCGAAGTGGTTGCCCGCATGTCGGATGTCATCGTCATAAATAAAATTGACTCAGCCAGCCTCGAAAATATTAATGAAGTACGTGCCAATCTGGCAAAAGTTAACCCCGGCGCCATTATTGTTGACGGCGCTTCACCACTTACCGTTGACAAGCCCGAGCTTATCCGCGGCAAGAAAGTACTGGTAGTTGAAGATGGCCCAACCCTCACCCATGGCGAAATGAAGATCGGTGCCGGTGTGGTTGCCGCACTGAAACACGGTGCAGGTGAGTTGGTTGATCCCCGCCCCTATACTGTCGGCAAGCTGAGCGAAACCTTCCGCATTTACCCCAATATCGGAACCCTTCTTCCGGCAATGGGATACGGTGATGAGCAGGTTCGCGACCTTGAGAAAACCATAGAAAATACCCCCTGCGACGCAGTTGTGATCGCCACCCCGATCGACCTGAGCAGGATCGTGAAGATTAACAAGCCCAAAGTCAAGGTCGGCTATGACCTTCAGGAGATTGGCACCCCCAATCTGACCGGCATCCTCGACGAGTTTGTCAAAAAACATAATCTGGTAAAATAATTCTCAGCCCCGTTAATCGGGGCTTTTTTTTTACCGTTTATCAACAAAACACCTGTAGCAAAACAGTCTTAATTATTTTTGTAAACCGAAAACCAAAACCCGATCAGATACATGAAAAACCGGAGTCTCGTATCCATCACAGATTACACCAAAGAAGAATACATAAAGATTCTTAACCTGGCCGAAGAGTTTGAAAAAAATCCAACCCAGCGCATCCTTGAGGATTTCGTTGTGGCTACGCTGTTTTTCGAACCTTCCACCCGCACCCGCCTGAGTTTCGAAAGCGCGGCATCCCGCCTCGGAGCCAAAGTAATCGGATTCTCTGATGCAACCAATTCAAGTGTTTCGAAAGGTGAATCACTCAAGGACACCATACTCACCGTCAGCAACTACAGCGACATCATCGTGATGCGGCATCCGCGCGAAGGAAGCGCCCGTTTTGCCAGCGAAGTATCCACCGTTCCCATTATCAATGCCGGAGACGGCGGCAATCAGCATCCTACCCAATGTCTTTTGGACCTCTACTCCATCAGGAAGACCCAGGGCAAACTCGACGGACTGAATGTTGCCTTTGTAGGAGACCTGAAATATGGCCGTACCGTGCACTCCAATGTTATGGCACTGTGCAATTTCAACACCACTTTCCACCTGGTGTCGCCGCTAGAACTCAAGCTGCCCAGTTACGTTAAGATGCACATCAAGGGAAACAACCTGAATTACCACCAGTACACCGACCTCTCAGAAGTAATGCCGGTCGCTGATATTATTTACATGACCCGGATTCAGAAAGAAAGGTTTTCGGACCCGATTGAATATGAAAAAGTAAAAAACGCATATATTCTGACGGCCAGCATGCTTTCCGGCTGTAAGGAAAACATGCGTGTACTCCATCCGCTGCCAAGAGTCAACGAAATTACAGAAGACGTGGATGTCACCAAACAAGCCTACTATTTCCAGCAGGCGCTCAACGGGGTGTACGTTCGCCAGGCGCTGCTTGCTTCAATTCTCGGTGTTAAATAGGTGTATCAAAAGATAATATCAGAACAATGGAAAACGAAAATATCAGAAAAGAGCTGGTTGTATCAGCCATAGAAAACGGATCGGTCATCGATCACATTCCCGCCAAAAGTGTTTTCAGGGTCGTGAAAATGCTGAACCTTGAAGATACTGATACGCAGGTGACGGTGGGGTTCAATCTCGAAAGCCGCAAGTACGGCAAAAAAGGGATTATCAAGGTCAGCAACAAATACTTCGAGGATGAGGAAGTAAACAAAATTGCCCTGGTAGCCCCAACAGCAACGTTGATTGTTATCAAAGATTACAAAGTGACCGAGAAGCGCAATGTTAAAATTCCTGACGAAATCAGAAAAATTGTGAAATGCGTCAACCCGAACTGCATCACCAACCATCAGCAGGTCGCCACCCGTTTCACGGTAATCGACAAGGAAGACCTTAAACTGCAATGCCATTACTGCGAAAAGATCACCGGTAAGAATAACATCGACATTTTATAATTTTCACAAAAACCGGATCCGCTGCTCCGGAACCAGGGGCAGCGGATTTTGTTTCAAAAATCAACAAATTATGAATAAAGTATTGTTTATCAGTAGCATGGTCATTTTATCTCTGACCATATGCGCGGTGGCACAAACTCCCCACAAAGGTGTTTTCAGAATCTATGAACCCGGGTATTACCAGAACACCATCCTGAAAGGTGTGGAAAACTATGAAAGCAGGAAGGAAGCGGCAAAACCAAAACCAACTTTCAGGCTTGATCCGGCCGGGCTTCAGATTCCTGCTGATAAATCGCTTTATACAACAGCCTGGCATATTGAGCCGGTTTCGCAGGGGAACACCAATACCTGCTGGAGTTTTTCAGCCATTTCGATGCTGGAGTCGGAAATCTACCGCCTTACGCGCCAGGAGATTAAACTGTCTGAGATGTTCATTGCTTACCACGAGTATCTG
This sequence comes from Bacteroidales bacterium UBA5833, assembly GCA_002433025.1. Lineage (GTDB taxonomy): Bacteria > Bacteroidota > Bacteroidia > Bacteroidales > Lentimicrobiaceae > Lentimicrobium. The sequence goes on from DJGZ01000072.1 coordinate 5,818, forward strand.
GAAAGGGCAAGACTATTTGTTGAGACCCGTGGTGAGATTTATATCGGCGAAGGCTCTGAAATGAACGCGGTAATCAGGATAATGAGCAAGGAAGGCATACTTCCGTGGTCGGCTTATTCCGGACTGAAACCAGGTCAGGAGTTTCATTCTCATGATAAAATGTTTGAAGAGATCAGGGCATATCTGAACGGAGTTAAAACCGCGAATGCCTGGGATAAAGAAACAGTGGTTTCGACCGTAAAGAGCATACTGGATCATTACATCGGCACGCCGCCCGAAACGGTCACGGTAAACGGCAAAGCATACTCACCCCGGCAATACCTGAAAGAAGTGGTGCGTATCAGTCCTGCCGATTACGTTGATGTGCTGTCCATCATGCAGCAACCTTACTGGCAGCAGGTGGAATTTGAAGTGCCCGACAACTGGTGGCATGACAAGAGTTATTACAATGTTCCGCTTGATGATTTCATAAAAGTGTTGAAAAAGGCCCTGAAACAAGGCTATACGGTTTCGCTGGCAGGCGATGTTTCCGAAGCGGGATTTATGGCCCGGGAAGCCAATGCAGCCATGGTGCCTGAATTTGACATCCCTTCGGCTGCCATTGATGAGTATGCGCGGCAGTTCCGCTTCAGCAACGGCACCACCACCGATGACCACGGAATGCATGTTACCGGTTATTACGAACAAGACGGCATTACCTGGTTTCTGCTGAAGGATTCGGGGGCCGGATCAAGAACCGGCGGACCGGAAATCAACCCCAATTTCGGCTACTACTTCTTTCATGAAGACTATGTAAAACTCAAAATGATGACCTTCCTGGTTCACCGGGATGCAATAAAGGATTTACTGCCAAAATTCAGCAGGTAAATGCTGTTCGGGAAATACTTATATTTCAGGTTTACAAAAGGCATCAACCTTGCCCTCTCATATCAGAAAACTAATCAGCGAAGGGGAGCATCAGCAACTCGACTTCAAATTCGGGATTACCGACTCGAAGAAGATAGCGCGCTCCCTGGCAGCCTTCGCCAATACCGACGGTGGCCGTCTGCTGCTGGGGGTAAAGGACAATGGCGCCATTGCCGGCGTAAGATCGGATGAGGAATTTTATATGGTGGAGGCCGGCGCCAGCCTGTATTGCCGCCCTGAGGTTCATTTTGAAATGAAAGAGTGGGAAGAAAACGGAAAAACCGTGCTTGAGATCATTATTCCCAAAAGCAGCAAAGCCCCTCATTCGGCACCCGACAAAGACGGAATTTACCGTGTTTATGTGCGGGTAGGCGACCAGAATTATCCGGCAAACGGCGTTCTGAAAAAAGTGTGGAAAAAACAGAAAGATCCCAAAGGGGTGTACATCGAATACGGGGTAACCGAGCGTACCCTGCTCGCGTACCTGGAGGTTCACCAGAAAATAACCCTCTCGGCTTTCCGCCGGATTTCAGGATATTCACTGCCCCGTTGCGAACACATCCTCGCAGATTTTATCCTGTTGAATATCATTAAAATGAACTATTCAGATTCAGGGGTATTTTACACCCTGAATCCGGATTTCAGGCTTGAATGACCTTTGCGGACAAACCATCAACCTAAAATAATTACCGTTATCTTTATCCATCTTAAAATTCTTGATCCAAATGAATATACTGATAATTGTACTCATCATCCTCGTTGCAGCAAATCTGCTGGTAACCATTTTGCTCAGACAGAACAAATCCGGCATGGCCGAACTACCCTATAAAGTAGACACATTAAACACAAATCTCAGCCGGCTGGAGGGAAATCTGAGGGATGACTTCAGAACCAACCGTGAGGAGAGCGCTGCATCAGCCCGCGATAACCGCAGCGAGATGAGCAGTTCGCTGAACAGCTTCAAATCTGAGATGACGGAAAACCTGAGGCTCATCACCGAACAAAACCAGAAGGCACTTGAAATGATTGTGCGCACCCTGGATGAAAAAATCGGCAGCCTGATTATAAAAGTGGACGACAACAACAAGACCAACCGCGAAACGCTCGTTAGCAGTCTGAAAGACTTTACCCTTGAGCAGCGCGGCAAATTCGACGAGTTGAAAGGCGAGCAAAAGGAGCTGACCGCAAAAACAGTGGAACAACTGGAAAAAATCACCGCGAAAGTTGAAGAAAAGCTGAACGCGATCGGTCAGCAATCGCAGTCTGAAGCAAAGCAGATGCGTGAAGCCGTGGAGAAGGTAATTAAGGATTTTCAGGCTTCTTTTGACAAGAATGTTGAATCGTTCAACAGCCTGCAGCGCGAAAAATTCGGGCAATTGGAGGAAAAACAGCAGAAACTGGTTGAAGGCACGGAAAAGAAACTTGAAGAAATGCGGATTACCGTTGACGAGAAGCTGCAGAAAACATTGAGCGAAAGGCTTGGCCAATCTTTTGAGCTGGTGGGTAAACAGCTGGAGAGTGTGCAGAAAGGTTTGGGTGAGATGCAAACGCTTGCACAGGATGTAGGCGGCCTCAAGCGCGTGCTCAGCAATGTAAAAATGCGCGGCGGGTTCGGCGAAGTACAGCTGGCCATGCTGCTGGAGCAGGTGTTGGCACCGGAGCAATACGAAGCCAATGTCAGGACAAAGAAGAGCAGCAGTGATGTGGTGGAGTTTGCCATCAAGCTGCCGGGCAAAGATGATATCACCGGGCAGGTATGGCTGCCGGTTGATGCCAAATTCCCGCGCGACGCTTATGAGCAACTGCAAAATGCCTATGAAAACGGCGATGTTCTGCACGTAGAAACCGCTCAGAAAATGCTGGAAGCTACCATTAAGAAAATGGCAAAAGACATCAGCGAAAAGTACATCGATCCACCTGCCACTACTGATTTTGCCATAATGTTTCTGCCTTTCGAAGGCATTTATGCCGAGGTTGTAAGAAAAGCAAGTCTGCTCGAAGAACTTCAGCGCTCGTATAAAGTAATTGTGACCGGGCCCACCACCCTGGCTGCCATCCTCAACAGCCTGCAGATGGGCTTCAGGACCCTGGCCATTCAGAAACGCAGTTCAGAAGTATGGAAAATCCTTGGCGCCGTCAAGAAAGAATTTGAAAATTTTGGCGGAATGCTCGAAAAAGCGCAGAAAAACATCCAGACTGCCAGCAACCAGATTGATGAAGTAATGGGCAAGCGTACCCGTGCCATTCAGCGAAAACTGAAAGGCGTGGAAGTACTTGGCGAAGCTGAAGCACAACTGTTTCTGCCGGATATGCCAGATACTGATAACGGTGATGATGATACCGAAAGCTAGCTTTTCTGCCAAATGATACAGCTCCCCGAAAGGTACTCTCTTGGAATTTGTTGTAGCGGATAGTATTCCACCTGCCAGATAATGCTTCAGCGGGTGAGCATATATACTGGTTGCTCCTGGGGCTGAATCAATCCGGCTTTCTGCTTCATTATCGCTATGCATGCGCCTGTTTAGCCGGCAGGCTGATCAACTGGTACACCTGACCCAAGCTCAGGGTTTCCCGGCAATCTTTAACATCGATACTTATACATCAAAAATATTCCGGCCCCCTTCATGCCCTTAATAAATCATCATTTTACAAACTAAAGCATGACAATGCACCTGAAAATAAAAACCCTGGTTGCACAAAAATTTTAAAAAATTCAGATTTTTCTTTACTCTGATTGAACATTTTTCCATCCAGATTGTATTTATTACAAACAAGGTTCAATTTCAAGTTAAAACTGAATCGAAAATGAAAATCATACCGGAAATCATTCAAAAACTCAATGAAGCGGGGCTTAAGATTACGCCGCAGCGGGTTGCCGTGATGCAAACCCTGATGCGACTGAGGAGTCATCCCACAGCGGAAGAGTTGTTTGCAGAGGTTTCCAGAACCATTCCCGGTCTTTCTCCGACAACCATTTACAATACCCTTGACACTTTTGTGGACAAAGGACTGGTAAAACGGGTAAAGACCGATATGGATGTCATGCGTTACGACGCCATTACCGAACATCACCATCATCTCTATTGTGCAATATCCGACAGGATGGAGGACTATTTTGACCCGGAGCTGGATCAGATGCTGAGCGAATACTTCACTCGTAAAAAAATAGAAGGATTCAATGTTACCGATATCCGGTTGCAGCTGATGGGAGATTTTGAGAATAAACCCAAATAATCATCATAAAAAATCAACGAATTATGGAAAAACTGAACAAAATCGGCCTTGATGAGGCCAAATCTGCGAAACTGATCGAAAAACTCAACAACCTGTTAGCCAATTACCAGGTGCTTTATCAGAATGCCCGCGGGTTTCACTGGAACATCAAGGGTGAAAAATTCTTTGAACTTCACCTTAAGTTCGAGGAGTTGTACAACGACCTTCAGATAAAAATTGATGAGATTGCCGAACGTATCCTCACCCTTGGAGGAACCCCTATTCATTCATTTTCAGGCTATCTGAAAGTGGCCGAGATCAAACCCGTTGAAAATGAAACCAATGGCCCGAAATGCGTGGGCCATATTCTGGATGCATTTAAAACCCTGCTTGAGAAGGAACGTGACATCCTTGAAATGTCAGGAGACCTGAACGACGAAGGAACCAATGCCATGGCCAGCGATTACATCCGTGAGAAGGAAAAAATGGTTTGGATGTATTCTGCTTTCCTGGCTAAATAAATCACATAATTATTCATCAAACAAATTAAAAATCATAATGAGCGAAGTAAAAAGTTTTCCGCTGATCGGTGACATGATTCCCGATCTGACCGTACAAACCACCCATGGGGTGAAAAACCTGATTAATGACTACAAAGGTAAATGGCTGGTACTGTTCAGCCATCCGGCCGACTTTACCCCTGTTTGCACTACCGAGTTTGTGGCATTTGCAAAGCGTTACGATCAGTTTAAAGCGTTGAATGCAGAACTGCTTGGACTTTCGATCGACCAGATTTTCTCACACATCAAGTGGGATGAGTGGATTGAGGAGAAACTCAATGTTCAGATCCCCTTCCCCATCATTGCTGACTCAACCGGCAATGTAGCCATGGCTATGGGGATGATTCATCCGGGCAAGGCTTCAGATACGGTGCGCGCCGTATTTATGATCGACCCCAACTCGGTGATCCGCATCATCCTGTTCTATCCTCAGGAAATCGGCCGCAATATGGATGAGATTCTCCGTGCCCTGAAAGCGTTGCAGACCGCAGATGCCAACAAGGTTGCCATTCCTGCCGGATGGCCGAATAACGAACTGATCGGCGACCGGGTAATCATTCCTCCGGCAAAGGACGTTGAAACAGCCAAAAAACGTCTGAAGGAATACGAATGCTACGACTGGTGGTTCTGCCACAAGAGTCTTTAATGACCTGGCCCGGGGAAGGTTTTATCCTTTCAAAGAAAGGTAAATTGAATTGAACTTTCAGGCCTTCCCCGGGTTATTTACACAAACCTTGAATGGTTTATCAATCAGCCGCGGAATACAGGTACTCCACGGCTTTTTTTTCACAGCCTCTCATCGACCCGCGTATCTGATTTCCGGATTAAGCCCTTACGCAAATTTAAACTCCTGAAATCCGGCACGCTCAAAGAACAGGCCGACTTACTGACTGAATGTACCCCATGGGCTGTTACCCTGAAAGCGTAAATCAATGAAAATAATTAAAAACAAAATCAACAATATGGAAGACAACCCTAAAAATGAAAGCAAATGCCCGGTAACCGGAGCCACAAAGAAGCATAGTGTCGGAGCGGCAGGAACAAAAAACCCCGACTGGTGGCCTAACCAGCTTAAGTTAAATATCCTGCGCCAGCATTCAGAGCGGTCCAATCCTATGGGAAAGGATTTTAACTATGCCGAAGAATTTAAAAAGCTAGACTATTTTGCGCTGAAGGAAGATCTCCGTAAGCTGATGACCGATTCACAGGACTGGTGGCCGGCCGATTTCGGCCATTACGGTCCGTTTTTTATCCGAATGGCCTGGCACAGCGCCGGAACTTACCGTATTGGCGACGGTCGCGGAGGCGGTGGTCGCGGGCAGCAACGCTTTGCCCCGCTGAACAGCTGGCCCGACAACGTGAACCTTGACAAAGCGCGCAGGCTGCTGTGGCCCATCAAGCAGAAATACGGCCGTAAGATCTCCTGGGCCGACCTGATGATCCTCACCGGCAACGTTGCCCTCGAATCAATGGGCTTTAAAACCTTCGGATTTGCCGGCGGACGTGAAGATGTATGGGAACCGGATGAAGATATTTTCTGGGGTTCTGAAGAGAAGTGGCTTGAAGACAAAGATCGTTATTCGGGCGAACGTGAGCTTGATAACCCGCTTGCAGCCGTTCAAATGGGACTGATATATGTAAATCCGGAAGGACCCGGAGGCAATCCCGATCCACTGGCTGCAGCCAGGGATATCCGCGAGACCTTTGCCCGCATGGCCATGAACGACGAGGAAACCGTAGCCCTGATTGCCGGAGGTCATACCTTTGGAAAGACCCATGGCGCAGGCGATGCCGCACTGATCGGGCCCGAGCCTGAAGCTGCCGGCCTCGAGGAACAGGGCCTTGGTTGGAAAAGCAAATTCGGCAAAGGCAAAGCCGGAGATACCATTACCAGCGGAATTGAAGTTACCTGGACGAGCACCCCTACCCGCTGGACGAACAACTTCTTCTGGAACCTTTTTGGATACGACTGGGAACTGACAAAGAGTCCGGCCGGCGCGCATCAGTGGAGGCCAAAACATGGTGCCGGGGCCAATTCGGTGCCCGACGCCCATGACCCTGACAAGCGTCATGCTCCCGCGATGCTCACCACCGACCTTTCGCTCAGGTTTGACCCCGCGTATGAAAAAATCTCCAGGCGTTTCTACGAAAACCCGGATGAATTTGCCGATGCATTTGCCCGCGCGTGGTTCAAGCTGACCCACCGCGATATGGGGCCACGCTCCCGTTACCTGGGCCCCGAAGTCCCCGCCGAAGAACTTATCTGGCAGGATCCGGTTCCGGCCGTCAACCATCCGCTGATTGATGAAAAGGATGCCGAAAACCTGAAATCGAAAGTCCTCTCCTCGGGCCTGACCGTATCTGAACTGGTCTCCACCGCCTGGGCTTCCGCATCCACCTTTCGCGGCTCCGACAAACGCGGCGGAGCCAATGGCGCAAGGATCAGACTTACTCCACAGAAAGACTGGGCGGTAAACAATCCGGCACAGCTTTCAAAAACGCTGGAGAAGCTGACGCAGATCCGGCAGGAATTCAACAAAGCCCAGAAAGATGGAAAAAAAGTTTCCATGGCCGACCTGATCGTGCTGGCCGGTTGTGCCGCAGTTGAAAAGGCTGCCCGTGATGCCGGCACACAGGTTAAAGTGCCATTTACACCCGGCCGTACAGATGCCACACAGGAACAAACCGACACGGAATCATTCGGTGTGCTTGAACCGGTTGCTGACGGCTTCCGCAACTACCTGAAGCAGAAGTTCAGCATCCCTGCTGAAGAACTTCTGATCGACAAAGCGCAGCTCCTCACCCTTACAGCTCCGGAAATGACCGTGCTGATCGGCGGCATGAGGGTGCTGAGCGCAAACTATGACAATTCCGATAAAGGAGTACTTACCAAAAGCCCCGGCCTGCTCACCAACGACTTCTTTGTGAACCTGCTGGATATGAATACGGCCTGGAAACCCGTATCAGACGACCATGAGACCTACGAAGGCGTTGACCGTTCAGATGGTGCAGTTAAATGGACAGCCTCCCGCGTGGATCTGATCTTTGGCGCCAATTCCGAACTCAGGGCGCTTGCCGAAGTCTACGGAAGCGCCGATGCTCAGGAAAAATTCGTCAGGGATTTTGTGGCCGCCTGGGGAAAAGTAATGAACCTCGACCGTTTTGAACTCACTTAAGCCGGACTCAGAACGTAAATTCTAATGATGGCAGGAGGTTCATCCGGGCCTCCTGCCCTTTTGATAATTTCATAAAGTCTTTCAGCTCATTATCTTGCTGCAGGATTCAGATCGTGAACCGGGCATTTTTTCATCTGCATGTTTGATGGACAATCGGTTCATGCTATTTTTGTATAAAAACAACCCGGGACATGAAATATATCGGAGCGCATGTGAGTGCCGCAGGAGGTGTGGAGAACGCACCGCTGAACGCGGCAGCCATCGGAGCAAAAGCATTTGCACTTTTCACAAAAAACCAGCGGCAGTGGGTTGCTGCTCCCCTATCGGCTGAGAGCATTGAAAAATTTAATACCAACCTTGCCTTCCACGGTTTTGAGCCGTGGCAGGTGCTTCCGCACGACAGCTATCTGATCAACCTGGGCCATCCAGGAAAGGCGGAACTGGAGAAATCGCGCGCCGCTTTTCTTGACGAGATGCAGCGTTGCGAGCAACTCGGGCTCGACCGCCTTAATTTTCATCCCGGAAGCCACCTCAATCAGGTTACCCACGAAGAAAGCCTGAAAACCATTGCCGAATCCATCAACATCGCCCTTGACAAAACACGGGGCGTTATCGCCGTGATAGAAAATACCGCAGGACAAGGCAGCAACCTGGGTCACCGTTTTGAACAGATCAGGTTTATTATAGATCTGGTTGAGGACAAATCCAGGGTCGGCGTGTGCCTCGATACCTGTCACACTTTCACCGCCGGCTATGACCTTGTCACTCCTGAGGGGTATGCTGAAACATTCAGACAGTTCGATGAGATCATCGGGTTCGGTTACCTGCGCGGCCTGCACCTGAACGACAGCATGAAACCGCTTGGCAGCCATGTTGACCGGCACGACAACATAGGCAAAGGTTTTCTTGGAACTGAAGTCTTCCGGAGAATAATGAACGACCCCCGTTTTGACGAGATCCCAATCATCCTCGAAACACCCGATGAAGAAAAATGGGCGGAGGAAATCAGTCTGCTTTACAAAATGATAAAATAAATTTTATTGCAGGTTCAAGACATCTGAAGCACCGGAATATTTCAATATCATGAAGGATTAGTATAAATCTTATTATATTTGTTACAGGAATTTTATCGAGGGCACCTTTTGCCATCTGCCTGCTTTATCCGTAAGGACAATTAACCGGTATTCATAATTTTATTCTTTAATCATCATCACATGCTCAGACACATTCCGCTATTCGTTTCATTTATACTGATTTTCGTTAACGGCATTTCCGATAGTATTCATGCGCAAACGATTACAAACAGCCTTGTGTACTACATGGAAAATGACGGCATCCAGGTGCATGCGGCTGACCGGCATGCCGGTGAAGGTTACCTGTTATCGGGAGAGATCTCCATAAGCGGGTTTGTCGCGGTTACGGATGAGGATGGAAATCCGGGACTGGTAAAAGGAATTACCGATCACATTATTTCAGATATTATTCACGAGGCAGATTCAGGTTTCACCACGGTTGGCTACAGGCAAACAGGCAGCAATATTCTGAATCTGATGCGGTGGAACGCTCAGGCAGATACACTCTGGACCATGAATCTTGAGCTTAACAGGGTATGGTACCCCAGACTAAAAAGATTGGCCAATCAGGACTACCTGATTTCAGCGACAACTATAACAGAAGCTTCGGAACCGGCTCCGCTCATGCTCAGGGTCAGCCCCCAGGGGGCCATCCTATGGTCAAAAATTTATAACCCAACTTCAAACGAGCCGGCATACGCTTATTCGGCTGCGGAGCTACCCGACGGCAACCTGCTGATTACCGGACACACAGCCTCACCCGGCAATTATAAGGTACTGCTGATTCAGACAGACGCACAGGGCAATCCACTTTTATCGAGGACATTTGCTTTTCAGAATGCATATTACAATGCCTGTTATGATGTTGTACAGGGCGAAGAAGGGATAACCCTGCTCTGCGCAGCAGAATACGACATCGCCCTTATGCGGATAGGATTTGACCTGAACCCGTTATGGAGTAAAACATTCCGGTCTAACTTTTATTCATATTTCAACGGATTTTTGGGAAACCTGATCAGAAATGCAGACGGCAGTTTATTGCTTGCCGGTTCCGGTGACTGGGGAAATTTTATAAAAACCGATAGTGAGGGGATTCCTGAATATATGCTGGATGCCTATATGTATATGGCTGACGTAGTACCTTCAGAAGACGGAGGAGCCATGTTGTTCGGTAACGGCCCGCTCATCGGAGTTAAAGCTTTTCCCGGTTACTATCCGCAAATCGGGGTGTATCGCTGCGACAGCCTCGGAGAAGGCAGCAGTTGTGTGGGGAAAAGCACGCCCTTTTTTGAAGAAGCAGAAACAGACTCCGAAGACATCCAGTTTACAGCCTATCCTGCCGGCACCCTTCATTCAAACCCACTTTCGTTTTTTGACCTTGAATTCCTGACTGAAGCAGCCTGTGTCTCTTTTATAGGCAATGCGCGAAACAACGCAACTGAATCCGGACAGATCCAGGCTTACCCTAATCCTGCCGGAACCTGGTTTTCCCTTGCTCTCACTCAGGAGTTGCGCGAGAAGTTCTCACGGCTCGATATTATTTCTTCCGGCGGACAAATTGTTTATAAAACTTTTGATCCGTCAATTACCGCCGGCGCCATCCCATGCAGCCACCTGCCGGCGGGGATTTATATGATCAGGATTACCGCCGGCGATAAAAACTACACCGGAAAAATCAGCATCCAGCATTAATCTCCTGAATTTCAAATATCCAAAAGTATGCAGGTAAAAAGATTACTTATCACAGTCCTGGCAGCAATCCTGACATTACCGGTACTAAGCCAGCAGTTTACCGACCAGCATAATCAATGGAATGTTGCCAACTCAAATGGATGGACGGTAAAATCCACCGAAATGTACCGCTACTCAGGCGACACCCTTATTCTGGGAAATAATTACCGGAAAATGGTTTATCAGCCGGATTCATCCATTTCGACGGAATGGTATTATATTGCCGCCGTGAGGGAAGAAAACGGATATGTTTACGGAGTTTTCAACAGAACCGAGGAGGAGTGCCTGCTGTACGATTTCAACCTTCTGCCGGGCGAATCTGCTTATATACAAAGCATCTGGTGTTCAGGCCCCACCCAGGTCACCTGTATCGATACTGCTTCGGTTGAAATCAACGGAACATCCAGAAGGGTTATTTTCTTAAACGACACCTTTGAGGAGCGCTGGACTGAAGGCATTGGCAGCCATTTCGGGCCATTGTACGCCAGCCTGTACATGTGTGTTACGGACATATATCATCATTTGTTGTGCTATTACAATGACAATCAACTGCTCTATATGGACCCCGATGCCATTTCGTGCTACGAAACAAATGTCAGTGCTCAACAGGAGACGTTGAATCATCAGATAAAACTGTGGCCCAACCCGGCAGCAATGGAGTTGCAGGTTGAATTACCGGATATGGGTTCCGGTTACAGCGGAATTTATGAAGCAGTAAATTCATCCGGAATGGTCATCCTAAGCGGAACAACCGGAAATACCCTTCATCTTTATATAAACCTGGTCTCCTTTCCTGAAGGAATTTACCTGTTTCGCTGGCAGACTTATAATAGCAACATCACTTCAAAGTTCATCATCTCCCGGTAATGAGATACCTTCCGTTAACAAAACATATTTCAGCAGTCAAATGCTGAACCGGGCATTGTAATCCGGGCGAATGAGTTAAAATCTGCTGCATTCACATGACGGATAAGCATTCGTGTTCCATTTTACCCGATTATGGCGGCCTGCTCAACGGCTCTGATCATATAAAATCCTAAAAGACAGTCAATAATAAATTCCCTTCTGAGATTGACATCTGGTGTTTTTTTTCGTACATTCGAAACCTGAAATATCCGGTAAAATGCGCCAGTGGGTATTTTTATTGAAAAAGTGCCGGAATCATTCACTTTCAGGGATTACTTTTGGTTTTTTAAACGATACAGCATAACCGGAACAACAATTATTCCGGACACAAAAGCGTTTTTCTTAATGTGGGGACAAGCTGTTTAAAACATATGACCGCTTATTGACAACGTAAATTCAAGTTTGAAGCAATGGAAGAAAAGACGGACGACATGACTCAGCAAGCCTTGCCTGAAGCCAGAATACTGGTTGCCGAAGATGAGGATTCAAACTACAGGTACGTTGAAAAACTGCTTAAAAAGGCCGGTTTCGACCTGCTGCGCGCCAACAATGGATTTGAAGCGGTTGAGTATGCAAAGATTTACGAGGACATTGACCTGATCCTGATGGATATAAAAATGCCGGTCATGAATGGCGTGGAAGCCACCCGCGAAATCAAGCTGATAAAACCGTCGATACCCATCATTGCCACTACAGCCTTCGCCATTCCCGGCGACCGGGAGGTATTTCTGAAAGCCGGGTGCGACGACTACATTCCCAAGCCCATCAAACCTGCTGTCCTTATCGACCTGATCCGGAATTACCTGAGATTCTGACCGGTTCCGGGTTCAAAAATTCAGTTTCATTAAGTCATTTTTGCCAGGAAAAATCCGGGTATAAAGTTCAATGTTGAGAAAGGCTAACCGGAATCTCAATCCAGAAGGTAGTTCCACTTTCCGGGTCGCTTTCGAAATATACCTTGCCTTTCAGATAATTCGTGGTAAGTATCTTGATGGAATAGGTGCCAATGCCACGATTGGCTCCTTTTGTTGAAAATGACCGCTGAAAAATCTGTAGCTTGACCTCCTCCGGCATTTCTCCAGGATTATTCACCCAGAAACGGATGTATTTATCAATTAATTTGGCCCCGGTTTTGATCACAGAACCTGCCGGAGAAGCTTCGAGGGCATTCTTCATCAGGTTGATCAGCACGCGTTTGATAAGCTGGGAATCGCTTTCAAACCATGCAGAATGAGAAAAAGGATCAATAAATATTCTTTTATCCAAAGCAATCTGGTGATACGAAAGGTAGGTTGCCACATCTTTCAGTAACTGCACAGGCGAGCATCTCGTGACACTCAACTCAAGATCACCACTTTCGGCCGACATCAGGGTACGCTGCGACAGCAGTTCTTCTACAAGCTCGTTTCCTGCTTTCTTTGCCCAGACAATCGCGGAATTATATTCTTCCTCATCCTGAGGATTTTCAAGGGCCATCAGCAATCCGTTCAATCCTGCTGCGGTATTAAGTATATCATGAAAAAACATCCGCTCCAGCATCAGCCTTCGCTTTTTATCGCTGATATCTTTAATGCCCAGCATTACATATTGCTCATTGTTGAAGCGGAAAGGGCTGGCCTTCACCTCAAGGTCGAGCGAAAGCTGCTGACCATCTTCCCCGCTTAGGGTTGTAATCCTGCATTCACGGGTGACTGCGGCCCCTGATTGCTGGCACTCAAGAATGGCATTTACTGCACCGCACATCCTGCATGCCTTTGATGTTCCGCAACCACTTGCTGCAGCAACAAGATTAACGCAATGAAAAATCTCACCGGCCCGGAGCCCGATCACATCATGCTCATCATTAATACTTATCATATTAACCAAAGCATGGTTGGCATAAACCACCTGCCGGTTGCTGTCGAGGATTAAAGCTACATCGGGCATAGCCTCCGTAATCATACTAAGTTGAACATCCGCGGCAAGGGCACGATGGCTTAGCCGGATTTCCTGCTCATCAGACCTGCCGGCCGGTGCATAATAAGTATCAGGGTTCAATGGAATATCTTCTTCGCTCATTACTCTGTTATTAGTCAATCAAAACAAATCAACGGCCTGCATGATTGTAAAACTGCAGATCTTTATTGCATTAAACGCAGTAAATTCTTCATCCGGCAAAAAGATGATGCTGAATTGCATGTTTGCCGGACAAAAGTAATTATTTGCAGTCAATTTCAGGAAAGTTGATTAATTTAGATGACCGGTAGCTTTTGTCAAAACATCGCTAACCGGTTTCTAGTTCCGGAAAACAACATTCACCCTATGCACCTGAAAGACTTTTTTAACTATGACCTTGTCAGTGTCGGAAAATTTTCAATAAGCGCCTTCGATCTGTTTATCAGTGGCGTCATCGTTATCATCACCATTTTTCTGCTTCGCCTGATAAAAAAATTCTTCAACAACAGGGTGAATGCAGGAAAAATTGACAAGGGCAGCGCTTTTTCCATCTACAGTATTATTAAATACCTGATGTGGATCATTGTTTTTCTGATGATTCTTGAAACGCTGGGAGTAAACCTGAACCTTATGCTGGCCGGTTCAGCCGCGCTATTGGTAGGTCTGGGGTTTGGCATACAGCAGATATTCAATGATCTGGTATCCGGTATTATTCTTCTTTTCGAAGGCAATATGAAAGTAGGCGATGTAATTCAACTCGAAAACAATATTGTCGGCAAGGTTAAGGTGATCGGACTAAGGACCTCAAAAATCAAAACGCGCGACGACATCATCATGATCGTTCCAAACTCAAAATTTATCAGCGACCGTGTAATCAACTGGAGTCATGAGCAGGGCTCTACCCGGTTTCTGGTTGAAGTAGGTGTTGCCTATGGATCCGACACTGAACAGGTGACACGTTTATTGCTGGAATGCTCCAAAGAGGTCCCTGAAATTGACGTGAATCCGGAGCCCTTTGTCAGATTAAACGATTTCGGGGATTCCGCATTGATTTTTCAATTGCTCTTCTGGACAAAAGAAGCCTTTCGGAGTGAAAATATCCGGAGTAAGATCAGGTACAAAATCGACCGTAAATTCAGAGCCAACAACATTAAAATCCCTTTTCCGCAAAGGGATGTACACATGATTTCCGATAATAAGTAAAACCAAACACTTTTCGCATATCATTAATCTTATGGCCAGGAATACAGAAGGATTAATCAAATGGGCATCGGGCCTCCCTTTTGCCGAAACTTACACAGCCTGCGAAACCGACCGGCTTGAAGAGTACATTGAACTGCTTACCGGTACAGGCCACGGCTGGAACGATGAAATAGCAGAATTCCTGATGATTTCGAACGGATTTTTCTACAATGGCATCTATGTATATTCCCTCGGTTCGGATGAACCCCCCGATTATATGGACATGATAGCCGCCAACATGCAGTGGGACATTCCGGAAAGGTTACCCGGATGTATCATTTTCGGCCGTTCAGACGAGGAAGTTTATGTCTATAATCAGCCGGAAGATAAATTCCAGATTCTTGACCTAACGGCCTGGGATGAGTACTACGCTTTCGATACCATGAGTGAATTGCTGGAATTTGTTATTTCGGAAAGGATATGATCAGGGCTGATTCATGGATTCGCGTTGATTAAGCAAGGGAATCTTACCTTCCAAAATCGAATACAAGCCGGTTCTTAATGCTGTAAACCTTTCCGGGGATGCCCGGTATCGGGTGATTATCGGTCAGATGCTCCAACGCCAGAGAGTAGGATATATTTTTATTGAGCTTAATCAGCAGATCAAGATTGTGCGACAGGCGGTAATCGTTGAGCCGTCCGAACCGGGGCTGGTAATAGGAAGTATTGATCAGCGACAGATTTTCATTCAACTTTAATGTCAGCGACAGGTAACTGCTCAGCCGGTGATTGCGTTCTGTATCCAGGTTACCGGCAGGCTCTTCATATTCGAACATATAAGCCGTAGCTGCATAAACCCTGAAGTGGTCGGCCCCGATAATTTTGAAACGGGGCCCTGTCCCAACAAGTCCCCTGAAATCAAGGCCCAGCACTTTGTTGAACTGAGCCTGTGTAAATGCCTCCAGGGTAATTGTTTTTGTGAGTTTGTAATTGTATCTCAGGTGCTGCATACCTTTATTGGAGAAATCATCTTCAGTGCTTTTGATGAGTTCATAATCCGAGAGGGCCAGGTAGAGACTTCGCAGGGTTTTATACTGAATATGCAGGCCCAGCCCTGCCTCGGTAAACTTCTTCGTGTTGCTCACCATGTTAAGAGAAAGCTTTCCCGTTCCCGACCAGCCAACTGTATCGGTTTTTATACGTTCACGTTCAATGTTCAATACCTGGGCATCTACCACCGAAACAACAAAAACTATTAAAATTGCTAAATACAAAAATGGATTCTTCATCATACAATGTTTGCCGGCAAAGATAGGCCATCCCGGTTTTCCGGCTATAATTATCATTGGCCCGCAAATATCGCCGGAATACCAGTACTTTTATCTTTATAATATTCCAAAAAAAGATCCGGCGCTGGTAATGGTCCGTGCCGGATCTATTAACAATATATAAATCAACGATTATTTTCTGAAGCAATCGCCCCAGTTGATGTTCCGCATATCGCCCGATCGCTCAAACTCCATATGCATGCCAAAAGCAGCCGAAAGCGTACACGGGGTATGGGTATCCCCGGCAAGGTTGGCATAATCGCGCAGGGCTTCCCGGTAATCCGGATGTACACAGTTTTCGATAATGGCTTCCATCTTGGCTTTGGGCGATTTCGACCGGAGATCGGCAATGCCTTGTTCGGTAATGATTACCTGAACCGAGTGTTCACTGTGATCCGTATGCGAAACCATCGGCACAAATGCGCTGATTTTTCCGCCTTTGGCAACGGATGGACAACTGAAAATGGAAATATAGGCATTGCGTGTAAAATCGCCTGAACCGCCGATGCCATTCATCATTTTGCGGCCCATAACGTTGGTGCTGTTCACATTGCCAAACAAATCCACCTCCAGGGCCGTGTTCATCGACACTATCCCCAGCCTGCGGGCCACCTCCGGACTGTTCGATATCTCCTGAGGCCTGAGCACTATACGCTCATGAAAAAAATCAAGGTTATCGTAAACATGCGACAGCATTTCCTGCGATACCGTAAGAGAGCAACCGGAGGCAAACTTAATCCTCCCTGTTTCCATCAGTTGGATTACACTGTCCTGAATTACTTCGGTGTACATTTCGAAATCGGGAATTCCTTTGTGCTCGCCCAAAGCAGCCAGTACCGCATTGGCGATATTTCCCACACCTGACTGCAAAGGAAGGAAGGATGCAGGGATACGGCCTTTTTTGAGTTCATTCGACAAAAAATCTGCCACATTCATACCGATGCGGTTGGTCACCTCGTCGCTGCCGGCAAAACCACCGACTTCATCAGGATGATTGGTAAGCACCACCCCCGCTATTTTCTGAGGATCGACCTTTATCACCTCAGCCCCTGCCCTGTCGGAAGCCTTATAAATGGGAATCTCCCTGCGGTAAGGCGGATCTGCGACAACCAAAAGGTCATGCATGCCCCGCAGGCGTTTGGGATGATATGAATTCAGCTCAATCAGGAGGCGGTCGGCATACTGACATATGGTGGGTGAAATCCCCACCCCGGTGGTCAGCACAATCTCTCCCTGTTCCGTTACATCGCAGGCTTCAATAATGCCCCAGTTCATCTTGCCCAGAAACCCGTACCGGATTGTTTGGCCAACCGTGGACAAATGAGAATCAAAATAATCGGCTTTCCCTGCATTGATAAGATTCCTGAGGTCAGCATTCGACTGGTAAGGAGTACGGAATTTTACGGCCTCTGCCCTGGCAAGGGATCCATCCAGAGAATCTCCCGTGGAGGCTCCGGTGATCACACCGATTTTGAAAGGCTTCCCCTGCGCATGAGCTGCCTTAGCCTTCTCTCCTATGGCTACAGGAATGGATTTAACTGAACCGGCAGGTGTAAAACCACTGAACCCTACCACATCATCATGTCTGATAAATTCCGCAGCTTCTTCAGCCGTAATAAATCTTAATGCCATCGTTGTTAGTTTTTACCAGTATAAAATAGTTGTTTAAAAAAGAGTCATCCTGTAAAAAGTTCACCGTAACAGATGCCGTTACCGGAATAGTCTCCATCTTTGCAGGACATTTCCGGAGCAAAATTATCAATTAAAACAGTTCCGGAAACGAAAATTCGAAACATGTATTCATGTATTTATCTGAATATAAAACATTTGACAAGATGACGGCACCACATATTTCCCCGGATACCACCTTCAGGGCTTTGGTAACAGAACAGCATGAGGATGGCAGTTTCAGTTCATCGGTCAGATTGAAGAAGATTTCCGGGCTGCCTCAGCATGAAATCCTGATCAGGGTATCTTATTCGGGCCTGAACTACAAGGATGCGCTATCGGCATCGGGTCACAAGGGCATTACGCGCCGCTACCCGCATACGCCCGGCATTGACGCTGCCGGCATTGTTATTGAATCAGGCAGCAGTGAATTTACAGCCGGACAGGAAGTGATTGTGACGGGATATGACCTCGGCATGAATACCGACGGCGGGTTTGCCGGATACATCAGGGTCCCTGCTCCGTGGGTGGTAAGGAAACCGGACAATCTGAGCCTGAAGGAATGCATGATCATCGGAACTTCAGGGTTTACAGCTGCAAGCGCCGTTTATGAGTTTATAAATCACGGGATACTTCCCGGCGACGGAAAAATACTGGTGACCGGAGCCAGCGGGGCGGTCGGGTCTATGGCGGTTGCCATGCTGGCTAAGGCAGGTTATAAAGTGGTGGCATCGTCAGGCAAACCGGAGTTTGCAGATATGCTGAAGGAATCAGGAGCAACGGAAATCATCGGAAGGGATGCCATCGATGATAAATCAGGCAAAGGGCTGCTGCCTCCCCGCTGGGTTGCCGCACTCGATACTGTAGGAGGGAATGCCCTGTCCACCGTGCTGCGCTCCACCGCCGAAAGAGGCATCGTGGCCAACTGCGGCATGATTGCATCCGCAAGGCTTGACGTTCCCGTATTCCCGTTTATTCTCAGGGCTGTGCGCCTGATCGGTATTGCATCAGCAGAAACTCCAATGAAAAGACGGCTCGAAATATGGGATCTGATAGGTCAGAAACTGAAACCTGACAATCCCGGTAAACTCAGCAGGTCCATTGGCCTCGGGGAAATCCCCGAAGAACTTGATCTTATGCTTAAAGGCAGGCAGGCAGGCAAGGTCGTAGTAGAGATAGGCTAAACCATTGTATATATTTTTTACAAAGCGCGTTTAATAATCCTTGTATCTGACGTCCTGTCAGGCCGGAGATTTATAACTGTTTCTGAACATTTACGCTGTAAGCAGAAAATTGACAATTAATTATTTAAATAATTAGCCCTGGTGCAATACCCTATCAGTTCAGCTTTAAAAAATTTAACAGGATTATCAGCCGGCAGAGAAAAATGAAATATTTTTTACGCTTATTTGGTCATTTAGTAAATATATATTACATTTATACTACTTTTGCGCTGCTAAAATATTACTCATGACCACTCAAACCAACCTGAGCTCACAATTTGAATATATCAGCAAATTCAAACTGCTGATCAGTAAGGCGCGTCCAGAAACCCAGGGCAGCTTTACAGACTATACACTCTTCTTCTTTTCTTTTCTGAGGGAAGCGGAACTTCACCCTGTTGAAAATATCATTATATCCTCACCCGCTATGCCTGAAGAGTTCAGCAGGAAACTGCACAACTGGTTCAATGACTATATCTTACCTCAGCTCAGGCATCTTGGAGTGAACCGGATAGCCATTGTATGCGGGTCCCCGCAATGTAAAAACCCGGGAAGTCCTGTTTTTTACGGCAAAAACCCTGAAACAGGCTTGTTCCCGTCCATGCCGGAAGCCAAAGCCTGGATAGCAGGGCTGTTCAATAAATCAGGAAAAACCGGTGACCCGGGCGATACGCGGCTTTTCACCGCATACAAAATTACCGGTTAAGCATGCTTACTTTTACCCGCTGCAAACCGCTGCGACATTACCCCGGTCAATGCCAGTTGCATGGCGTGATAAATCAGCACCGGCAGTAACAGCAGTCCTGCAGAAGCCACGTTACTGAAAAGCACCTTTGCCATCACGCTGCCATGCATCAGCGATTTGGTGGATCCACAGAATAAGGCGGCTATCCGATCTTCGCGCGACAACCCAGCCCGCCTGGCAAATATCGTAATCAGCAGGTTGATAAATGCAAAAAAAACCAACAGGGCGAGCATCAGCAAAAAAATAACCGGCAGGCCGATTCCCCTGAACACTCCGGTGCTGAATGAAACGCTGAATGAGGAATATACAATGGCAAGAATAACACTCTGGTCAAAGTAGCGTGTAAATCCCTTATTTCTTATCGCAATTTCACCCAGGCGGGAATGAAGCGCAACCCCGGCGGCAAGCGGAAGCAGTATCTGGTAAGCAAGACGTGAAAACACCGGTAAAATATCCATGCTTCCTCCGCCCGCTCCCTGAACAAACAGGCCCATCCATAAGGGTGTAATCAGAATTCCCGCTATACTCGAAAATGTCGCATTGAAAACAGCCCCCGGAATATTCCCGCCGGCCAGTGAAACCATTACCACCGCCGAAGATACCGTTGATGGCAGGGCTGCCAGAAAAAACACTCCCAGCCAGAGCTCCTCGTATTTGCCTCCGGTAAAAAACTTCCTGAAAATCAGGATGAGCAGAGGAAAAATGATAAAAGTAACCGATTGTATCACCAGGTGCAGTTTCCAGTGGGCCGCGCATTTTACCAGTTGGCCGACGCTTAATCTCAGTCCGTAAAGAAAAAAGATAACTGAAATTCCATACCCGGCCAGTTGTTTGATGGAAAATATACCGGTTTTCAATCCCGGGCCCGGGAATAACCAGCCCAGCAGAATCATCAGCAGCAGCGCCGGCGTAAACCAGTCAATGCCGGTCTTTGAAAATTTCAGAGAAAACAACCTCATCGGACAAAGTTCTTATTCATCATTCACCAAAACCTAACCAATGCAAACCTACAGGATAATTTCCGAATCATTATTGTCCGGGGAAATTATTATAATTTGACCGGAATGCTTTATAGGTGTTGGTTTCAGAAGATTGTTACAGCATACAATTTACTTTAAATATTTCGCCACTAAGCGATGTACTGAGCCTGCCGAAGTGGTACAAAGGCAAAAAGTTGCACAAAAACTGTTTTTCTCATTTACTGATACTTAGTGTCTTTGTGGAAAATCCTTTCATCATTTTATCCGGACAATGGTGATTTCCGATCACAAAAGTACCTTATAATTTGCTTTAAGGCTGGCTCTGCATTGCTCTGCCGGGATAACCCCTCCGGACTTCTTGATTATGATACCATGATAAAGTTTAATTTTGCAAAAAAAATCAATGCGCATCGATATCCTCACCATATTCCCCGAAATGTTTCAGGGCCCGTTCACGGAATCCATTATCAAGCGGGCTGTTTCGAAGGGGCTGGCTGAAATACACCTGCACAACATCCGCGACTACGCCATTAACAAGCACCGCAATGTTGACGACTATGTTTACGGAGGCAGCGCCGGTATGGTTATGATGGTGCAACCCATCGCGGATTGCATTGACAAACTGAAGTCAGAAAGGGATTATGATGAGGTAATCTTTCTGACACCTGACGGAGAACTGCTGAACCAACACCTGGCCAACCGGCTGAGCATGAAAGGAAACCTGATTTTTCTCTGCGGGCATTACAAAGGTATTGACGAGCGGATCAGGGAGCACTACATCACCCAAGAAATTTCGATCGGGGATTACGTGTTATCGGGCGGAGAACTGGCGGCAGCAGTATTGGCCGACAGCATCATCAGACTGATTCCCGGGGTATTGAGTGATGAAACCTCGGCACTTTCTGATTCATTCCAGGATGGGCTCCTAAGCCCTCCCGTATATACCCGTCCGGCTGATTACAAAGGATGGAAAGTCCCGGAAGTGCTGCTTTCGGGAAACGAAAAAGAAATAGTACACTGGAATTATATGCAGTCGCTGGAACGCACCCGGAAAAGGAGGCCCGGCCTGCTCGGAGAATCAGAAGGTCATTGATCTTTGCGGGTGCCCTTCCTGACTATTTCAACGGCTGCCGCCATGCCCGGCGCTGAACTTCTCCTGATAAATACCAGAAACCAGGCAAGCATCAGGGCGGTAAACAAGAAGCCTGTAATAAGACCTGTATTCAGTGGCAATTGCAGGCCTTCGGGAGCAACAAGAATATAGGAAGAGATGACCGCCGTCATAAAAACAGCGGGGATCAGTGTAATTACAAAGGCCTTTTTCTCGTTCACCAGGTAAATGGTTATTGCCCACAACACTATGGTTGCCAGTGTTTGATTCGACCAGGCCATATACCGCCATATAATGGCAAAGTCAATCTGAGTAATAACAAAGCCTGCAGCAAACAGGGGAACGGTTACCATAAGTCTGTTTTTAACAGGTCCCTGGGCAAATTTCAGAAAATCAGCGATAATCAGCCTGGCGCTTCTGAATGCTGTATCGCCGCTGGTAATGGGCGCGGCCACCACCCCGAGCAGGGCAAGGATACCGCCGGTTTTGCCGAGCAGGGAATTCGATATTTCATTCACCACCCAGGCCGCATTGCCTTTATGTGCTGCCATCACTGTATTCAGTTGTTCCGGTCCGCCGAAAAATGCCATCCCGGCGGCCGCCCATATCAACGCTACAATGCCTTCGGCCACCATGGCGCCATAGAATACCCTGCGGCCGAGTTTCTCATTGGTAATGCACCTGGCCATCAGCGGCGATTGTGTTGAATGAAAACCCGAAATGGCCCCGCAGGCGATGGTGATAAAAAGCATCGGAAATACGGGAAACTTACCCGGCTCACTGTGCATATTTACAAAGCCAAAAGGAATTGCTTCGGGAATTTTATACCCTCCTGCCAGTAAACCCGCGAGAATACCCACAGCCATAAACAACAGCGATATACCGAAAACCGGGTAAACCTTCCCGATAATCTTATCCACAGGCAGCATGGTGGCCAGTACATAATAAATAAAAATCAGGGCCGTCCAGACGGGAAGGCCGAAAGCTGCCAACCCGTTGAGTATACCGGCAGGCCCCACCACAAAAACAGCACCCACCAGCAGCATCAGCAATACGGTGAATATCCGCATAAACTGCCTGAAACCGTTGCCCAGGTACAAACCTACAATTTCAGGGATGCTTTTTCCACCATGTCTGACAGATAACATACCGGAGAAATAATCATGCACTGCGCCGGCAAAAATGCAACCGAATACAATCCAGAAAAAAGCGACCGGGCCCCACATGGCACCGGCAACCGCCCCAAAAATCGGCCCCAGTCCGGCAATATTCAGAAACTGTATCAGAAATATCCTCCCCCACTTCATCGGTACATAATCCACGCCATCCTGCATACTAATTGCAGGAGTGGCACGCCCGGCATCTG
Organism: Bacteroidales bacterium UBA5833; assembly: GCA_002433025.1. Taxonomy (GTDB): domain Bacteria; phylum Bacteroidota; class Bacteroidia; order Bacteroidales; family Lentimicrobiaceae; genus Lentimicrobium. The sequence goes on from DJGZ01000072.1 coordinate 28,921, forward strand.
CCCCGAAGATTTTTTCAACCAACCATCCGTAGAGAAAATATCCCGCGATCAGTGCGGCAATTGATAAAAGAAAGCTAATCATGGCTCAACTGAATTTATATCTATTTTAGGGCGATGTAAAAGTATTACCTTTTAAAAAACAACGAAAATAATCCGGATAATTTATTTCAGGCTTCAGTTCTTATGGTCGGGTTCCCGGGCTGTGAATCCTTTTAAAAATGCAGCGTTTTCAATAGCTACATCAAAATCATTAATTCTGATACCTGCTTTCGTTCAGCCTTAAACACAGTTTCTTTCATTTCATCCAGTTACTGAAGATGCTCAATTCCGCTTTATTACCCCCGGCTTGAGCCGGGGGTAACAAGCTGCTGACAAAAACAGGGCTTCAGCCCAAAAGGCGGCGAAAATTAATTTTCAGTCAGGTATTAGTAAAAGCCGGCAAGTCCTAAAGCCCCCTTGGTTTGACTTCTCCCGGCTTTTCGGCTAAAGCCGGGAGAGCCGGGGAGGCTGCTTTTTCCCCGGGCTGAAGCCCGGAGTAAGGCAAACAGGATTGTCTTACTATTCATCAGAAATCTGACGCCTTGATCCGGAACTCGGCTCAACCAAAGCAAGCATAATGAGATTGAACTTTAACTAAAAAGCTACCGGGATAACAGAAAATATGCTATGCAGGTACCCAGGTCAAATCAACTCCAAAGATTTTGATGCACTTTGCTACAGATAGAATTATCACTAACGGGGCATTGCTTATTTTAAACACATAGAATAAGGAATTACCGTTAAGAGCCGAGGCTACTGTGAATTAAATTTTCATTGGGCTTGCATATTAAAAATAAATTGCCGTATATTTGCACTCATTTTTGGAAAACGCAACAATTAAATACCTAAGATAATGAGCAAGAACGCATTAGTGAAGTTTGTCGAAGATACCTTCGTTCAGATAAAGGAATTCCCTGGCTTTAAAGCCGGCGATACCGTGACCGTTCACTATAAAATCAAAGAAGGTGATAAGGAAAGGATTCAGCAGTTTCAGGGCGTGGTACTGCAACGTTCAGGCAGCGGAACCTCGGAAACATTCACCGTTCGCAAAGTTTCCGGCAATACAGGAGTTGAAAGGATTTTTCCCATTGCATCACCTTTTATCGAAAAGATCGAGGTTAACAAACGCGGTGTAGTGCGCAGGGCTCGTATCTTCTACCTCCGCGAACTCAAAGGCAAAAAAGCCAGAATCAAAGAAAAAAGGGTTTAGCATTGTTTTCATAAGTGTTGGATTAAGTCTGTCCCCAGGGGCAGACTTTTTTTTTACATCTTAGTCAGGGGCAATACCGGTAAACCATTCTGTTTTTAAAAGATACAGGTTATCTTTACAGAAGTTATGTCAGGAATAAATGAATCAAACCTGCTGCATATTATCATATCATCTGCAAAAAGTAACTGATCCGGTTTATAACCGTATGCTTTTGTATCTGAGCCGGGCACTTATCCTGCTGTTCACCGGTTTATTTCTTCCTTCTATGGCACAGGTGCAGCCCGACACCCTGAAATCCGCGCAAAAGAAATCCTCAGGAAACAGGAAAGAAAGCAACGGCATTACCGACAGCGCCGCATACCATAACCAGGCCATGCAGATTTCCCGTTCCAGGGACTTTTACGGCCGGCTCGAAAAGCGATCCGATACCAGTTATTTTCTGAAGAACCTTTATCCGCTGCTTTTCAGAAAACCACCCTCCGGACCTTCCGAAGCCATCATTAACCTTTCATCCAACCTTCCGTTCTCCGGTGACAAGGGCAAAATTATCCGCGACATTCGAATCCGCAAACTTCCTGTCTTCGGATCATCAATATATGACAGTCTGCCGGGCAATGAAACCCGCATACAGCGGATGCTGAACAAAACCCATTTCTATTCGCGTGATGCAGTAATCAGGCGATACCTGATGATAAAAAAAGGAGAAGCGCTCGATCCCGTGCTGCTTGCCGACAACGAGAGGGTCATCCGCGACGCCTCAATATTCCAGGATGCCCGCTTCCTGGTTTCAGCAACACCCGGCAGCGACAGCGTTGATATTGTGCTGCTGGTTAAGGATGTTTTTCCTTTCGGGTTTGACCTGAAAGTGAATGAACCCGAACGAAGCCGGCTGCGTTTCTACAACAGGAATTTCCTGGGGCTGGGGCATCAGCCGGAACAATGGCTGGATATCGATCTGAAAGGCAGCCCGGTAATCATTTTAAGCCAGGGGGCATACAGGGTAAGGAATATCCGGAGCTCCTTCACCGATGCTTATGCGTACTGGCAAAGCAACCGTTTTCGCAAAGGCCTTGGCCTTGAGCTTTCCAGACCATTTATCACCCCCGAAACCAGGTTTGGAGGTGGATTAAAAACGGAGAAATTCAATACCCCCTACCTCCTTAATAACGAAGAATACATTGAATCTGCCGGCTATTCGCTGATTGATGTCTGGAGCGGATATGCAACCATTATCGAACGGCCGCCGGGTGCCGATGCGAACCGGTTGCAGGCAGCTGTAACCGGCAGGTATTATGACCTAAAGTACTCCGGCCTGCCGGCTACGATTGATACTGTCGCTGTTGCCCTGCATTCCGTTCAGCGTCTGACCGGTGAATTATGCCTGATCCGGAGCGGGTTTTACCTGAATAATATGGTATATGGATTTGGCAGGACCGAGGATATCCCCACAGGATATCATGCCGGACTGATCCTGGGGTATGAGCGCTCTGTCCTGGCAAAAGCGCCTTATGCCGCGCTGAGATTTTCCTCAGGAACCAGGCTTAATGGCACGGGATACCTGTTTTCGTCACTCTACCTTGGCGGGTACCTGGGAAAAGACGATTTCAGCAATGGCCTGGCAAATATTTCTTTCAGCTTTGTTTCAGCGTTAAGAAAAGCAGGCACCTTCAGGTTCCGTCATTTTGTAATTGCCGACCTCTTTTCAGGAATCAGGCGCACCAATCCTTTGACGCTAAGCCTCAACAGAAAAGACATCACGGATACTTACCGTAAGTACGAAATTAACGGGCTTCACCGTGTTACGGCGCGCTACGAAATTGTCGCTTTTACCCCCTGGTACCTGCTCGGGTTCAGGTTTGCCGGGTTTGCATCCGGGGAACTGGGCATGATTGCCCCGGACATGAAACACTTAATGAAACAGGCTGTTTATCCTGCCATTGGTGCCGGGATCAGGATAAGAAATGAGAATCTGGTATTCTCCACTTTCCAGATCAGCCTGGTGTGGCATGCGCGACCCTTAAACGGATCCGGGGGCTGGACTTTCGAACTTGAAGAACCCGATCAGGCCGGTTTCAACCGCTTCGGTATCAGTCCACCTGATTTCATGGAATTTCGTTGAAAGTTAAAGGCCTTTCTGACAATCAAAAGGTCATTGAGATAATTGTTTTCCGGTATCCGTTTTAAAAAATATCCAGTATCTCAAACTTTCGCCCGTTAAACTCAAACTGATCACCGGCTTTTTTGCCCTGTACCGCTCTGGCAAAAGGAACCGCCGGGGAAATCGCATAATATTCGCTGCCGTCGTCAAGCCTGATTCTGCCGATACCGATCGAAACAAACACTTTCTGCATACCGGTGATTACCACTGCCCCGAATCCTGCATATTCGCATGCCCGGGAAAGATCAATCTTGTCGAGCAACACGATCTCCTCCCTAATTTTTATCAGTTGCTGGGCCAGCATATCGCGCCTCGAAGACAATTGCTCCCTGTAGGAATCGTACCGGTCCTTGGGCTGTCCGTACTCATTGGCACTCTGCTGAGCTTCGCGTACAGCCGCCATCAGGTTGGCTTCCGCCTCCGTCTTGATCTTTTTGCAGACTGAGGCGATGTTCCGTTTCAGGAGGAGTTTATCCATTATTTTGCCCCGACAATTAAATGCAATGCATTATAAAACAATTATTTACTTGAAGAGCTTAACATACCCGGCACTTCCGCAGCTGTCCGGTCATCCGGATACTATACCGGCTAAAAAAATGAGTTGTTGCGACTTATGGCCCTATCAGGCTGATCATACTAACGAAGAAGCAGCATAAGCGTCAATTTCCCAACAAGATTTTGCCCATTGTGTAAATATATATATAATCCGGTTCAAAATCCAATTATATACATAACTTTTGTAAGGGGTAAAGCACAAAACTCAGTGCTTCAAAAACAAATATCTCTTTTCCTGGACTTCAGGAATGAATTCCGGGAAGAGTTTTAACCGGAAGGACGCCTGTGACCAAAGAAAAGCAAAACGCAGGGCTCCTCAATTCACGTGCCGGCCCCGCCCGGTATTGCATTAGATACAATCGCAGCGAATCTGAGCCCTGACCTTTCGCAGGAATAAACTAATTTTGCACCTTAAACTATACCCTATGAATGCACATTCCAACGATCCGGTTTACAGCAAGCAGGTGATTGAAATGCTTACCGTTGCAAACGAGTATTGTCTGTTTATGGAAAAATGCGATGACTACCCGAAAGAGGATATTCTAAGCTATTGCCGGCATATTCTTCCGTTGATATACCTTAAAGGTTCACTGGTAAAACCACTTACACCGACCGAGCCGGACGATGCTGAACGCTTTGTTACCGAAGAAAGCTGGGAAAGCCTGTTCAACGCGCTGCGCAACAAATTTTACCCCGACGACCATTTCTGGATGTGCCAGGATCCGCTTGACGAGAATACCGAGATCGAAAAAAACAGCCTGGCCGAGCATCTGGCAGATATTTACCAGGATATGAAAGATTTCGTGATGCTCTATCAGAAAAACCGGCATTCAGCCCGCGAAAATGCCATCGCAGGCATTGCCTCCTACTTCAGGGATCATTATGGCCCGGCCATCACCAGATCACTTTTTGCCCTTCACCAACTCGAAACCCGTGAATAAAACCATTAATATAACGATCATTTGTTCATTACAGGTATTTATTTCCCCCTGATGCTGCCGGAAACAGAAAAATCAGATATTTTTGCGGTAATTTAAAATGTTTCTAAATAAGAAGTCTTGACACTTGCAGATCTCTCACCGGGCGAAAAGGGTGTAATCACCAAAGTTAAGGGACACGGTGCATTCCGCAAACGTATCCTGGAGATGGGTTTTATCTCCGGAAAGCAGGTCGGGGTAATTCAGCGGGCGCCCCTGATGGACCCTGTTGAATATAATGTGATGGGTTACAATGTAACCCTGCGCAACAGCGAAGCCAGGCTGATAGAAATTATCACTGAACCCGAAACCATTGAAGAGCAACAACTTCATTCGAATGGCTCGATGGAAGGCGACCTGATCAATATCGCCAGAAACAAAGGGAAAATTATCAATGTTGCCCTGGTCGGTAATCCGAATTCCGGCAAAACCACCCTTTTCAACTACGCCTCCGGATCGCGGGAACGGGTGGGGAATTACTCGGGGGTTACCGTGGATGCCAAAGAAGCGAAATTCCGCAAAGGCGATTATACTTTTGTTGTTACCGACCTGCCCGGCACTTATTCCATCAGTGCATACAGTCCTGAAGAGCTCTATGTAAGAGACCACATCACCGAGTCATTCCCCGATGTTGTAGTCAATATCATCGACAGTTCCAACCTTGAACGTAACCTTTACCTTACCACCCAGCTGATCGATATGGACATCCGGATGGTGGGTGTACTGAACATGTACGACGAGTTGGAAAATGGAGGCAACAAACTGGATTACAATCAGCTTGGAAGACTGCTGGGCATTCCGTTTGTACCCACGGTGGGTTCAAAAGGCAAAGGCATTGACGAGCTTTTCCAGAAAATCATTGATGTTTACGAAGACCGCGACACAACGCGCAGGCACATCCATATCAATTACGGAACCATTATTGAGCAGGCCATCTCGCATATACAGTCGAAACTCAGGCAGCCGGGGAATTTCCATCTGCTCGACAAGGTTTCTTCGCGTTTCATTGCCATCAAACTGATCGAGAAAGACAGGGCCACCGAAGTGCTCATCGAACAGCTCGGGAATTTCGCAGAAATCATCGAAGCGGTTGATCAACAGATTACCCGGGTCGAAAATGAGCTCAATCAGGATACAGAAAGCCTGATTGCAGATGCCAAATACGGGTTTATCGCCGGGGCGCTGCGCGAAACATTTTCGGCAAATCCGGTAGTGCAGCGGAAGAAGAGCGAGGTGGTCGACACCATCATCACGCACAAACTCTGGGGGATTCCTATATTTATCTTTCTGATGTACCTGACATTTTACGGAACCTTCAAGCTGGGACAGTATCCCATGGAGTGGATTGAAAGTTTGGTGGAGGTAACCTCAGCATGGCTCGAAACCGGATTGCCCGACGGAATGCTGAAAGACCTGTTTATCCAGGGGATTGTGGGCGGTGTTGGAGGCGTGATTATCTTTCTGCCCAACATCCTGTTGCTTTATCTCTTTATTTCACTGATGGAGGATACCGGCTATATGGCCAGGGCCGTGTTCATCATGGATAAGATCATGCACCGCATCGGCCTGCACGGCAAATCGTTTATCCCTCTGCTGATGGGCTTTGGCTGCAATGTGCCGGCCATACTCTCCACCCGTATCATCGAGAGCCGCCGCGACCGCCTGATTACCATGCTGATCAACCCCTTTATGTCATGCAGCGCACGGCTACCCGTTTACATCCTGTTTATCAGCGCCTTCTTTGTCAGTCACCAGGGAACCATCCTGTTTTCGATGTATGCCATAGGGGTATTGCTGGCGATCGGCTCTGCCCTGCTGTTCAAGAAAGCCATCTTCAAGCAGCCCGACATGCCCTTTGTGATGGAGCTGCCCCCTTACCGAACCCCTACCCTTCGCACTATACTGAAACACATGTGGAGCCGGGCCGAACAGTACCTGCGCAAAATCGGCGGGGTGATTCTGGTGGCTTCCATCATCATATGGGCGCTGGGGTATTTCCCCCGCGAAACAGCCGAAGACCACACTTATGACGTACGCGTCACCACCATCCGCGACCAGTACTCAAAGCAGATCCTTCAGACTCAGCATCCGGGCGAAGTAATTGCCCGGCTGCAGGCTGAAGAAGAAACGGAGGTGAATCAGGTGCTGAATGAAAAGGAGAGCAACCGTCAACTGAACTCCTATATCGGCCGTCTCGGGCATTTCATCGAACCGGTAATGCGTCCGCTGGGCTTCGACTGGAAAATGAGCGTTGCCCTGCTTACCGGCGTTGCCGCGAAAGAAATTACCGTTGGCACACTGGGTGTACTCTACCAGGCCGGCGACGATACAGACGAACATTCCGCCTCCCTTATCACCAAGATACAGCAACAGACCTATCACGATGGTCCGCGTAAGGGTGAAAAAGTTTTCACGCCCCTAGTGGCTTTCAGTTTTATGCTGTTTATCCTGATCTATTTCCCCTGCGTAGCCGTGGTGGCTGCAATTAAAAAAGAATCCGGAAACTGGCGCTGGGCACTGTTTATCGTTGTTTACACCACCGGGCTGGCTTACCTTGCCTCACTGGCGGTCTTCCAGGTTGGCAGCCTGTTGCTTTAACCCTATGAAAGCATTTCTGCTGCAACTCAATGAAGCACAGGTGTTTTATGCTACCCTGCTGCTGGCGGTCATCCTGATCAGGATACCGCTCATCGGGGTTTATTTCAGGACCGTCAACACCCTTTTTCATGAAAACGGACATGCGCTGGCAGCCATACTGCTCAACGGAGAAGTAACCCGCATTGAATTAAAAAATGACACATCCGGCACCGCACTCACAAAAACACCCTCTGCAATCAGGGCCATGCTGGTCGCCTTTTCGGGATACCCTTTTGCCACCCTCTGCGCAGCCCTCTTTTTCTGGCTATCGGTTAACGGTTATGAAAAAGCCGGCTTGCTGATCCTGATTTCACTGGCATTGATTAACCTCATCCTCTTTGTCAGAAATACCTACGGGATAATATGGCTGCTCACCTTTTCAGGGATAATCCTGCTGGTAAACTGGCTGAACCTGCCATTGCTGACAAAAATATTCTTTCTGGTAATCAGCCAGATTGTATTTGCCGAAGCTATCATCTCCACCCTGGTTGTATTTTACCTGGGCCTCACCAGACCAAGGAAAGCCGGGGATGTTACCATCCTAGCCCGCCTCAGTCATATCCCCGCTGCCTTCTGGGCAATCCTGATTACAGGCATCGGGGCAGGCATCGCCTGGTTCGTGATGCTGCGCTTTTTCCCGCCGCCGGCTCAACTTTTTTTCTGATTTCATGTTGAATATAAACAGACACTGATCTATGGAACAATATCAGGAAATCATTGTACTCATCATCGTTGGCATTGCGGCTTCCATTGCCGGCTATAAGTTGTACCGCAAATTTACCAACCCGCTCAGCGGATGTTCCGGTTGCGCCAGCGATTGCTCAGGCTGCCAGTTGCAGGACCTGAAGAAGGAAATAGAAGAAAAGAAGCGCCTGAAAGAAGCCCGGGAACAGCAATTTCGGGTAACCGAATAGATCATTGTTTGTATTGATACTTCTGCTACATTTGCACAAGAAATCTCCGGACGGATTTCCGCATTCTGAAACGACGATATGGTAAACAAACAAGTCTTTCTCGAAACCTACCACTACTTTGATAAATCGGTGATTGTCGAGATCATAGATATTTTTCTGGATGAGTACCAGGGAAAACTGGAAAAACTTTACAACGATGTAAAGTCAAGGGATTTTACCGGGCTCCGTTTCACCGCCCATAACCTGAAAGGGGTGGTTGCCAATTTCTCAGCCCCGACGTTACTTGAAATGGTTAAAAACTTCGAGAAATCAGCCGCAGAACTGGTTGAGCATGGAGGCGCTGGCTTCGACGAAGCCGCCGCGATGCAGGTGATTGACAACATCAGGGCTTCACTGCTCGAAATGGCAGGCGATCTTTCAAAGATCAGGGCTGAACTGGTGCAGGAAGGTTAAGCCGGTTTTCAATTTATATTTACTGCTTCCGGGCATCCAGCCTGTTCAGGCCTTCAATGGCTTTGTCATCGTTTACCTTCATCCGCAGCACCCTTTCATAATCCTTGCGTGCACCGGCAAGGTCACCCATCAGTTCATAAGCAAAACCACGGTTGTAATAAGCATCGGTATACTCCCCGTCCATTTCAATCGCCCGGCTGAATGCGCTCACTGCCTCCGCTAATTCTTCCTTATAAACCAGGTGAACATAACCCTTGTTGTAGTGCGCCAGCTTGAAATTTTCGTCTATGATCAGGATTTCTTCATACACGCTGAGCGCCTTGTCGGGCTCTCCGTTCTCCTGATAATACATACCCAGCACATACAAGGGGTCCGGAATGCCGGGCCTTACCCTGGCTGCGTTCCTGAGGTAGTCCACCGCCAGTTTGTTTTTGCGCTCCGCCATCAATATGCCGAGTTGTTTCAGGGCATCGTAATAATTCTGATTTTTCGCTACAGCCATCTGGTAATTGTCGATGGCTTTCAGGGTGTCACCCATCTCTTCGTTGGCCAGGCCGCTGATGAAAAATGCTTCGGCATTATCCGGGTCCTTGCGTAAACCTTCGCGCAACGCATTGAACGTCTGCTTGTAATCACTCATGGCAAGGTAGAGGCGGGCCATCTTAACATCGTAAACGCCGACACCCGGAGCCAGCTCCTTCGCTTTCTTCAGGGCATCCAGCGCACGTTGCATCTTGCCGGAATACATATACACATCCGACAGGGCTGCGTAAACATCGGGATTGTTTCCGTCGAGCGAAAGCGCTTTGTTGATATCCGCCAGGGCCTCGTTTTCCTGTCCTTTGACAGCAAAATACCCCGCCCTCTCCATGTATGGTTTTGCATCCGAAGGCGAAGCGTTTACCAGCAGGTTGAGGCGGGTAAGCTCATCGGCGATGGTGTCGGACACCTGCTGACCTGCGGCAGGGGCAGACTTTTCGGACCTTTTACACGATGAACCAAATAAGAAAAGACACACGGCAATCGCTGCAATACTCAGGAGCGACCTGTAAGAAAAAGTTGACATAATGGTCATTCAGTTACAAAACAGGGGCAAAGTTAAGCAAAACAGCCCTTCCCCCGAAGGAAAGAGCTGCTTTGAATGCGGATATCTGATAATGACAAACGCTAGCCGGCCAGATTTTTCAACGCATCGCGCACCTTGCCTTCCAGTTCTTCGGCAAGTTCGGGATTGTCGAGAAGAAGTTTCTTCACGGCATCGCGCCCCTGTCCAAGCTTGGTATCCCCATAGCTGAACCAGGATCCGCTTTTCTTGACAATATTGTAATCTACACCCAGGTCAACGATTTCACCTGCTTTTGAAATTCCCTCGCCGAAGATAATGTCAAACTCAGCCTGCCTAAAAGGCGGCGCCACCTTGTTTTTAACAACCTTCACCCGCACGCGGTTTCCGACGGCGGAATCATTCTCTTTGATCTGTGATACCCTGCGGATATCTATTCTTATGGAAGCGTAAAATTTCAGCGCATTACCACCGGTGGTGGTTTCCGGGTTTCCGAACATCACCCCTATCTTCTCGCGCAACTGGTTGATAAAGATGCAGCAGCAGCCTGTTTTGCTGATGGTAGAGGTCAGTTTGCGCAGCGCCTGCGACATCAGCCTGGCCTGCAGGCCCACCTTTGAATCGCCCATTTCGCCCTCAATCTCGCTGCGGGGGGTAAGGGCCGCCACTGAGTCAATCACAATGATGTCGATGGCGCCCGAACGGATCAGGTTTTCGGCAATCTCAAGGGCCTGTTCGCCGTTGTCGGGCTGCGATACCAGGAGCTCATCAATATTTACGCCCAGCTTCTGCGCATAATACCTGTCGAAAGCGTGCTCGGCGTCGATAAACGCGGCAATGCCGCCCTGCTTTTGCGATTCGGCCACCGCATGCAGGGCAAGGGTAGTCTTACCGGACGACTCCGGTCCGTAAATTTCCACCACACGGCCTTTGGGAAGTCCGTTCACCCCCAGGGCGGCGTCGAGCGCAATGGAACCGGTAGAAATGCTCGGCATCTCCTCCACCGGGGCATCCCCCAGTTTCATGATGGTTCCTTTACCATATGACTTTTCAATCTTATCAAGGGTAAGCTGAAGCGCCTTTAACTTTTCCAGATTGTTTTCTTTCTGATCTTTACTCATGTTATCAATGATTTATAAATATTACCTGAAGATTCTTATGATCTTCAAAGATAAGGAATCGGAAGAAACAGGTGAATACCCGGCAAAAAAAATATAGCCGGGGAATTGAACTATTCGTTATTTAAATCAGCGTTCAGATTATAAGGTCTTCAGGAAAAATCACCACAAAAGCACGGAAACACCAAATTGCACGGAATATTTTCAGATCCGGTAATCGTAATAAAAGGTAAATACCCTGCAAAAAAATATTACCGGGTGGTGAAGCTATTTGATCTAACTTGCAGCTTTAAGATTATCGTACCTTCATGAAAAACCGTCACAAAAGCACGGTTCCGGTGGTATTCAGATCTATTGTTAAAGAACGCTGGCCTGAAAATCAACCAACCCGGCTTTATCAGTCCTTCAGCACCTGAGCCGCGTGGTTTTTGGTATCTACTTTTTCGATCACTTCCTCAATCACGCCTTTTTCATCAATAATATAGGTGGTGCGGATCACGCCGTCGTATTCGCGGCCCATAAACTTCTTACGGCCCCAGACGCCGTAATCCTGAAGGATATTCTTTCCGGTATCGGAAATCAGCGGGAAAGGCAGTTCGTATTTTTCAGTAAACTTCTGGTGAGATTTTTCACTGTCGGGACTGACCCCCACCACTTTGTAACCGCGGGCAAGCAGCGCTTGATAATTATCGCGCAGGCTGCACGCTTCGGCGGTGCAGCCGGGGGTGTCGTCCTTGGGATAAAAATACAATACCACTTTACTTCCACGGAAGCTTTCAAGGCTTACCATGTTGCCTGACTGATCCTTTCCACTGAAGGCCGGCGCCTGATCGCCGGGTTTAAATTTGCTCATATTATTCTGTTTAAAGATTTTTCTGCCTGTTTAAACATTCCGGACAGACGAAGGTTTAGCAAAACCTGTAATTTTTCCCGGAAAAGTTCAGGGAAAAAAATTCAATGCATCACACAGGTATTCTTTAAAACCGACATCACTGGAAGGCATAGCGAAAGAGAAGATCTCACGGGAGATCGTTGTCCTCAGGGAGCCAGAAGGGCATGCGAGCGTACTCCGACGCTTCCCCTTATAATGCTTACTTCCCCTGCATCCAGCGCCTGAACAACACATCATAAACGCTGTAAAACATCTGCCCTTCCTTGTTATAATCCGAATAAACCATTTCCTTTTGCTGTAAGGCTTGCAATGACCTCAATACAGTTGCCGGGCTTCCAGGGTTATATTTCGAAATAAAATCTTTTGAAGTGGGATAAAAAACCTTGCCTTCATGGGCAATGGCTTTGAGCAGTGCCCATTGCTGCTTTGTAAGCAGATCCCGGTATTTGAAGAAAACAATCTCCTGTTCACGGAGCAGGCGGGCGGCCTGTTGTTTCCATAGTTCATCATCCACATTTTTACCGGCAGATGCAAACACCCGGTTACAAAGCAATTGAACAGAATAGGTATGAAGGTCCGCCCACTCCATCATGGCGCGAATGGTTTCATCTTCAATCTTATGGCCTCTGTGCTGAAAGTGATGTCGAATAAAAGTAACATATTCATCAGCATCAATCTTATCAATTTTCAGAAAACCGGTACTCTGGTAAAAAGGCCGCGAAGGATCGGCGAAAAGTTGCATCATCAGATGCTGCTGGCTACCTGAAAAGATAAACCGGACATTGCTGAGAGACTGGATAATGCTTCTCAGAAAAGCATCCGCATTTTTTTCGGGATAATTCATGATTTGCTGAAATTCATCAATGGCAATGATGACTTTCTCCGGATAAGCCTCAAGGTGACCAAGCACGGACCGGATGTGCCGTTCAGCCTCACCAGGCCTAACATCCACAGAGAGCTGAGGAAATCCGGTCAACGGGTCAAAAACAATAACCGGTCTAAGTGATTTTATAAAATCAAGCATCAGTTTACCAGGTTTCGACTGCTCCGGAATGGTGGAAAAAACAGCTGTGACCAACGCGTTTAAAAATTCCTTCAGGCTTTCTGTAGGAAGAATATCCAGGTAGATCCCCGTATGACCAGCAGGGAGCTGGGCCAGCAAATGCCGGATCAATCCGGTTTTACCTATCCTGCGAATGGCAACCAGGGTGGTTGATTTCCGTTGACCAGGTTTCTTTTAAGGGTTATGGTTTCTTCCGTGCGGTCTCAGAAGTATTCACTCCCCTGATACCCGGTCGTAATAAATGGATTTGAGATGGTTGCCATTTTATCTTAAACAATTTATATATTACAAAATGTAAATTACAATTTGCAAATAGAACTGAATTCAACAGAAATATCAAGTGTAATGACTTTAAAAGTGACCATCAGGGATATAGTAAAGGAGTTCTGCATCCCATTCAAGGACTTTTTCCTGCATGATGAAACGCTTATAAGTTATGAATCCGGTTCAAAAAAGAAGATAATGCAGGAAAACATTGATCTGAAGGAAAACAAGGGGAATGCGCGGAGGACGCTGGTGTTGTTCGTGCTGCCCCTATAAATTCCAAATTCCATATTCCATGCACCAAACAAATCCCAGACACCAAATTCCAAACAAATTCCAAAAACCAAAAACCGGTGACCAGAGACCAATAACCAGTGACCGCTAAAATTATCAGATAAAATAATAATACCTGAACCAGGTTGAATACACCGGGTCGAGAATGATCAGACCGCCGGGTTGTTCATCAATGATTTCTTTTTCGATCAGTGATTTATTTATCCGGATTACATTAGCTGAACTTCCTAATTGGTATTTGTCAATATTCGCCCTGGTGGTATGCCGGGTTTCACCATCAATTAACAATTTTAAAAAATTCACCTGCGGGGTAGTCAGGTTTTCAGTGATCCCCTGGAATAAAAGGCTCATTTGCAGAACCAGGCCATCCATAGGTTCCTCAATAATGCCAGATGTGACATCATTGCCGGTCCTGAGCCACACCAGTTGTGCCAATTGCTGCACATAGTATGAATGGCCTTCGGCCATGACGGCTATCTTTTCGGCCTCGGAATCCGAAATCCCTTTCCCTGTCGATCTGAAACGCTCTGCAATGACTGGTACCCAGAAGTTGATCGTTATCCGTGATAAAAACAACAGATCACCAAATTTGTAAAACGGCAAGGATGGAGAAGTGAAAACATCCGTCAGCATAGGCCTTTTGCTATCATACAGGCAATAGGAAACCGATTGATGTGTCTGCCAATGCGACCTTAATTTTTTCTGAAAGGCCAGTGTATCTTCAAAAAACGCAATATTTTGAAATTCGTCAATGCAGATAACCAGTTTGCATTTTTTTGATTGTGCAATGTTTTCCGCAAGATCGAGTATTTCACCGGGTTGCTTTTTAAGCTCATTCCGGTTTAAACCCAAACTGAACTCCTGTTGTGAATCCGGCGAAAAACTGATCCTGGGCACCTATTGTTTCATGAATTGTTTCACGGTTAAAATAACTTCTTCCATCCTGCCGGAAGAGACCCTTATCACATTTTCCGCTAATGCTTAATAAAAGTCTTCTTCGCTGTGGATATTGAACAGATCAAGGAAGACGACCAGGATGTTTGGACTCGTGTCCTTTACTTCTGATGCTGCTTTCAACAGCAAAGAGGATTTACCCCACCTTCTGGGTGAGATCAAAATAGTATTGGTGCCGGAAAGAAAGTTTTGCACCACCCGTATTTTTTCGTTTGCCCGGTCAGTGAAATTTTCACCAACAGCCAGTTTACCATATATGAACGGAATATCCATGATCAATGATTTCTATCGAAGATAAGTAATTTAATTGTTACTAACAAATATGTTAGTAATTCTCTTGTTACGTTGTTTTCAGATCCTTCTATACCATTTATTATGTCAACAATTTCATTGTATACAACACCGTCGAAATGCCGGCATTTACCTTTCCTTTTTCATATCTGGTGCGCAGCATCCTGAACCATTAATTGCTCATAGCGGTCATAAGTCCCTGACTACCCTAATCACCCGGGAGCGGATCGCGGCACTGAACCGGAAGTCGAAGAAAAAGATCTGGCAACAGAACATTGATCTTCGGAATTAAATAGGGAATACCTTAAGGGCAAAGGTGTATTTCAAGATACCATAATGAAAATTAATTCAAAAAATGATTTATTATGTATGAAATACATTATTTTTGTCATACATAATTAATATAACCTTGCAATGTTTCTCGACAGACATAAAGAAATTGAGCGGATTAAGCAATCCCTGCAACGGGAAATTCCGCAGTTTATCGTAATCTACGGGCGGCGCCGATGTGGTAAGTCAACATTGCTCCAACAGATATTGCCCCATGAAACGATCTATTTCTCGGCTGATTTAAGAGAAAAACCGCTTCAAATTTCGGCGTTTTCCAGGCAGGTTGAGATGATAGTTCCGGGTTTTTCCAAACCGGTTTATCCTGATTGGGAAAGTCTTTTTATCAGCCTGAACAATACGTTAAAACAAAGAACGATTGTATGCATCGATGAATTCCCCTATTTGGTGAAAAACAGCCCGGAATTGCCGTCCGTATTGCAAAAAATCATTGACAACAAGGCCCATAATAACTTTCATCTGATACTTTGCGGATCTTCTCAGCAAATGATGTACAGCATGGTGCTTGAAAAAACTTCGCCACTTTACGGGAGGTGCCACGAAATCATCAAGGTGAAACCAATGGCTATCCGCTATCTGCAGGAATACCTTTC
Organism: Bacteroidales bacterium UBA5833; assembly: GCA_002433025.1. Taxonomy (GTDB): domain Bacteria; phylum Bacteroidota; class Bacteroidia; order Bacteroidales; family Lentimicrobiaceae; genus Lentimicrobium. The sequence goes on from DJGZ01000072.1 coordinate 44,744, forward strand.
ACTTTCCTCAGTGGATGCAGTCCGGGAATTTGGAGTTTGGGGCGGAGTTCCCCGATATTGGGAGGTTAGAAAGCAGTATGAAAATTTAGCCCAGTCAATTAAAAATAGTATCCTGGATCAGAATGGTTTGCTCAGCGAAGAGCCGGAGAGGCTTTTTTCGGATGAATTGCGTACCTCTGTTCAAGCCTATTCAATACTCAGCCTGATCGGCGCCGGTGTTCATCGTCCTTCAGAAATCGCAGCCAGGCTGGATAAACCCGCTACACAATTATCACGAATGTTCGGATTTTTGGTTAACCAGGGATTTATTAAGCGTGAAATACCTTTTGGAGAGTCCATGAATTCTTCAAAAAAAAGTCTTTATAAAATTGACGACCCTTTCCTGAATTTCTATTTCACTTTCCTGGTCCCAAACAAAAGCCGTCTTGAATTCGATATGATTGAGCAGGTTTGGGAAGAAATAGAACATAAGTATAATCGGTATATCTCGTCAATCTGGGAGGATTTATGCAGAAAAGCAATTCCTTTCATCGAAATTGAAGGTAAAAGGTTCAACCCTGCCTCCCGGTGGTGGGGTGGCGGCTTAAACAAAAAAACAATGGAAATTGACCTCATTGCCTCATCAACTGACCAGACAGCCTTATTAATTGGAGAAGTAAAGTGGTCGGATAAAAATCGTACCGATGAAGTTTTAGAATCGTTGAAATGGAAGGAAAGCAATATCCCATTCGCAAAACCTGAAAAAATCATCAAAGTTTTATTTCAGAAAACACCCGCATCACATCCGGATATTACAATATTGACGCCGGATGATATCGTATGTCTGGCAGATTTACCCTGATTTGAATTGGCACAACTTATTTTTAGCTTACAAAAAATCATTTTATGATCAAGGCTGTCGTGGTTGCCGGGAGTCAACTTACCACTGACGCTGTCGCGTGAATGCCTGAGGCAAAAGAGCCGGCCCTGGTCATCATTAAAGCATCCGGTATTGACCGTTTTCAGGAAAGCCTTCACCGGAAGGTGATCGTTGAGGGTATCAAAGACCTATTGAAGTCTCAGCGGCTGGCGCTGAAAACCAGTGATCAGCCCTATGCCTTGAATATCCGGAATACTATCTGTATCCAGGCAGATTACAATTATTTTACTTTCTGAATGGTCGAAATGCAAAAGATCGACAATTCAGAATTTATCAGGGAGTTTGAAAAGAACAGCCCGGGCATAATTTTCACCGCATCCACAAGTCCTGCATTTTCAAATTAATTCTATAAGCCATTTCGATAAAGCTGATGGTGGATTTGTAGTTATGATCGACGGCTCAAAGGCGCCTGCAGCTTCAGGGAAACTGGATTTGCCGCTTCGGCTTATTGGTGAAATCATGTAAGGGCATATCTTTACTGGGATTAGGGACTGGACTTGAGCGCAGGTCCGTCATGCAGGCAGCATCAGGGTTAATCAGGGTTTCAGGAATGAAAAAAAAAGGTGCGTTTTTGTGTTTCCGGGTTTTAGTGGTAAAATATTTATGGCAAATCGCAAAGTATGTTCCGGCGCGTCAGATAACGAAACTTCCGTTTTAAATCCATTCAAGCATTTGACCTGGAATAATCAGGGATAAATCAATAAAAAAGCTGTAAGTTTGAGTTGGTATTTGTCAGTGATGCAGTGTAATGTTTCAACAAACAGCGTGCAGATGTCAAGCATTGAAATGATTATCCCGGAAAGGGCCGCCGGCATCGGAAGTTTTCAGGTAGGCCGGTTGCTGCCCTTCCGGCAGAAAAGAGCGGTAGGCCCATTTGTTTTTCTCGACCACATGGGGCCGGCCTCCCTTTCAAAAAATGAAAACCTGGATGTATTGCCGCACCCCCATATCGGGCTTTCCACCCTCACCTACCTGTTCGGGGGCGCCATTATGCACCGCGACAGCATCGGCAGCGAGGTGGAAATCGGACCCGGGGCCGTTAACTGGATGACGGCCGGCAAAGGCGTGGTGCACTCGGAAAGAACGCCGGAGTATCTGCGAAACGCGGAGAAAAGCCTGCACGGCTTGCAGTTCTGGGTAGGCCTGCCAAAGGAATATGAGGAAACGGAACCCTCGTTTATCCATATCGAAGCGGGCGAAATCCCCGCATGGACGGAAAATCATCTGCAGTTCAGGCTGATCGCCGGCGAGGCCTTCGGCAGAAAATCGCCGGTTCCGGTTTTCAGCAGGCTTTACTTTGCCGAAATCAAATGCAGTGTCACTCAGCAGGCAGCAATCGGCCACGCGTTGTATGGCGAATGCGCCCTGTTTATCCTTGAAGGCGCCGTCCGCATCGAAGGCAACACCCACGGCCCGAACCAGGTTCTTGTGACAAAGGAGAGCAAACGCTGCAGCTTTGAAATGGAAGCAGGCAGCACGGCTTATGTTTTCGGGGGCGAACCTTTCACCGAAGAGCGCTACATCGACTGGAACTTTGTATCCTCTGATAAAAACCGCCTGCAAACGGCCAGGGAAGACTGGATCAACCGGTGCTACCCCATGCCGCCCGGCGAAACGGAGACCGTCCCCTACCCCGGCCCGGGATAAAAGCACAAAGCATAAAACACCCTACCCCTCAGCATCCTTAGCTTTGTTTGCTGAGCGGGTTGTGGTAGGGCGGCGGTGGTCAAGCGGCGGTGGTCGAGCGGTACCGATAGCTATCGGTACGAGACCAACCTCAGCCTCAACCTAAACCTTGGTTGCTGAGCGGCGGAGGTCGAGCGATTCCGATCGCCATCGGAAGGAGGCCAGCCGAAGCACAACCTTAACCTTAACCTTAACCTCAACCTTAACCTTAGCCTTAACCTCAACCTCAACCTCAGCCTTAGCCTAATCAATCCAGTTGATCAACAAGTAAAACAACATTCAAATGAAACTGAAAGACCTCGGTTATAACGAAAAAATTGAAGAATCAAGGATCCGGCAAAACCTGAAGGATTATGAAACGGGACGGGTGATTGCCGAACACCGGGAGCGGTACATCGTGCGCACCACCCATGGGGAAACAGAGGCCGAAATCACCGGGAACCTCCGGTATTCGGCGAAAAGCCGGGAAGATTTCCCCTCGGTAGGCGATTGGGTGGCCCTGATTATGTACGACAACAACACAGCGCTGATCCATCAGATCATCCCGCGCACCTCCGCCATCACCCGTAAGGCGGCCGGCCATGCCGGCGAAGTGCAGATCATCGCCGCCAACGTAGATACCGCCCTGCTGATTCAGGCCGTCGACAGGGACTTCAACATCAACCGGCTGGAGCGTTACCTTACCATCTGTTATGCCGCGCGGGTAAGCCCGGTGATTGTGCTGACCAAGACCGATCTGGTCACGGAAGAAAAGATCAGCGACATCGCCGAAGCCATCCGGCAACGCATCCGGGAAGTCCCCGTGATTGCCGTCAGCAGCCTCACCGGAAACGGTTACGGGGCGCTTAACAACATAATGGAGAAGGGCAAAACCTATTGCATGCTGGGATCTTCGGGCGCCGGCAAGTCCACCCTGCTGAACTTCCTCTCGGGCCGGGAGGTCATGCACACCGCTGATATCAGCCAGAGCACCGGCAAAGGCAGGCACACCACCAGCCACCGGGAGCTGATTGTGCTGGAAAACGGGAGCATACTGATCGACAACCCGGGCATGCGTGAAGTGGGGATTGCCGATACCGCCCTGGGACTGGAAACCACCTTCGACACCCTGCTGAGCCTGGCGCAGCACTGCAGGTTTAAAAACTGCACCCATACGAACGAGGACGGCTGTGCCGTGCTTGAAGCGGTGGAAAACGGCACGCTCGACGGCAGCCTGCTTGAAAATTATCTTAAACTGGAAAGGGAAAAAGCCTGGTTTGAAACTACACAGGCCGAAAAGAAACGGAAAGAAAAGATTTTCGGGAAAATTCTGAAAGATTACCAGAAGAAGGATATTAAAGGGAAAAAGATTTGAGTACGGCCAACCTGACCATGCCCTTTCCGGCTGTCTGCATAGTGACGGCGCATTGCCACGCCGGATAAGATCCTTGAAAACCAATGGGATAAGGATACGCTGCACGGGCAAACAAAAAACAGGCTATGGAACAAAAGGATTATTTACTCCGTGAAATTGAAAAGCTGGGCATTGTTATCCGGGCCATTCAGCAGAAAATCTTTGGCGGCAGCAGACCGCCCGCCATCACCCCGGAGCGGCAGGAAGCCGAAGCCCGGGAAATGCTGCTTAACGAAATAAATTTCGACCTGGACAGGTTGATGCAGATGGACCAGGCGGAGTCGGAAAAGTATGTGAACGGCTTCAAGGGCTTCAGCATTGAAAATATTGAGGCTCTTGCAGCTTTTATCTCGAAGATTGGGTTAAGCAAGCAGTCAGAACCATCGCGTACCTATCTTGAAAAGGCGCTTCAGCTTTTTGAAATCTGCAATATAAAAAGCAAAACTTTCTCCCTTGAAAGGGAAAACCATATAAGCGCCCTGAGCAATGCCCTGGCAAAACCGGATTAGCGGGGTATATTGATAAAGCCACAAGTACGACTGATCCGCATACAACTTCTACCGGGCTGATTATTCCTGATAACCCCAAGGCGCGAAGGAAATATTTTTTTCATTGTTGTACGGGAAAAACCTGATAATGAACTTAGAGATTCTTCGCTCCACGATGTTACGCTCAGAAAGACAATGTTTTAGGATTCAAAGGAGGGGGCTTGGTGGTGACGAAGCCGCCACCAAGCCCCCTCCTTTAGAAATACACGCAAATTGCAGTCTTTCTGAGCGTTAGCGAATAATCTCATGCTTTTCCCCGGACAATAGTGATTTTTTTTAATCACTATTGCTGAAATGTAAATTTCTTTTGTAATTTTCAGGGCATAATTTGCTCACTATTATATTGACATGGATTTAGGAGATGGTAACGGGAGCAGATGATTGGAAATACCCGTAGGTTATTAGATGGATAATTTGCTGAGGATATATGCGGGTTAGTCTTTATGCTGAAAAGACACTTTATAAATAATCAATTTGGAGGATTATAAAAATGAAAAAAAAATCTATTCGTATTAATTGGTTGGTACTTGCAACACTATTTCTGTGTAGTACTAACATTGGATGGGCAAATAATTTTACCGGAGCCGTTTTTACAGGCAAAGTTAAATCTTTAAAATCAGGCAAATCATGGACCGCCAATTTGAAGATTGTTTCCTATAATCAGTCTTCAGGAAGGGTGGAAGGAGAAATTGAGTGGCCTTCTTTGAATTCAGTGCATAAAATCACAGGAAAACTGACAGATTCACATTTTACTTTTAAAGAGGTTGAGTATATCAGGAAAGGAAGTGCTAACCTGAACTGCCAGTATACTACCACAATCAGTGGCAATAAAATTTCAGGAACCTGGTCTGACCCCGGATCGGACAATGGAACGATTGAATTGATTAAGAAAGTTAATGAAGAAACAGCAGCACCTCAGAATAATATTACCGGAGCCGTTTTTTCAGGCAAAGTTAAATCTTCAAAATCAGGCAAGTCATGGACTGCCAATGTGAAGATTGTTTCCTATAATCAGTCTTCAGGAAGGGTGGAAGGAGAAATTGAATGGCCTTCTTTGAATTCAGTGCATAAAATCATTGGAAATCTGACAGATTCACATTTTACTTTTAAAGAGGTTGAGTATATCAGGAAAGGAAGTGCAAACCTGAACTGCCAGTATACTACCACAATCAGTGGCAATAAAATTTCAGGTACCTGGTCTGACCCCGGTTCGGACAATGGAACGATTGAACTGATTAAGAAAGTTAATGAAGAAAAAGCAGCACCTCAGAATAATTTTACCGGAGCCGTTTTTACAGGTAAAGCTAAATCTTCAAAATCAGGCAAGTCATGGACTGCCAATGTGAAGATTGTTTCCTATAATCAGTCTTCTGGGAGGGTGGAAGGAGAAATTGAATGGCCTTCTTTGAATTCAGTGCATAAAATCACAGGAAAACTGACAGATTCACATTTTACATTTAAAGAGGTTGAGTATATCAGNNTCGGACAATGGAACGATTGAACTATACAAGAAATGACCCTGGACTTTTGAATCTGCTGAACACAAAAGGGTAATCGAATGCACGGCCGGTGTGCGTGAAGCCCACCGGTGCGTCCATCGGCAGAAGCCCAGAAACCTCCTCTCCCACCGGCCGCCCGCAACCAGGTAGTCGCGTTATGCCCGCTTGCCGGATAATAAACATTCCGGTTGCCATAGCCGAAAAATGAGAATGAAATACAAATTTCTTCACGCATTATTGCTGATATGTAAATT
>DJGZ01000072.1:51053-51607 GCA_002433025.1 Bacteroidales bacterium UBA5833
TAAGGGGTAATTTGCTCCCTGAGATATAGATAGGGATATTGGAGTTGGTAGCGGGAGCAGATGATTGTAGATGATTGTAAGTGATTAAATGGATAAATTATTGAGGATAGTTACGAGTTGGCGGTCATTGTGGGAGCATACTAAATTATGTCTACTTAAATAAAAATAATTTTAAGACAGAGTATTTTAATTTAAAAGACTAAAATCATGAAAAACTTCTTAAAATCAACAAAAGGGATTTTTATTTCTAGCCTTAGTTTTGTATTCATACTTATATTCTTTGGCGCTTTGCATTGTGATGCGCAATCAAGGACAACTTTAAGTCAAGAAGAAAAAGATGCTATAAATACATTATTTAAAATGAATTATATTGAAGTTGCGACTGATGGTTGGGAGATTAATCCTGATTTATGGAATATGTATAGTTTTAACCAGAGAAAAAATTTCACAGAGAAGCTGTCTGTTTACTACAAAAACTATACTGAAATTGGAAAACAAATGTCAGGTTATTGTTACTTTTATAGTATGGCGCTTAGTACATGACAAAAATTACA
>DJGZ01000056.1 GCA_002433025.1 Bacteroidales bacterium UBA5833
CCCAGGGTTAATGGATAGCGCCCTTTCAGGGCTGTGCTCTCTGCAGGACGAGGATTTATAAGCAGAGTACTCCACTCCTTATAAAACCGAAAGGCTGTACCGCATTGCAGCACAGCCTTCAGCTATTCACTCCTCCAATAACTTATCTGAGTACCTGCACCTTGCGGGTGGCGGTGCCGGCGGCAGTTTTTACCTGCAACAGGTACAAGCCCGGGGTGAGGTTTTCCACATTCAGGGTGTGCTCCTGACTTACGGCATTTTCGCGGAGAATCTCTCTGCCGGCGAGATCCGTAATCCTGACTTCGGTCATGCGCTCACCTGACTGCACAAACAAACGGCTGCTTACAGGGTTGGGATAGGCCGAAACTACCGGCAGATCCAGAGCCGGCTCTGCAGATGTAATCCCGGTTGAGTAGAACAAAGTAATGTTGGGATAGTAATCTACTGAATAGCCGAATTCGGGGAGGGTCATGGGATTGAAAGGCATATCATCCCTTTCAGCGATGCGGGAGCGGCTTGCCCCGGTGTCGATGGAGCTGATAAACACCGCGCCCACCACCATTTCACTAAAGCTTTTAACCGTTTGCACCACCAGGTTTCCGCCGTTATATGTGTAGGGATTGTCCAGCGGGATATATAGGTTGTTAAAACCCTTTGAAAAATCGATGGTTCCGTTGAAAACCGGAGTCAGGGTTGCGGGATTGATCCAGTTGTCGGCCAGGTTGGTCTGGGCGGTTTCCCCCAGTAAGATCTGCACTGTCACCTCCTCAAGGTCTACATCGAACTGGCAGGTGTATTGCAGGCCGGTAAGCGGGAAGCCACTGACGCCCACTTCTTCAGGCAGGTACAACGACTGGGTGTAGCTGTGCAGATTAAAAAAATTGCAGGGAAGGGAGTTGAGCGGGTGCGAACCACTACCGATCTGGACATATTCAATTCCGGCAGGCTGCACATAAATGACAAGGCTGGCGGTACGGTTGTTGTCAGTATGCTGATCATCGGCAAACTCAATCTCGGCATAAATATCCATGCTGCCGATGTTATCGGTGGAAGGAGTCCACCAGAACAGGTGATACATCTTTTCTCCAAAGGCTACGGGCAAACCTGCCGCCGTTGACAGTAGGGTACCGTCTCCGCTGAAAAGGTTCACGGTGTAATCCTGTTGGGCAATCGCTCCGCCATTGATGACCTCCAGAAAGTAAAGCTGCTCCTCTCCTGCCGCAGGGGTGTTATTTCCGGAGAAATATCCTGTGAGCAGATCGTGATCAACCGGCGATTCCACAAACAGATCGTCAATGGCCCAGAAGTTGATGGCGTAATTGTTGCCCTCGAAGCGGAAGGCAAACTGCAGTTGTCCGGAGCCCTGCGGTGCGGTGAAATAATACGAAAACTCATCCTGCGGAATATTGAGCAGCCCGACGGGTTTTTCCATCAGCGCCTCCCAGGTTGCGCCACCATCGTAGGTAACATCCACTCCGATGATTTCGCCATAATCCATTTCGTAGTTAAAAAGGTATTGCTTAAACCTGAGGCATAACTCCTGATGGCCTTCAATATTGATAACAGGAGAAATCAAGCGGCTGAGGCCCGAGGCAAAACTGAAGCCAAGGAAGAGTTCGGGGGCTTCGCCACCGGCCATTGCTGACGAGGCAACCGACCAGGGCGCCTGTGCCCCGTCGAGTACCCATCCCGGAGGGAGTTGTCCGGTGGGATCATTAAAATGATTGCTGTAAAGCACCTCCTGCCCCATGGCGGAATAATGAGTAAAGAACATGCCGGCCATCAGCAGGGCAGCAAAAGAAGTAAAAAGGTTTTTCATGAAAGTTGATTTTGAAAATAAAACTTTGGCAAAGTAAACTGAATCAGCAACAAAATTCAATTGGTATTGCACGCTATTTTCACCTGAATCTTTCATCCGTGCCAGCACTTAGTATAGTTTCGTATCAACGCCTATTTTATTCATTATCAGAAATCAAATGACTGACCTGAGCGGGAAAGCCTTAGCTTTGCATTGCTGTTCAGATTACTTTTTTCAGATGAAAGCCTTGGCATTATCCGGAGCGCTGCCCCATACGATCGTAAAATCAGTTTTTTACACCTGTATGCTATCCTTTATTTTGTTGCTTGCTGCCTGCAGCGGCAGTGATAAAGCAGGCATGTCACCCGCAGATACGGCAGCGGGAGACAGCCTTTCGGAGGAAATTCATAAGATTATCTACGAGAATCCTTCGCATGCGCGGATTATGGCTCAGCAGCTCCTCGAAGATCAGGATGCGGACAACCTGCCCGCCAGGATAAGGCTGCTGAAGTATATCGGTTCATCATACGCGTTTGAAACCAGGTATACGGAAGCCATTAAGTATTACAACCAGGCGCTTGCCCTGGCCGAAGAGATCAGGCTGTATCTGGAGATTGCCCATATCAACAACAACCTGGGCATGATATACAATGAGACGGGTAACTATAAAACTGCCTACCTCTATCTGTCTGAGGCGCTGAACAATTACAGCCTGGCCAAAGTCCCGGAAAAAATGGCCGGGACCTATAACAATATCGGATTGATATACCTGAACCTGAAAAATTACGACAAAGCACTGACATACTTCAACAAAGCACTTGACTCTTCAGGAGTGCAAAGGGACTCTATTCTTATCGTTTCAGTGCTGAACAACATCGCGCTCTGCTACATCTCTGAAAACGACCCGCCCCTGGCTCTCGGATACCTGAACAAGGCTGTGGCGCTTTCACGGAAAATCGGCAACAAATATGGTTTGTGCATTTCATATCAGCTGATGGGCAATTATTACCTGGTACATGGAAGGCCTGAGCAGGCGTTGGAAGCTTTTGAACTGAGCACAGCCATTGCCCGCGAGACTAACCTCTCCTACCAGCTGGCAGTGGCACGACTTGGCACTGCCGGAGCGCTGAACCGGCTGAACCAATCCGCCCAGGCGTTTGCCATTGCCCGCGAAGTGCTGCAGATGGCGGGCGAACAAAACAGCCTGGTGCTCAAAAGTGATGCCCATGAGGTGTTGTCAGACATCTGCGAAAAAACGGGAGATTACAAAAACAGCCTGTTTCACTACCGTGAGCACAAAAAGGCACAGCAGGAGCTGATCAATCAGGCGGTAGTGCACCAGGTGTATGATGTTGAGTTGAATTACCTAAGCCAGCTAAACAAAATGCAGCAACTCGAACTGGATAAAAAAGAACTTGCTATCAGCAAAAAGAACAATCTGCTGTTTTTTATATCACTGACATTCATCATGTTGCTGACCGGTCTCTACCTGCTCTACCTCAATCACCGGCACCGGCAGAACGTAAAGCTACAGAAGACAGTGATCGAATTAACGGAGAAGAAAACGAATGCCGTGCTGGAGGCGGAAATCCAGGAACGGAAACGCATCGGCAGTGAGTTGCACGACAGCCTCGGCCATCTGCTCAGTCTGGCCGGACTGAATGCCAGTGTACTTTACAGCCGGAAGGAACTAAGTGATGAAAAGAAGAAAACGCTGCTTGAATCGCTGATGAAGAGCATTGACGATGCCTTTGATGAAGTCAGGACGATTTCGCACAACCTTGCTCCCTCACTGCTTTCGGAACGCGGCCTGAAAGGGGCATTGAAAAGCATTTCCGACAGGGTAAACCAAAGTACGCGCCTGAACATGAGTTTCGACACTTTCGGGCTGAGCGACAAGCTTGACAACCTGATAGAGAACACACTCTTCCGCACCATACAGGAGATTGTCAACAACACCATCAAGCACGCCGAGGCCGGCAGCCTGTTTATTCAGATCACGCAGGGCGACCATGAGATCTCGCTGATGGCGGAAGACGATGGGAAAGGCTTTAATTTTGACGAGATCAAACAGCACTCCAGTTACGGGCTGGCACATATGAAATCGAGGATAGAAAACCTGCACGGAACCATGTTTATAGATTCCAATCCCGGCAGGGGAACCATCATCAGCATACTAATTCCATTGCAATAAACGGCTTATGTCAGAAAAACCCATCAGAGTCCTGATTGTTGACGATCATCAGCTGATGATTGAAGGACTGAAATCGCTGCTCGAAGGCGAAGAGGACATCGCTTTTGTGGCCGGAGCCAATTCCATGGCTGAAACCATGGCTTTTCTGGAGAAAAATGTCATCGACGTGGTACTGATGGACATCAATATGCCGGACGGTTCGGGCATCGAGGCCACCGAAAAAATCAGGGCTTTATACCCTTCGGTGAAGATCATTGCGCTTACCATGCATGATGACATCTCCGTCATTACAAAAATGATTAAAGCCGGAGCGTCGGGTTATGTGCTGAAACGCACCAATATGAACGAAGTGACTGAGGCCCTGCGGATTGTGCATAGAAACGGCAAATACCTGAGCATCAACACCCAGAACATCATTATGGAAAATCTGGGAAGCACTACGGAACAGACTGACCCTGAAGAAGATGCACGTCCATCACTGTCATCGCGCGAAATCGAGGTGCTGAACCTGGTGGCCAGGGAATACAGCAACGAACAGATTGCCGAAAAGCTGTTTATCAGCGAGCGTACGGTGGAAGCGCACCGGCGCAATATCTTTATCAAGACTAAAACCAAATCCATTGTCGGACTTATGAAATACGCGATCCGCAAAGGACTGATAGAGCCGGAAAACGACGACAGATAACTTCCAGAAGACTAATAAAGGCCCTTTGCAAGATTTTCAAGCAGTGTGGCCGGGGCGACGCCTTCGGTAAGTAAAAGCCGGTTTTGTCCGCGGAGGAACAGCCGGAATCCGTTAGCTTCCTCCGTGGAATCAGTAAGTCCGGTAAAGCCGTTCTGCTGCATAAATTTTTCCCTGTCAGCTTCATCATTAAAGCGGACCTCAGCAACATAATACGGCTTCCCGTCTGTCTTCACATTGAGAATCCATGCTTCATAACTGCTCAGATCCCCGAAGAGCGCGTCCCAGCGGACAAAGCCGTTCTGTATTCCCAACCGGCCGGTAACCAGTTTCAGGTCTCGGAGATCCGAATCCTGAAATTCCACTTTGAAAAGAGCGGGCACCTCCGCTTCTTCTTCGGGTAACTGGTTAAGCAGGTTGGCAGCGATGGCAAGCATCCCCTGTTCACCTTCCGCATTGCCGGCGGGCTTTGATACCGAAAGGTAGTATTTGCCCTTTGCCGCGATGTACTGATAGGGCGTCAGGCAATCATGATGTGTCAGCGTTCCGGAGGTGCGGCATCTGAACCGGGCGATGCTGTATATGCCGTATGCCGCCGCGGCAGATTTCATGCAGTAGAGGTCTGCTTTATAATCAAGGTTAGAAGCCTTTACGTCAAACACATGAATCTCCTCAAAGCCGTATTCCAGATAAAGATCCGCCCCGCCGTTGATGTAGCCCCACAATTCCTCATTGCCGAACTGCCTGACATTCACCGGGACAAAGCCGGGTATGGAAGCGGGATCAAGCGCCGGTGTTTGCTGGGCAAATGCAGCTCCGGCCAGCAAAATCAGTAATACAAGTTTAAATAGCCTCATAAGGTATTCAGGTAAAAATCACTTCATTCCGTAATAAACGGTAAAATCATTGTTAGCGGACAACTTCCACCAGCGCTATTTTTTCCATATTGCACTCGCCCAGTCCCAGGCGGGATGCATATTCCATAAACTGCCGGCCGCGGGGAACGTCTTCCTGCTGAATACCCTCCTCAATGCGCTTCCGCAAGACGATGTCGTAACCGATGCGGTCAACTGCCACGGGATCGGTACCAACCAGCAGGGTGTTGTAGTTACAGATGTATTGCGGATTGGCGCCCGGACCACCCTGGAAGCAGCCGCGCAGGCCGTCGGCAATGTTGAGCACCACCTTATCGCGCACCGGCGGAAAGCAGCAGACTTCGGCGCTGGTTTCGCCCCAGAGTTTCGCGTGCAGGCGGCCTGTATTGGTGATTACCCCGTAGCCCAGATTCTTCAGGCAAAGCGTAATGGAGGCCCCGGCATTTTTCAGCACGGGAACGTTGATAATCTTATCCAGTTCCTGAGTGCATATCTTTGTAAAATAGGAGTATTTACCCCCATTGACCATAAAAGGCATAGTGTAATCATCGTATTCGCCTTCCACATCGGCGAAGTAGAACCAATCGCGGTCAATCACGGCTTCGCTGAGCAGCTTTCCGTCACTGCCGTAATAGGCGCCATCGGCACCTTTGCGTTCTGTGCCAGTGATGGTGATGCCCGGATAAGCTTCAGGGGTGAAACCGGCTTCGTGCAGCTGAAATTCCCGGCGGTCCCACAGCACAATATTTTCCCCTGGAATTCCCGCTTCGAGCAGTTGTTCAATAATACTCTGCACCAGTTCATGACTGCTGGAGAGCAGGGTGCCGCCAATGGGATTCAGTTTCAGGCCGATTTTCTCGTCCGGCCGGACAAAGGTCAGCCAGGCTTCTTGCAAGGTGGTGGCCCCGGTCAGCAACAGCATAGATTCCGACAGCATATTGTACACCGCCGTTTTCACCGGCTTGTCATCCTGCACGGAAGCGCTGTCCACAACTTTTACCACCCTTGCCGGGAATTTCCCCGGGAGGGACCCCTCCTTCCGTGGATACTTAAGCGCATCGGCGATGTTGGTAGCGGGCTTTTCTGTGTCCTGAACCTGCGCTAAAACCGATTTAAGGGGTGAAGGAGCGATCATGGCTCCCAGACTGCCGGCTGCTGCCAGCTTAAAAAATTTCCGGCGTCCTGATTCATCCGGTTTGTCATTTTTGCTCATGGGGATCGATTATATGCTTCGGAGATTAAAGATCAAACCTACATGAATTTATGCAAATACACAAACAACTGATAAATTTTTGTATTGATTTCTCTGTCAATTTATTCAATCTGTTACCCGTCAGGTTTGATTATGATGAGAAGGCAAGCCGAACATGGGGCTATTTGGTTTTTGATTTCTATGAAACCTTAACCAATGCTGAATTCCATATCTTTTCAGACATTTTCCCATTAAAATTATCAGATTATAGCCAACAGCCTTTAAAGGTTTGTATCTTTACTTGTGATATAAAAACAGCATGTTTCTGTTAAGCGGAAATGCAGGGGCTCATGAAAGTCCACTTTTATAATGTATGATAAACAAACTATGAAAAATCGCCTGCTGATTCTGACAGTACTGTTGAGTTTTTTGATTTCATCCTGCAAAAAGGAGCCTGCGGTTGAAAACCCTGACCCTGTAATTCCTGATCCTGACAGCCTTATTGTTGAGGAAGATTATTTTCTTTTCCCTGACTCTGCGCTCTGGATAGAAACACGCAGTTATGAGGAAGGCGTTAGTCATCCTTATTATGATCTCTGGTTTTATAACATCGATACATCATATTTCTATTTTTCGGGTGATACCACACTCAGCAGGCCTACCATGCTGGGATATAACGACTTTTTGCCCGAAGAGCCGCACCTGTACAAAAAGCTTTTCTGGGTAAGGAAGAATTACCGGTGGAACCTGCCGGAAGAGATACCTGACCAACACCCCGGAACATTGACAGTAACCACAGGATACGCGGCTTTTCTGAGGCAGGACACTGCTACCAGGCGGGTATATATTGATCCGAACAGTGATTACTTTTATTCCTACCCGCTCGAAAGAGAGTACATACTATATGATTTCAGCCTTAAAGCCGGCGAC
>DJGZ01000042.1:0-118264 GCA_002433025.1 Bacteroidales bacterium UBA5833
ACAGATTAGTCGGATAATAGTGACAGTTTATAAATTTTTACAGTTTAATTGATCTGCTTTCCAAAGAAATATGCGCTTGTTTCCTGTATTGGAAACGTTCAACTTTTATCATACTGTTATCCGCAGCTTGTGGGGCAATCACAATAAAGTCCATATTTTCGTTGTCCTGATCTACTGATTCTCCTTGTTTTGTCTTTTTGTCGATCCAGGTGCCTGAGTTGGCATAAATACAAGCCTCACCTTTGCTATTGGTAAAGGATTTCAACATAGGCACATGCGTATGGCCAAAAACAACAATCCTGACTTCCGAATTCTGATTCTGAAAATACTGAACATTTGACTGTTCATCGAGGAAGTTGGTATGAAGACTCCCTGGAATTGCATCTTTTATTGATGTAATCACAGGCACATTGTTATAGGCAAGTCTTTTTTCCCAGCCAGACTGACTGCAGGCTCCACTGAATAAATTCATGTCGATACTACCATCGGGTTTATTGAACGGGATCACATCGTTTATGCTAAAGCTGCCCGTAAAATTGCCAACATTGGTAACAATGATTTTGTCATCAAAATTGTCTTTAACAGGTATAAGGCTTGTCAATACAGATTTCCACGTATTGTAATAGATAAAATTGTTAACCTGTGTTTCATCGGCGGAGTTCAGTGTAACATCACGGACAGGTGTAATTTCACCGGCTTCCGGGTAATTGGTTACAGAGTTAACGGCAATACGCGTAAAGAAATACCCTGCAGGCAGAGTTGTGCCGGGGGCAATGTTTTGGTTGCTGTAGGGATCCAGCGCACAGAAAAAATCGTAACGGTGGCTGTGTTCTATGGCAATTTGCGGAATTGGATAATAAGTTCCGATCCCCGGTCGGTTGTTATCCCGCGCCTGATTGATTCCGGGTAAAATCAATTCAACATTATCTTCTTGAACTATCAGATCATGATTTCCGGGAACGTAGGTTACTTTTATGTTTTCGTCTTTAATTATACCATTCAGTACATCAATAACACCTTTGTTCTGAGTTGCAATTTTCTGAATAAACTCTTTCTGTGTTTTACCTTCATAAGTATCTGTTCGCGAAGGAATATACCATTCGTCCAGCAAATCACCGGCAATAACCAGTTCGCTGACCGTTTTTGATTCACGTATATCTGTCAGAAATTCAACCAATCTCGGGAGATGTGCTACACATTCTGCATAGTTAAGGTCATTCCCCAGATGTATATCGCTGATAACTACAATTTTATTACGAACCTGACTTTCTCCTCCATTTGTTATATCAAACGGGTTGTCGCCCGTTGTCGAAGAAACGCTTTCTTTATGACAAGAGATGGCTGTAAACATTAGTACCGCGGAAGCAACAATGCTCCACCATTTAAGTTGGTTTCTTTTCATTTCTTTGGATTTTGTTTAAACGAATAATTGATTACACTCCTGGGTGTTTGTGTGCAAAAATATTTTTATTACGAAACCTTGTTGTGGCATTTTTACAAAATCAGAAGTCTCATTTTTACAATTATTCTGAAAAAGCTGATAGCAAAGGGAATAGACTTTCCGTTTCGGCAATCATCCATAAATTTTCAAGCTGCTCTTGGCCTTAGTGTCAAGTTTAAGCATAGCCGGCAAAGAAATATTACCTGTTTGACGTAAACTTATTTTACTATAAACCCCTTAACCGGGATCAGAATGAATCGTTTTAATTCAGTTTATGCATTTCTTCAAACCTTGTTTATTTAAAAACTCCGGTCATCAGTTATTGAAGGCCAACATTGGTAAAGTTGAAAATCATATAGTCTTCGGAGCAAGGACCCGCTTTCAGAAGCCGGAACCCGGACACGGAAAGGTTGTATAAGAAAATCTTGCGGCAGCAAGCGCGAAGTGTCGCAGAGTTAGCCGGAAACCGAAGCCTGAGGGGACGTTTAATGATGAGGTTCAGGTTGAGACCGGAAGGCGGATTGGAATCCGGACAGGGACCGGAGCCGGAAAACTGCCGGGGCTGATACAGGCGGAAAATGCAGGATAGCTATTCACGAAGGAACCGGGATTAAAACCGGAATTCGCTTTAGCTGATTCAGAAATTAAGAAATATGAGAACCACTGCATTCCGTTAAAAATTCCGGGACTGTTTTTGGCGAACCCGCTGTCCGGTCTGATCGGCTCTTCGCCGATATTCCGGAATGACCTGAAAAAGAAAATTCAAAAATATTCCACACACAGGCTCAAATTCCTGCTGAACCTTGATTTTATAATGATGCCCCAAATCTGCTACCCGAAATCCTACTTCTTGCCCTGGTTCTTTGCCATCTCTTCAAGCTTCTTCTGGAAGTTCGATTTCTTCACGGGCTTTTTCTTGTTCTCCTGAATCTGAGCATGAAGTTTGTCCTCGTTCACAAAACGGCGGATAAGATACATTTGCGCGAAGGTCATCAGGTTCGCCAGCAGGTAATAATAACTCAGACCGGACGAGTAGCTGTTAAAGAAGCCGAGGAACATCACCGGCATCAGATACATCATGGTTTTCATCCCGGGCATCTGATTTCCTGTCGACATCATATCGTTATTTATCTTGGTATAGATAATTGTCGAAATGGTCATCAGCAGGGTGAAAAGGCTCACATGGTCACCATAGAATGGGATGGTAAAGGGCAGATCGAGCACAGAATCGTAACTTGAAAGGTCATGCGCCCACAGGAATGCCTCCTGCCTCAATTCGATGGAAGCAGGAAAGAAACGGAACATAGCAAGCAGGATCGGGAATTGCAGCAGCATGGGAACGCAGCCCGACATAGGATTCACCCCTGCTTTCTTGTAGAGGGTCATCGTGGCCTGCTGCTTTTTCATCGCATCTTCCTTCTTCGGATATTTTGCATTGATCTCGTCCACTTCAGGCTTCAGCAGGCGCATTTTGGCCGAAGACATATAAGTCTTGTATGCAATCGGGAAGAGAACAATTTTCAATAGTATCGTAAGAATTAATATGATAATGCCATAATTCAAATTAAATCCTTCAAGAAAGTTAAAGACGGGAATAACAGCAAAACGGTTGATCCACTGCATTAAAAAGAAACTCCAGCCAAGCGGTATCTGTCTTTCAAGATCCAGCTTGTATTTGCGCATCAGGTTATATTTGTTCGGGCCAAAATAAAAGGACATCCCAAGACTTTTGTCTACCATTGGATTGAAAGGGAGTGAAAGAACAGCCTGCATCTGTTCAAGGTACTTCATCTCCTTTTCGGATTCCCGCACTTTTGTTAATTCGGCATTCTGAAACAGCTCTCCGGCAATAAGGGAGGCGGAGAAGAACTGCTGCTTAAAGGAAACCCATTTCAACCGGGTATTGATGCTTTTACTGTCATCTTTTCTTTCGCTCAGATAGTCAACTTCACCGTCCGAATGCCGGAAATGTATGGTGGTATTAAGTTTCTCATTTTCGAGATTCTTTTCCTGTCTCAGTAAACGGGCATTCCAGTTGACGTTCAGTTCTTTTGTATTGGGAGCAATCACCCCCTCCATATTGACAAAATTCACCTCAAAGTCAACCATATAATTGTTGCCCTTGACTGTGTACAGGTATTCAATATAGCTATCGGGCAATGCAATGCTGTCAGAGCTTCCGGCGAACAGTCTCATGGCAAAATGCAGGGAGTCATTACCGCTTACTCTTAGTTCATCCTGCCCTTCAAATCTTTGATCGGTCCATGAAGGCAGAAAGTAGAGGTTTCCTGTCGTAATCGGCCTTACATCAGTAAAGAACGCAAATTCGAACATAGAGGAATCCGGCACAAAAAGAATTGCGGGCTTACCATCAAAAGTTTTATACTCTTTTAATTCAACCTTACTGATTCGACCTCCCTTATTACTTAAGGTAAGTTTAAGCAGATCAGTTTCAATGATAAAATCCTTATCAACCCCTGAAGCGGAGACTGCAAATGGCCCGTATACAGCGTTTGTGGCTGCAACCAGCGCACCGGAATCAAAAACTTTTGCCGGAGATGGCATTTCGGCAACGGAATTCTTCAGCTCTTCGCGCTGAACCTGCTGAATACGGATTGAATCCGTTAATGTCCTCTGAACTGCAGCAATGGAATCCTGGGTGCGCTTCCTGGCTTCCAACTCCTCTTTTGATGGTGACATCATCACTGTGTAACCAATCATAATGGCGAAGATAAGAAGCAGGCCAATGATAGAATTCTTGTTCATGAAAATAAAATAAAGTAAATGAAAATAAGGAGGCAAAATTAATCAAAAGCAGGGAAATGCACCAAAATAAATATTCTGACGATTCCAGCCCGGATCTTTCTGCCAGATGACGGTATCTAAAGTACCCTGATACAGGAGGCCTCTATTTACGAAGGCTGAAATCAAGTGCTGCCTTCACAAAATGAACAAACAAAGGATGAGGGCTGGCAACAGTACTGCGGTATTCAGGATGAAACTGAATCCCAACAAACCAGGGATGCTCCGGCAACTCGATAATCTCAACAAGGTCATCTTTACGGTTTATCCCCGAAGTAAGCATCCCCGCATTCCGGTATTGATCCAGATAATGATTGTTGAATTCATACCTGTGACGATGCCTTTCTGTTATCTCTGACTTTCCGTAAACAGCCATTGCCTTTGTACCACCGGCTATGGTGCAGGGGTATGCGCCCAGCCTCATTGTTCCGCCCTTGTTGCAAATCTTTTTCTGAGCTTCCATGATATCAATCACAGGGTGTTTGGTATCCGGGTCCATCTCAGTTGAATTCGCGCCGTTTAATCCAAGAACATTGCGGCCGAATTCTATCACGGCACACTGCATTCCCAGGCAAATACCAAGAAAAGGCACTTTATTTTCCCTGGCAAAGCGAATGGACTCAATCTTTCCTTCGATGCCGCGATTTCCGAATCCGGGTGCTACCAGAATTCCATCAAGCCCTTCGAGTGAGGCAGCCACCGTTTCAGGGGTTATGCTTTCAGAATGAATTGCCCTGACCACTACCTTACATTCATTCACCGCGCCGGCATGCACAAAGGCTTCGTTTATTGACTTATAGGCATCCTTCAACTCCACGTACTTGCCGATCAAACCAATGATAACCTGATTTTTCGGATGTTTAAGTTTGTACAGGAATTCTTCCCACTTTCTGAGGTCAGGCAAATGGCTGGCAGGCATGCGCATTTTCTCAAGCACCTCTACATCAAGTTTTTCGTCACGCATGAGCAACGGCACATCATAAATCGATTCGGCATCAATGGATTCTATAACAGCCGTGGGATCCACATTACAAAAGAGGGCAATCTTGTTGCGCATACCTTCATTGAGATGCTTTTCCGTCCGGCATACAATGATATCAGGCTGCACCCCCTGTTCAAGCAGCGCTTTTACAGAGTGCTGGGTGGGCTTGGTCTTCAGCTCTCCTGCGGCAGCAAGATAAGGAACCAGTGTAAGATGAATCACCAGGCAATCCGTTCCGATCTCCCAGCGCATCTGACGGACAGATTCAATGTAAGGCAGGGATTCAATATCACCGACAGTACCGCCGATCTCTGTGATCACAAAATCGTATTTCCCCTCATTTCCAAGCAGTTTGATTCTTCTTTTTATTTCATCCGTAATGTGAGGGATAACCTGGACTGTTTCGCCAAGGTAATCGCCATGTCGCTCCTTATCAATCACCGACTGGTATATGCGTCCTGTTGTTACGTTATTGGCCTGCGATGTCGGCACATTCAGATAACGCTCATAATGACCAAGATCCAGATCCGTCTCAGCGCCGTCTTCAGTTACAAAACATTCTCCATGTTCATAAGGATTCAGTGTACCAGGGTCTATATTAATATAGGGATCCAGTTTCTGTATGGTTACACTGAAACCTCTTGCCTGCAGCAACTTGGCCAGTGAAGCTGATATTATTCCCTTACCCAGCGATGAAGCTACGCCTCCGGTTACAAAAACATACTTAGTTGATGGCATTCTGTTTCTTGTTTTTAAAATCATTGTTAATTCCGGCAAACAACCGGACAAATGTGTATTAAAGCCAGGATCGGCAAATCTATCAATACAAAAGATCAGATTATTCACCTGTACGGCTGTCAGTAACTGCCTGAAACAGAAATTACTTTTCTTCCGGAACCCCGCTAATCAGAGCGTTAGAGATCATCCTGACACATTAACGTCAGGTGGCAAAAATACAAACCTCCGGCTAAAATGCGAGGACATGTTAAGAAATTATGAAAAGTTTTTTTAGTTCTCAATAAATCCGGGAATCACTTTTATTCTTATTTGCCCGACTTCACACTGTTAAGAATTGCATCATAAATTTCATCCTTATCATATGGCTTGGAGAGAAACTTATCCATACCTACTTCAAAGCTTTTTTTGCGGAATGACTCCTCTGAGTATGCTGTAAGTGCAATTATCGGTATTTCAACTTTTTTCCTTCGCAGCTCAATGGTTGCTTCCCAGCCATTCATCTGGGGCATATCTATATCCATCAGTATCACATCATATTCTCCGTTGAGGCACTCATTTACTGCTTCCAGCCCATCTCCGACCAGGGTATAATTCCATCCCATCCTTTTTATAAGGATCTCTATAATCCTCTGATTTAGCAGATTATCTTCAGCTATCAGTATCCTTATCGACCTGTCTTCCTTTTCCATGTCAATCACAGTAGGTTCATGCCTGAATTCCATAAATTCCCGGGTATACTTTTTTACTATCCATTAATCCGGGATCAGTAAAAAGGTAATACGGATTTCGGACAAAAAGTTAAAAAAAAATAAAAAAGGCTACCAGACAGAATGCTGATAGCCTGAAAAGATGCTAATTACCGGCTATTGTCCCAGGTAAGACTTCAGCAATTTACTTCTTGAGGTGTGTTTTAACCTTCGGATGGCTTTCTCTTTGATCTGCCTGACACGTTCACGGGTCAGATCGAATTTGGCTCCTATTTCCTCGAGTGTGAGTCCGTGGTTCATGCCGATACCATAATAGAGATTAACAACATCACGCTCTTTTTCCGTGAGGGTAGCCAGAGAACGCTGAATTTCCCTGGCCAGCGATTCGCGCATCAGACCGGCATCGGTTACAGGTGTATCTTCATCCACAAAAATATCGATGAATTTCATATCTTCATCCTCCGTAAGGGGTGCATCCATCGAAATATATCTGGTCGAGATCTTAAGCGCCGCATCTATTTTGTACTCGGGAATTTCAAGTGCTGCCGCCAGTTCATCAGGTGAAGGCGGACGTTCAAATTTCTGTTCCAGGCGGGAGGATTCTTTCTTGATTTTATTGAGAGACCCCACCTGATTCAGCGGCAGACGTACAATTCGCGATTGCTCGGCCAATGCCTGAAGAATGCTCTGGCGTATCCACCACACGGCATAAGAAATAAATTTAAATCCACGTGTTTCATCAAAACGCTGGGCCGCTTTGATCAATCCGAGGTTGCCCTCGTTGATCAGGTCGGGAAGGCTCAACCCCTGGTTTTGGTATTGCTTGGCGACTGAAACCACAAAACGAAGGTTAGCCTTGCAAAGTTTCTCCAATGCCTGTTGATCGCCCTGGCGTATCCGCTGGGCAAGCTGAACTTCCTCTTCAGCGCTGATCAGTTCTTCTTTGCCGATATCCTGCAGATATTTGTCAAGCGATGCAGTCTCGCGGTTGGTTATAGACTTGGTTATTTTTAGTTGTCTCATAGCGAAGGTTTTTTTGAAGGCAGGATAAGACCTGACCATTCTGATTATTAACAAATCTGTAGACTTTAAGTTCAATCTGAACCAGGAAGACCGGAGTCCGTTTACATACACCTGAAGGGATGCGCAAGATACACATCCCTTATTTGGCTATCTTTGAAGCGGCAGGTTTCTACATCCCAAATCCGTAGTAAGCACGGGTTCTGTTCGGATAGATTCCCTCAAGCAAAACGCCGCCTTTTTTTCCTTCGAGTGCCCGTGACAAATCTGTCCGGCTGTTGACTGCTTTTCCATCAACCTGGGTGATGATATAGCCCTGCCTGATACCGGCATTACGCAGTTTACCATCCCTGAGCGAAGTTACCTGCAGGCCGCCTTCGATGCCGAGGTCAGATTTAAGATCCTTGCTGACCGGTTCAAAAGTCGCACCCAGCAATGCATTTACATCAACTTCCTCACGTTTGACAACACTGGTATTTCCATCCCTGTTTTTTAAAGTAACGTTAAAAGCCAGATCTTTATTATTACGCCTGACGGCAACATTTACCTTGTCACCCGGACGGTGCTGGCCGATAATTTCAAGCAATTCGGAAGTTGAATTTACTGACACCCCTTCAATATTCAGGATGATATCCCCCGATCTCAACCCTGCATCGCGGGCGGCTCCATTATCAGTCACTTCGGCAATATAAACCCCCCGTATATCGGAGATGCCCTGCTCTTCAGCCAGCCGGCTGTCCAGTTCACGGATACTGACACCAAGAAAACCACGTTGTATGGTCCCGAACTCCCTCAGGTCTTCAACTACTTTTCGAACAATATTTACGGGAATCGCGAATGAGTATCCGGCATAATATCCGGTTCCTGAAGCAATGGCTGCATTGATCCCTACCAGCTCCCCGCGGGTATTAACCAGTGCACCTCCGCTGTTTCCTCTGTTCACGGCGGCATCTGTCTGTATAAATGATTCAATGGCAGAGCCGTCAGGAGAACCTAAGATATTGATATTACGCGCTTTGGCACTTACAATTCCTGCCGTTACCGTAGAGGTCAGATTAAATGGATTTCCGACAGCCAATACCCATTCACCCACCTGCAACTGATCTGAATTGCCGTAAATAATATAAGGCAGATCCTTTGCATCAATTTTAACCACAGCCAGATCTGTTGAAGGATCTGTCCCGATAATTCTGGCCTCGAATGTACGTTTGTCGTTCAGGGTCACTTCCACCTTATTCGACTCGGTAACCACATGGTTATTGGTAACTATGTAACCATCCGGAGAGATGATGACTCCCGAACCGGTGGCAATGATCGGTGAAGACCCGCCCCTTGGAGACCTTTCCCCGAAAAATTCCCTGAAATCGAAGAAATAGTCATATACGCTGCTTTTGCGCTGATACTCTGTTTTTATGTGTACCACAGCATGAACCGTATTACTGGCCGCTGCTGTAAAATCAGGTAAAACCATGGGGGCAACCGAAACTGGCATATTGGTCAGGTATGCCGGCACCCGCTGTGAATTATCCTGAGTTGCCTGTTCACTTTTCCTGTTGCTGATCAGACTGTATGCAGCAACGGCTATTATCCCGCCGGCCATGGCTATCAACAAACTCCCGACTATTCTTTTCATAACCCGGTAACTGTTTATTTAAGTTAGTAGTTTTAGTTAAATGCCCGCGAATGTTTATCCTCAGTTCTCCTGATGGCAGGCATTGATTTAAACGCAATTTAAATACCAATGTTACAAATACTGATGTTAAAAAGTGTTAATCGTCTAAATGTCAGGTACGATAGTCAAAAGCTGACCCAATTCTGTCTGCCGAACTGTATCATGAAGGAAAGCCGCATTTTTTATCAGTAACACCCTTACAACAATTGATAAACGGGTATAATGGCCCGGAATATCAAAGGCATGCAACTTTTACCTGACAAAATCTGATTATTCTGGTGCTGAACCCTTGAAAGAGGCATTATACTTTCATTTTTAACGAAAATTGTTTAATTTTGACCCTTTCGACATGAGTATGACATTTTGTCAAAAGCCGTGACTTATGATAAAATTCTACAAATTCCATGGCACCGGTAATGATTTTATCATGCTGGATGGCAGGGAATTGAAAACTGCACCCAACGCTGATGAAATCAGGCATTTGTGTCACCGGCAAATGGGCATAGGTGCTGATGGACTGATCATCATCAAACCCGTTGAAGGTTATGATTTTGAAATGACCTACTTCAATGCGGACGGCAGCCTGGCAACCATGTGCGGCAACGGTGCTCGCTGCGCAGTGGCATTCGGTTTTATTTCCGGCATGTCAGGGCCAGATGTCACCTTCAGAGCCGGGGATGGCGGCCATACCGGAAAATTGCAGTCTTTGACAGATTTCAAATGGATGGTTGAAATCAGCATGGGCGATATCAGCATCCCTGAAATAACCGGCGTATCCACCGAAATACACACCGGAACACCTCACCTGGTAATTATCACACAGGATCCTGACTCGGTAAATGTGCCTGTTGAAGGGCGCCGGATCAGATATTCCGAAGCCTACCGGATTAACGGGATCAACGTCAATTTTCTTTCCATTCGGGATAACCGGCTTAAAGTTCGCACCTATGAGAAAGGCGTGGAAGATGAAACACTCTCCTGCGGAACCGGCGTTACTGCATGCGCCGCTGTCGCCGCCCTGAAGACCGGTATAAACAACTGGTTTGTTGAAACCCGCGGAGGGGCGATGGAAGTCAAACTGAAAAAAAATAAGAACTTTTTTGAGAATGTCAGGCTGAAAGGCCCTGCAGCAATGGTTTTCAGCGGTGAACTGACAGGCTGGATTCATGGATAAACTGTCACCTTTGCACACAAATCGGATTCATAACAAATAACCTGCACAATGATTGGCAAAAGTATAAGGCTAAGGGCTCCTGAACCAGCTGACATTGACATCATTTACCGCTGGGAGAACGACCCTGAGATCTGGCATGTAAGCAATACCATCGCACCTTACTCAAGATTTGCCATCGAACAATATGTACTGAATGCTGGTAACGACATTTTCACCTCAAGGCAGCTGCGGCTGATGATTGTTCCCCTGGAAAACGGGTCTGCGACGGCAGGAGCGGTTGACTTGTTTGACTATGAACCAATCCACCGGAGAGCGGGCGTGGGAATTATGATCGACAAAGCATTCAGGGGAAAAGGATATGCCACCGAAACCCTTGCGCTGATATTGGATTATTGCAGAAATATATTGAACCTGCATCAGGTCTATTGTAACATCTCCGAAGACAACCCTGAAAGCATCAGATTATTTCATGAAGCTGGCTTCAGAAAAAACGGAGAAAGAAAAGACTGGCTTTTCCTGAATGGAAAATGGACGAATGAATATTTTTATCAGCGTTTTCTGAAATAAAATCCCTGCCTGCTATGAGTGAATATTACCATCCGCGCTACAGCAATATGAAAAGATCCGGCAAAAAGCCCGCAAGACGGTTTTTCTGGATATTATTTCTCTTGATGCTTTTTTTCATTATTGCCTCCTGGTTCCTCTATATGATTATTTTTCAGGACAATGTATATACGGCATCCGAAAAAGAAGCATTTATTACCATCCCTACAGGAAGCACTTTCAAAGATGTAACAGCGGAACTTTATACGCACGGGCTGATCATCAACCGTAAAAATTTTGAGTTGGTTGCCAGGTTAAAAAAATACGATCAGTCGGTGAAGGCAGGGCGTTACAGACTGACTGACGACATGAGTAACCTGCAATTGGTGAGATTGTTGCGATCGGGCAATCAGACACCGGTTAAAGTGATTTTCAATAATATACGAACACCTGATCAGCTAGCCGGCCGGATAGCCCGGCAAATTGAAGCTGACTCAGTTTCAATGATGAAACTGTTCAGCGACAGTACTTACCTTGATTCACTGGGGGTCACAATAACCAGCCTGTTCACCATTATCATTCCAAATACTTACGAGTTATACTGGAATACCAACGCAAGGTCATTCATTAACCGGATGAAACGCGAATCTGATAAATTCTGGGAAGGGTCGCGAAGCCTGAAGCTGAGTCAGATCAACATGAACCGGCACGAAGTAATTACCCTCGCTTCAATTGTTGAAAAGGAAACCAATAAGAATGATGAAAAAGCCAGGGTGGCAGGTGTTTATATTAACAGACTTAAAAATGGCTGGCTGCTCGAGGCTGATCCTACCCTTGTATTTGCCCATGGCGATTTTGAAATCCGCAGGGTGCTCAGCAGTCATAAACTGATTGATTCTCCATACAATACATACAAAAACAAAGGACTTCCCCCCGGCCCCATCTGCCTGCCTTCGATAGCTTCCATTGACGCCGTGCTTAACCATGAGAACCACAACTATATGTTTTTCTGCGCCAGGGAAGATTTTTCAGGATATCATAACTTTGCCCGCACCCTGGAGCAGCACAATCTGAATGCATGGAAATACCAGCAAGCGCTTAACAGAAGAAACATATACCGGTAACAGGCAATTCATTCAGTCAGTAATTCAGCAGGCTGATCATTTTATTGAAACTTATGAGAAAAGCATTCAAAGCATATGATATCAGGGGGGTATATAACAGGGATTTCAATGGCGGAGATGTCTACAAAATCGGCTTCTTCCTGCCCGCCCTGCTGAAAGCCGAAACTGTGCTTGTCGGACACGACGTCAGGATATCGTCTCCTGAAATACTGGAATATCTGTGCAAAGGCATTACCGATGCCGGTGCTGATGTGCATGTGGCAGGAGAATGTACCACACCGATGATTTACTGGGCGACCGCAAAATTCAATTACCAGGCTTCGGTCATGATTACCGCATCACACAACCCGGCTAATTATAATGGTTTGAAAATTTCAAGGGCCGAAGCACTTCCCGTTGGATTTGACAGTGGGTTGTCTGATCTGCTTGAACTGGCGGAAACTGCAGAAATCCGGCCGGCTTCCATTCCTGGAACATACCGCAGAATTAATTTTATTCCTGAATACCTGGATTTTCTGAAAACCTTTCAGGAGAATTACCGGGACCTGCGGATTGCCATCGATTGCTCCAACGGGATGGGATCTCTGCTGGCCAGACAATTATTTGGTGATGAGCCCCTGTATATTTTTGAAGAACGCGATGGTACTTTCCCGAACCATCAGCCCAATCCGCTTGAGGAAGAAAACGTTGAAGACCTGAAACGCCTGGTTACAGAAAACAACTGCGACATAGGGATGATTTTCGACGGGGATGCCGACAGGGTGATGTTTGTAGATGAAAAGGGCGAATTTATCCAGCCTGACATGATGATTGCTGTACTTTCCGGATATTTTGCAGGCAAGGGTTTAAAAGGGAAAGCCATACAGGACATCCGTACTTCCAAATCGGTGACGGAATTTGTCGAGGAGAATGGCTTTGTGATGCATATGTGGAGGGTTGGCAGGGCTTACGCTGCGCTGAAACTCAGGGAGATCAACGGGTTGTTCGGGGGTGAGCTTGCCGGGCACTATTACTTCAGGGATTTTTACTATTCCGACTCTGCATATCTGGCGGCCCTGATTATACTCGGAGAACTCAAAAAGTACAAAGCGCGCGGAATCACCCTTTCCGAAATGATTCACAATATTAAAAGGTACTATGGTACCGGTGAAATCAATTTGCATATTGACAAAAAGGAAGAAGCCATGGAGGCCCTGCGTGAAGGTTTCTGCTCAGCTGAGGAGCCTCTGGTCCTATATGACTTCGACGGATACAGGATTGAGTTCAGGGAGTGGTGGTTTAATGTCAGGCCTTCCAATACGGAACCGTACCTGCGTTTCCTGGCTGAAGCCAGATCGCAGGAGCTACTGGAAATTAAAAAGGCCAAAGCCTTTGACATCCTTCAGCCTTTTATTACAAAAGACTTCCATGCACATTAAGCCCCGGAAAACAACACTCTTCCTGCTTCTGTGCTTGCTCATGCCAGTCATTACCTCAGCACAGATACCGGCTGATCAGCATAGCAATCAGGATACTACAAAAAGCATTAGTATCCTCAAGGCCCGAAGAAACGGACTGCTGATCGGCGGCGGCCTTGCATATGCAGGCAGCATGACCGGGCTGTATCATTTATGGTATAAAAATCATCCGCAGTCCTCCTTTCATTTCATCAACGATAATCATGAATGGCTGCAAATGGATAAAGCCGGCCATGCCACCTCGTCGTATTACATAGGGCTACTCGGATATGAAGCGCTCCGCTGGGCGGGAGCCAACAATAAGAAAGCCGCATGGTTCGGCGGCAGCCTTGGATTTGCTTACCTGACTGTCATCGAAATCCTGGATGGCTTTTCAGCCGGCTGGGGGGCCTCTTCCGGCGATCTGATCGCGAACGGGCTTGGATCGGCAGCATTTATCAGTCAGCAGTTAATCTGGCAGGAGCAGCGTATGCTGATGAAATGGTCGTTCCACATGACCGGGTATGCAAAATACAGGCCCGATCTGCTCGGCAGGTCTTTTGCAGAAAGGGCAATCAAAGACTATAACGGGCAGACCATCTGGCTGTCAGCCAACATCAGTTCTTTCCTGAAAAATGAAAGCCGTTTCCCCGGATGGCTGAATATTGCATTTGGATACGGTGCAGAAGGGATGACAGGGGCAAACTCCAATCCTGCATTCCACAATGAAGAACCGGTTCCGGGATTTGACAGATACAGGCAATTTTACATCTCGCCGGATATCGATCTCACGAGGATCAGGACAAAATCAGCATTACTCAATAAAACCCTTAAAACCTTCGGTTTTCTGAAGATTCCCTTGCCGGCGCTTGAATTCAGCAGCAAGGGAACGAAATTTCATCCCTTCTATTTCTAAGCAGGATTAAACATTGAAGCGAATGTGCATAATATCTCCGTCTTCAACAATGTAGTTTTTCCCTTCAACATAGAGCTTACCGGCTTCGCGGCAGGCATGTTCCGATTTCAGTTCGGTAAAATCCTTGTATTTCATCACTTCGGCGCGGATAAAACCCCGCTCCAGGTCGCTGTGGATTACCCCGGCAGCCTGAGGGGCGGTCATTCCTTTTTTAATGGTCCACGCACGAACCTCTTTGGGCCCGGCAGTAAAAAAAGACATCAGGTTTAATATATCATAGGCCGAACGGACGAGCTTATTAACCCCGGGCTCCGACAGACCTGCATCCTCAAGGAAAATCACGCGGTCTTCAGCGCTTTCAAGCTCGGCAATCTCAGCTTCCAACGCACCGGCAATCACCAGCACCTGGGTATTCTCATTTTTCACCGCTTCTTTTACCTGATCCACATATTTGTTCCCATTCACAGCCGATGTATCATCCACATTACAAACATAGATAACCGGCTTATCCGTCAGCAGGTACATATCATCAATAAACCGGCGGTCGTTTTCATCTATTGCTAGAGAGCGCACTGACTGAAAGCCTTCCAGATGTTCCTTTACCATGGTGAGGACATCTATCCCGTGCCTGGCATCCTTATCCCCTGATTTTGCAATTTTTTCAAGGCGTTGGATTTTCCGTTCAACGAGGTCAAGGTCTCTGATCTGCAGTTCAAGGTCTACAATCTCCCGGTCGCGGACCGGATTTACCGAGCCTTCAACATGCGGCAGGTTCTCATCGTCGAAGCAACGCAACACATGAATAATCGCATCTGTTTGCTGGATATCAGCCAGGAATTTATTCCCGACCCCTTCTCCCTGACTGGCACCCTTAGCCAAACCCGGGATATCAACAATTTCAACGGTTACAGGAACTACCCTAGCCGATTTGATCAGTTTATCAATTTCATACAACCGGTCATCCGGGACAATAATCTGACCCAGATTTGATTTATTGGTGCTGTATGCAAAATTTGAAGTCTGCCCTTTGGTATTCGAGATACAGTTAAACAACGTGGTTTTTCCGATGTTGGTCAATCCGACAATGCCGCATTTTAATGCCATAAGCCTGAAATCTGTTTGATTTGGGGTGCAAAGATAGGCAAATGTAAGCGCACTTCGGAGCGGAATACTGTGTTCAGGTTTTTTCGCTCAGGACTTTATTTCGAATAAGATAAGACTTTCACATCGAAATATCATTCGCAAAAACAGGACTCTCTGTATGACCAGCCTGTATCCACCCGATTCATTTCAACCGGAAAATCATCCGCATTATAAGTAAAGGAACTTTCATCATTAAATGATTCATTCAG
Organism: Bacteroidales bacterium UBA5833; assembly: GCA_002433025.1. Classification (GTDB taxonomy): domain Bacteria; phylum Bacteroidota; class Bacteroidia; order Bacteroidales; family Lentimicrobiaceae; genus Lentimicrobium. The sequence goes on from DJGZ01000042.1 coordinate 15,908, forward strand.
TTCTCCTGAAGGATCAAAGTAACGCTCATTTATGGTCACCAAGTTATTTTCACCGGTATAAAACCCTGCTTCGGAATAGCGGAAAATCTGAAAATCCTTGAAAGGATTCTTCCTGTTATCATAAGTGAAACTCCTTACCATACTTACTTATACAAAAACCCTCCCGGTTAAAATCGTCAGTTTCAGTTTCTACGAAGCAATATAAAATGGAGTTTGCAAAAACAGGCCATATACCGGAACTCTTTTCCTGGCAACCATGTTTGCCGGACATTTTGCTGTAATATGATGATGTTGCCAGATTGCCCTGCTGCCAGACATAATCGACATAAGTAAGTACAATCCACTGCTGATTGACCAGTTGTTTGATTTCTAAACGGGATACATTACCATCTCCTTCAAGGGTGTAGACCAGTTGCCTGTCTGTCACATTTGTTGAAGTAACGATTACTTTATCAGCAATCCGTTTATAGTTCAACTCATAAGTGACTCCCTGGGAATCGAAGTAAGTTTCATGATTCACCCTGCTATCTGCATCATATTGTATAGTAATGGAGTCCCCTTCCGCTGTCCCGCGTATTGATACAAGTAAATTGCTTTTGTTGTTAATAACACAGCAGTTGAAGAATCCTTTTAAAGTCCATTCTCTGTTTCCAAAGACTTCAGCCTGCAAATCCGAGGTTAGCTTTGATTATTCTGATTATAATTATTGTCATCATCAGCATTTTTGGTAATAGAATTACTAATAAATAGCAATGAGGACAGCAGAATTAAAGTCCTCTGACGCAGATTAATTGTTGCTTTTACAGGATAAGATTTCAGACTATTGATTTTAAATAGTTTAAGAAAAACAGAGATTGAACGTTTCAATCTACAATTGAAAGATATATCCGGTAAAGATCTCATTACCAGGAACTCTTTATCTCGCGCTATCCAATCTTACTTATACATACGTCACTTTTATCCAAATGTCACAGTTGCGGCCGAGATTATCTGAACAACTGATCTTATAATGTCCCTCTTCAGGCGTAAAAAATACTTTTTCACCGGGCAATGCTGCCCTGAAGAGTTTGTCATTCAGATACCAGAATATCCCTGCTACTCCGTTTTCGGCATTACAAGCCAGTTGCAACTGCTGTCTGCGTCCTTTGATGATCAGGTATTCCGCTCCGTCGGTAAGGGATGTAATGACAGGGGCACCTGAAAACTTTACAGACGGGCAATGGGGATTATGAGGAGGAAGGCTCTGATAAGGAATCTGCATTTCATTGTACCATGCAATCAAACCCGGAGGGTAATAGGGATAAAATGCTTCCCTGTATCCTTTTTCAGGAAGGCATGACCTGCAATAACTGATTGTTTTCGATTCGTTTACAAAACATTTCTGAAGGTGATTGCATCGCATTGCAGGCGATACACCCGGAATAAAGTAATCCATTACCAGATGATGGCAAAAGGTATCAGGAGGCAATCCGCTTTCGGAACATACCAGCCGGTAATCAAGGTCCGGTGGAGGGACAAACCAACCAGGCTGCCGGACAGGCTGTATTGTATTAAATATACTGAACAGCAGCGGCACGGCAAAATCAGCTCCGTTGAGTTCCGGCACACCGTTTCCGGGGAAATTGCCTGTCCATACACCAATGGTATAATTTTGATTGTAACCGACAGCCCAGCCATCCCTCCTGCCATAGGATGTTCCGGTTTTCCATGCGATTTCAGGCAGGTTTGCCGCATCTTTGTATTGGTTTGGCAGATCAGGACGCCTGAGCTGAGTCAGGATTTCCGTGATCATATAGGCGGCTCCGGGAGAACAGATGGTATCAGTAAGAACTTCAGGAGAAGATTTTATAAACTTCAGGGAATTCCAGACTCCCTTATTTGCAAATGCTGCATAAAGGGCAGCAAGCTCTTCAAGGGTAGTCCCGCATCCGCCAAGTATCATCGAAAGTCCTAGTTTACTACTGTTTGAATCAATCCACCTGAAACCGGCCTTTGCAAGTCCGGATGCGAAAATGTCCTTGCCGACTTTCTCCAGCAAATCCACAGCGGGCAGGTTCAGCGATTGGGCCAGTGCTTGATCCACAGTAACTTTTCCCCGCCAGGTTTCGTCGTAATTTTCAGGCCGATAGCCCGAGAAATTCTGCGGCACATCTGTTATGACCATTTTGGGTGTAATCAGTCCCTTATCAAAAGCCATTGCGTAAAGCGCCGGTTTTAGTGCCGACCCCGGAGAGCGAAGTGCTTTAACGCCATCCACCTGCCCTTGCCAGGCATCCTCATCAAAGCCGGCTGATCCGAGATATGCCTCCACCTCCATCGACCGGTTGTTTACCACAATAACCGCAAGATTACCGATCTGAAATGAACGCAACCTTCGCACATATGCGGATGAAAGTATCTCAACGCGATGTTGAACGGATGGATTAATAGTTGTAAAAATTTCAGGATCAGCTATGGCATTTTTAATTCTGTAAGAAAAATGCCGGGCTTTGCGCACAAGCGGGTAACGCCGTATACTGAAAGGCTCGTTGAGTGCATCAACGATAACCGCAGGCGCAAAAAGCGATTTCTTTTCCATCTTATTCAGCCAGAAATCCCGTTTCAACCTGAGCAGTTCAGCGTTTTTATCGGGTCTTAATGTGTTCGGGTTATTGGGGATTACCGTAAGCATGGTAATCTGCGCCAGACTAAGTTCCCTTGGTTCTTCGGCAAAATAATAAAGCGACGCGGCCTTAACCCCTTCAATATTTCCTCCATAAGGAAGAAGATTAAAATATAATTGAAGAATCTCAGTTTTCTCAAGATGCCACTCAAGCTGAAGCGCCCTGAACATCTCCCTGATTTTTACCTTATGCGTTCTTGGAGCGGGATCGAGCAACCGTGCCACCTGCATGGTTATGGTCGATGCACCGGAAGTTCGCCTGCCCTTTGTAATGTTGTTGAACACAGCCCTGCACACAGAAAAGGGATTTACTCCCGGGTGATAATAAAACAAGCGGTCTTCCTTGAAAATAAATGCTTTTTCGAGCCCGGGGGTGATCTCATCCAAACGAACGGGAATCCGCCATTTGTCATCTTTGGATAAGAAAGCATGCAGCAGGGTACTGTCGGAAGCATATACCACTTTTGACCAGGATACTTCAGGTACACGAAAAGGAAAAATACGATCAATTAAAAGAAAAACAAAAAAAGACAAAAGGAATACAAGAGCCGGCCACAGTAAAATCAACCGCAACCACTTATGACTGATAAAACTTATAAATCTGATTTTCATCTCTTTCGAGGAGAAAGTTTTAGCCGTTACAATTCTATGTAAAAATAAAGAAACAAACAAGTCAATATTATTCAGCAACCTGTTTTGTCAAATTACCCGAAAATCAATAACGGATGAATGTAGGTATATCAATTCTTAATACCAATGGGTCTGACTCCAGGCACCTGGTTAAACAAAGCATTGCGCAGCGCATTGAACGCTGATGTTTCTATAGCCGCTTAAAACTATGATTGGCAATAAAACGACGAGTCCTTATATTCAGACTGATCTTCAAATAACGAATGCCGCATTTCATTAAAGCCTATGACAAAAACCCTTCGCTTTCATTCTTTCAACCGGGATTGACAAATCAGATCAGTTTATGTTAATTTTCAGGTCAGCAGAAACACATGGCATCGCCGTAACGGGTAAACATTATGCATTGTAATAGATTAATGAACTGATGTTGAGAATCCGTTCAATAAGTTAAGAACAACCTGCCGGACGCTTTTGCGAGTCACCAGTATTTGTAATCAAATTTTAAGCAATAATCAACCAGCATTTTCTTGCATTTTTCCAAAAAAAGTCATATCTTAACGTCCTCTTTTTACGCTTGTTCCTTCCTGGTACTTGGGCTGCCGTTTCCAATAATGTTGAATGGGGATTCTCCTGTTCTTCCGATTATGATCTTACTGCACTTATGGTCCGGAATTATAAAGGGCCGGTTTTTTACATTGGGAAGAATCGGGGCAATCCGTTGATTTTTTAATGCCGACATTCCAACTGGCTGACATTAACAACTTTTTAACACGATTTCAGCCTGTTACATAAGAAAGCAGAATGAACACAACCATTCGCATAATGTTATATTACCGTTGATGCAGACACAATCCCAAACAGAAGACCGGAACTTCCCTCTCTGACCTGCTATAAGCTCAATCCCGGCAATCTGTATTTTCTCTATCCTGATCTTTAAAAATCAGGTAAACGCAAAACAGAGACAAGACCAGGCAATCAAAAAAAAATCAACCCATGAAAACTTCGTTCAGGTTAAAGAGTCAATTATCCGTTTCATGTATTTTAACTGTTTGCTTGTTATCCGCGGTGATGACAATATTTCCTGATCAGGCAAATGCGGATAACATCATCACCAGCGGAACCACGTTAAGGGTTTCTGCGGGCACAACCCTGGTTTCCACAGGTAATCTGGTTATCAATAGTGGTGCAACCCTTAATAATTCGGGGACTGTTAACCTGAAAAGTAACCTGAACAACCTGAATGCAAGTCAGAATTCACTTGGGTCGGGCACCGTGATATTTTCCGGAACAGCCTCTCAGGCAATCAGCGGTAACAACACCATTCAGAACCTGACCATCAACAATGCCAGCGGAGTGACCAACAACGGACAAACCCTGGTCAATGGTGTGCTGACTCTTACCAGCGGAAGAGTGACTCTCGGAGCTTACAATCTTACCCTGGGAACAGCGGCAACGATTGGTGGCACCCCTTCATCTTCGGCTATGATCGTTGCCACCGGATCGGGACAAATGAGAAAGTCTTATGCTGCAGCAGGCTCATTTGTCTTTCCCGTGGGCGACAATACCGGCACAGCTGAGTACACGCCTGTCACCCTCAACTTCAGCGCAGGATCATTTGCCGGTGGAAACTACGCCGGGGTTAATCTGGTTAATTCTGCTTATCCAGGATCTTCAGGCAGTTACCTCAACAGATACTGGAATATCTCTCAGAGCGGAATCAGCTCTTTTACCTGCAATGCAACATTCCAATATGTTGTTGCTGATATAAACGGAACTGAAACCAGCATCTGGTGTGTAAGGGTGCTTCCGGAACCACAAACCAATTATCAGGCTGCCAACACTACCTTACATCAGTTGACAGCCAATGGATTGAACGCCTTTGGAACCTTTACAGGCAAATTGCCAATAACTGACAAAATCCTTAACCTTACCCTCTTTATTGAAGGTTTCTTTAATGGTACAACATTGAATCAGACTCAGGATGTAGATGACGACCTGAACCAATTCAACAAATTTCCGGGGATTACGGTAGATACACTCAGCATTTTTCTTGCAGGTGCATCGGCACCTTACGATTTCCTGTTCTGGGCTCACTCACTGAATCTGAATACCAGTGGAAATGTCAGCACGAACATCCCCGGCGCACTTTCGGGCAACTATTACATTGCAGTTTTTCACCGCTCAAGTGTTCAGACATGGAGTAGCTCTCCCGTTTCATTTTCAGGCTCAACCATCAACTATAATTTCACAACCTCGGCAGGACAGGCATTCGGCTCAAATCAGAAAGACTTGCTGGGCAACGGTTCAGTCTGGGGTATCTATTCGGGTGATATCACATCTTCAGGCGGCATTCAAGACGGCTATGTCGACTTTTTTGACCTGGTAACCATTTATAATCTGAATGTAAGCAGTGCTTACGGCTATCAGCCTGCCGATCTGACCGGGGATGGCTTTGTTGATTTCTTTGACCTGATCATGGATTACAACAATAACGTTAACGGGATCGGCATGAATACGCCCCAGAATCCGGCCAAAAGACCTCTGATGAACAGTTTAATTGCGAATTAATCCCGAAGGGAATACCGGAATCAGAAAATTATCATGACAGTGATTTCATGGTGTCTGAAGATCCTCAGAAAAAACTGTCATGCGCAGTAGTTACATTTATCGGTGAGTTACTGATAAATTACTCAGGCCATTCAAACGTTGTCTGCCCTGCATTTTGCACATCAGGATATTTTAATGCAGCCTGTGCCTTTACCAAGAATAGTTCCGATGAATGCGCCCCCGATTCCGTTGTCCATAAGTGATTTGATGTAGGTCTCAGCTTCTTCTCCGGGTAAACTTACCAGTAATCCGCCCGAAGACTGCGCATCACATACAAGGTATCTCTCAATCATGGTTAATTGGCCAAAATCCGTCCAACCCACAGCAAAATTGTAGTTTGCTTTCGTCCCTCCGGGAATTGCCCCGGCCAATGCAAGTGCAGAAACTTCACTTATAAACGGGATGCTGTTAAAATCTATCCCGGCATCTACGCCAGAAGCAACAGCCATTTCATGTAAATGTCCGACGAGTCCGAAACCGGTAATATCGGTACAGGCATTAACCTTTCTCCTGAGCATAAGTTCAGAGGAAATTTTATTCAGTTTCATCATTATTCCCTCTGCCTCCCTAATAGTTTCTTCCTTTGCGAGCCCCATCTTGGCAGCAGTTGAAATAATCCCTGTTCCGATCGGTTTTGTGAGCACCAGTACATCTCCGGGCCTGGCCCCGGCATTGGATATTATGCGGCTGGGATTTACAAAACCCGTGACTACCATCCCGAATTTAGGTTCATTGTCTTCAATTGAATGCCCTCCCAGAATTGATATCCCTGCTTCAGCGGCTTTATCGGAAGCCCCCCTGACAATATCATTCAATACGCCCAGCGGCAGGCGGTTCACGGGAAATGCCGCAATATTCAATGCAAATGAGGCTTGTCCACCCATCGCATAAACATCGCTGAGCGAATTGGCTGCGGCGATTGCACCAAAAGTATATGGGTCGTCAACCACAGGGGTAAAAAAATCAACGGTCTGTACAACAGCCAGATCATTATTTATTCTGTAAACAGCCGCATCATCCCTTTTATCAGCGCCCACCAGCACATTCGGATCTGTCACGGGAGGCAATCCGGCCAGCACTTTTTCGAGGTCAGCAGGTCTTATCTTACATGCACAACCCAAACCATGCGTAAAACGGGTTAATTTGACCACTTCTTCATTAGCCGGTTCCGATGAAGACGACGACACATCCGGTGACAAGGACCGGACGGTTTGAATTATAATTCTCAAAGCTTCATCCACTTCTTCCTGAGTGGTTGTATAACCCATTGAAAAACGGATGGTTCCCCGGGCGTATTCAGGGCTGACCTTCATGGCTCCAAGCACTGAGGAGTCCCCGGTATCACCCGTGTGACATGCCGCCCCCGCCGATGCAGCCAGCTGAGGCATGGCTGAAAGTATGGTTTGCGCATTCAAATTGCCGAAACCAACACTTACTGTATTAGGCAAAGCGAGTTCAGGATGGCCGTTCAGACGAAAATTATTCAACCCGGCAGAAAGCCCCTCAATGAATCTTCTTCTCAACCCGGAGGTGTGCGCCCGGTAAGCCTCCAACCTTTTGAAAGCCAATTCGCACGCTTTTCCCAGCCCGGCAATCTCAAGTACATTTTCAGTTCCTGCCCTGAGATTCTGTTCATGGTCGGCACCATGAATCAGTTTATCAATCTTTACCCCCTTTCGGATATATAGAGCCCCGATGCCTTTGGGGGCATAGAGTTTGTGACCGGCCAGCGAGAGCAGGTCAACACCAAGATCCTGCACATCAACCGGAATTTTACCGGCTGATTGCGCTGCATCGGTATGAATTAAAGCACCATGCTGATGAACTATGGCTGCAATCGACTTTAAAGGCTGTACAGTTCCCACTTCATTGTTGGCATGCATTACAGACACGAGCACTGTGCCCGGCCTGAGCAAGTTCCTGATATCTTCAGGATCAACCAGTCCGAATTCATCTACTGGAGCCACAGAAATCTCGAACCCCTGTGTTGCCAGATAATTGACCACCTCCGTTACTGCCGGATGCTCCACAGCAGAAATGATGATGTGATTTCCCTTCGACCGCAGGGCAAAGGCGGCACCTTTCAGCGCCATATTATTGGATTCCGTCCCGCCGCTGGTAAATATAATCTCCTGCGGAAGACAATTCAACAGCATCGCCACCCTGGTCCTGGCTTTTTCAACAGCCTCGCGCGACTTAATACCAAATGAGTGCATGCTTGAAGGATTGCCAAAATACTCTTCAAGATAGGGAAGCATTTCTGCTGCCACCTCAGGATCAACGGGTGTTGTGGCATTATAATCGAGATAAATCTGATCCATAGAAAAAATTTAACAATGAATGTTTTTCATCCTCTGATATTGCTGAAAAGTTTGCCGGAACCGGTTCAGATCACCTGATACTCAGTATTTCCAACTGCATCAGGCACCATTTGCTTCAGCAGAGAAGCATTGAACACAGCATCTCCGGTTTCGGCTTTTATCTCCTTTACAGGCCTCCCGTTATACTTTAACATCGCTTTCTGATAAGTTTTATCATAGTATGCAAGCACCAGCATGATAGCCGGAGCAAAATTCCCGGCCAGAATATGTCTTTGAGCGTCGGCAATCCCCTGACCGCCTAATGCCTGTGCAATTTTTTCAAGTGCATCAAGCAGGGAGTTCTTTTCAAATCCGGCATAATCGTTACATAATCGTTCAACACGGACATTAAAAGGAACCCGGAGCAGAACAAGCTGACTTCTTTTCATTTGATCAAAAAACGGCCCCGGCAGGCTTACAGTCCCTATTGAACGGCTTTCATCTTCAATCCAGACGGGTTTTGAAGGATCGAGTTTACTCCAGGCATCAAAAAGATCATTCTCAAACTGTTCGTTGGTTGGCTGGGGCGATTGACCCAGATGACCGAAAACGGAGCCCCTGTTATGCGCAATTTCTTCAAGATCAATTATCTGTTCACCAAACCTGGCAAGTTCGTGGAGTATTTCCGTCTTCCCGGATCCTGTCATACCACCAAGCACAAGCATGGGAGATCCTTTGCCGGAATGTTGCCTTATATAGGACCGGCAGGCCTTGTATCCACCCTCAATTACGCTGGCATGATATCCCGCAGTGCTGAACAACCATGCCAGTGACGCACTGCGCATTCCCCCTCTCCAGCAATAAAGAATGATTTCCCTGGTTTTTCCTTTGGTGAGTTTATTCAATTTTTTGACATAATCAGGCAATTTTACACCTGCAAATTCAAGTCCTACCAATAAGGCTGCATCCTTGCCGGCATCGTGGTATCTTGTCCCCACAACTGCCCGTTCTTCGTCAGTAAATAAAGGAATATTGACAGCATGAGGCAGATGCCCCTGCAGGAACTCAGACGGAGATCTGACATCGATAAGCGGCAAACCCTTCCGCTCGCAAAACAACCATTCGGGCCCGACAATGCTAATCATGGTGCAAAAATACCTTAAAAAGAAGCTCCGACCCCGAAATAGAAAATTTTCACAATCTAACAGTCAACCCGGACTACATCAACCTCTTCATTAAGGTATAGCAGCCATGCCACAGGTTCGGGATACCCCATATCGCCAAGCAGGGAGGCGTAGTTTCTGACCTGAGAATCGTGAAAATCCTCCCTCCTGCCGCTTTTAAAATCCACCACATCCGTGTGATCCATGTGTAATATAACCCGATCAGGACGATATGATTTTCCTTCCGGGGTGAGGATTTCAGCTTCTGCATATACTTCACCGTCTCCATCAAAGAATTGCCGGGCCTGCGGATGCCCGAGAACTCTTTCCATCAACGCTCCTATCTTTTCAGCCGAAGCAGCATCAATCATTCCGGCATTGACCAACAAACCGGTTACTCCGTCTTTATCCCTGTAATCATGGACCAGCGACAAGGTATAATGAAGCAGATTACCGGCCATCATTGCCGAGGAAGGCTCATCCGCATTCCAGAAAAAAGGAGCTCTTGCAGCAAAAACAAGCCGTTCAGCCCAGGGTTGAGAGTAAAACTCAGCTGTCAGGCCCGGATTACTGTCATCAGATTTGCGGCCTCCAACCTGCGCGCCATCCCCAAAACTATAGATCAGTTGCCCTGCTTTCAGATCGCCCGAAAAATCAAGAAAACTAGTCAGCATTTCCGTCACCGTTCCGATTTTTTCAGGCTTGTCAGACAACTTGCCCGATAATACATACAACCTTTCCGAAGGCCGGGTAAAAGCTACATACACCAGATTAAGCAGGTCCAGTCTCTTTTTATCTTCTTCCGTAGTATAAAGACCGGAATACCTTGTTTTTTCAAGCCGGCTTTCCAGCTTCAGACAGGCACTTGTCAACTCAGGGATGGCTTCATCACTGAAAGGCACCCAGACCGTTGACTTATTCCTCCCTCCGGCGCTCTTACTGGCATAAGGAAAAATCACCACAGGAAATTCCAGCCCTTTTGACTTGTGAATGGTCATCACCTGAACAGCATCATCTCCCGCTGGCAGCACAACCGACAATTTATCACGCTGCGCATACCAGTATTCAAGAAACCCGGGAATACTGCCCGGCCGGGTCGAAGTAAAACCAAGCACCTCATCCAGGAAAAACTGAAGATAAAGCGGAGAACGCTCATGCAGGCCGAAAATCCGGATAATCTCTTCAACCTTATCGAAAAGGGACATATCCCTGAGATTTGCATCATCAAAACGCATTCCCGAGTGCTCAAGCAGGTTATGAAAGGATTGATGACTGCGCGCCTGTCGGAAAACCTCAGCCCTGGTTTCCATCCCTATCAGATGATTATCCCAGAGGTATTCAGTGATGGCAATCCGGTTAATTTCCCGTCCAGGGTCATTGAGTAACTCCAGACAATTGACAAGAAAGTTTACTTCCGCAGAATTTTTCAATAATAGAGAGTCGGCAGAAACAACCTTAACGCCCTGGCTGTTAAGAAAAACAGCGATTCCGGAGGATTCTTTGTTTGACCGGCAAAGCACCGCAATATCACCAGATTTGTAACCTTCATTGCACAACGACTGAATCAGCTCAAATACCCTGTTAATTGTATAGTCATCATACATCTGATCCTCACCGTCGTAAAACTCTATCTGAACCTTTCCACCACGGTTCTCCGGGTCATATCCCTGTTCGCCTTCATGATAAACCGTTTTACTGTCATCAAGATAAAGCGGGGCTATATGACTGAAAAACTGATTGTTAAATTCAACAATTTCACGGCGTGACCTGAAATTATCCGCAAGTTTGGCATGTTTGTATTCGCGTTTGAGGACTGCTGCACGCTGAGTAATAACAGGATTATCTTCAGGATTATCAACTTCGGGTAACCGCACAAACTGGTTCACATCTCCGTTGCGGAAACGGTAAATCGCCTGCTTGCCATCGCCGACAATCATATTCAACCCATCCTGTGAGAGCGAATTTTCAATCAATGGCATCAGATTCATCCATTGTAAAACTGAGGTATCCTGAAATTCATCAATCATGAAATAACGGTAACGCTCACCAATCCTTTCATAAATAAACGGAACCGGCTCTTCCAGCACAATACCGGCAACAATCCTGTTAAATTCAGAGATCGGAACCACGTTCCGCTCATTTTTGACCTTTTCAAGCCTGCTCCTCAACTCACTGAGCACCGACATGGGATAAAGCTGCCGCAGGACCATCTTTAACAGAATAATCCGGCCTTCCTCCTGGCTGATTTTATCCTCTGCCTGATAAAAAACAGATGCCAGCGTTTCTGAAACAGCCATCACAGAAGCCCCTTCGGCTGCTTTTTTCCCGTCACTGCTGAGCCATTCATTATTTTCAATTGTCTTCCTGACGAAACTGTTAATATCTGCATCAACATTCCCGTTAGCCAGTTTTTCGAAAAATCCGAAAATCCCTTTACGCTTCTGGTAGAGGAAATCTGCACCCAGGCCGTGTCCGGCCATCAGTGCCATGGCTTGTTTTCCTAAAGCGGTAAGCGTCTCCTGATATTCATTGATTACCCGGCGGATTGCTCCGGCAAAATGCTTAACCTGTGCGGCATCCATGCTCCCGGAAGCTGGCAGTAGCCTGGCTGCATCTTCGCGAAACAGGTTTTTTGAAAAATCCAGCAGTGACCTGTCAATCTGCCAGCTTTCGTCCTCTTCAGCTCTTTCCCTGATGAAATTGACCAGAATCTCCGACAGGTTACTCTCCGTACCCGCCGCTGCCAGCATGTCTTCTACGGCAAGTTCAAGCAACATCCCTGTATCCATTTCCACTTCAAAATTCATGGAAAGCTTCAGGTCAAATGAAAATGCCCTGATAATCCTGTGTACAAAACTATCTATGGTAGAGACTGAAAAATCGCTGTAATTATGCAGTATCAGGGAGAGTACCTTCCCTGCCCGGTCTCTGAGTTCGTCAAGCTGAAGTCCGGTATCCTCCATCAGAGATCTGACCAGGTGCTCATACCTTGCGGGAATACTGCCCTCTTCAAGCCCGGAAACCGCTTTCAGGTTTGACAATATTCTTTGCTTTATCTCATTGGCGGCCTTATTGGTAAATGTAATCGCAAGGATGTTGCGGTAACGTTGCGGATCTTTCAGCACAATAGAGAGATAAACGCGCATCAGCGTATATGTTTTCCCCGACCCGGCCGAAGATCTGTAAACCAGAAAATTATTCATAGTTCAGGTTAAAAGCCAAAATTAGCAAGTTCTTGCAGATGTTACATGCCTTTACGGATCAAAATATTTAGCAATGTTCCTGTCAGGGGCTTAGAAACGGGTTCCGCAAGTTCTGCACTGTTCCGGAGCGGCTGTAGCCTGCTTGCATGCACCGGTCAAAAACTTATCTTTGCAGGCAAATTATCCCTGTAATGACAAAAGATAACACCCTTATTTATGGCATGCGTCCGGTAATCGAAGCGATCGGCGCCGGCAAAGAAATCGACAGACTGATGCTCCAGCAAGGGTTAAAAGGTGAATTGTTGCCTGAATTGAGAAAACTGATCAACGAGTTCAACATCCCTTTTCAATATGTCCCTGTTGAAAAACTCAACCGGTTGGTTAAAGGGAATCATCAGGGGGTGGTTTGTTTTGTCTCCCCCATCATTTTTCAGCCACTTGAAAATCTGTTGCTTTCAGTTTATGAAAGGGGAGAAACGCCGTTTTTCATTATCCTTGACCGGATTACAGATGTTAGAAATCTTGGTGCGATAGCGCGGTCGGCAGAATGTGCCGGCGCTCATGGCCTCATTATCCCTGAAAAAGGAAGCGCACCTGTAAGTGCCGATGCTGTTAAAACTTCAGCAGGTGCACTGGCAAATATCCCTGTACACCGCAGCCACAACCTGAAAAACACTATAGATTATCTCAAATCCAGCGGACTGAGTATTGTAGCTGCTTCCGAAAAGGGGATAATACCTTATTATAACGCTTCTCTCAATGGCCCTGTGGCACTGATAATGGGCTCCGAAGAGGATGGCGTTTCTCACGAATACCTGAAAAAGTGTGATCAGGTTGTAAACATCCCGATGAAAGGCAGCACTGGTTCACTCAATGTTTCTGTTGCAGCCGGTATCCTGCTTTTTGAAGCATTGCGCCAGCAAACCACCGTAGAGTAGTTAAATTCTCCGATTGGAATTCGTATGAAGATACCAACCCAGCCAACCGAAAACAATCTCCCCGACCGGCAATTTATTTTGCTGGTACTGGCTATTGTTGTATCAGGATTGGTATTGCGTCTGCTTCACCTTGACTTCTCCTATTCCAATGACGAATTAAGTGCACTGAGCAGGGTAAGGTTCTCCTCTTTCAGCGACCTGGTGAGTAAAGGCTTTTACGTGGATGGTCACCCCGGAGGCATTCAGGTATTCCTTTATTATTGGGTTAAACTGGCCGGTATGAGCGAATGGGCTGTACGTCTTCCGTTTGCCCTGGCCGGTACTTTAGGAATCTGGATCACAATTAAATTATTCACCCGCTGGTTCGGGCAGGCTGCAGGATTATTTTCCGGGGCTTTTATTGCTTTTCTTGCTTTTCCGCTGCTATACAGCCAGATTGCCCGGCCTTACGGAATCGGAATGACTTTTTGCATGATCATGGTCTGGTATTGGACCAGATTACTTTTTGATGAAAAACCCGGGATTATCATTGCATTCACTTATGCCCTGAGCACCGCTGCATGCATGTACACCCATTACTTCAGTTTCCTGCTCGCACTGATCACAGGTCTGTCCGGTCTTTTCCTGATGAAAAAGGACCGGGTGTACCATTATACTGGTGCGGGTTTACTTGCAGCAATCCTGTTCAGCCCACATATAGCAATTACCCTCAACCATCTGAGTATCGGCGGTGTAGGTCTCTGGCTGGCAAAACCGGCATGGAACTGGCCGTTGTTGCACATCGCCTCGGTTTTCAATAACTCCCTGATGATTGCCGGGCTGGTTGTTCTGATAATAATTATTCAGGCTCGTTATTATAAGTCACAACCAGAAATCAGAATTTTCAGGGCATTGTCACTTCTGTACTTTATACTGCCCATGATTACCGGATTTATTTATTCCCGGTGGATAAATCCGGTTCTACAGGATAGTGTTTTAATTTTTGCTTTTCCGTTTTTTCTTGGATTTCTCTTTTCTTTTTCCGCCGGCATACCAAAACGCCTGGTTTTGGTTATGACAAGCCTGTTACTTATTGCAGGCATCTCTCAAACAGTATTTATTAACAATTATTACAGCAGGCAACATTTCGGCGAATTCCGGGGGGTAGCCCGTGCGATCTGCTCCTGGAACCAGACTTACGGCCCGGATAACATCACCAGGGCTATCAGTGTAAATAACCCATGGTATATTGAGTTTTACATGAAACAGGAGAATGCATGCGAAACAACCTTCAGCCAATATGACAATCGTGGAGGGGCTGACCTGGAAGCACTTAGAAAGATACTCGACGATGCTGACACCCCAATGTTTGCTTACGCCTGGACCAAACCCGTGCCGCCTGAAATCAGGGATATGATACTTGCCAGGTTCCCATGCATAGTTGAAAACCGGAATTTCAGCGGGCTTTCAGATGCCACGCTTTTCGCAGGCAAAAATCATTCATCATGCAACAACGAAGCAAGCAAAATAGTATTATTTTCATCGCCTGTACCCGCGAACCCTGACACAGGTACCTTTCCGGAGTTTTATCCCGGTTATGAAGGAAAGCTCAATGAGCTACCATATGATTCCGCTGACCAGTTAGTTGCCACTGTAGAAGCCAGGACAAAGGAACAGCTGAGCGGTGCGCTGCTGGTCGCTTCATTTCACGAAGATGATGGAGAAACGCTTTTGTGGACCGCTTCGAAATTTGATCTTTTTACGCTTGCCGACAGCATTAGCACAGTAAGGCTAACCATTCCGGTTCAGGAAAATGATCTTTATCATAAAAAAATGAAAATTTATGTCTGGAATCCACAAAAAAAGGAACTGGAAATAAGATCATTAACCATTTTTACAGAACCTTTTCCTGAACATTCTGGCACAACAGCCAACCCAACACGCAAATAAAACGGCCACTGATCCGTTACAATTCTGATAATTTAATACATCATGACCAAAAATAAACAACCATTCTATTTAATCCTGATCGCAGGAATCATGCTGATCTCTTTCAGTTCCTGTCAGCGCGAAAAAACTGAGAACTACCCAAATGGAAAAATTAAATCTGTCAGACAATACAAATGGAAAAAGCCTCACGGAACCAGCACCTGGTACTACATTAACGGAAGCAAGGAACTGGAGGTGGAATACAAAAACGGTGAACCGGAAGGGGTGACCACGCGTTGGCATTACAACGGCCGCAAGGAATCGGAAGAAATGTATAAGGGGGGGAAGAGGAATGGCGCATCCGTAAGGTGGAATGAACAGCGGGCAAAGGTTGAAGAGAAAACTTACAAAAACGACACCCTCCACGGCCCATACCGGATGTATCATGAAAACGGCACCCTGATGATTGAAGGTTCCTATAGAGACGGAATGTTTGATGGCGAATGGGTGTATTACAATGAATTTGGTTTCAAAATCGGGGAAGGCTCGTATAACATGGGAAACGGAGTTCAGCGGGCATTTCATCTTAACGGAAAGCTCTGGAAAGAAATTCCATACAGAAATAGCCTGAGAAACGGTACGGAGAAAACATACAATCAGGTAGGAGTTGTTGTTAGTTCAGTTGAATATGCCGACGATGTGCCCATAGCTACCTCTGAAAAAGAGGAATAAACCTCACCAAAGAACGGTTAAGCTATATACCTGAATAAGCCCGGTTACGCCACGTTTAGAATCAGTCTAAACTAACTGAAAAAGAAAATTTTAGCTTTAAAATCAGGACATAGATGGCGTAAAAAATTCTTTTTCTGATTAATTTGGAAATATCATTTTTTATGGCATAAATTTGCCCTGTTATTTAGTTAACACTGTTACAAAATTCACATAAATTAATCAACCTTAAACATCCACAAGATGAATCTGGAAAAAATCATGTCGGACCTGGAGAAAAAACATCCGGGTGAAGTTGAGTACTTGCAAGCAGTACGCGAGGTTCTTGAGTCGATTGAAGAAGTTTACAACGAGAACCCACAGTTTGAATCAGCCGGTATCATCGAGCGCATCGTAGAACCGGACAGGGTTTTAACTTTTAAAGTTCCCTGGGTTGACGACAACGGTAAAGTTCATGTTAACCTTGGATACAGGGTTCAGTTCAATGGCGCCATCGGACCTTACAAGGGAGGACTCAGGTTCCACCCGAGTGTTAACCTCAGCATCCTGAAGTTCCTCGGTTTCGAGCAGATATTCAAGAACAGTCTTACCACGCTGCCGATGGGCGGTGGCAAGGGCGGAAGTGATTTCGACCCCAAGGGAAAATCAAATGCCGAAATCATGCGTTTCTGCCAGTCATTCATGCTTGAGTTGTGGAAGATGATCGGACCCGAAACCGACGTTCCCGCCGGTGACATTGGCGTTGGCGGACGCGAAATCGGCTACATGTACGGTATGTATAAGAAATTGGCTTCAGAGCATACAGGCGTATTGACCGGAAAAGGACGTAACTGGGGTGGTAGCATTATGAGGCCGGAAGCAACCGGATTCGGCGCTGTATACTTTGCCCAGGAAATGCTCATGACCAAAGGCCTTGATTTCAAAGGAAAGACCGTCGCCATCAGCGGATTCGGCAATGTTGCCTGGGGTGCTGTTACCAAAGTAAATGAACTCGGCGGCAAGGTAGTTACCATTTCCGGTCCCGACGGATATATTTATGATCCAGACGGAATTTCCGGAACAAAGATCGACTACATGCTCGAGCTCAGGGCCTCGAATCAGGATATTGTAAAACCTTATTCCTATGAATTCCCGAATGCCCAGTTCCATCAGGGCAAACGCCCCTGGGAAGTTAAGTGTGATGTTGCCCTCCCCTGCGCTACCCAGAATGAACTTGGCCTGGATGATGCAAAAGCGCTCATCGCCAACGGCGTTGTCTGTGTTGCAGAAGGAGCCAATATGCCTTCAACCCCGGATGCAGTCAATTTATTTATTGATAACAAGATCATGTTCGGCCCCGGAAAAGCTGTAAATGCAGGCGGCGTTGCCACATCCGGTCTTGAAATGACACAGAACTCAATGAAAATAAGCTGGACCGCAGAAGAAGTTGATATGCGACTGCACCAGATTATGAAAGAAATTCACAACCAGTGCGTGAAAAACGGCAAACAGGCCGACGGCTATGTTAACTATGTGAAGGGTGCCAATGTTGCCGGCTTCCTGAAAGTTGCCAACGCTATGCTCGATCAGGGTGTGATCTGATTCCCTGTGTGAATGCTTTATCGCTGATAACCTTTGCCCCGGCCTTATGCCGGGGCTTTTTCTTTGCGTAAATCACTGAAATTTCTCACTTCCGGGAATCGTTAGAATAGTATAGATATGAGGTTATGTTATTAATTTTCAAACATGTGAGTTCACTTGAAACAGCCGGAACCCTTTAAAATAAAAGTATCTGTACATGAAATTATATTTCACCGAAGCCATTGAAATTTATATTTTTGCTTTGAACCAATGTGACTGAACTATGAAAACATTCAACAGTATTGAAGAAATCCTGCACTTCGCGATAAATTCCGAACAAGAATCGGTTGATTTCTACACGAGATTGTCAGGACAGGCGCGAAACCTGGAAATGAAACAGATTTTCGCCCAATATGCTCATGAAGAAATGACACATAAAGCCAGGTTGGTCAGCATCCGTGATTCAGGTCAGTTTATTATCAGCACAGAAGAAGTGAATGACCTCAAAATCAGCGACTACCTTGTCGACATTTTCCCGGGGCCGGATCTTACCTATGCCGAAGCCCTGGTTGTTGCCATGAAAAAGGAAAAAGCCGCTTTCAGGCTTTACCTCGATCTTGCCGGAAGAACAAATGATCAGGATATAAAAGATGTATTTATGACACTTGCGCTGGAAGAATCCAAGCACAAATTAAGGTTTGAGATTGAATATGACCAGCATGTAATGAAAGAAAACTAAACCTCTGAAGTCAAATATATTAGCCCGGGAAAAATTCCGGGCTTTTTTATTGTTCAGGCAGTTACTTATTTGATGATCTGATATTAATAAATATGTTCAGCGGATTTCCTTAACAAACAATTGAACTAACCAATCAACCTTATGCACCATGAAGACTTTCAGATCATTTGATGATGCACTGCATTACGCCATCCATTCAGCCAAAGAATGTGCCGAGTTTTACTCACGTCTGTCAAACCAGGCGCGCAATACGAAAATGAAACGATTATTCAGTCAGTATGCCAGGGAAGAATACGCACAAATGGTAAGTTTATCGAGGATCAGATACTCATTTGCAGAAACTGAAACAGAGGGGTTTCCTTTCAGCCTTGAGCTATATGACTGCCATGCAGCCAATGCCGGCAAGGAAGATCCGAATTATTCAGAAGCACTGGTTATTGCCATGAGAAAGGCCAGATCATCGTTCAGGCTCTTCCTTGAGCTAGCATCCAAATCACCGGATGAAGAATCATCGAATATTTTAAGATCGCTTGCCCATAAGGAAGCAAAACACCGACAGGGCGTAGAGGTGGAATATAATGAGTCATTGCTGATTTATTGCTGAATCATAGCTGATTTCATAAAAGTACGGCTTTATAAGTCATGAAACGATAAAAAAACCCAAGTCGGATCAATGATTTGCCGGAAATACCGGAAAACCTGCAAAACGGTTTTGATTTCCGGCAGCGTTATCCATTTCAGGCAATCAGCATTATCGGGGCAGGTCCGTTTGCAAAAACGGGCTTTTTTTGTTACGTTGGAAAACCGGCCTTTAAATTATGGTGGATTTGTTTAATTTTGCATGGATATTAAAGGCTCCGGCAGTCAGGCACCTATGCAATTTATCTATCCCAATATTCTTTTCGGACTTCTGGCGGTATTAATCCCGATAGCCATTCACCTGTTTAATTTCAGGAAATACAAAAAGGTTTATTTCAGCAATGTAAGACTGCTCATCCAGTTCCAACTGCGTACCCGGAAACAGTCGCAGCTACTTCACTACCTGGTACTTGCCACCCGTATATTGTCCATTGTATTTCTCGTGATTGCATTCGCCCAACCATTCATTCCTTTAGACAGCAACATGAATTTAGGGAAGGTAAATGCGGTCAGCGTCTTTATCGACAACTCCTTTAGCATGGAAACAAGCGGGGATGAGGGAAGGATCATTGATGAAGCCCGAAACAAAGCTGTCAGGATTGCTTCCGCATTCGATGCTGATGATCGCTTTCAACTGCTGACCAACGATTTTGAGGGCCGGCATCAAAGGTTTGTCAGCCGGGATGAGTTTATTCAGTCGGTCAGAGAAACTACCATCAGTCCGGCCGTAAGAACCCTTGCAGAAATAAATTCTAGGCAGCGTGATCTTTTTTACAGGCAGAGAGCTACTTCTGCCGTCTCTTATATTATCTCCGACTTTCAGCAAAGCACCCTGCTTACGAAACTGCCTGACAGCACATCCGGCTACAGCTCCTATCTTATTCCCGTTCAGGGAAAACAGACCGGCAACCTCTATATCGACACCTGCTGGTTCGAAAATCCCGTGCTCCGGATCAACCAGATTGCAGATTTGCGGATAAGAATAAGGAACAATTCGGAAAATGATGTTCAAAAAATTCCCGTAAGGCTTGTGATTAACGGATCACAACGTGCAGTTGCAGCAGTTGACATCCCGGCTGAAGGCAGTGTGATGGTAAACCTCTCCTTCAGCAATCCGAACGCAGGAGTTTTTAAAGCTGTTGTGGAAATCAATGATTATCCCGTCACCTTCGACGATAATTATTACTTTACTTTCAAGGTATCTGAGCATATACCCGTACTGGCCGTCAACCAGAACGAAGCATTTAACAAGTATCTGGTCCCTGTTTTCGGGCTGGATTCAATCCTGAACCTTATCAATACCTCTGACCGGCAGATTGATTATTCCTCCCTCCCATCGTACCGGCTGATCATCCTTAACAACCTTAAAGCCATCTCGAGCGGTGCCGTGCAGGAACTGGGCAGATATGTCAGTCAAGGAGGCAATCTGTTGATATTCCCTTCATTATCGTCAAAACCTTCAGACTTAAACATGCTGTTATCCGAGCCCGGCTCCGATCTTTACCGTGATATCGATTCAGCACAAAGCAGAATATCCTCTCTGAATACCAACCACCCTGTACTAAGGGATGTTTTTGAAATGAACACCCTGAAAGAAGATAACATCAACCTCCCGACAATCCTGAAGCATTTTCGTATTCAACAAAGTTCTGGTGGCAAAAGCGAAACACTGATCAGTCTTGAAAACGGAGATCCCTTGATGACCGTTTTTACAAGCGGCAACGGCAGGGTTTACCTGAGTGCCATCCCGCTTTCCGATCAGGCAGGCAACTTCCCCCGGCATGCGATTTTCGTGCCTGTTATGCTGAATATTGCATTCCAGAGTGAAGATGTGCAGCCGTTTATGTACTATACCAGCGGCAGCAGGGCAATAAATGTCGGCTCCATAAGGCCCGAAGGTGAACGTGTATTTAAAATCAGGGAAGAGAAAGGTGATTACGAATTCATTCCTGAATTCAGAAGTATTGATGGCAGGAGTTTTATCTATGTAAACGAGCAGATCGAAAAGGCCGGGTTTTATTACATCATGGACGGGAGCAACCAGCTTGCAACGCTGGCTTTCAATATTAACCGGAAAGAGTCAGACCTGAGTACCGCCGGTGCAGAAGAATTACAGCAGCTTGTTTCCGGAATTCCGGGAATGGAATTACTGGAGACCGGAAAGAAAGATATAGGTAAAATAATTTCAGAAGGCAGCTCCGGTAAGAAACTATGGAAATGGTTTATCATTGCCGCACTTCTTGCAATCATAGCCGAGGTGCTGTTGCTGCGTTTTTTCAGAAAAACATACAAAACGGAAGGTTAATGGTTTATCTTCGCCGGGGCACCGGAATAGCAATAAAAATAAATGGAAGAGAATAGTTTGAATAACGGATCAGAAGAATTTCAGCCGGAAGATATTCCGGAAGTGCAGTCCGGTGCTGAAGCAGCCGAGATGCATAAAACCGTCCAGCTTTCAGGCATGTATGAAAACTGGTTCCTGGATTATGCCTCATATGTCATTCTGGAAAGGGCCGTTCCTGAAATTATCGACGGATTAAAGCCGGTGCAGCGCCGTCTGCTGCATGCCATGGATGAACTTGATGATGGACGTTATAATAAGGTGGCCAACATCATCGGACACACCATGAAATACCACCCGCATGGCGATGCTTCCATCGGCGATGCGCTGGTACAACTGGGGCAAAAAGACCTGCTGATTGACACACAGGGTAACTGGGGCAATATACACACCGGTGACAGCGCCGCTGCACCAAGGTACATCGAGGCCAGACTGAGCAAATTTGCCCTTGAGGTCGTTTTCAACCCAAAAACAACAAAGTGGAAACTTTCTTACGACGGGCGGAATAAAGAACCGGTCACATTACCGGTAAAATTTCCCCTGTTGCTGGCCCAGGGTGTAGAAGGTATTGCAGTAGGGCTGGCCTCCAAAATCCTGCCTCATAACTTTCTCGAGCTTATTGATTCATCCATTAGAATTCTGCAGGGAAAAGATTTTGAACTGTTGCCCGACTTCCCCACAGGAGGTCTTGCTGATTGCTCAAGATACAACGACGGCCTCAGGGGAGGAAAAGTCAGGCTCAGGGCCAAAGTGAGTCAATATGATAAAAAGACATTGATTATCAGTGAACTTCCATTTGGCGTTACCACTGAAAGCCTGATTGATTCCATTATAAATGCCAATGAAAAAGGCAAGATCAAAATCAGAAAGATAGATGACAATACAGCGCAGAACGTTGAAATACTGATCCATCTGGTTCCCGGCATTTCGCCCGATACAACCATTGATGCGCTTTATGCCTTTACCGATTGTGAAATTTCGATTTCACCCAACAACTGTGTAATCAGCAATGGCAAACCAAGGTTTCTTGGCGTCAAACAGATTTTAATAGAATCGACTGCAAAAACAGTTGAATTGCTTAAAATGGAGCTTGACATCAGGCGTCAGGAATTGCTTGAAAGCCTGCTATATGCTTCACTTGAAAGGATTTTTATTGAAAACCGGATTTACCGGGATATTGAAGAATGCACAAGCTGGGACGATGTAATCAAAACCATTGACAAGGGACTTGAACCTTATAAACCCCAGTTTTACAGGGAAATTTCCATTGATGACATCCTTCGGCTTACTGAAATAAAAATCAAGCGGATTTCCAAATTCAATACTTTCAAAGCCGATGAGCTGATTAACAATCTCAATGATGAGAAAGCCCAGGTGGAACATTACCTTGCCAATCTGACAGAATATGCCATCGAGTATTTTAAGAACATAAGAAGAAAATACGGCAAGGGACGGGAACGGCGCACCGAACTGAGGAATTTTGACAACATTGAGGCTGTGATGGTTGCCGCAGCCAACCAAAAGCTTTATGTTAACAGGGTTGAAGGATTTGCAGGTACAGGCCTGAAGAAAGATGAATATGTATGCGATTGCTCTGACATTGATGACATTATCGCTTTCAGGGAAGACGGTACCTTCATCGTGACAAAGGTCGCTGACAAGGTTTTTGTCGGTGAGCACATCATCCACATTGATGTATTCAGAAAAAATGATGAGCGCACCATCTACAACATGATCTATCAGGATGGCAAAAACGGAGCAGCATATGTAAAACGGTTTGCGGTAGTGGGCATCACGCGGGATAAAGAATACAGCCTCACTAAGGGAACTGCCGGATCAAAAGTCCTTTACTTCACAGCCAATCCCAACGGTGAAGCTGAGCTGGTGAAAGTAAGCCTGAAGCCCAGGCCTAAACTGAAAAAGCCTGTTTTTGATTTTGATTTCAGTGAGTTGGCCATAAAGGGGAGAAATTCGCAGGGCAATATCCTTACCAAATATGCAGTGAAAAAGATCAGCCAGGCTGAAGCCGGCATATCAACCCTGGGCGCACGCGACATCTGGTTCGATGATTCAATCCGCCGGTTGAACACCGAAGGGCGCGGCAGGCTATTGGGTGCATTTTCGGGTGATGATAAAATACTCACCATTACTCAATCGGGACATTACCGGCTATTCAACTTTGACCTTGCCAACCATTTTGACGAAGACCTTTTGATCATTGAAAAGTTCAATCCGGAGAAACCTGTCAGTGTGGTTTACTTCAACGGCGAAAAACAGTTCTATTATCTCAAGCGGTTCCTGGCAGAGCCATCCGACAAGAAAACCGATTTTCTCGGCGAGGAAACCGAAACAAAGCTTATCTCTGTTTCAACAGACTGGCTGCCAAGATTCAATATCGTGTTTGACGATAAACTTAATAATAAAGTGATCGATAACCTGGAGATTGAAGCGGCCGGATTTATTGATGTGAAGAGCTACAGGGCAAAGGGCAAGAGACTGACAACACAAGCAGTGAAAAAAATAAATCAACTTGATCCCCTGCCCTACACCCCTGCTGAAGAAACAGTGCCTACTTTACCTCCGGTAACAGATGAGGGGCAGGAAACCAGGGATATTGAACTTCCGCCCCGCGAACGCAAGGCACCGCCCGACGAAGATGCCATTCAGATGACAATAGATTTTTAAAATTCATAAAACTGTTTAGAAAATGACTGACAACAAAGTTCTTGATGTTACAGCCGATGTTAAATGGATTGGAGTACTTGACAAAGACATTGTAACGTTTGACGTGGTAATGGAGACCAAATACGGCACAACCTACAATTCCTATTTTATCAATGCTGAAAAAAAGGCCGTTGTAGAAACGACCAAACTCAGATTTTGGGAAACCTACGAGCAAAAAATCAGGCAGGTTTGTAATCCTGCTGAAATCGAATATATTATCCTTGATCATACTGAGCCTGATCACTCCGGCAATCTGGCTAACCTGCTGAGGCTTGCCCCTGAAGCCACCGTTGTTGGCAGCGGGAATGCGCTCAGGTATCTGAAAGATATGTTTGGCACTGATTTCAAATCTCTGCAGGTCAAGGATGGAGATTCACTTTCGCTGGGCAACAAAACACTCCGGTTTTTCAACGCCCCCAACCTCCATTGGCCTGACTCCATCTATTCCTACCTTGAAGAGGATAAGGTATTATTCACCTGCGATTCCTTTGGCGCACATTACTGCTCCGAAGCCATGTACGATGACCTGGTTGACAATTATGACGATGCCTTTAATTACTATTTCGACGTCATTCTCAAGCCATTCAGCAAATTCATGTTGAAAGCCATTGAGAAGATCAGAACGCTTGAGATATCTGCCATTTGCACCGGACATGGCCCCATTCTCAGGAGTAACTGGAAACGTTATGTTGACATGTCAGAGAAACGCGCGCTGGAAGCGATTGAAAATCCGGTTAAAAACAAGGTTTTCATCGCCTATGTATCAGCCTATCATAACACCGGGGATCTTGCAAAGTTCATTGCTGAAGGGATAAAGCAAGCCGGCGATATAGAAGTTGAGGTTATGGACATTGAAAAAGCCAGCCTCGGGAACATCGATGAACATCTTGCGAAATCTTCCGGGATATTACTGGGATCACCTACCATTAACCAGAATATTCTCCTCCAGATTTATCAGGTTTTTGCACTGATAAACCCCATCCGCGATCGCGGTAAACTGGCCGCTGCTTTTGGTTCCTATGGATGGAGCGGAGAAGGTGCATCGCTGATCGAGTCAAACTTCCGCAATTTAAAACTGAAACTTTTTGATGAAAATTTGTTTATCAGGTTTTCGCCGGATGCTTCAGAAGAAGAAAAAGCCAGAACTTTTGGGCTGAAATTCGGGAAAGCTATGGCTGAAAATATGAAATGTGACGGTAACGTATAAACATGCTTAAGCAACTGCATTCACGTATCTTAGTGCCGGTGATTCTGTTAACCGGCTTTATCTCCATGCTCTCTTCGTGCAGCATCGAGCGCAGGCTTGCAGGCGAATACCTGAGCAAAAAAGCAACAACATCCGTATTGCTGATCTCCCCTGGCATTGTTTTCAAGGAAGGATTTAAGGTCCCTGATTCTTTGAACCTTGATTCACTCTCAGAGGATTACAGGAATGCCCTTCTGCTGCAATATACCGAGTTAATACAATATATCAGCGATTCTGCATTCATTGACGGATATATGAACGGATTGTCTTTCGGGCTGAGACAACTGGGATATAAAGTGTTTAAAGATTATAACTCACATGTATTTCTTGCTTCGGGAGACAACCGCATTATTGTCAACCTTGCCCAGCTTCAGTTGGAAGAGTATTACATTCCGGTTAAGGATCATGCAAGTTTCAGTGATGACGAATCATACCGTTATGAGTTTTATATCACCGGAATCAATATTAACAGCTGGTTTGAATTGTCAGGCTTAAACCATGCTGATTCATTAATCAGGGTGGTATTCAACAGCGAGACCATCAGTGATTACTCAGAATCTGATTTCCGCTATTTCCCTCTTTCCGGGGAAGTAAAATATCTCTACTCCGTTGACAGTCTGAAAATTCCGGATGTTTATGAAGCAGGAAGGAATACGGGATACCTTAACGCGGGAAATTTCCATAACTATTTAATAAACAGACACATAAGACTTAATATGCCGAAAGGGCAGACACCCGAAAACATTATTGTTTACGACCGGGTATCCGGAATGCTTCGCAGAGGCAAATCCTTGGGCTTTACAGAGATACAATAAGCGAAAGTGCCCCCCGGCATAACTTTATCCGGAAAAATTCCGGCAATAACTTCCGCCGGAAGACCGTTTTACCTGAAAACATCTCCTTCTCCGGAAAAATGCCGGATAAAATGCAAAGAATTTACGCATTTGCTAATCAAGTGAAATCGGAAGGGGAAATTCAGGAACGGTTTCCGGACCGCGAATAGGGTGAAACCGAAAAATCTGCAAAGTCTCTTTGCAGAAATTTAAAATAGCCGGCAATCGCAATCATCGCTGCATTATCTGTTGTAAACTGAAATTCAGGTATAAACGCCTGTATCTCGCCCATTTCCTGTTGTTTTATAAATGCCCCGCGCAAGGCCGAGTTCGCCGAAACACCTCCCGCTACCGCCACTTGTCGTATGCCTGTTTGTTTTATAGCCTTTAATAATTTATCCATCAGCGATCCGACAATGGCGTCCTGAATGGAGGCGCATAAGTCCTCCTTATTCTTTTCAATAAAATCAGGATCTTCCTTTAATCTGTCGCGCAGAAAATAGAGGAAAGAAGTCTTAAGACCGCTGAAACTATAATCAAGGCCGGAGATGTTGGGTTTTGAGAAACTATAAGCCTTCGGATTCCCGGTTTTGCCGAATTTATCAACCAAAGGCCCTCCGGGATATGGCAGGCCCATAATTTTAGCGGCCTTGTCAAAGGCTTCACCGGCGGCATCATCAATGGTCTGTCCGATCACTTCCATTTTAAAGTAATCATCAATACGCACAATCTGGGTGTGGCCACCCGAGACGGTCAGACACAGGAAAGGGAACTGCGGCACAGGCTCCTCAGATTGCTTTTGTCTGATAAAATGCGCCAGGATATGTGCCTGCATGTGATCTACCTCAACAAGAGGAATATTCAATCCGTAAGCAAACGACTTTGCAAAAGAAGTACCAACCAACAATGAGCCCAGCAAGCCGGGGCCGCGGGTAAAGGCAACGGCACTGAGCTCTTCCTTTCTGATCCCGGCTCTCTGGATGGCTTCATGGATTACCGGAATAATATTCTGCTGGTGTGCACGCGAAGCAAGTTCAGGCACAACTCCTCCGAAGTTGGAGTGAACTTGCTGATTGGCAATAACATTCGAAAGAACTTCAGTATCACTCAGCACAGCCGCTGAGGTATCATCACATGAAGATTCTATTCCCAGAATATAGATTGGCATAATTTTTCGGATAAAACAACTGAATGTTCACTGTCATTGCTGAAAATCTGCTTCTGCGGTTAAGTCTGTAAGCTGATTTTTATGACCTTTGCAGGTTATAATCAATCATTTCAGAACCGGTCGGAACAACAGGTGAAATCTAACGTTGCAAAGTTATCAAAAAGACACTTCAAATATCAGCCCTCACCCTTGTCATCCTGTTGATGTCGCTTGCCTTCATCTACGGGTTATTCCGTACATCGTACGTTCAGACAAGACTGGTGCATGTTGCTGCGAATTATCTTTCGGCTGAACTTGGCACAAAAATCAGCATCGGCTCGATAGATATTTCATGGTTTTTTAATGTTGTGCTCGAAGATGTCCTGATAAAAGACAAACATAACGAGAATCTGCTGAAAGCAGCCCGCATAAAGGTCCGTCCGGGGAAAATAGATCATAAAAGACGGTTTCTGGCTATATCTGCAATCAGTCTTGACAAGGCGGAAATCAACATTGCCCGTTATGCCTCCGACAGTCTGATGAATTACAGTTTTATAGCAGATTACTTCAGCAGCAGCAGCGATACTGCCACCCGGAAAACTACCGGCACGCCATGGAAACTGGGCATTTCGGGAATACGGATCAGCGGTTCGCAATTCACATACAACAACGGGTTAAAAGATTCGGTTACTTCCGGAATAGATTATAATCATATCTCTTTATCCGGCCTGAATCTGGAAATACGCCGGCTGGCGATTTTTCCTGACAGTATTACCGCCCAGATACGCAGCCTCAGCCTGAAAGAAAAGTCCGGATTCATATTGAATGACCTTTTTACAAATTGTCTGATCAGCAAAGATTCCATCGTTGCCCGGCAACTGCATATAAAAACGCAGGGGAGCGAGATCAATGTGGATTTAAAGTTTCTGCATCCCGGGTTCGGAAGCTACAACCACTTCATCGACAGTGTGAAAATGTACGGCCTTTTCGACAGGACAACGGTTCAATTAGGCGACATCGGCTATTTCGCCCCGGCCCTGTCAGGGATCAATGAAAGCCTCAAGATTCACGGTCTTGTCACAGGCAATGTATCCTCGCTGAAAGCCAGGCAATTCAGGTTA
Organism: Bacteroidales bacterium UBA5833; assembly: GCA_002433025.1. Lineage (GTDB taxonomy): Bacteria > Bacteroidota > Bacteroidia > Bacteroidales > Lentimicrobiaceae > Lentimicrobium. Next base: position 44,398 of record DJGZ01000042.1, read on the forward strand.
GGATACAGGGAGAACACCTATTTTGAGGGTAATATCACCATGGATGGCCTTCCGGACATTTACGAAACATTTATACACCTCAATGTCAGGGATTTTAAAACAAATTACCAGGATCTCAGCGCATTCAGGCTCCCTGACGGCGGAAATGCAGGCATCCCTGAAATAGTAAGCAATTTGGGCAATATCAGAATCAAGGGATATTTTACTGGATTTATCAATGATTTTGTTTCAGCAGCTACCTTCAGGACTGGAACGGGTACGGTAAAGACCGACCTGAGCCTGAAAAGCGGCAAAGACCAGAATATTCAATACAACGGGCATCTGAATTTGTCCGCTTGGCAGCTTGGCAAAAGCCTGAAAGCCGGGAAATATCTCGGCCTTGTAGACCTGAGTGCTGAGATTGACGGAATGCTCAGCAAGCAAAAAGAAATCAGTGCAACACTGGCAGGTGATGTTCAACGCATTCAGATACTCGGAAATGAATTTAATGACATCAGGCTGAACGGACAGTTTCTGAACCGGGAATTTAACGGACAGCTTACGCTGAGAGATGAATTGATTGACCTGGATTTTAACGGGCTCGTTGACCTTTCAGATTCAATCCCTCGGTTTAATTTCATTTCAGAGGTAAAAGATGCCTACCTGAGCAGGCTGAACCTGTGGGAAAGGGACTCCTCTGCTTCCATCAGCACCAGTATGAGCCTTAACTTCACAGGATCAAATATTGACAACCTGCTTGGAAATCTGAATTTTTACAATACCCTTTACAAAGAGTCGGGCAATTATTATCCGGTAAACAAAATTGAACTGAAAACATTCGCTTACGGACCCGGCCTTAAAACCCTGAGTCTCGATTCTGATTTCGCCAGCGCTGACTTCAGCGGGAAATTTACATTTTCTGACTTCTATTCCTCCCTGCTGAACATCGTAAATACTTACCTGCCTTCATTCCGGCCTTATCCGAAAATGGACCGGCAAGTGAGTCAGGAACAACTTTTTGATTACAACATTGTAGTTAAGGATGTCAGCCACCTTACAGAACTGTTTCTACCCAACCTGAAACTACATTCAACGACGTACCTTTTCGGAAGTTATAATTCAACCTCAAGGATTATTTTGTTGAATGGACAGACCGATCTCGTTGAATACAATGGCATTAAATTTCATAACTGGACTATCAGGGGGCAGAATTCCGGAAATTCACTGGAATTGACCACCGGCATGTCATCCATTGTATTCAAAGAGCCGGAAAATGAAAACGACCGTGCCCTGGGCTTAGACAATTTTAGTTTTAACGCCGCAATGCGCGGTGACAGTATTAAATACAACTTTAACTGGGGTAATAAAAACAGGGATATACGCAACCGGGGAGACATAAGCGGATATTTCGCGTTTAATGATCAGCCGGTAATCAGGTCTGGTATTACAAAAGCCGATTTTATCATTAATGATTCCACTTTCACAGCCAGACAAGACGGGGATATTATTATTGATAGTTCATCGGTTTATATTAAAAAACTCATAATCAAAGGATTAAATCAAGAGTTAACGGTCGCAGGTAAAGTGTCTGAGGATTCATCTGATTTGCTTTCCATAAAATTTGAAAGATTTGATATTTCAAATGCCGACCTTCTGTTAAATATTGATAACGTCGACTTTGACGGAATACTCAGCGGAACCCTTTCCGCGAATGATCTATACAAGACGAGGAGACTGCAGGCGGATATGACCGTTAAGAATTTTGCGTTCAACAAGGAAATACTGGGAGATGCCAGGGTGCTGACCCGCTGGGACAATGACAAGTCGGGACTGGATATTGATGTCGGAATTATTTACAAGGGTAACATCAGCACACACACTCCGGTATCGGTCAAAGGATTTATTTATACTGACCCGGAAGCTCTACAGAATTTTGACCTCGACATTAAAACGCTCAACTATAATCTGGCCACGCTTAATCCATTTCTAAAGGGGTTTGCCTCAAACCTTAAGGGATATGCCAGTGGTGACCTGAAAATGGAAGGCACCTACAACCAGCCGGCTTTCTCCGGCAACCTGCAGCTCATGCGGACCCAGCTGAAAATAGATTACCTGAATGTCAGCTATTCTCTTGCCGATAAGGTTGAAGTTACTCCTAAGTTGATCAGTGCCACTAATGTGATGGTTTATGATTCACTCGGGAATACTGGTCTGCTGAACTTCAATCTCAGCCATAACTATTTCAGGGACATGGTCATGGATATGACAGTGATGGCCAATAACCTTGCAGGGCTGAATACAACTTCAAAACATAACGAACTCTTTTACGGAAGCGCCTTTGCCACCGGAAATGTCAGTATCAGGGGACCGTTTGATGACCTCAGAATGAACATCCGGGTGAAATCTGACAAAGAAACCAACATCTACATTCCTATTAACCTGAATGTAGATGCAACCGAGAATGCATACATCAGGTTTGTAAATAATGAAAACGAGCATCTGAAACCTGCGCTGTTTGAACCGGTCACCTCCGGGGTAAATCTGGACATGTTTCTGAATGTGACAAAAGATGCCAATATTCAACTCTTCCTGCCTGACAACATCGGAAACATAAAGGCAAACGGCAACGGGCAGTTACAGATGGGCATTGATACACGCGGAGACATAACCATGTTTGGCGATTATATCATTGAAAGCGGAACTTTCCTGTTTACCCTTCAAAATGTCCTCAACAGGGTATTTTCGATTGACCAGGGAAGCAAAATCTCTTTCAACGGTAGTCCTTATGAGGCCGATCTGAATGTAAAAGCCGTTTATAAACTACGCGCTTCCTTAAAAGGGATTCCTGAACTCGCGGCAATCCCTGAATATGCCAACCGCTCAATTCCGGTTGATTGCATCATCCATCTGAAAAACAACCTTTACAATCCGGATATCGGATTCAGTATCCGTTTGCCGGATGCTGAGGAATCGCTGCGACAGAGTGTGTTTGCGGCTATCGATACCACGAATGAAGTAGGAATGACCCAGCAAATGGTTTCCCTTTTATTGCTGAAATCATTCAGCTTTACAGGAAATGCCAGTCTGGCAGGAAGTGTGGGGTCTTCTTCAATTGAAGTACTTACAAACCAGCTAAGCAACATGCTTTCGCAAATCAGCAAAGATGTGGATATCGGTGTTAACTATCGCACAGGAGATGCGTTGTCATCAGAAGCCCTTGAAGTCGCCCTTTCGACACATCTCTTCGATGACCGGGTAACCATTGACGGCAACCTTGGTGTAATAACCTCCGGAACCACCCAGAACACCAATAACATTATCGGAGATGTGGTCATTGATGTAAAAATAACCCGTGACGGACGCTTCAGGGTGAAAGCATATAATAAATCCAATAACCCATTTGAAATCAGTTCATACAACGCGAACTACAAACAAGGGGTCGGCATTTATTACAGATACGAATTCGACCGGTTTTCAGAGTTATTCCGCCGTCAACGAAAAAAACAGCACACAACGGGCGATGATTCAAAATCATGAAGTATTCACTTATTTTAGCGCAATTTTCTGATAAAACTTGTTTAAATATTCAGCGGCACTTTATTGCCAATCTAAAACTCAGACCATGAAAACTCTTTTCGGTTCATTTACTGCATTGTTTCTGATAATTCAGATTCAAACGCAAGCCCAGATTACCATTACCCGGAATGATATGCCTGTAATTGGCGACACCATCCGTGTAAGTACAGCCACGAATCTTCCGGGCATTGATCCATCGCTCACCGGGCCTTCCTACACATGGGACTTTTCTTCGCTGGAGCCGGTAAGCCAGACGGTGGAAGAATATGTAAGCATCAATACAACGCCTTTTCTTTATCAGATCGTCTTTAACCAGAATGTGGCCAACCTTGCTTCTCCGGTAACCGATATAGATTTTGTACCCGGATTTGAAATAACCGATGCTTATGTCTATTACCGGGCCACTACCGGCAGTTATACCCGTCCCGGATATGCCGCCACCATTATGGGCATACCTGTACCCATGAAATTCGACCAGGCCGAGTTATTGTATACTTTCCCACTTCAATACAATTCATCAGCCGATTCAAGCATTTCAAACTACAGCATCGGATTACCCGGCATGGGTTACTTCAGCATTGAAAGAAAACGTGTAAATCAGGTAGACGGATGGGGTTCCGTGACTACCCCATATGGCACTTTTGAAGCATTACGCGTGAAATCCACGGTTTATGAGCGCGACAGTCTGTATTTGGATTCCATCCAGACCGGATTCCCATTGTTGAGAAATTATATTGAATATCATTGGCTTGGCAACGAACAGTCTATTCCACTGCTCACCATTACCCGGGAAGGCCCCCTGATGACCGCCAGGTACAGGGATCATATACAGAATTTCAACCCGCTGGTTATTGTCGCGCAGGATACCACCATTTGTAAAGGCGATTCCGTTACCCTGAATGTCAAAGTCAGCGGTGGTTTTCCTCCATATACCTATCAATGGAGTACCGGCGAACAAACAGATACCATAAGGGTTTCACCGGATGAATCGACAACCTATGTGGTATTGGTGACCGATTCGCAACAACAAACCGGGGTTGGCACCACTGAACTTACTGTAATCCCTTTTGAGCATTTTACACTTGGCGCTGACACACTGATTTGTGCCGAATCCAGTATTGATTTTGATGCCGGGGATATTTACAGTTCGGTCCGATGGTATATTGATGGTGTGCTGGTCATAGAAGCCGGTCAGTTTGTGATCGATTCAACCGGTATCGGGCTGAATACCGTAACCCTCAGGGTTGAATATGAAACTGAAAACTGTTCAGGATCTGATGAAATTATATTAGGCTTTTATATTTGCGGCGGAATCTCAGAAAACGGGTATCAAGCTATCAACCTTTATCCTAATCCGTCAACGCAAACGATTTATCTCGACACCCATGGATTCTCCTCTTCAGTCAATTGCTCAATTGCAACAACTGAGGGTAAAATGATCAGAAGCTATCCTGGCTTGCTCAATCCGGGGAGAATTGAACTGGATGTCCGTTCAGTTAAGCCGGGCAACTACCTGATTCTGATATCAGACGCTGAGCGGAAAGGCGTTGCGAAATTTCTGAAACAATAATTGATTCTTGATTTTTTACAATAATTCTGAAAAATCCCGGGCAATGTCAATTGCCCGGGATTTTTTGTACGCTTCTGCACAAAAACTATCCGGAATCGTACACCTTCACATCAAAACATTAGAAATTGTCTATATAAATAGCTGTATATTAATCTATTATAACCTATGGCACACTTTTAGCTTAATGGGAGATACCAAACACCAGTCATTAAAAACCTACTGCCATGAAAACAAAACTGTGCGCCATATCTTTCGTTATGCTGTCCTTGCTGATGATCAACCCTGCAATGGCTGGCAATTCGTCTACTTTTCCCTTCAACGGATTAAACCTGTCAACCGGAACCGATACTGCAGGTTCACTGCCCTGGCTGTATCTGAATTTACCTCTGCCTGAACCGGAAGCTTATGTGGATGATATCCCCTTTAATACCTTCAAGGTAAGTGCGGCATATTTCACATCAGTAATTGTACGTCCGGAAACGGAGATTACCGTCAATGATATCCCCTTCAGCACCGAAGCAATTGCATCCCGCTACATTCCGCTTGATGCCAGTGGCATAAAATATGATAATGAAGCCTATATCAATGATATTCCTTTTGACACAAAAAGGATTGCTGTTAGGGTATTGAACTGTGAAAGGTTCAGGCACACCGCCAGCCATCCATAAGCCGGCATCAGCTAACGCATCCGGTTGAAACACAGGCTCTCAGATGAAAACCACTTAAAACTGACTTTATTCTGAATTTCAAGTAAAAGAGGGGATTCAAATTAACTTAAACATAACTCGGAATACTACAGGGGCTGCCAGAAAGCAGCCCCGAACTTTTTTTAATAAGTTGTTTATCCAAGAATGATGCCGATGATGGTAGCCGACAGCAGAGAGGCCAGTGTACCTCCGAGGAGCGCCCGCATACCAAATTCAGACAGCAGTACCCTTTTACCCGGCGCCAGAGAGCCGATTCCTCCGATCTGAATGCCGATAGATGCAAAATTGGCAAATCCGCAAAGCATATAGGTGGCCATAATGATACTCTTGGGGTTGGTCAGCCGGGCAGTTTCCTTCAGGTCGGCAAGACTGACATAACCTATAAACTCAGTCATGATGACTTTCTCTCCGAGCAGCTGCCCCAGCATCAGGATATCGGATGAACTTACCCCGATCAGCCACATAAGCGGCGCGAACAGGTATCCCAGTAATACTTGCAATGAAAGCTCACGGTATTGACCGTTTGTGGCTGATTCAATCAACGGATTCAGGTTAAACCAGCCACCCAGCTTTATGAGTATAAAATTGGCGAATGCAATAAATGCAATAAAAACCAATAACATCGCAGCCACATTTACGGCCAGTTTCAACCCTTCAGTAGTTCCGTTCGAGATGGCATCAAGCACATTGCTTCCCACCTTGTCTTTGGTAATTTCGATTGTGCTGTTGATGGGCTCCTTTTGTGGCACCAGAATCTTGGAAATAATAACCGCGCCCGGTGCTGCCATCACCGACGCAGCAAGCAGGTGTTTGGCAAACAACAACCGCTGCACAGGATCGGTACCGCCCAGGAAGCTGATATATGCCGCCAGTACGCCACCGGCCAGGGTTGCCATACCGCCGATCATAACCAGCAGGATTTCAGAGCGGTTCATTTTTTCGAGATAGGCTTTAATCATCAGCGGGGACTCCGTTTGTCCCAGAAATATATTCCCGGCAACAGAAAGGCTTTCTGCGCCTGATAATTTCAGGGCTTTGGTCATCAGCCAGGCCAATCCGTAAACAATCTTTTGAATAACCCCCATGTAAAATAGCAGGCTGGTGAGCGCGGAGAAAAAGATAATCGTCGGAAGCACCTGAAAGGCAAATATAAAACCGTAGGTGTTGGCATCCATCAGCCCCCCCAGCAGAAATTCACTCCCGGCTTTAGTAAAATCAAGAATTTTTACAAATATCTGTCCTACAAACTCAAAGACAGCCCGCACAGGCGCAACATGCAAAATACTGAGCGCCAGGGTCACCTGAATCAGCAATCCGATTCCCACTATTTTCCAGGATACCGCCCTGCGGTCGGCACTGAAAAGCCAGGCAACTGCTATCAGGGTAATCATTCCCAGCAGGCCGCGAAGCAGGCCGGTTAATGTAAATCCGTTGCCAGGCTCCACCACTTTCTGAATTGCAACAGCAGCAGCTTCTGTTTGCTGAACAACAACACTGTCAGCACCAACAAGGGTATCAGTTGGTAACGACCGGGCACTAATTATTGAAACCGGCAGCATCACAGCTGCGACTAAAGCCAGTAATACTAATCTTTTGCGCATTTTGGAATGTCGTGTAGTTAATATAAGAAGTTGAAGTTTATTTTCCGGGTTTTCTTCTGTTGATGATATCCCTGAGCTGGGAAGCACGCTCGTAGTCTTCTTTTTCAATGGCTTCATTCATCATCTCCTCAAGCTCTTCAACAGTGAACTTTTCATAGTCAAAACCTTCCGGTTGACTTCCGATTCCGCCGGTTGCCAGGTCATCGATATCCGGCTCCTCCTCTATTGAAACGCCGGCTGCTGCCAGCACAGCTTCATAAGTAAAGATGGGGCAATTAAAACGAACGGCCAGGGCAATGGCGTCAGAAGTGCGGGAATCTATTTCTTTAAGTCCGGATTCATCTTCACAAACCAGCGTACCATAAAATATGCCCTGTGCAAATTTGCTGATAATCACTTCACGAAAGGTGATACCAAACGTATCAGCGAAATTTTTAAACAGATCATGCGTCAGTGGCCGGGGAATTTTTATCTGTTCGATGTGAAACAATATGGCCTGGGCTTCAAAACCATTGATCAGAATCGGCAGCCTTCTTTTCCCCTCAGTTTCTCCCAGTATCAGCGTGTAAGCCCCGCTCTGCGACTGGCTGTTGATCATTCCCAATAACTTCAGCGCAATCTTTTCCATCCTGCAATATTGGTTCGTTTTAGGCTGATAAAAATAGGAAATATAAGTTTTATTATACAATGGCCGCAAGAATAAAATAAACTTCCGGTGATTGTGGAATATCAGGATGTGATCTGAGAATAAATCCCTGAAAAAAAAACGGGCTGCCTGTCTATATGCAATCGATTGCGGAATTCACGGAAAATGAACCATTAAGCACTAAAAATTCATCTGCAAACTGGTCGAAAATGCCCTGCTTACAGCAACTTGCGTAGAAAAAACATAATTCTGACTACCAATATTTAATATTTACTTCTCTATATTTGTAAAATAAAACCAATCCAATCAGCATTAACCAATACCATTTTATGAAGAAACTCTCCATTATACTGGCGTCCACCTTACTCCCGGTGTTTACTATGGCCAGTGAAGCAGATCTGCCAATTCCCGATCTGAGCAACAGTTATTTCCAGAAGTTCGGTATGGATGGCCATACATTGCTGGCCTGGGGAATATTCATCATCGCACTGGGGATGGGATTCGGGCTCTGGCAGTTTATGAAAATCAGAAAACTGCCGGCACATAAATCCATGCTTGCCGTTTCAGAAATCATATATCAAACCTGTAAGACCTACCTGCTTCAACAGGGGAAATTTCTTATCATACTTTTTGCCATCATCGGCGCCGCCATTTTCTATTACTTTTTTGGACTTAATCATATGGAATTCAGCAAGGTGATGCTTGTTTTGTTATGGTCGGTTCTGGGAATACTGGGTTCCTACAGCGTTGCCTGGTTTGGGATCAGGATCAATACCCTTGCCAACAGCCGCACATCGTTTGCTGCCCTGAAATCCAAACCCTGGAATGTGGTTTCTATCCCGCTTCAGGCAGGAATGAGCGTTGGCGTGCTGCTGATCACTGTTGAGCTGATCATGATGCTCATCATTTTACTTTTTGTACCCGGCGAAAGTGCCGGTGCATGCTTTGTGGGGTTCGCCATCGGTGAGTCACTTGGCGCATCAGCCCTGCGTATTGCCGGAGGAATCTTCACCAAAATCGCTGACATAGGCTCCGACCTGATGAAAATTGTGTTTGCCATTGGTGAAGACGACCCCCGGAATCCGGGCGTTATCGCCGACTGTGTGGGCGACAATGCGGGCGACAGCGTTGGCCCCACTGCCGATGGTTTCGAAACATACGGCGTAACCGGTGTAGCCCTGATCTCATTTATTGTACTTGCCATGGGTATCGATTTCCAAAGTACCCTGATCGTCTGGATCTTTGCCATGCGCATCCTGATGGTCTTTACCTCCATTTTCTCTTATCAGATCAATCAGGCCTTTTCTGTTGCACGTTATGGTAACAAGAACGATTTTGACTTTGAAGCGCCACTGACATCCCTTGTATGGATCACTTCAATTGTTTCAATAATAGTTACTTATATTGTAAGCTACCTGCTGATCGGGGATTTGAACGCAGGCTCGGGACTCTGGTGGAAGCTTGCATCCATCATCAGCTTCGGCACACTGGCTGCCGCTATCATTCCTGAATTCACCAAGGCCTTTACCAGTTCCAAATCCCGGCATGTCAACGAGATTGTCACTGCCTCGCGTGAAGGCGGCGCTTCCCTTACCATTCTATCAGGACTGGTAGCCGGTAATTTCAGCGCATTCTGGAAAGGAATGGTCATCATGGGCCTGATGGCTGGAGCGTTCGCCATCTCCGGAATGGGACTGGATCAGATCATGAACTATCCGGCCATTTTCTCCTTCGGTCTGGTTGCCTTCGGATTCCTCGGTATGGGCCCTGTTACCATAGCGGTTGACAGTTACGGGCCTGTTACCGATAACGCTCAATCTGTTTTCGAACTTTCGCAGATAGAGAAAATCCAGGGGATCAATAACGAAATTAAGAATGACTTCGGATTTGACCCTGACTTCAGCAGGGGCAAGCACTACCTCGAGGCCAACGACTCAGCCGGAAATACCTTTAAAGCCACTGCCAAACCAGTGCTCATAGGTACTGCCGTTATCGGTGCCACCACCATGATCTTTGCCATTATCCTGCTGCTTGATCAGCTTGGATTGCTTAAACTCAGCCTGACCGACGCGCCGGTTCTCCTCGGATTTATTGCCGGAGGCGCAGTGGTTTTCTGGTTCTCAGGGGCTTCCATTCAGGCCGTTACCACAGGGGCCTACCGGGCGGTTGAGTTTATTAAAAGAAATATAAAACTTGATAAGGACGAAGCTGATATTGAAGACTCCAAAGCTGTGGTAAAGATATGCACACAATATGCACAGTCGGGCATGTGGAATATTTTCGGGGTAATCTTCTCACTGACACTGGCCTTCGCTTTCTTTGATCCAAACTTTTTCGTAGCCTATCTGATCTCCATTGCCGTTTTCGGACTTTTCCAGGCGATGTATATGGCAAATGCAGGAGGATCGTGGGACAACGCCAAAAAAGTGGTTGAAGTGGACCTGAAAGAAAAGGGCACTCCATTGCACGAAGCTACCGTTGTCGGCGACACGGTTGGTGACCCTTATAAAGACACCTCTTCCGTTGCCCTGAACCCCATCATTAAATTCTCAACCCTTTTCGGTTTGCTGGCCGTTGAAATTGCCGTTAAAATGAGCCAACAGGCCAAAACCTCCGGCTTGACCGACTGGTCATCCCTGATTGGTTTTATTTTCCTGTTGATCGGACTATTCTTCGTTTACCGCTCGTTCTACGGAATGCGTATTAAAAAATAGTTGGCCCCCGTAAATTGAAAACCCGGTTAGTCAAAAGGCTAACCGGGTTTATTATTGAATCGTAATCTTTCCTATTTCTCGGGGAACTCAAGGTTGAGGGCCGACCTCCACCATGGATAATAAAGTTTCTGAAGCTCATCAGTCTCAGGAAATTTATAGAAAATATACCCCTCAGGTGCTCCTACAAAAAATCCGTTTTTTACGGTGCGGTAAAGCACATCTCCCTGATAGAACCTGTTCACGGTCTTGGTGGGTTTTTCATACCCCATATGAAGGCCGATCAGGCAATCGCGCAGGTGGTCCTTATTGGCGTATGGCAGGTTGCCAACCGGAGCGGTGAGCGGATCTTCGGCCAGGCGGTTCAGTATCAGTTCAACAAAAACAATCTTTGGAAAATAAATCGGATTATGCTGGTCAGTAACCCATTCAGTGAATTTGGGAGGAGAAAGTTTACTCACCACACGCGGGGTAACAGGACATAACTGCTGGTAAAGATGAAGTATCGGCTTCACTTCGGGCACATATTCCGAAGGTGTCAGCTCAAGCACCTTGCCATCGGCAGTGGTCAGGTAAAGGTTACGGAATGCGCTGAGTGGAATATTCTCAAGCACCCGGTAGGTAGAGAGATAGACCGAACGCTTGGGTTTACCGTCAACATGGGGAACACAACGCGTTTCAATGCTCGCCATATTAAAATAATCGCTTTTAAAATCAGGGTCGATCTCAAAAAACAACGCCTGGCCAGAGGTCCGTTTGTTGGTTCCCACGGCATAATATACACCAAACTCCTCGGGAGGCAACATGGAAGAGATCAGGGCCTCCGGGGTCATCGACAGATAAAGGTAACGCTTGTAGCTCATAGTTATCTCTGGTTTTACAATACAAACCTAAGATTTTTTTGAATACAAATTACCTTTACAGGAAAGATTCAAGATTGCCATGAGAACATAAAATCATGGCAGGAACTACCAATGACCAGGCTTGCACGCCCTCCGGCAGAAAATATTGCTGGCAAACACTAATTCAGTAACACTTTTTGCTCTCGTCTCCGTTACAAAACATCCATTAAGTAAGTACAAATAAAAGCGTTGATTATTTACCCGGGGCAATTACCAAAGCTGATCCGGATAACCTGACTCGGTTAAGCTTCATTTATAATCATCGATTCCGGTTTAAAACCAAAGGTGAGTCGCCTCTAAATACACATACAAAAACAGTTATATAATTGTTTATCAATACTATACAAATTAAAAACTTTACCTTTCAAATTTTTCAGGGTATATGATAATCTTTATCTTTGCCGCACATTTTACAATGATTTCATAAGTTTTAAAATAATCAACTCCATGTCAAAACTCACCAACAACTTTATCAACCGACATAACGGCCCCAGGGCAAGCGAGATTGCCGGAATGCTTAAGACCATTGGCGCTTCGGGCCTCGACGCATTGATTGATGAAACCGTTCCTGCTGCCATACGGTTACCGAAGCCATTAAACCTGCCTCCGGCGCTTAATGAATATGAATATCTTACGCATCTCAAAAATTTAGGATTAAAAAACAAGCTGTTTAAATCATATATTGGCTCAGGCTACTACAATACCATCACCCCGGGCGTTATTCAGCGCAATATACTGGAAAATCCCGGATGGTATACATCTTATACTCCTTACCAGGCAGAGATTTCGCAGGGCCGGCTCGAAGCGCTGCTGATTTACCAGACCATGATCAGTGACCTTACCGGATTGCCGCTTGCCAATGCTTCGCTGCTTGACGAGGGTACCTCTGCTGCAGAGGCCATGATCATGCTTTACAATTCACGTTCACGCGATGCAGTGAAAGCAGGCGCCAACCGTTTCTTTGTGTCAGACAAGCTTTTCCCCCAGACCGTTGATATACTCATTACCCGTTCGGAGCCACTCGGCATAAAAATAGAAACCGGTGACTGGCAGAAAATTGAGTTTGATTCCACCTGGTTTGGTGCGATCGTACAATATCCTGACGAAACGGGTGAAATCCATGATTACAGTTCATTTGTTGCCAAAGCCCATGAAAGCGGAATTCTGGTAGCCGTAGCAGCCGACCTGATGAGCCTGGCATTGCTGACTCCTCCGGGCGAATGGGGAGCTGATGTTGTTGTAGGTTCTAACCAGCGGTTTGGCCTGCCCATGGGCTTCGGTGGTCCGCATGCCGGCTTTTTTGCCACCCGCGAAGAATTCAAGCGTAACATCCCCGGCCGCATTATAGGTATTTCGGTCGATGCCCAGGGCAACAGAGCTTTGCGTATGGCACTTCAGACCCGGGAACAACACATCAAACGCGAACGCGCCACTTCAAACATCTGTACTGCCCAGGCCCTGCTTGCCATTATGAGCGGTATGTATGCAGTTTATCATGGCCCGCAAGGCATAAAACAGATAGCGGAAAGAATAAACATCCTTACCGGCGTTCTGGCTACCGAAGTTTTGAAGTATGGCTATACCCAACTTAACAGCACCTATTTCGACACCGTAAGGATTCAGATTCCGGAAACAGTGCGTATGGCAGAATTCCGCAAACTGGCACTTGAAAACGAGGTAAATTTCCGTTATATCAGCGAACGCGTTATCGGTATCAGTATTGACGAAACCACCAATCTGGAAGATGTCAACACACTGGTAAATATTTTTGCTTCAGCGGCCAAAAAACAGTTCAACGAATATATCTGCATCCCGGAGGAGTGCTGCCGTATAAAAACCATTCCGGATCAATTCAGAAGGAAATCAGCCTATCTGCAGGAAAAGGTTTTCAACAGCTATCACTCTGAAACGGGCATGATGCGTTTCATCAAAAAGCTGGAGGGAAAAGACCTTTCGCTCAACCGTTCGATGATCCCGCTGGGTTCGTGCACCATGAAACTGAATGCTGCCGCTGAATTATTCGCACTCAGCTGGCCGGAATTCAACAGCCTGCACCCCTTCGTGCCCGAGGAGCAGGTTGAAGGATACCACCTGATGATCCGCGATCTGGAGAAGGCGCTTTGCGAAATCACCGGTTTCTCTGCCATGTCGTTCCAGCCCAACTCAGGCGCTGCAGGTGAATATACCGGGCTGCTTGTAATCCGTGCTTACCATATCAGCCGCGGCGAAGGTCATCGGAATGTTTGCCTGATTCCGGCCTCCGCCCACGGCACCAATCCCGCCAGCGCTGCCATGGCCGGCATGACAGTGGTTGTGGTTAAATCCGACCCTAACGGCAATATCGACCTCAGTGACCTGAAAGAAAAAGCAGTAAAATACAAAGACACCCTTTCAGCTTGCATGGTTACCTATCCATCCACGCACGGCGTTTTTGAAGAAGGAATCCTGGATCTGATAGGCATCGTGCACGAAAACGGAGGACAGGTCTATATGGATGGCGCCAATATGAATGCCCAGGTCGGCCTGACCAGTCCGGGGCACATCGGTGCGGATGTCTGTCACCTCAACCTGCATAAAACCTTTGCCATCCCCCACGGCGGCGGTGGCCCCGGGGTTGGACCCATCGGCGTTGCCAAACATCTGAAGCCTTTCCTGCCCGGGCATTCTCTTGTTAAAACAGGCGGTGAAACGCCCATCACCGCAGTGGCTGCCGCTCCTTTCGGAAGCGCCTCCATACTCCCGATTTCCTACGGCTATATAAAGTTACTGGGTGGCGAAGGGCTGACAGAAGCTACCAAAATTGCAATCCTGAACGCCAACTACCTGAAGGTAAGACTTGAAGAGCACTTTAAAATCCTTTATACAGGAAAAAACGGCCGGGTAGCCCATGAAATGATCCTTGACTGTAATGAATTCAGCAAATCCGCTGATCTTCAGGTGATAGACCTGGCAAAGCGCTTGATGGATTACGGATTCCACGCCCCGACAGTGGCATTTCCCGTACATGGCACCCTGATGGTTGAGCCTACAGAAAGTGAACCACTGGAAGAACTCGACCGCTTTGTTGACGCCATGATTGGTATCCGTAAGGAAATTGATGAAATCGCTGAAGGAAAAGCCGACCGCCAGGTGAATGTGATTAAGAAAGCGCCCCACACCCTGTGCATGGTTACCGCCGACAACTGGACACTTCCCTACTCCCGCGAAAAAGCAGCTTACCCGGCTCCATGCGATATCACTGACAAGTACTGGCCAACAGTTACACGCATCGATGATGCATTTGGTGACCGTAACCTTGTTTGCACTTGTGCTCCGGTATCGGATTATGAAGAAAAGGCCGGGTAATTAACGGATATTTCCGGTTTCCTTACCGGGGCTGCTTGTTGAATAACAGGCAGCAGACTTCAGGATAAGTAAGATCCTTACGAAAAAGAGAGGCCCTTGCTTGCGGTTGGGCCTCTCTTTTTTGCCAAACCCTTTATAGTTTTCAAAAAGACTGCCTGAGTGTTCAGGCTGCAGGTCAGGCTCCCGGGTCATTTCGCCTGAAATATATGCACGTCTCTTTGTGGAAATGGGATGGAAACGCCCTGCGCATCAAAGGTCTTCTTAACAAGCTCATTAATCTCAAAGAAAACATTCCAGTAGTCAGCCGAGTTCACCCAGGCGCGGGTTACAATATTTACCGAGCTATCGCCCAGCGATATAACACCTGTGAATGGAGCGGGATCCTGCAGAATCCTTTGATCGCGTTGCAATAAATCCATGATCAGTTGTTTGGCTTTATCAATGTTGTCAGAATAACTGATACCAAATGTCCAGTCGACCCGGCGTAAAGGGGAAGTGGAGAAATTGACCGCGGAGCCGTTGCTCAGCGGACCGTTAGGAATAATGATGGTCTTTTTATCAGGCGTATGCAGGATGGTATGGAATATCTGAATCTCCTGCACAGTCCCGGCGTAGTTCTGCGCTTCAATATAATCACCGACTTTGAAAGGTTTTAGAATGAGCAGCATTACACCACCTGCAAAATTCTGCAGGGTTCCCGAAAGAGCCATACCAAATGCAAGTCCGGCTGCACCCAACAGGGCAATAAACGACGTCATCTGAACACCTACCATCGAAACCACACTGATCAGTAACAAAATCTTTAACGTTACCGATATAAGCTGCAACAGGAATTTCTGCAGGGTTTTTTCATAGGCGCGTATGTCAAATACCTTTTTCAGCAACCGCTTTAACCTGCCGATCAGCCAGAGTCCGACAAAGAGGGTTATCAATGCAAGAATAAGTTTGCCACCATAAGTCATTATAAGTGAATACAATTCACCCGAAGAAGGCACAAGTTCAGTCAGTTTTTCCATAAAATGTTTGATTAAGCTGTTTTTGTTGCTGAATTAACCGGCAACAAAAAATGAATAATGATTCAAATTGCAGCCCGGTGGATAATCCAAAAATCCAGGGTGATAAACAATAAAAGCAGAACGCTTCAGGGCCAGCATGTCAACGGCTTAGATACAGTTCAATTGTTATAAAATCTGCACGTCAACATTGCAAAGTTACGTTATTTTCTCCTAAGGTGCAAATCGGCGTCAGCAGCATATCGCTGACCTATATGGCATTCTGCATCGATTATCATACTTAATCCCGCATCCTACGATCTTTGAAATACATCAATTTGCATATTAAAGAGAAAAAGTGTAAATCACGGAGGTTTATACTAACGTCATGGGTTACCCGGAACTATATAAAATCAAAGAAACCCGGGATAAACCGGGCTTCAACATTGATTCATAAATATTTAAGATTTATCTGCCGCTTTTACTTTTTCCTGATGATGCTGAACTTTTGCCTGCATTCCCCGATGATTCCTTTGAGGAAGAGCTTCTTGCCGGCCTGTCCACTGAAGCCGGGGAGGACTTTGAAGCGGAAGGTCTGCTTACGGCTTTAGAGTCAGATCTGTTGGCCTTGGGTGTTACAGCGCTTCTTGCCGATCCTGAGCGGGAGTTTCCGGTAGTGCTGACCTGCCTTTCTGATCGCTGGTTGCTGCGTGATCCAACCTCAGGTTTTGAAGTGCGTGGCGCAACTGCACTGCGGCCCGGTTGTTCCTTTGCATCGCGACCCACTGCCGGGCGGCTTGAATTCTGGCTGCGCGGGGTACCTACCTCCGGTTTTGAGGTGCGCGGAGCCACTGTGCTGCGGCCAGGTTGCTCCCTGGTTTCACGGCTGACCTCACGGTGTTTTTCAATCTGATAGCGGGGTGTACCGACTTCAGGTGATGAAGTACGCGCAGTTACCGAAGGACGGGCCGGTTCACCTTTCCTTTCCTGCCTGTTCACGCTGCTGTTACCGGGGTTGGATGTACGTCCGCCGTTAGTATTGCTGCCACGGGGAGAAACCACCGGGGTGGAAGTACGGGCCGGAGTATCGGCGCCAACCTGTGCATTGCGGCCGGGGTTATTTACTGCCGTTGCTCCTGATCCACGACCCGGGTTTCCATGTCTGCGCTGGTATTCTGCCGAGCCTTCACTGCGCAGCTCAGGCCGTGAATAGGTGTAGTTGTATCTTCCCTCGTCCCTGTATGAACGGACCGTGGTTGAGTACACCCTGTGACGATGGTAGTAGTGATCACGGTAGCGGGGGTACCTGTAGTGGTCGCAGTAGCGGAAATGGCTGTAGTAGTAATTGTACCAGTGGGCATGATATCCGTAGTAATAATCCCAGTAGTAAGCCCTCCAGGGCCTCCAGTATGAAGGGTAGTAACCATAGTACCAGGGTGAGCGCCATCCGACATATACCGGTGCGTAGATGTAGCGGATTACCGGCCAGCTGACGACTTCTACATAGGTTGTACGGTTTACAACAACAGTTTCTGAATGCACGCGGTTCCGCTTTCCTGTGTAGCCGGGGTTGGGTGTTTCAGCATAGTATGGCTCGATGATGTAATTTTTCCCGTAAAGGTATTCATCTCCTATCATCTGCACTGTTACCTGACCATACTTGTCTTTAAAAACTGTGATAACAGCCACGTCCTGATTTTCCCTTTCATTGATGGCAACCTGCAGGACGATGGTATGGTCATCACCATCTACATAATCAATCACCTTGATGTAGTCAATGTAGTTGTCACCATTCAGGTCAAGGTTATTGATTTTGGTATCCTCGCTGTTAAGGCTTCTTTCAAAGCCTTCGAGTGTTTCTGATTCCTGGAAGATTTTCATCACGGCGTAAAGGTTCAGGTTATCGCCGGGAAGGTTCAACCGTTCAGGCCTGATATCACTGGCTGATGCAGTAATGCCGAGAGAGAGCAGTGCGATTGTGAAGTAAATGCTGAGCGTTTTCATGGCTTTGTGTTTTAGGGGGTATTGCTACCCGGAATTAATTACCATGCTATATGCAAACAGCATACCAAAAATTAAACAAAATTTTTCTTTTAATAATCAAATTACACCTAAAAAACTGTTTTTCTGCATTTTAAATAGTATTAAATAAATTATTTTAAAAACTAATCCGGGGAGAATCAAGATATATAACCTTGAAAAGTTGTTATTCAGATACAAACTTTTATCCGAAAAAGAGAATTTCCGCACCTTAAAAGATCATTGATTAACCCGGAAAATCATATGAGACCCTTCAATAAAAATGCGAAAGGCTTTAATTTTGATACATTTGCCCGGGATACAAGCATAAACCCCGAAAACAAGCATGAAACGAATCACGACCATCTGCCTGTCAGCAATAATCGCTTCAGCCGTGCTGATCACAAATTCCTGCAGGGAGCAATCCTCTTATTATATTAAATCCGTGACCTTTTCTGCGAACGCAACACCGCAACAGAAGGCAAACCTGGCCGCCAGGGTTGTTCCCACACCTCAGCAAATTGCCTGGCAACAATTGGAATTAACGGCTTTTATCCATTTCGGCATCAACACCTTTACCGGCCGCGAATGGGGCGATGGTACCGAATCACCGGCCATGTTCAATCCGGAAGCATTTGACGCCCGCCAATGGGTCAGGGTACTGCAGGAGGGCGGAATGAAAATGCTGATCCTCACCGCAAAACATCACGACGGATTCTGCCTTTGGCCCACCGCCACTACAGGACATTCTGTTGCCGCTTCACCCTGGCAGGGTGGCAAAGGGGATGTGGTAAAGGAAGTAAAAGAAGCCTGCGATGCCATGGGCATGAAATTTGGCGTTTACCTCTCTCCCTGGGACAGGAATGCCCACTCCTATGGTGACTCTCCGCGATACAATGAAATGTTCCGACAACAGCTGACGGAACTCCTCACCAATTACGGCCGGATAGACGAAGTCTGGTTCGACGGCGCCTGCGGTGAAGGGCCCAATGGCAAACGACAGGAATACGACTGGGCATCGTATTATGGTGTAATCAGCAGGCTACAGCCTGATGCTGTAACGGCCATCAAGGGCGAAGATGTGCGTTGGGTGGGCACCGAGACAGGTTATGGCAGGTCTACAGAGTGGAGCGTAACGGCTTTTGCCCCGGGCGGTCGGCCTGAAATGGCAACGATCAACCGTCAACTGGGACTAAATGAGATGAGCGCAGACCTCGGAAGCCGGAAACTCCTGGCCAAAGCCGGCAGCGCTTTCTGGTATCCGGCCGAAGTCGACGTCTCCATCCGCCCCGGCTGGTTCTGGCATGAAGAGGAAAACAATCAGGTGAAATCACTTGAAAAACTTGCTGACATCTATTTCAATTCTGTCGGCATGAATGCGGTGTTACTCCTGAACGTTCCTCCGGATACCCGGGGACTGATACACGAATCGGATGCCGCACGGCTGAAAGAGTTCGGCCAATGGACCGGTAATACTTTCAATTCAAATCTGCTGACAGAGGCAAAAGCCCGTAAAAGCAAACATGCCGCCGCAACAGACGGAAATCCTTATACCAGCTGGGAAACAGGCCGATTGCCGGAAATCGCGGAATTCAGTCTGAAACAGCCTGCCCGGTTTGATGTGATTGAGTTAAAAGAAGATATCCGCAAAGGACAAAGGGTCGAAGCCTTCCGTGTGGAGGCATCCCTTCATGGCAAATGGCAGGAAATTGCTTCAGGTACAACCATTGGTTACAAGAGATTGCTGAAAATCAATCCGGTTGAAACAGACAAAATCCGTATCATCGTGTCTGAATCACGCGGAAAAGCTAACATTGCTGAAGCCGGCCTTTATCTGTCTGCCAATTCCAGCCGGAAGATTTTTTAATTTCTTCTTATCTTGAAAATGAACGGAAACCGGCAACTCCTGAAGCAGGAATCCCTGTATATCGCAAAATCCGCTATTTTTGAATTGATTACCACCCATCCAACAATGTAAAATATTGATATGAGGTCATATATGCTTTTCAAAATAAAACATCCGGCCTGGATATTGTCAGCTGCATTTTTCCTCTCCGGATTTCATTTAACCGTTGCACAACAGCAGGTTTCGCCCGCTTTCAGCACTGCAGGATTTTATACCATGCCAGAAACGGGCAGGGAGGTGTTTTCCATGAATCCGGTATGGCGGTTTTTCAGGGGAGATGCAGCGGATGCCTATCGGCCTGATTATGCCGATACATCCTGGCAGGTTGTACATCTTCCGCACGGCATTGAGGTGCTGCCTGAAGAAGCGAGCGGGGGTGTCAATTATCAGGGTGTTGTCTGGTACCGAAAGCATTTTAAAGTGCCCGAAGGACTTGAGGCAAAGAAATTGTTCCTGCACTTTGAAGCCATTATGGGCAAATCCGTAATCTGGCTGAACGGGCAACAGCTCAACAATCACTACGGAGGTTTCCTTCCGGCGGTTATAGATATCACTGAGTTTGTGAACCATGATGGCTATAATGTCATTGCAGTAAAAGCTGATAACTCCGACGACCCGGAATACCCGCCCGGAAAATCTCAGGATATGCTGGATTTCTGTTATTTCGGGGGCATTTACCGCGATTGCTGGCTGATTGCACACAACAAAACATATATTACCGATCCCAATTATGCCGGCATAGAAGCCGGAGGCGGGCTTTTCATAAGCTTTGACCAGGTTTCGGAACAAAAGGCCGGAGTGCTGATGCAGTTGCATATTAAGAATGAACTCCGGCAACGTTTCAGCGGCAAGGCAGTTTTCAGGTTAAAAACCGGCGATGGACAAATGGTGGGTCAAACGGTTAAACGGTTGGGAATTTCCCCGGGAAAAGACCAGTCAGTATCTGGAAGAATTGAGGTAATTAACCCTGCCCTTTGGTCACCCGAGACACCAAACCTTTATAGTCTTGAGGTTTTGATTCTGGACGCACATGACAGTCCGGTGGATGGTTATATGCGAAGAACCGGAATCCGCAGCATTGAATTCAGGGGCAGCGACGGGCTGTGGCTGAACGGAAAGCCTTATCCGCAGCCGCTGATCGGCGCCAACCGCCACCAGGATTTCGCGCTGATCGGGAACGCCTTGCCCAATTCAATTCATTGGAGGGATGCAAAAAAGCTCAGGGATGCCGGGCTGAAGGTGGTCCGTAATGCCCACTATCCGCAGGATCCGGCCTTTATGGACGCCTGCGACGAACTGGGCCTGTTCGTCATAGTTAACACGCCCGGCTGGCAATTCTGGAATGAAAATCCTGTATTTGAAGAGCGCATCTATCAAAATATCAGGGACATGGTCAGGCGCGACCGCAACCACCCCTGTGTGCTGATGTGGGAGCCGGTACTGAATGAAACCTGGTATCCTGAACACTTCGCCCGGAATACTCGTGATATTGTATTGGCAGAATACCCTTTCCGCTATTGCTACACGGTATGTGATGCCGAAGCCCGGGGCAATGAATACTTTCCGGTGCTTTATGCGCACCCGCGCGATGGCGATACCGACCGGGCACTGATGCATACTGATCCTTCGAAAACATACTTCACGCGCGAATGGGGCGACAATGTTGATGACTGGAATTCACACAACTCACCGAGCCGGGTTCACCGGAGCTGGGGCGAATCAGCTATGCTGACGCAGGCTCAGCATTATGCACATCCACAATACACGTATACCAGTCTGAACACACTCTATCAGACCGGGCGGCAACATGTGGGCGGATGCCTCTGGCACCCATTCGACCATAACAGGGGTTACCATCCCGATCCGTTTTACGGTGGCATTATGGACGCTTTCAGGCAGCCCAAGACTTCATACCACCTTTTCAGATCCCAGCAAAACCCGGCTGAAAACGGTCCGGTGGTTTATATTGCCCATGAAATGACGCCATTTTCGCCGGATGATATTACCGTTTACAGCAATTGCGAAACCGTGAGGCTCACCATAGGCGCAACCGGTCAGGTACTTGAACAAGGCCGCGCAGAGAAATCAGCCGGGCTGCCCTACCCGCCTTATATTTTCAAAGACAGTTACCGGTTTATGGACGATAAAGTGCTGGCTATGGACAATCAGCATGAGAAAGTTTACCTGCTGGCCGAAGGAATCATAGACGGAAAAGTGGTTGCCGCTCACCGGAAGTTACCTGCCCGCAGGCCTTCCAGACTGCTGCTCCGGGCCGATAACGAAAACATGCCGATGCTAGCCGGGGGCTCTGATTGCGTAACCGTGATTGCTTTCGTAGCCGATGATTACGGAAATATCAAACGGCTTAACAATGAGCACATCCTTTTCGAAATTGCCGGCGAGGGAAGCCTTATCGGCAACAGTCAGACCGGCATCAATCCGGCTAAAATCAATTGGGGAACTGCTGCTGCGCTGATCCGTTCAGGCCTGAACCCCGGAACTATCATTGTAAAGGCTTCCGTGGCGCTGTCGGGCGGCCACAAACCATTGAGCGCCATCCTGGAGATCAAAACCTGTGAACCTTCTCATGGGTTGGTTTTCGACCAACGAACAGCAGGAATGCAAAAATCACGGCAAGATCCGCTTAACAGTAGCAATGATATGATCCAGGAAAAACTACAGCTTGAAAACGAAAAACTGCGTCGTGAACTTAATCTGCTAAAACTCAAAGAAGTGGAACGGCAACAGAAAGAATTCGGGGAAAAACCGCAATAAGAACCAATTTGTTCGCAATATTGAAAATGAATCTCTTAAAAACCCGCATCTTACTGTTGTCAAGTCTTTTGCTGTTACAGACCCCTGCGGTTCAGCGAAACATGGAAGGCATCCGAAGGACTTGTTTTGACAGGAATGCCGGCAACACCCATAGTTGCAACTGGTTTCCAGGGAAGTTCTCAGAAAAGCAAATTCAGCTTTTTCCGGCGCATAAGCATACAAATACTGTGGATAAAAGCAAAGCCGGCACAGGCAATGCTGTAATCCCTACTGACGGAACGGTAAGCGCGAAAGCTGTTTATAAAAAAGTCCCGTTATTCATCAATCGTGGTAACCCCGGCATCATCACCCTTGAGGTAAACAACAGCGTAGCAAAAAACAGCCTGAAGTCAGTAAAAATAAATTTCTCCCGCGGCAGCCATGTACACATCATCGACTCCGTTCTCGTTTATATACAGGAAACCGGGAAAGACGGAGCGGCTGCCAGAAAGTTATTTGCGGCCACAGGTAAAGCAACTAAATCCCTGATTCCCCTTGCCGGGAAGAAACCATCCGGGAACAGCAGCATTTACCATTTCGGGTTTATCCTGAAGGACGGTATCAGGCTTGAGCAAAGTTTTGGAATCGAATCCGTTGATCTTACTTATTCGTTAACAGGGAAAATGCGGATACCTTCAGGAACCGCGTTCCGATACCGGCCTGCACTGGTGCTCAGGGGCGCCGGTCAGGACCATGTGCACACCTGCCGTATCCCCGGATTAATCACCACAAATGCCGGCACCCTGATTGCCATATACGATATCCGGCACAACAACAGCAAAGACCTTCAGGAAAACATCGACATCGGCATGAGCCGCAGTACCGATGGCGGACAAACCTGGGAACCCATGAAAGTGATTATGGATATGGGGGAATGGGGCGGCAGGCCGGAACGGCTCAACGGCACCGGCGATCCCTGCATACTTTACGACCATTTTACCGGAACCTTATGGGTCGCCGCCCTCTGGATGAGCGGTTCGCACCACGAAAAGATGCTCTGGTGGGACTCAAAACCCGGAATGGCGCCCGAAGAAACCGGGCAGTTTATCCTGACAAAGAGCACCGACGACGGAATCAGCTGGAGTGATCCCGTTAATATCACCTCCCAGATTAAAGACCCTTCCTGGCAGCTGCTGCTGGCCGGGCCGGGGAGAGGACTCACGCTCAGTGACGGAACGCTGGTGTTTCCGGCTCAATACAAATCCGATCTGGGCGTCAAGGCCCTGGATGGCGGGCAGTACACCTGCCAGTCGACCATTGTTTACAGTACCGACAAGGGAAAAACCTGGCAAATTGGCAAAGGCGCCAAACCGAACACAACCGAGGCGCAAGCCGTTGAACTGAGCGACGGAAGCATTATGCTGAACATGCGCGACGATCTAAACCGCACGGTAAAAGATAAGGGAAACGGCAGGGCGGTAGCCATAAGCCGCGATCTTGGAAAAAACTGGACGCTTCACCCCTCTTCGAATCACGCGCTGACAGAGCCCAACTGCATGGCCAGCCTGATTTCGGCAAATGTCAAAGCCGGTCGCAAAACCATCCCCGTGTTGTTTTTCTCCAATCCTTCGCATGCTTCCGAACGTAAAAATATGACCATCAAGGCAAGTACGGACGAAGGCAATACCTGGCCTCCCGAAAACCAGATTCTTCTGAATGAAGAAACCGGATTTGGCTATTCGTGCCTGACAATCACGAAAGACAAGTGTGTAGGCATACTCTATGAGGGGGAAAGGGAGTTGATTTTCCAGAAAATCCCTGTTAAAGTAACAAGAGCCCTCCGGACTTCTGAAGCCAGAAATTCAGGCTATTCTGCCAGCAATTTTCCTACATTGTCACGATAACTGCGCCCCACAGGCAGGTTCTTTCCGCCGATCTCCACCGAAGAAGAACTGAAAGCGGTGATGTATTGCCGGTTAACAAGATAGGCCCTGTGAATCCTGATAAATTGCTGACCGCCAAGAACCTGTTCCAGCCCTGTAAGCCGGAGATAGCATACCAGCGTTTTATCTTTGATATAAACCTTCACATAATCGTCAAGACTTTCAATGTAGAAAATATCAGATTTTCTTACCCTGTGGTTCAGTTTGTCGGATTTCAGGACAATGAATTCATCTTTTGCCGGAGGGGCATTCAAGGTGTGTCCTGCCAGCGTGTAATTCAAATACTTATGTACTGCCAGAAGAAAACGTTCAAAGGCTACCGGTTTAAGCAGGTAATCAAGGGCATCAACATCGAATGCATCAGCAGCATAATTTCTGTAAGCAGTAATAAAAACCACAGC
The DNA here is from genome assembly GCA_002433025.1 of Bacteroidales bacterium UBA5833. Classification (GTDB taxonomy): domain Bacteria; phylum Bacteroidota; class Bacteroidia; order Bacteroidales; family Lentimicrobiaceae; genus Lentimicrobium. Next base: position 69,450 of record DJGZ01000042.1, read on the forward strand.
CGGCGGATGCGGCAGCGATTTCAGAAATCCGAAACCAGTCACTTCCGGCATCTCAATATCCAGAAAAAGCAAATCAACCTTCCCTTCCTGAAGCAGGGGAATGGAAGCAAGGGCATTTGTGAAAGTTCCTGCCAGGACAAGGGAGGGTACCCGGCCGATGTAATCAGCAATTACCCTGACGGCTATGGGTTCATCATCGATGACAAGACAACTGATTTTCCGGGTCATTTTTTAATATAGTCTTTTAATTCCAGCAATAGGGATGCTTTGTAACACTGCTTATCCGTTTCAACCAAAAAGCTATGCTTGCCGGGATAAACTATCTCCAGCCTTTCCTGAAGGTTTTTCAGCCCGGTGCCTTCCCGTTTGACTTCTTTTTCAGGATTAAAGGAATTCTGAACTAAAAAACTCAACTGTGTCTGAAGCAACTGCAACTTCATCTTAATATTACGAACCCCTTCTGTGTTAACGGCGCTATGCTTAAAGGCATTCTCAACCAACGGAAACAGCAACAAGGGCGCAATAAAGCACCCATTACAGTTCACCGGAAACTCCAGACCGAGATGCAGACGGTCATCATGGCGGATCTTTTCCAGTTCAATGTAATTATTGATCAAATAAATTTCCTTCTCCAGGGGAATCAGGTCTTCGTTGCAATCATGAAGCATGTAATCAAGCACACCCGAAAGCCGGAGTATTACCTCCGGTGTGGCATCGGAGCGCTCCATCCATAAGCCATAGAGATTATTAAGCATATTGTAGAGGAAGTGTGGATGAAGCTGGCCTTGCAACATACGAAGCCTTGCTTCAGCCAGTTTTTGCTCCGATACCGCCTTGTGCGCGGCAATCCTCTCCTTCTCAACCTGTTTACGGTAGGTTTCACGAACAAAATGGGTAGAAGCAGCAAACAATATGATGATAAAGCTCCCTGCTATCAACAGCACAATATCAGCCCTTTCAGGGAGATGAACGCCCGGATCATTCAGTGCCGTGAACCACAAAATAATCATAATAGCCAGACTGTTTACCCAAACCGTTATTATTACAGAAATCAGGGAAAGATAAACAAACAGAAAGTACCTGGACTTAAACAAATATTCCGGGATCAGCTTCCGGTTTATGAAACGGGTAAGCGCCCAGCCCATAAGCACCACAACGATGATTACCGGTATCCTCACCCTGAGATCGTAACGATTGCTGCTAAAGATAAAAAACAGCAAGAAGGCAGCAGCCAGCCAGTATAACAGCTGATAATAATGCTCCCCTTTTAACAGGCGTTCGTGTAAGTTTACAGCTTTCATCGGCGCAGTCAAAGATAAAGCACTGCCCCGGGAAAAGCACCATTAGCCTGTAATTATTCGGCAAACAGCAGGTTTAAAACCCCGGATGGCATTTTTACTGTTTCCAAAGGGAATTCCTGCCCTTCAGGGAATTTTTCAGGTTGTCCGCCTAAATAATTTTGCCGTAATTTAATCCCTGACTAATATTGGCTTATTATTCACCTAAAAAATTATAAGTCATGATCACAAGACATCTGATCGAAGGAGGTATTTACTACATGCTTCCCATCTACCTGCTCGCCATCATTATAGTGGCGTTGTCCCTGTGGACATTATTCCTGCGCCGCAAAAGCAGTCAGAAATCCAGTAAACCGATGGAGAAGGGCCTTATCAACACCATCATTTTCCTGGGAAGTCTTGGCTTTATCTGGGGGATGCTCGGGCAAATCATTGGTTTTATGCAGATAGCTGATGTAATTCATGAGTATGGCGATATTGCTCCATCCATCATTGCCGGGGGCATAAAGGTCAGCATGCTGACAACGGCCTATGGCACCATTCTGCTGCTTATCTCCGGGATTATCTGGTTTACATTGAAAAGCACATCAAAATAAGGCCGGGCTTCTTCGCATTATTTAGCACCCTCATCCTTTCATGCTCCAAGGGGGCATTTTTTGTTAAAGTATTGTTAAACAGTCAAATCAGAAAAACAAGCCAAACCTCCGGCAGGTTTAGACGTAATTCCGGTGAACGCCGGGACCACCTAAACCCCAAAGAATCATGGCAAAAAAAATTGTGAAGGCAGCTGCTGTCAGTAAAGTGAAACTGGCAGGCAAAATACAGCCGGCAACCAGGCCGGTGCTGAAGAAAGTCAGTTTTAAATTTAAGATTAAACCTTCACCGGTTGTTTTTGGCCGTAAGGTCAAACTTAAATCCGCTGATGTCATCGATCTGAAGGTCATTCGCAATCCGGGCCAGTTTACCCGTATCGTTCCGTTAAATGGCGCCTCCGGCAGCAGTGACAATAACTGGAATTGCGCCATTCAGCGCTGGTCAGCCGATGTGATCCGCCCTGAGCCGGTTGTACTTAACACCAAAATAGATGAGATTTACCCGGGAGCCATTTTCGCTTACGAGTCAATTGATAACGGCACCTATAAACGACTGCCTTACCAGCGTAAACCGCTTACCATTCTGATCAACCGCAACCAGGCTTCGGTAGCCACTGTATCGGTCAACAATCCCTCAGCAGCCTCCATCGCTCAGGCAATCAGCAATATCAGGGGGAGTCTGAAAGGAGGAGGCGCGGCAGTGACATTCGGAGAAAGCTTTGAAGTGCTTAGCGAGGAAGACCTCTTTATGCGCACCGGTGGCAGCGGTTACTATCTTGGTTTCGGCGGAAATCACAGTATAGATTTTACGAGTAACAGCAAAAGCCACCGTTTTTATATCAAACTTTATCAGGAATACTACTCCATTTTAATTGATGACACGCACAACGAGCCTTCCGATTTCTTCGTGATGGCCGGTGAAAACCAGGCTAATACTGATGTCATGAAACCTGATCAGGTTAATCCGGACTGGGTGGTTGTGAACGCCGTTAAATACGGCCGTGCGCTGAACCTGATGTTTGAAAGTGACGAATCCTTCTCTTCGTATGGGATTGATGTGCATGCGTATGCCAATTTTCTGATTGCGGGCGGTAGCATTGACTTTTCGATGCGGCAGCAGAGCTTTCTGAAACGGACTTCGGTGCGACTGGTGGCCTACGGCGGGAATCCCGGACTTACGGGCCAGATACTTACAGCCGGAAACCAGGCAGAGCTTAAAAAGGCCATCAATAATTATTTCGCCGGAAGTATGGATGAGGTCCCTGTTGCCTATTCACTCAGCACCCTCGACGGGGAAAACATCGGGGTACATCTGACTGCTGAATTTACCAGCAGACAATGCGCTCCGGCCGCCGAAAAATTTGAAGTATTATGGAAAAGTGTGCACTGCGCCAGTGTTGATGATGCCTCAGGGGATGAAGAAATCACCGCCTTTTTAAGGATCCGGGCTTTCGAAGGTAACGGAAAAGAAATCCTGGATGTGGAAAAGAAAAACAAAGCGATTCTCGAAGCCGAAAAGATGAGAAAAGAAACAGGCTTCAAATTCCCCATTCCATGGACATTTACCAAAGGAACCCGGCAGCATCCGCTTCAGCTTGGATACAAGGAAACCAGGGAAATTGATCAGCGGATCATCTTTAAAGTTCCGAAAAATGATCCTAATGCCAGGGTAGGCATCAGGGCAGATGTGCTTGAATATGATTCCACTTCTGCGGATGACGATTTCGCCGACGACCACAAATCATACAAATTCAGCGAAACAGGCAACAAAAAAGAGGTAAAACTGGTTTGCGACCATGAGGGATCACGCATAGAGTTTCACCTGGAAATCAGACCGGTTTATGACTGACAGGCAGCCGGCAGCTACTAACCGGCTGTGAAGTGAGCAGCGATCAGGAATCTTCAAAAGAGAGGCAACCTGACTTTATATATATTAAATCACTGCAGTCAGTGGCACCTGTATTAATATTGTCCCGGCTAAGTGTTTGTAATCAGCACAATAATCATTGCGCCGAACAAATAATTAACCGGGATTACCCTTATGGAATCAAATGATCATTCAGGATCAGCTGGCTTCCGGCCTCAGAGGGCCGGCAGTATCCGTTGAAATGGCATAAGTCCGGAAATTCCCGGAGTTATAGACCATTTCTCTAGTTGAACCATCTTTATTTGACCAGTATTATACACCAGCATGATTGACTGTTGCAGGGTCAATCGGGTCAGGCAAAGGAATCTCACCTCTGCCTTCCCACAGAACCGTGCGTGAAAGTCTCCCTTCACACGGCTCTTCATGTTGTTAAATCACTTCAAATATCTCTATTTTTCATGGACATACCAAGCTCCAGTGTGCAAATAATCGAGGATTCTCTTTGTATCTCGTCCGCAAGTAGGTTACACTCGCTTTCTTATACAAGCCTTTCTCCCACTTTACCCATTTCAGTAGTCTAATGTTCAGCTGCCACCATATTTCGCGCATGTCACTTTTCCTGAATTTGTGGTAGTAGTTTATAATACCTCGTATCATCGGATTGAGGTCTTTTGCCACTTCTTCAAGCGTTTTGCGTTTCTTGTGTATTTGTAGTTCTCTAAATTTTGCCAAGATACTCGACTTGGATTTTCGGCTTACAAATAGACTCGGTATGGTTTTTACCTCACTCTTGTTTGGGTGTTTGTATGAGCTTGGTTGGATGGTGAAGCCCAAAAAGTCATAACCTTTGGGGTATTTCTTTTCAGAAAAACCCCTGACGTTCACAATTTTCGTCTTCTCGGGGTGTAGTTGCAATTTACATGTCTGCATCCGCTTTTGTATTTGCCTAAGCATATACAAAGCTTGTTTTTCCGTCTTGCAATGCACCACAATGTCATCAGCATAGCGTTCAAATGGCTTTTCGGGATGGTGCTTCGCCATCCAGTTGTCAAAAACCACGTGCAGGAAGATGTTGGCCAGCAGTGGACTAATAACACCGCCTTGTGGAGTGCCTGTTAGTGTGGCAAGCTGTTTGCCATCTTGCTGCATGATGCCGGCTTTCAACCAGCGCTCTACATACATCAAAACCCACTTTTCCTGGCAGTAGTGTGCCACCGCTTTCATCAGCAATTCATGGTCAATGTTGTCAAAAAAACCTTTGATGTCTAGGTCAATAGCAAAGTCGTGATTATACGTATTGCTGTTGGCTTGCTCTAAGGCTTGATGTGCATTGCGCTTGGGGCGATACCCATACGAACTGCTGTGAAACTTGGGTTCTACCACCTTTTCTAAGTGGTGTTTAACTACTTGTTGCGCTACTCTATCCAATACTGTGGGGATGCCTAACTTGCGCTGGCCTCCTCCTTTCTTGGGTATTGCAACTTGTTTGACTGGCGCTGGATAGTAGCTGCCCGAGGTGAGCCGATTCCATAGCTTGTAGAGTTCTTTTATCTTGATTTGTTCCAAGTCAGCTAAACTCATCTTGTCTATGCCTCCGCTTCCTTTGTGACTGCGCACTTCCTTAAATGCCTGCCAAACCATCACTCTGGTGATTGGCTGTGACTTTGTTTCATAATAACCAATCATCCCTCTGAAGGTTGTAAATTGTTATGTAAACTCAACATGCTTAGTCCTTCGCTCCTTCCCGCATTACGCAGAAACTCCTCACTACTACGACTAAGTCTGCCCCCTATATCTCAACCACATCCTTGTTGTCCGCTTCCTCTTGCGATTTTACGGAGCGATATAGAGTTCACCTGTTCCTTCAAACAGCCTGGATACTCGTCCTGCCAACTTAACCCCGGATGCCGCGTGTTCAGTAATCAGGTTCCCAACACACTCTCTCGCAGATACAAACGTAACTACCTGCTTTCGACATCTCCTTTTGCGCTTACGAGGCTTCGTCATTGGTTCACTTGCGTTCAGCTCGTTGTATCCTCACCTACAGAGATTCTTATCTCCGTTTTTCCTTATCGCTCACCACATTTCAGTTTCCTGTTAATGCGGCATAAGGTGGTTTAATAACTACTCCTGAAAGTCGTCATTGAGAGGCCTACTCTCATCTGTTTAAAAGCACCAACTGACTTAAAACGGTTGTTCAGGTCACACACGTTTGGCAGCTACCCGAAGGGCGGGCATTTCACCACAAATGTTGATTAAAAGTACAAAAGTTCCTTAAACCACAAATGTATCTTTAGAGCACGAAACCCCGCCTTTTGGGTAGGTGCTGTTAGGCGGTCGCTGTTCATTCTTTTATTATGTTTTAGTTCTCTGGTTTTCTCAATATTATTTCAACAATGTGGTAATGTCTTTCAGGATAATATAAATGTATTTCTCCGTCAAATTTTTGGGAAAGCTGTTCGTCATTCCTGCCAATATTCTCTTTCGTTTTCAACTTCCACGGAATTCTTTCGGTCTCAGTGAGTTTAACTAAATCTTTGTTTCTATTGTCTGAGAATTTGAAATATACAGCGTAACCACCTCTCCACACATTTGGCCAATTGGCGACCATTAATTTTGAAAAGTTATTTGTGACTCTTCCTAATGTATCATATTTTATAAGTTCTGAAAGTGAGAAGTTAGTGTTGTCAGTTTGACGCATATAGTCCCTTATCAGATATGAAAGAGCTACAATGTCTCTGTTGTCTTCACCAATTGCTTTCATTTGGGCTGTCTTTGAAGTAGTTCTGCAACTAACACTTAAAATTATTATCAAAGGAATCAATCGGAATAACATATTTGTCTCTTTATTTTGATGCTGAGTCTTGTCGTATTACAGTGCCGCCTAACTCGCTAATATCATCACAAACTTAGCACTTTCCGTTGTGATTCCAACAACTCTATAATTTGTTACAGGTCACCACCTCCTCCGCCGGCTTCCGTATTTTCTTCCTCCGGGGACAACCCTCCTGCGGATAGCCCGGCGCAATTACCAATCCGGACTTTTAGCGGGCCGGGGAACAGGCGCCGGGCATTGAACCCTTAAGCTGTAATGAGCGACAGTTTGTGAGCAATTCCGATCGCGATCGGAACAGATCAGGCCAAAGTGCATATATGAACGGGCAGGTCGGTAAAGTTCAGCACCTACTTACATCTGTATTTGTCCTGTAACTCCTGCGGGGGCAGGAATTTTGCTTTTGTGTGGCGACCGCGTTCAGGTTCTTATTGTCAGCGAAAGCTTCTAATAACGGGTAATGGCTCCAAATCCGCTGAATTCAGAAAGTTCACCATTTGGAAGAAAAACCACATCACCACCGTAACTCATATTGGTTTCAATCAATTCGTCATAAATGTCATCCACTACTTCTTTTCTGTTCCGTATATCGTCCGATACATATTCAATGTGGTCATTTTCCCATATAGCCGGTTGAAATTTTCCCAGTTCGATAAAGAGTGTTTGAATTCGACCTTGCTTGATGGCTTGCCATATTTCGTTGGTGTCGCTTAAAAATCTGTTTTGGCTAACTGCTTTTTCAAGTTCGGCTTTTCTGGCATTATTTTTTTCTTCGGTGTATTGTTTTACAATTTTCCACGCTTCGGAAATAATGTGATGTGCTTTTTCTTCCACCCTGTTCTTGTTCAGATAAGTGTCGAAAATGCTTTGTTTTTGATCTGCAATTTTCAGGTATTCGTAATAGTTCCCTTCTTCGGAACAAATAAGAACAGGAAGCGGATTTGCCTTACGAATGATATTTACTTCTTTATCAATTTGATTAAAAAAACCGGCTATTAAATTAGTCTGCCGCTTTGCATTTGAAAGTTCCGCCTTGTCAGTTGAATAAAATCTTGTGTTATCTATTGGAAACGGGCTTCCAATCTCCTTCACCAGTTTATCATTGAATGCCTCAACTAATCTCACTCTTTGTTGGCTCAAAATCAAAATGTAATAACCGGAGTCCAGGTGCATAGCCCTAATCAGATCACGCGTAGCAAATGTGTTGTCAATTACCACCCGATCCTCAACGGCAATCGGAAGTCTTGTGTATTCGGCAATTTCTTCGTTTACAAAGAGCACAAGGCTTTCAAGGTTATAGTTATGGTCTATTTGAGATTCCAGATTCAGTAAGCGTTGCATCAGTTTTTGCGCTTTCCGTTTACTCTCTCCGGTAAAGAGCCGTTCTTCAGCTTCTTTGATCAGATTTTTAAGCAAAAGTGAATCTTTCTGATTTTCGGGTTTTATCCGGTGCGTGTTTAAAGTAATGGTTATACAGCATTCTGCAATGATGTCTTTGAGTTCTCTCAGAGTAATATTCATATTTGTCCGATTTAATTGTTCATAAACTTCTGCGAACAGGAATCTGCGCAAACACCCGTTACCAAAATCAAATATATGAAATTTTGTGCAATACCACAATTAAAAAATTGTGTTATCAGAAAACTATCCGAAAAGTTGCCGTCGGCTATAATTCGTCCAGAAACGGATTGTATCCCGGAAAAGACCCTGAAAGGCCTTTATGACGATCGAAAAAAACCTTTGACGATTGAAGCTGAGCGCTGGCGGGCAGTTTTGAAAACATCTCTTTCCGGCCAACAGAAATTTCAATAATTGTAAAATCTTTCTCCTGACAACCATGCGCCCGATAGCGTTTTATACATTGCTTGGAGGCGGCATCAGCACGAAATATCAAAGTTAAAAGATCTAGAGTTTGACTTTTCGGACTTTCACCTACGGTTTATTTGTATTCCCTGCTAAAACCCTTTGTGAATTGAAATATTTCAGTTGAAGCTCGTAGCAGGCTTTGTACACAGGCCAATCATAATGTAATCCCATTTCGGAAAAATTTTTGACCCGCGAAGCGGGGTAATAAAAGAACAGTCAAATAGTCAAAGCGTCCTAATCCCGAAGGCAACGGACGCTAAAGCCTACTTGCTTAGTGGCTAAGGTTCCGCCCACGCTGCCGTAGAGGTAAATCAGGCAACGGCCATAGGCGTCGGCAGAGGAGAACTCCGTAGAAGACCACCAGGACCCGTTGTAGCCAATGTCGAAGAAATTACCATTGTAGCTACGGTATCCGCCCGGAAGACCTGAAAAGCCGTAATCGTCTGTACCCCAATCATAGTTATTCTCTTCCCACCGCGGATGCTCGCTTGTTTTGCAACCGCCGCCGAGCGGTGAATTCACCTGCCTGCAGGATTTCAATTCATTGCCTTGAGGGGAATTTGTACCACCAATATAGTCTGTCAGTTCTTTCCATTCTTCATTGGTTGTCACATGCCAGCCTATAGGGCAAAGGCCGTTGGGGTCAACTGTAGTAAAAAAGTTGTACACGGCTCCGTAGCTGTCTTTCCATGAGATGTCGTTGTCATACCAAACATAAGCGCCGGTAGTCAGGTCTAGCCACTCATCAGGATCAGTTACATTGGGTATGGGTGTGCCATTATTGTATGTGGTGGTTTTCAGGTTCTCTTTCATCCAGCATTGATTACCTATCTGCACAGTATTATATACATTGCCATCAATATCAGTAACAGTTGGGGCTCCGGGGCAGGGATATCCGGTATAATGAAAGTAATAGATCTGGTCATCTGTGGGAGAGCTGGTTATGTCCCGCTAACCCAGATTGGTAAACGATGTAAATTTGAGCTGGTCGCCCAGATTAAACAAGAAATTGTTAAGCGCGCTTCCCGATTTATAATCCCCGACTCCGGTTTTCTGCTGCCCGTTGTATCCCAGCTTGCAATATCCTGAAGCATTCGCATCGGTTGGAGAATTGAACATTTTTATCGTCCGGCTTTGCCGGTCTGCGCGGGCAGTAAGAAAATAGAGGCTTTCCCTGCCGGGGTGAAAAGTGAAGGAATGGCTGCCCCGTTCCAAATGGAATTCCTGATTGACCATCTCTCTTCCGATTACATCGCTAATGGTGATCAGGATGTCATTTCTTTCAGGCAGCCAGAGGCTCACTATTGTTTGGCCTTTCATTGGGTTAGGGAAGTTTTGGGAAAGGGAAAAACAACTGACCTCGCAGGCCAGGTTTTCATTCATGCCGGTGATGTAGTCAAGCACCAAAACGGTATCAGGTGCATAAAGAGTGGTATCACCGCCCTGGGTCAGGTTTTCGATCAGGATGCTGTTCAATGGTACGTGCCGGGCATTGCTATCAGCGATGAAGGTCAGGGTCATTGCTGCTTTCTGGGCGAAAGCGCCCATGATCATTCCGATCATTAGTGCTGTAAATAAAATTCCTGCTTTCATAAGGCTGTGTTTTTATATGCTTAAAATTCTATGATTATTGTCAATTGCCGTTTTTATTTCCTTTCTTTATTATGTTGGGCAACGTTTTGCATATGGCTTGTAGCGGTTTCGAAGCACTTTTCTGTCCACCGAAACCAAGGCTGGCTATGGAGTGAAAAACTTGCTGGCAGCCGTTCACCCGCCATAAGCTATATGCTTTATTACCCACCGTTTTTTTATTATTCGTCATAGCCAATTCAGAACCGAAATAAGTCCAATAATTGTCAGTCCAATTAAAAAGATTCCAATTCCGATACATCCTATTTTAAAAGCTTTGTCTTTCCATGTTTCTTTAAGTTCAGGGAAAGTTTTGTCTTTCGAATCTCTGTCTTTGTTTGTTAACTCCACATAGTCAAAGAAGAATTCTCCATTTTCATCAATCCAATCTATATTCAGTCCAACAGATTCAACCTTATTTTTGTCATATTCACGAGTTTCAGACTCAAGTCCAGCTTTAAGTAACTCAACAGCAAAAAGTTCAAGTCCTTTTCGGTTTGCTTTTATGCAACTTTCATCTGGTCCACCACCATATTGGTAAAATCCGAAATAAGCTTTCTGCTTATCATTCCGATTTTCTAATTCCGTTATTATCCTCTTTAATTCTTCGTCTGTCATTTCTCAAATGGTGGGCAACTCTTTAATATCATCACAAACTTACCACTTTTCCTTTCTTATTCCAACACCTCTAATACCTGTTCCAGGCCACCACTTCCTCCACCGGCTTCCGTATTTTTTTGCGCAAGGGATAGCCTTCCTGCGGATAGCCCAGCGTAATTACCAAGCCGACCTGCTTGCCGGCCGGGATATGCAGCAGCTTCTGCAGTTTTATCTCGTCAAACCACCCGATCATGCAGGTACCCAGGCCCAGTTCGGCGGCCTGCAGACAGAAATGTTCGGCGGCTATGCCGATATCGATCAATGGCCACTCCTTTTTCTTGACCTGCATGGCCAGGCGGGTAAACCAGCGCGCCTTTTCGATAACGATCACCACCATCACCGGCGCCTGAACGGTGAATTTATTAATGAGTTGTATGTCGGTGAACGTTGCTTTGGCCACCTCGGTGCGCAACGGGTCCTGATCAACCACGATAAACCGCCAGGGCTGGGAGTTACTGGCCGAAGGAGCCAGCCGGGCGGCCTCCAGACACAGGTTGATCTTCTCCGCTTCCAGGGTGCGTGCATCATACCGGCGAACGCTTTGCCTTTGTATAATTAATTCCTTAAAAGTCATTGTTTTAAGATCAGTTTCATCAATAAGTTAACCATCAGGCAAAGTTTCCAAAAAAAAGCGTTCAATCAGCACAATCTGCGACCTTAATCTCCGTTTGGCATTCCGGCACGCCAGGTACTGAGGCAGAAATCATTAAATTTGCCGGAACAGTTTAACCGTAAAGTCTATCCATGCCTTCCCTGACCAAGGAGAACTTTGAAGTTATCTTTCGCAGCGAATTCAAAGGGCTGTGTTTTTTCGCCATTAAATACGTGAAGGATTATGAAGCTTCGCGCGAAATTGTCCAGGATGCCTTTATACAGCTCTGGGAAAAACGCGCCATCATCGATACCGGCAGACCGGTTAAATCGTACCTTACCACTACCGTTCAGAACAGGTGTCTCAATTACCTGCGCGACAACAGGAAATTTGACCGGAACCTGCTGGAGATCGAACGGCTGAATGTGACAGACTATGAGACGGCAGCTGATTTTCTGGTGGAAAAAGAACTTCATTACCGGATTGAAGATGCCCTGGCTGAGCTTCCCGAAAAATGCCGCGAGGTGTTTTTACTGAACCGCAATGAGCAACTCAGGTACCGCGAGATTGCCGAAAAGCTGGGTATTTCATTAAAAACAGTTGAAACCCGGATGTCGAAAGCCTTGAATCATCTGCGTAAAAGGCTGCTGGAATTCACGGGTGTGCTCGCTCTTTTAATCAGGTTATTTCAGGGTTGAGAAAAAAGGCCTTCTGAATCAGGGTAAATCCTTTCAGCGGTGTATTATTGACAGGAGCAAAAGATGAAAAAAGAAACTACGAATTATGAAATTCTGATCAGCAGGTACTTTTCAGGAGAAAGTACACCTGAAGAAGTCAGGGAATTATCGGAATGGCTTTCCGGTAATCCGGACCATCTTGCCATCTTTGAGGAATACCATAAAACCTGGCTGCTGAGTACATCGGATGCCATTGAAACCGGCACGGATACCGGCAGGGAGTGGGAAATCCTCTCCGGCAAACTTCAACACCCCGCCCTCAGCCAAAAATCAGGCAAGCTCGTTAAAATGCCGGCACGCAACACGATCTGGAAGGCCATCGCCGCTGCGGTTGTGGTGTTCATGGTCGCGGGCGCGGTTATGTTGCTGCTCCCGCGGAGTCAGCGGGTGATTACGGCAGGAGCGGAAACCCTGGCCCACACCCTCCCCGACGGCTCCTTCATCACCCTGAATGCGGGTGCGGAAATTCGTTATGACCCTGATTTCGGATCAGAAAACCGTTCCGTCAGCCTTAAAGGCGAAGCGCTTTTCGAAGTTCAGAAAGATGCCGGAAAACCTTTCGTGGTATCCGACGGCAAGGCGCGCATAGAAGTGCTGGGAACCGTTTTCAGCGTGGATGCGCCGGGCGGAGGCCAGACCAGCATTTCACTCGCGGAAGGCAAAGTGGCGCTCTATTTTTCCAACGCGCAACAGGATAAAAAATATCTTGAACCCGGCGAAGCTGCGATTATGTCATCCGGCAGCCGGGAAATTACCGTAAAACCCAATGACGACCCGAACTATCTGGCATGGAAGACCCGGGTAATCACTTTCGAAAACACCTCCATGGAAAGGGTTGCCCAAACCCTGAATAAGGTCTATCATATAAAAATCAGGTTTGAGGATCCGTCCATTGCCGGGTGCAGGCTTACTGCCTCATTCAGCAATCAACCCCTTAAATCTGTGCTCAATGTGATCACCACCACACTCGACCTCAGCTATAAGATAAACAAGGACGCAGTATTGATTTCAGGTACAGGTTGTAACTGATGCGGCATTACATTCCGGTTAATATGGAATTAAATCAAGTGTAAACGGCAAATTGAAAACCTGCACCCTGACATACCTCCGCATCATCCTGGTCGTTATACTGATGACGGGAATAACTGTGCTTAATGCCCAGCAGCAGGAAAGGAAACTTACGCTGCATCTTGAAAACGTAAGCCTGAGGTCAGCCCTGAAAGAAATTGAAAAAACCTGCAAAATCCGTTTCTCATACAATCCCGGTAAACTCCCGCTTGAAAAGAGCGTAAGCATTTCTGTAAAGGAAGAAAGTCTTCATACGCTGCTCAGCAGGCTGTTGCAACCCCTGGATGTTTCATTTCAATTTACTGAGGACCAGGTAATCCTGAAACCTGCAGCAAAAAGCGCAACAAAAGAGAAGCAGATAGCTGAATATCAAAAGTTTACCCTTAGCGGAACCGTCAGGGATACGTTGACCGGCGAGGTCATCATCGGCGCAAATATATACGACAAAGCAACCTTCCGGGGGACCACCTCCAATGCTTTTGGATTCTACTCACTTACCCTGCCGGAAGGGCAATACGATCTGGCAGTTTCCATGGTCGGTTACAAATCTGAAAACCTTGAAATTGCCCTGACGAAAAATCAATCAATTGATTTTAAAATAAAAGAATCGGCGATTGACATTCAGGAGGTTGTTGTTATCTCTGACGGGGAAACCGCAGCCATTGATCCGGCGGCACCGGGATCGGTAAGGCTTACAGGGACCGAACTCAGGCGGATGGCTGGTTTTGCGGGCAATGCGGATGTGCTGAAATCCCTGCAGTCGGTGCCTGGATTCAGCGCCTTTGGTGACGGATCGTCTTTTTACTATGTCAGGGGAGGTAACCATGATCAGAATCTTTTGCTGATTGATGACGCACCGGTCTTCAACCCGGCCCATCTGTTCGGGTTCTTTACGGCCATTGCGCCGGACGCGATAAAAGATGTGAAGGCTTACAAGGGCGATTTCCCCGCGAATTATGGAGGCAGGCTCTCTTCCGTTATCGACATCAGGGCCAGGGATGGCAACATGAACAATATTGGTTTTTCCGGCAATCTGGGTATTTTCACTTCAGATCTCACCCTGGAAGGGCCTGTTGTAAAGGAAACAGGATCATTCATCCTTTCGGGCCGGAAGTCAAACCTTAACTGGCTGAATAATAACAAACTGAATGGCAGGAGCTTTACCATTGATTTTTACGACCTGAACGCAAAAGCCAATATCCGGATCAACAGGAACAACAGGCTTTACCTGACGGCTTTTTATGGTCGTGACGATTTCAGCAGACTGACCAATGCCTCGGTTAATACATTCGGGATAAGCTGGGACAACACAGCGGCAACCCTCCGGTGGAACCATATCTTCAGCAACAAGCTCTTCTCCAATACCACAGCGGTTGTCAGCCAATACAACTATTACCTTTATATATCGCGGCAGCAGGATGATTACTGGAAATCTTCCATCCGCACCCGTATCCTGAAAAGTGACTTCAGCTGGTTTCCGTCCGCAGGCATTACCATGAAGTTCGGAGCCGAGCTGGCCGCTTACCATTCAAATCCGGGAAACGTACATTTCTCGGATGAAGAAACCCGGCGAAACGCGCCGGTTATCCCGGAATACAACTCCCTGGCCATCAACGGCTACATCAGCAATGAGCATAAGATCAACGAAAAGCTGGCTGTGCGTTACGGCCTCAGGCTGAGCAGCTGGCGGAATCCGGGACCGGGAACAGTTTATCTGTTTGATGCTGCCCATGAGGTTTATGACACGCTTGAAGTAGAAAAAGGGACCTACCATTCGCCCTACTTCAACCTGGAACCCCGCCTGAGCGTGACCTGGACACCCAAAAAATGGATTTCATTTACAGCAGGTTACAGCAGAACCGTACAGTATATCCAGATGCTTTCCAATTCAACCAGCCCCTTTACTTCACTGGAAGTCTGGGCGCCCTCAGGTCCGGTTATCAGGCCACAGAAAGCCGATCTGGCAACTACCGGTATTTCGGTAAGCCTGCCCGGGAACATGACGCTTAGTTTCGAAGGATTCTACAAGCAGCTGTATAATCAGACAGATTACAGGGATCATGCAAATATGCTCTACAATCCGTTGATCGAAGGGGAATTAAGGTTCGGAAAAACCCTTGCCACCGGTCTGGAAGTTATGTTACGCAAGCACGGGGGACGTTTCACGGGCTGGGCAGGGTACACCTTTGCCCGCACGATGAAAAATATTGACGGGATAAACGGAAACAGGGAATTTCCGGCACACTATGACCATCCGCATTCATTTTCCACCCACCTTATGTTCAAGGCCGGGAAAAAATGGGATTTTGCAGCCCAGTGGAATTTTATGACGGGAGGTGCATTCACTTCTCCGGTTGGTTTTATGCAATACGACGGTTATGTTGTTCCGGTATACGGCGAAAAGCACAACGACCGTTACCCTGCCTACCACCGCCTTGACCTTTCCGTATCATGGATGTTGAATAAACCTGACCGAAAGTACCGGCACCATATCGTATTTGCAGCTTACAATGTTTATGGCCGTGAAAATCCCTTTTCACTCAGTTTCAACAAAATCATGAACGGGAATGATGATTTTGTGGTCCCGGCGGATCTGAACGGAGCCTATGAAATTATCCCGACACAGCTTTCTGTTTCGGGCGTCATCCCTTCCATCAATTACATCTTTAAATTTCAATGAAGATGAAACATTTTCTGCGCATCCGGGCTTCAGCTTTCGTCCTGATTTTTCTGCTCGCTTCCTGCGAAAAGGCGGTTGACTGGCCATTGGATGGCATGATGCAGGACAGGATCATTGTGGAAGGCATTATCACAAATGAAAATAAAATTCAGGAAATAAAACTTTCACTGCCTTTTAAGAATCCGAATGAACCGGCGCCGGTGGTAAGTGGCGCCGGAGTTCAGGTAAGCTCGGCAGACGGGGTATTCCTTTTCAGTGAAGACCCGGATCAGCCGGGGTTATACAGGTCGGAACAGCCGTTCCGGGGGCTGCCCGGCCGCACGTATACATTGCTTATCAGTTACGGGGGTGAAATCATCACGGCAAAAGCACCGATGACTACGAGTCAGGATTTTGTTTTTCTTAAGTACGCCAGGGACCCTGAAACCAAACTATTCAGGATTATTTGGGTAGCCAATACCTACAATGCAAAACGGGCCGCGATGTACGAGATCCTGCTTGACTGGTCAGAGGTGGCAGGCTATGAGCACCTTGAAGCCCATGAAACCCGGGCCAGACTGATTTACTACACCCTTCCGACCCTTGACGTCAGCCAGATTTTTGCGCCGCCGGCCGAAACGGTGTTGTTTCCGTCAGGCACAAAAATCACCGAGCGGAGGTACTCGCTGGCTCCGGAACACGCGGATTTTATACGGGCGGTATTGCTTGAAACCAGCTGGCAGGGAGGGTATTTCAGCTCCGCTTCTGCCAATCTTCCTACAAACCTGAGCGGAAAAGGAGCCGGATTTTTCGGCGCCTGCGCGGTGACGACAAAAACCGGAACAGCACGACTGACAGGGCTTTCGGATCCAACCGGCAATTAATCCGCTTTATTTTTTTAGTGATTTTTTATTAACTACTAAAAAATATTGATTTTCTATCAGGGTAAACAGGGCAACCGGTGTAATCTTAATGTAAACGCTTTTTGAAAATAAACTGACAAACAAATCTCAAAAACACAAAAAAATGAAAAGCATCATCTGTCTGAAGACGCCGGTTCTCATTATGACCATCCTGGCCCTCGCCCTCACATCATGTAAGAAAGACGATCTTGAAAAAGGCCGGAACGACCCCTCTACCCTCACCCAGTTAACTACAGACGAGGCCACTGTTGAAGATATTTCCAACGAAGCCCTGCAGGATGTGGAAGGTGTTTTAAGCTATCAGGGCAATGGCCTGAAATCGACCATGGAAATTCCCTGCAATGCTACCATCGACTCAACCTCGGTGATCAATGACACCATTACCATTTACATAACCTATGACGGACTTTCCTGCAACGGCAGACGTTTCAGAACCGGGCAGGTGGAGATCAGGAAACGTGTTGGCACACGCTGGGGAATGCAGGGCGCCAGCGTAAATGTCCGTTACCGCAATTTCAGTGTAACCAGGGTGGCTACCGGGCATACAATTGTGATCAACAGTAACAAAACTTTTACCAATGTGACCGGCGGCTTTATTTTTATGCTTGGTCATAATGGTTTCACAACACTTACACACCGGGTGGAAGGTACTATGGAGGTAACCTTTGGCGACAATTCCGCCCGCACCTGGAATGTAGCCCGTCAGCGCACATTTACCGGTACCAGGGGTGAACTTATCCTGACAACTGATGGTTTCGGAACTTCAGGCAGCTACGACAACCTTGTGGTATGGGGAACCAACCGGAACAGCGAAGTATTCTACACACAGATTATACAGCCTGTAGTTTACAAAGCCGCCTGCGACTGGAATCCCGTATCAGGCATCAAGGTCCATCAGATCCCCGAAGCGTCGAAAAACGCTACCATAACATTCGGCTTCGACAGCAATTACCAGCCGGTTACCGGCGACGATTGCCCGACCCATTACAAGGTTGACTGGGTTAACGGAACCTATACCGGAAGCAGTTTCCTTCCGCTGAGGTAAAAAATAATAATCTGTTGCAGCAGCACTCCGTAAACCGGTCGTGCTGCTTTCTTTTTTTTTCAACATACCCAAATGATGAATTTCACTGGACAATTCAAAACAAGGCATCATTTATGACGTTAAATCTTTTACTTTGCAGGTGTAATTGAAAGTACATGAAAAGAATCATCCTGATACTGATATCCGTCGCCGTGCTCTTTAGCAGCTGCTCTGCGGGTAAACACGAGAAAACCAACAACGGGATTCCGGCCTCAGAAATAATAAAAAGCCTCAACAAAGGAAGGCCTGTTTTATTAAAAGACAAAATCATCACCGGCGACCTTGATTTTACTAATGTCAAAAATCAGGGAATATTCAGTTCTTCCATGCAGATTGCCGGTATTGAACAGTCTGTGACTTTCCTGAACTGCATTTTCATGGGGAAGGTGATTACTAACGGGATGCAGTCGCAACGCCAGGTCAGGGTGCACTTTGGGAGCAATCTCACCTTTGAAGCCTGCGATTTCAGGGCCGATGCCGATTTCGACAACATAACCGTGGATGGGATGGTCAATTTCACCGGCGCCATATTCAGGGAGCGGGCACTGTTTAATAATGTAACCTTTAACGGTCGTCACAATTACTTCACAGCCTTCTCGTCAGAAAAGTATTTCAGCATGCAGGAATCACTGATCGACGGTGCAATTGATTTTTTCAAAGCGAAAACCAGGGGTAGGCTAAGCTTTCAGAGTACGGAATTCAGGGGGATCGCTCGTTTTCACAACCTGGATTGCGATGGCCGGAGTGAATTCTCCCTCACCCGTTTCCGGGATGATGCGCTGTTTACCTATGCCAATTTTACCGGTCATTTTAACTTTTCAGACGCAATCGTTTATGGCAGATTCGACATGAATAATGTGGAACTTCAGTCGTCGGCAGCCATCACTTCAACGATTTTTTACCGGCCTGTTACTTTTGAGAAAACATCTGTCAAAGGAGAATTTGATGTCAGCCGGTCAGTTTTTTACTCAGGAAAACCAGCCATGCTGGAATTCCGGACCCTGAAACCCGATGATTTTGTATCGCAAGGCACAAAATTTGTTCTGCTTAACGATCTGAATGCAGATTAATCACCTGAATAATTACCTGAATAAACATCAACAATGAAAAGAAAGATCAACAGTATGCTGGCAGGCGGCCTTATTGTCCCCCTTCTGGCAATATTTATTTCATCTGCCACCCTTACTTCATGCAGCAAGGAAGATGTGGTGGACTTCCTGAGTGAACTGCTGGTTCAGGCCATGGCCAGCTGGAATGCGGAAGAAGAAAATCTGGATGAAATCCCCCAGGACCTGGACATCAATGACAATACCACCGGCTTGCCTGCCAGTGTGGATCTTTCAGGGAAATTCCCGCCCATCGGAGATCAGGGAGAATACGGCACCTGTGTAACCTGGGCAGTGGGTTACAACCTGAAAACAGCCCTCAACGGCATCGACAATCAGTGGAACGCCTCACAACTGGCGCAGGCATCGAATCAAACAAGTCCGAAGGACCTTTTCCTTGCTATCCCGGCATCTCAGAAAGGCAGCAATTGCAACGGCACCCAGTTCGAATCCGCGATGGACCAGTTGATTACACGCGGCAGTGCTTCGCTGGCCACCGTCCCTTATACTTCACTGGGCAATTGCAGTCAGTCGCCTCAGTCAAACTGGACCCAGGAAGCCGCTGACAATAAGCTGGTAAATTACCGCAAGATTGCCGATAAGAACAATGCCTCATCCATGACGGTTGACAATTTCAAAGCATACCTGGCCGAAGGCAGGCCCGTAGCCATCGGCGCCCGGCTGGGCGACCGCTTTATGCGCTGGAACAGTAGTGCGGTGATCGACTATGACACCTACCAGAATCCGGGCATGCAGCATGCCTATCACGCGATGGTGCTCGCCGGCTACGACGACAACCGCCAGGCCTTCAAAGTCATCAATACCTGGGGCAGTTCCTGGGGAAATGCCGGAACCATCTGGGTAGATTATAACTTCTTTATCAGCAGTTTCTGCTTTGCCGCGTTTGTTGCACAGAACAAAACCGATGTAAATATTTCCGGCGGACAGGTTGGCAGCGGAAACATCATAACAGGGCTGGATGTGCTGGCCTGGAACCTGAAGGATGAAGACAATCCGGAGTCTACCGCTCCGCTCGACAGGCAGATAACCTACAATGTCTATAATTCAGGAACCGAAACCGTGAGGGCTTCTTCAAGGTGGAGCATCCTGTATATGTATTACAATGCCTACGATGTGAATGACTATGACATCATCATCCACGACTACTATACGGATGAATTCAGCAATATTCCGGGCGATAACCAATATTGGGAAAACGGCTACGGCATCGCCGGAAGCTGGTGGAATTACATTGATGTTCCTTCCGGAAAGAGCGTTGCCGCCGCACTGTACAACGATCCTGAAGCGGATTTCCTCTTCACTTATACCATGCCGTCCACGCTTAACGGAAAGTATTACCTGGTGCTGCTTGCCGACGGTTTTAACGACCTTGCTGAAGCCAACGAAGACAATAACTTCTTTTTCTACAGCAAGGATGACGGAAAGCCCTTCGATTTTGTAAACGGAGTGATGCTGGGCGGTTCCGCGGCTAAAAACATGATCACACACAAAGAGCCGGCCCGTTTTGCCAACACCCCATTCCAGACAATGGTAAGCAAAACCAATGTGAATGCCTATTCTCCGGATGAAATCATGAAACTGATCAACCACCGTAAAGGATCCGGGGACCTTGAGCGCAAAGCCCTGCAACACAAGTTCAGGGTGCAGGTACAGAAGCAGTTGAAGCGCAAAGCCTGACCGGCTGGCCCGGATTTGATCACACTATCCGCAGCAGGACCGGCTTACCCCCAACTGCATTGCCATGCGCATGCTGACGAATGCAAATGGTCACTTAAAGCCCTGTTTATGAGCATATTTCCATAGACAGGGCTATTTTTGTATGCAGATACACCAAAACCATTGAGCTATGGCATCCGTAAAAGACATTGAGGGCATCGGCCCGGTATTTCAGGAAAAGCTTGCAAAAGCAGGCATCACCACCGTTGAAGGACTTCTGAAAGAAGGTGCTTCTAAAAAAGAGCGCGCAGCGATTGCGGCAGCCAGCGACATCGACGAAGGAAAGATACTTGACTGGGTAAATATGGCTGACCTCTTCAGGATCAAAGGCATCGCAAGCCAGTTTGCCGAACTTCTGAAAGCTTCCGGAGTTGACACAGTCAAAGAACTGAGAAACCGCAATGCGGAAAACCTTCATGCCAAACTTGAAGAGGTGAACGCCGCGAAAAACCTAACCAGGGTTGTGCCCTCACTTGAAAAAATCATCGATTTCATTGAACAGGCTAAAAACCTGGATCCGGTTGTAACTCACTAAATTCCTGGCAGACAGGAAGCTCTGATACCCTGCATTTACTAGTCTCTCTATCGAATACCTTTACCGGGGTGTGATAAGTGGTCAGGAGAGGGAGTTGTTAAGCCCGGCTTTGCCGGGTTTAATATTCTAAATATTTTTAACATTGTTCATTGTTTATAATAATGTTTATTATATTTGCAGCATTAAATTTACACATTATGGTCAGCAATAAAGAACTTCAGGAAAAAAGAATGCGCGGATATTTCATTGACGCTGCAAAGGAGACGCTGAAAGGAGAAGGATTAAAGGCAGTGAATGTCAGGACTGTCGCCGAAAGAGCAGGCTATTCGTTTGCTACGATGTACAACTATTTTAAAGATCTGAATGAACTGATCTTTATCTGTGTCAAAGACTTTATATCAGAATGCGAAGCATTTGCAGACGAACAGACAGATCAGCAAACGCCCGGCTCAATGCGCCTCCGGGCCAGGATCAGGGCGATGATTCAATACTTTACGCAGTATCCCGGGATATTTGAGCTATTCTATCTTGAACGTATGAACAATATCGGTGCCCGGCAGCCCACGGCAGAGATGATCTACCTGTTTGCCGACAGGATTATTCAGAATGACCTTGATCAAATGATCAGTAGCGGGGAAATATCGGCGCCGGATGCTGAAATGCTCAAAATCAGCCTGAGAAACGGCGTTGCCGGGTTGTTGCTTTTCTACAACAATCGCTTGCAGCCGGGCGACTACAGGAAGTTTACGGAAACGGCAGAAAAGCAGCTAACCTATTTGCTTGGCTTACCGGGGATAAGGCACTGAATTTCTGACTTCGGTCAAATTCAGATATTGAAACTGCATTGACAAAAGTATAATTCTTTGTTCATCAGCATAGAATACAGGCTATTGAACGCACGGATAAAACTGAAAAAAACACGCCGGTCAGGTGATATTTTCCGGAGCCGGCGTGTTGATTAATAATGATATATTAGGAAAAGAATTAACGGGACACCCCTACCTTCTTCAGGCTGGCCTCAATTCTTTCCCAGGTGCGTTCAATGTCATTATCCAGGCCGACGCTGTAACGCACCAGTCCTTCGCTGAGCCCCATTTTACGCTGAATTTCTTCAGGAACTTCACTTGAGGTACTTTTTCCTGAGTTGCTGAACAGGGTTTTAAAATAGCCAAGACTGACGGCCAGGTAGCCTACATCGTTCAGCTCCATATCTTCCATCAGTTCAGCGGCTTTTTCTGCAGTATGAAGGTCGATGGCAATCATCCCGCCGAAACCGAACTGGGGATTCATCATGGATTTCAGCAGGTTGTGACCGGGATGTCCGGGAAGTCCCGGATATATGGTCCGGATGCCGGCTGCTGTGAATTTTTCGGCAAGGAAAGCCGCATTGTAGCTATGCTGTTTCATGCGGATATGCAGGGTGTGGATATTCTTCAGAATGGATGAAGAGCGGAAAGGATCGAGTACAGGCCCCAGGAGCATGGCTGTTCCGTCGTTTACGTCAATCATTGAATTGATAAACTCATTGGTTCCGCATATGGCTCCGGCCACGCAGTCGTTTTTTCCGTTTACAAACTTCGTCAGGCTATATACCACGATATGCGCGCCCAGCCTGGCCGGACTGATGATCATGGGAGTAAAGGTATTATCAACCACCAGTTTGATCCCATGCTTATTGGCAATTTCAGCAAGTGCCGGAATATCAGAAATCTGAAGCAAAGGATTGGTCATACTCTCTGTATAGATCAGTTTTGTATTAGGCCTTACTGCAGCTTTTACCGCATCCAGATCAGTTATATCCACAAAAGAAACTTCCACATTGAATTTCTTAAGATAGTTTGCCAGAAAGGCAAATGTTCCGCCATAAGTGGTAATGCTTGAAACAATGTGATCGCCGCATTTAATCAGATGGAGAATCGTTGAGGTGATGGCCCCCATCCCGCTGCCGGTTACCCAGCCGGCTTCGGTGCCTTCCATGGCAGCCATGGCATCGGCCAGATACTTGTTGCTGGGATTCCAGTGCCGTGAATAAAGAAAACAGCCTTCCGCCTCTCCGTGGAAGGTGTCTAACATGGTCTTGGCCTGCATAAAGGTAAAAGTGGCAGAATCGCAGACCGAAGGATTAACATCGCCGAACTCCCCGAACTGACGGAGGTCCTGAATCTGGCTGGCAGGATCGAATTTCATGGTTGTTTATTTTGATTGGTGAATGTTATGCTGTTTAAGACAAAATCCTGTGACAAAAATATCATTATCACACTTAATATCAATCAAATATAATATTTTTTATCAGATTCCGGCTTATTTTTTCAATATTCTAATCCAATTTTGCATTTTTGCACGAAAATGAAACTTACAGACCCGAAACCATGGATCATCACTTTCATATTGACAACCTCGACCGGAAAATCATCAATTTGCTGAACACCAATGCGCGCATGCCTTTTGTTGAAGTAGCCAGGCGGTGCAAGGTTTCCGGAGCAGCCATTCATCAGCGTGTTGCCAAAATGGAAGAAGCCGGGGTGATTGCCGGCTCATCACTCCGTTTGAACCCTAAGGGCGTTGGTTATCAAACCTGTGCCTTCATTGGAATACAGGTGAACCTGACCACCACATCCACCCATGATGAGGTATTTAAAAAAATCCGGAAAATTCCTGAAATCGTCGAGTGTCACCATATCTCAGGAAAGTATTCGCTGCTGGTCAAACTTTTCACCCGAAACAATGAGCACCTGAAGCAGGTAATCGTGGAACAGATACAGTCCATTCCTGAAATCACCTTTACGGAAACATTTATTTCGCTTGAAACAGGATTTGAGCGGGAACTCGGGATTTAAAACAGGCCTGCAGAAAACCAATAGTCCGTTGAATATAAGAATCACGCAAGGACCCCGCCACAGCGTGGCAAGCTGCAAAGACCCCGCAAAAGTGGCGGGACAGGCAGCAACGAATTGATTATGAATGATTTGTCATTTTTCAACAAGTTTTTATAATCCGCTGCAAGTCAATTCATAAAAATTCTAACGGACTACTGTAAAACAACATTATCCTGAAAATGATAAAATTTCATTGTCAGGATAATGTCGCAAAGGCAATCTTCAATGTCCGGAATACGAAACTATTTCTTCAATGCCCTGATCTCTGCCCCGTTCTGGAAAAGGATCAGCGAATCCACCTTGCCGTCTTTGTTCCGCTGAAACTCAATCTGGGCGTCAACCACCTTCAGGAAGAACTTCACTTCAGATTCAGGATAGATCTCAAATTTTGCCTGTCCGGTTGCCTGGGTCATCAGGTGACCGTTTTCGAGCGTTACGACCAGGCTGAAACCCGGCTGTATTTCATATTCACCCGTAAAAGGCTGCATTTGATCCGGACTCAACGAAATCTCCTTTTTTTCTTCAGGTATTTTATCCGTTTTCGCTCCCCTGATTTCATTAATTCTGTTTTTGAAAACCACCGATTTTTCCCCTCCGCCGGTTTCAGAAAACTCAAGTACCGAGAGGGAATTTTCAAAAGCAAATTTCGTTGCAGACACCGGAATCAATCTGAAACGTGAAGAGCCCTTTCGCTGGCTGTAGAGTACACCATCTTCGTAAATAATATTGCGGAATGAGCCATCCTCAAATGCATACCACCCCGACAGGGCAGTCGCTGTTTCCGGCTTCAGTTCAATACCGTCGGCTATTTCAGGAAACGGCTTTCCGATAGCTACTGCCGCAATTCTGGTTGAAGCATCTTCCGGACCGATATCATCCCTGTTGGTTAGCATAATAACATACACATCTTCCCCGGGAAGCCAGATACCATTGGTAGTATAACCGAAGATGCCGCCTCCATGCTCCAGGGTGGGTGCACCGTTGATCTCATTTACCCCCCAGCCGTAACCATAATGAAAAGGTTTGTTGTCATTGGTTGAGTAGCCTTTAAATGCCAGCTGAATACTGCCCGCCTTCACCAGTTTATTATCCCTTATGGCATTCTGCCATTTGAGCATATCATCCACATTAGACATGATAGAGCCGGCTGAATAAGGCTGTGTAAGGCTCAGGTATTCGGCGTTGGTGAACCCGTCCTGGTTCTGATAACCAGCGGCCCGGTTTGGAATGACCCTTTTATGACTGCCGTAGTAAGAATTATTCATCTGCAACGGCTTAAAGATATTATCCTCCAGAAACTGCTGATAGGTGAGGCCGGAAGCTTTTTCGATGATGTAGCCAAGCAGAAAATAAGCCGAATTGTTGTAAAGGAATCTCTCGCCCGGCGCAAAATCCATGGGTTGATTTTTGAAAAGATCAATCATCTCTGCAGGGCTCATATCCTTGCGCCACAGAGGCTGCCACTCCTGCATCCCCGTGTAGCTTTTTATACCGGATGTATGGGTCAGCAGGTGATGAATGGTAATTTTGTGTCCCTGAGCGGGATAATCCGGGATAAACTTTGTAATATCGTCTGTCAGGCTCAGCTTTCCCTGCTCCATCAGCATCAGGATGGAAACAGCCGTGAACTGTTTGGTGATGGACCCTATTTCAAAAACCATTTCGGGCTTCATGGGTACATTGAGTTCAAGGTTGGCCATGCCGAATGCCTTGCGGTAAACCACCTTTCCGTTCTTTGCCACCAGTACGGTGGCCCCGGGGTCTCCGGGTTTGTAAACACTTTCAATGATCTGATCCATGACCGCTTCTGTATTCTGAGCCATCATGCCGATACTGTTAAAGCCAATCAATAAAATCAGAAAAACGACGCTGGTAAAAAATCGGGTTCTCATACTGCCGGGTTTAGTTAGTAAATGGTTTTTAGACGTCACCAGCCATCATGAAGTTACAATGACAGCATGGAATCTTATTTCCGGATTACACTGCCGGTTTTCCGGTTAGTTTACGTGTTTGATTAAACTATAAACAAAACCACTCCCCGCTTGTTGAAGCCGTGTAATTTCTTAATTTTGCAAATCTGAATAAAAAATTCACCAGCTATGAATTATGATGTAATAGTAATCGGCTCAGGCCCCGGCGGTTACGTTGCCGCAATAAGGGCTTCACAATTGGGTATGAAAGTTGCCGTTGTTGAACGCGCGGAACTTGGCGGAATCTGTCTTAACTGGGGATGTATCCCTACCAAGGCCCTGCTTAAGAGCGCCCAGGTTTACGGATACTTGTCCCATGCCGCCGATTACGGCGTTTCGGTGAGCGGCGATATCAAGGCCGACTTTGAGGCAATGGTCAAACGCAGCCGCGGTGTGGCTGAAGGGATGAGTAAAGGCATTCAGTTCCTATTCAAGAAAAATAAAATACATCATATTGCCGGCACCGGAAAACTAAAATCCGGTAAAGCGGTGGAAGTAACAGACGCCGAAGGCAAAAAGACGGATTATCAGGCCAATCACATCATCCTGGCTACCGGGGCCCGTTCGCGGGAACTGCCCAACCTTAAGCAGGACGGCAAGAAAATCATCGGCTACCGCGAAGCCATGACGCTCGATAAACAGCCGGAGAGCATGGTCGTTGTCGGTTCGGGCGCCATTGGTTCGGAATTTGCCTACTTCTATCATACCATCGGCACCCGGGTAACCCTGGTTGAGTTTATGCCCAATGTGGTTCCCGTAGAAGATGAAGAGGTCTCAAAACAGCTGGAGCGCAGTTTTAAAAAGTCCGGCATGAAGGTGATGACTTCCTCAACGGTTGAATCGGTTGATACCTCTGGTGATCTATGTAAAGTTACCGTTAAAACGAAAAAAGGGGAGGAAATCATAGAAGCGGAAATAGTGCTTTCGGCGGTTGGTATCTCCACTAATCTTGAAGGGCTGGGCCTTGAAGAAACCGGTGTTGCCATTGACAAGGGAAAGGTTGTGGTGGATGATTTCTACAAAACCAGTGTTGACGGGGTGTATGCCATCGGCGACATTGTGCACGGACCCGCACTGGCCCATGTTGCTTCGCATGAGGGCATTCTCTGTGTCGAAAAAATTGCCGGCAAACATGTTGAGCCCCTTGATTACGGAAATATTCCGGGCTGCACCTATACCCAGCCTGAAATTGCTTCGGTGGGGATGACCGAGAAAGCTGCCCGTGAAGCAGGATATGATATCAAAGTCGGAAAATTCCCCTATTCGGCATCTGGTAAAGCCAGCGCTGCCGGATCGAAAGAGGGTTTTGTAAAGGTTATTTTCGATGCAAAATACGGTGAATGGCTTGGGGCACATATGATTGGCGATAATGTAACAGAGATGATCGCCGAGGTGGTGGTAGCCCGCAAACTGGAAACTACCGGCGAAGAGATCATCAAAGCAGTCCACCCCCACCCTACCATGTCGGAAGCAGTAATGGAAGCGGTTGCCGCTGCTTATGATGAAGTAATCCACATTTAATAAATCATTCTCCGGAACTTCTCCGGTATCCCGGGGAAGTTCCTTTCTGCCATGGAAATCGTAAAAACCGGAATTCCGGATGTTCTGATCATCAAACCCAGGGTTTATAATGATGACCGCGGGTATTTCTTCGAATCCTATAACCGGAGCGATTTTGCTGCCGCCGGTATTGATGCGGATTTTTTACAGGACAATGAAAGCCGGTCGATGAAAGGCGTCCTGCGCGGTCTGCATTTCCAGAAACCGCCGTATGCCCAGGGGAAGCTCGTGAGGGTAGTCAGCGGGGCCGTACTTGATGTGGCCGTTGACCTGAGGAGAAACTCGCCCTGGTTCGGCAAATGGGTTTCTGTAGAACTCACGGATCAAAACAAATGGATGTGCTGGATCCCCGCCGGTTTCGCCCACGGATTTATCTCTCTGGAAGACAATACCGTATTCATTTATAAATGCACCAACGTTTATAACGCTGCCTCCGAAGGCAGTGTACGCTGGAATGATCCCGACCTGAATATCAACTGGGGGAATATCAGTCCGGTACTCTCGCCCAAAGATCAGGCTGCGCCGCTTCTCAGGGACCTCGGGAATATTTTCTGAAGCACAAACGGGCCAGCAGCCATGCACAGGATCGGAGATATTGTCCGGCATTTTAATATTTATACCGGCATCCCGGGTAATAACAGGCATAGAATTTCGTTTGAATTTTACAGGACTAAAGTCCGTATAAGCTGGCTCATCATGAACAAAAAAATATCAATCACGATCCTCAGCGCGATCGTCTTTTTTGCTGCCGTTGTTGTATCACTCCGCTTTATCCCGGGCGGTCAGAAGCACGACGAGCAGTACAAAGAGCAATTCTCAATTCACAACCGGGCTTATGCGGTGCCTCTGCCTGAAGAAATTTCTTTTGCCGGTGAGCCTGCCCCAATGGATTTGTACTACGTTCGCGAGGGGCTTGACCGCGAACTTCTGGTAAACACCTACTGGCACTCTAACACCATATTATTGCTTAAACGGGCAGCGCGGTATTTTCCGGTAATTGAACCCGTGCTGAAAGCAAATGGTGTGCCCGATGATTTCAAATATGTCGCACTGATTGAGAGCGGGTTGATGAATGTGGTATCCCCCTCGAATGCAGCCGGTTTCTGGCAGTTTCTCGACAAGACGGGTCGTCAGTACGGGCTTGAGGTGACCGAGCAGGTGGATGAAAGATACAATCACAAAAAATCAACCGAAGCTGCCTGCCGTTACCTGAAAGACGCCTATAAGCAACTGAACAACTGGACACTCGCCGCAGCATCATACAATGCGGGACAGGGCCGCATAACCCGTGAAGTGTCAAGACAATCTGCAGATAATTATTATGATCTTTACCTTAATCAGGAGACTTCGCGGTATATTTTCAGGATACTGGCGCTGAAGCTGATCTATGAAGATCCGACCGCTTACGGTTTCTATCTGCGCGAGAAGGATTTATATCCTCCGTTTAAAACCATTTCAGTCATTGTTGATACAAATATTACGGATCTCATTAACTTTGCAGCCCGGCAGAAAGTGAATTACCGTATCCTCAAGGAGTTCAATCCCTGGCTCAGGACCGATCAGCTGAAGGTTGCTCCGGGCAAAAACTATGTAATAGATTTACCTGAAGATGGATATACCGGTTACACCAAATTGCAGAAAGGGTTGCAGAACGGAGAGGAAATTTTTGGCCGTAAGGCAGACAACAGGCCTGACAAATCCTCTTCGGGAGAAGCAGGGGAATAGACCATCATGATCAGCAGAGATTTGAATACAGAATATACAGAAACAGCCGCAGAAGAATTTCCGGATCCGAGACTTGAGATTTTCGGGGCAAGGGTGCATAACCTGCAGAACATTGACCTGAGCATCCCGCGCAATAAGCTTGTTGTTATTACCGGCCTGAGCGGAAGCGGAAAATCATCCATTGCGTTCGACACTATATATGCCGAAGGCCAGCGCAGGTATATGGAAACCTTCTCGGCGTATGCCAGGCAGTTTATCGGAAATCTTGAGCGGCCCGATGTAGACGAGATTACCGGACTCAGCCCGGTTATTTCCATTGAGCAGAAATCGACTTCACGTAACCCCCGGTCCACGGTGGGGACCATCACTGAAATATACGATTTCCTGAGGTTGCTATTTGCCAGGGCTTCTGACGCCGTATCTCCCGTAACCGGGCTGCCGCTGGTGAAATATACAGAACAACAGATCATTGAGCTGATCCGGGAGGATTATGCTGAAAAGGACGTTCTTTTGCTTGCCCCGTTGATCAAAGGCCGCAAGGGTCATTACCGCGAACTGTTCGAACAGTTGCGGAGACAGGGGTTCCTGAGGGCGCGCATCGACGGTGAACTGCGCGAGATCAGTTTCGGCCTGCAGCTGGATCGCTATAAAACCCATGACATAGAACTGGTTGTCGACAAGATCAGTTTAAAAGGCAGGTCGGCCGAGCGGCTGCATGCATCCGTGCAAACAGCCATGCGCCACGGCAAAGGCAGCATGATGCTGATTGATCTTCAGGATTCGAAGGAGCGGTACTTCAGCAAAAAACTGATGGACCCGGCAACCGGCTTTGCGTTCGACGAGCCTGAACCCAACTCATTCTCCTTCAACTCACCTTACGGCGCCTGTCCTCACTGTAACGGCCTGGGTACGATTACCGAAATTGACATCAAGAAGATAATTCCCGACCCTGGCAGGAATATCCGTAAAGGCGGGATCGCACCCATGGGTGAGGCCAAAGGCACCTGGATATTCAGGCAGATTGAAGCCCTGGGTGAAAAATACGGCTTTACCCTTGACACGCCCATTAATGAAATTCCCGAAGCGGCTATCAATGCCATTCTTTACGGAACGGATGAGGTACTCAGGGTAAAGAACGAGTACCTGGGCGTAACCTCTTCCTATTCACTGAATTTTGAAGGCATTGTTACCTATATCACCAATCAGGCGGCTGAAAGCAGTTCGGGAGCGGTAAAAAAGTGGGCCGGAAACTTTATGAACCTGCGGCAGTGCCCCGAATGCGGGGGCGCCAGGCTGAAAAAAGAGTCGCTGAATTTCAAAATCAACGGAAAAACCATTGCCGAGCTTGCATCCCTTGACCTGACGTTGCTTGACGAATGGTTTGAAAATGAACACACCTTCCCCGATCCTAAAAAGCGGGCTGTGGCCCATGAGATCGTCAGGGAAATCAGGACACGGATCCGGTTTCTGCTGGATGTCGGCCTTGATTACCTCACTTTAAACAGAAAAGCCGGCAGCCTGTCGGGTGGTGAAGCCCAGCGCATCAGGCTGGCTACGCAGATCGGCTCGCAACTTGTCGGGGTATTATATATCCTCGACGAGCCAAGCATAGGCCTGCATCAGCGCGACAATCAGCGGTTGATCAAGGCTTTGAAGGACCTGCGTGACATAGGCAATTCGGTGATTGTGGTGGAACATGACAAGGATATGATCCTTTCATCGGATTTCATTGTGGATATCGGTCCCGGCGCAGGCCGGCACGGCGGAAAAATTGTCGCGACAGGCACCCCTGAAGAGATGCTGCAATGTAAATCTATTACCTGTTGTTATCTGAACGGAAAAAAGCAGATCAGCATCCCACCGGTCAGGCGTGTTGGCAACGGACAGCGGATTGTATTGAAAGGTGCATCCGGCAATAATCTTCAGCATGTTGACCTGTCGCTGCCCCTGGGCCTGTTTATATGCGTTACAGGGGTATCCGGAAGCGGAAAATCAACGCTGATTAATGAAACACTCTATCCCATACTGAGTCAGCATTTCTATCGATCCGACAAGAAACCGCTGCCTTACGAAAGCGTCAAAGGGCTGGAGCACCTTGACAAAGTTATTGAAATCGATCAATCGCCGATAGGAAGAACGCCCAGGTCAAATCCGGCCACTTACACCGGAGTGTTTGATGAAATCAGGAAATTGTTTGCCTCGCTGCCGGAATCAAAGATCCGCGGATATCAGGCAGGCAGGTTTTCATTCAATGTAAAGGGCGGTCGCTGCGAAACTTGCAAGGGGGCCGGAGTCAGGGTAATTGAAATGAACTTCCTCCCGGATGTGCAGGTTCCGTGCGAATCGTGCGGCGGCAAACGATATAACCGTGAAACCCTGGAAGTGAGGTACAAGGGGAAATCGATCAATGATGTGTTAAACCTGACCATCAATCAGGCCGTAGAGTTTTTTGAAAATATTCCGTTCATTCTTCAGAAAATAAGGACACTCAAGGAAGTCGGACTTGGTTATATCACCCTGGGGCAGCAATCCACCACACTATCCGGCGGTGAAGCACAAAGGGTGAAACTGGCCACGGAACTTTCGAAAAAAGACACCGGAAAAACCCTGTATATCCTGGACGAGCCAACAACCGGGCTGCATTTTGAAGATGTAAATGTACTGCTGGGTGTGCTTAACCGCCTGGTTGACAGGGGAAATACGGTGCTGGTCATTGAACACAATATGGAAGTCATCAAAGTAGCCGATCACATCGTTGATTTGGGACCTGGCGGAGGAAAACGCGGCGGAATGATTGTTGCGGAAGGGACGCCGGAAGAAATTTCCCGAAATTCAAAAAGCACTACAAGTCAATACATTAAAGAGGAACTGAGCAGATAACAATAATCCATATTAATCTTTGTCATTTTTTTTTGATAATTAGTCAGGTTAGCACTATATTTACAGCCTTTTTAAATCTCTGTACAGATTTTTTAATCATTATAATTTTACTATGTACGCAGAAGGAATCGACGAAGAGGAAAGGATCAGGGAAGCAATAACGCCGAAGAGCTGGAATGAGATCATGACCAGTGATTCATGGGCTGTCTTTAAAATAATGGCTGAATTGGTCGACGGTTTTGAAAAAATGGGCAGGATTGGCCCATGTGTTACAATATTTGGTTCAGCACGTACTAAAAGCAACCAGAAATATTACAAACTGGCAGAAGAAATAGCTTACCTCCTCACCAAAAAAGGATTTGGTATTATTTCAGGTGGCGGCCCCGGCATTATGGAGGCTGCCAATAAAGGAGCTCATTTTGGCGGAGGGAAATCGGTAGGGCTCAATATTGAATTGCCTTTTGAACAAAGCTCAAACCCTTTTATCGATCCTGACAAGCTCATCACATTTGATTATTTCTTTGTCAGAAAAGTGATGTTCATGAAGTATTCGCAGGGATATATCGTTTTGCCGGGAGGATTTGGCACACTTGATGAACTTTTTGAAGCAATTACACTAATCCAGACGCATAAAACCGTCAGGTTTCCTATCGTCCTGGTTTCTACCGATTACTGGAAAGGCCTGATTGACTGGATTCACCACAATATGTTGTCAGAAAAAAATATCAGCCCCTCCGATCTTGAAATATTTACTTTGGTGGACACCGCTGAAGAAGCTACTGCAATTATTGAGGAATATTACAACAAATACGCGCTTAAACCCAACTTCTGAGACTTGCCGGGAATCAGGTCTTTCAAACGGAAAATTAATCACAAAAAACAAACGACATGACCTCTTTAAATCTGATTCAGTTGAATTTTGAAACCGGTGGATACAATCTGCTGGCCAGGGTAATCATTAATGGCAAACCTGCATTGTTTATGGTAGATACAGGTTCGGCACAGACTGTGCTTGACACAGATCACCTGCAGAAATTTGTCAGTCAGACCGAACTGAAACGCAACCCCCGTAAAAACCTCGCACCGGGAGCTACCAGCGTATACAGCTACATCGCCAATATCGACACACTCGAAATCGGATCAGTTGTGATAAAGGATTACAAAGCGACCGCTGTTGACCTGAGTGCGTTGAACCGTTCATTCCGTGGAATGGGTAATCCCCAGATTGACGGATTGCTTGGTTGCGACCTGCTCCGTCATTGCAAAGCCACCTTGAAGTTTGAAGAACGCGTTCTGGAACTCGGAGCTCTGGAAGAGCCAACCGAAGAGCCCAAAAACGCCGTTATCGAATAACCACCAGTTTAACAGCTGTCTTTGCACGGGGGCTTCCGGCCTTCGTGCAGACTATGCTGTAGATGCCGGCAGGGAGATCATTCCAACCGGCTTTTATTGTCTGATGCCCGATGGCAGAAACTGACCTTACCAGGGCGCCGTATACATTTATAATATCCACTGACCAGTCTCCGTCAGACAGGATGGTTATATAAGAAAAATCCATCGCCGGGTTGGGCGCAACCAAAACATCGATCCTACGCCCGCCGTACGAATCAGGGATCCCGGCAGGCCCGGGGTTTTTCCCTTTAAACAGTGCGATGCCGCCGCCGTAATTACCGACAGCCAGGTCGGGATAACCGTCGGCATTCAGGTCTGCTGCCGCCGGGGATGTGCGGATACCTTCCGAAATGTACATAAAATGATCGTCTGCCTTATTGAACATGGCGCCCGTCTCCGTTGAGAGATTATTGTAACGTGAGATGATGCCGGTTTCTGATCCTACCAGCAGATTTAGTTCACCCGATCCGTTGCGGATAAAAGCCGGCACACTATATCCGGTATAGGAAAGCTGAAAGTCGGTAACATCCACTCCGCCCCAGAAACCGGTAACCAAACTGAACAAAGGCTCCACGGCGCTTCCCTCATTCCTGTAATATGACAGACGGCCACGACTACTCCCTGTGATCAGATCGGCATCCCCATCCCCGTCAAAGTCAATTAAAACCGGCGTTGAGAAACTTTCCACCGCTATCTGCTGGTAATCAGGTATAGGCTCGGCGAAAACCGGTACAGCCCCCGCCCCGGCAATATTGTCGAAAAACAAAATCTTACCCGAATCGCTTCCCAGCAGCATATCCAAATCTCCATCGCCATCCAGGTCGGCAAAAGCAGGGTAAGCACCCTGGATTGACAGTGCAGAGATACCGGCAAAATCATCATCGGCAAGCGTAAATTCCGGACTTTCAGCAGTACCGGTATTAATAAACAAATATAACCTGCTGTAGTAATAGCATTTTAGCTGCCCCGTATTATTCATGAAGCAGGTATCATAAAGGCCGTAATTACCCGCAACCATATCTGTAAGGCCATCCCCGTTGACATCCGCGAAAACAGGGTAAGCCCCAAGCCCAATATCTATCATGGTATTCTGAAGGAATGATTTCTCCACAAGCTCAAATTCGGGTACCGGCCCTGAAGAAACATCTTCATACAGCCATACACAATCAGAACCCCGTGACTTAACCAGACTCGGATCAAACGGAGAGGCTACGAGGTCCTTCCGCCCTGAGTTGGTGATGTCGATATGCTGAACCAGGGGAAACGACCAGAGGTATACCGGATCAGTTAAAGGATATTGCGGAAGCTGCTCTGTCATCAAAGCCTCCATATTACTGCCGGCGTTTATCAACGGAGCAGGATCAGGATAATCAACATCGCCCAGCAACAAATCGAGCACCTCATTGCCATCGATATCAATCAGGCAGAAGGTGGAACCTGTATGCTTGGGATCGTTGGCTGGAGCCCTGAAACCTCCGCCGGCATGACACGTATCGAGGTAAATTATATTCGATTCCGGATTTTCTGCAAAACGTCCCCAGCAGCCGGTTTCTTTCTGAAAAAGCAATGAATCGGCCGATCCTGTTTCTTCAACTGACACGTTGCGATGCAATTCAACCCAGGAACCAAGTCCCCAGAAAGTCAGGATATCCAGATCACCATCCCCGTCGAGATCCGCAATTACCGGATAATCGACATAGGTTACCAGGAGATTGGTGTATATGCTTCCCTGCAATGAGGTAATGTATGGGTCAACGGCCTTTTCAAACTGTGGGGTATGATCTCCCGTGTTTTTATAAACCATGATTCCTCCGGGAGTATAGGTAAAAATATCAGGCTTCCCGTCACCGTTGTAATCCGCAACCTGAAACCAATGGTTCATCGCGGGGAAAAAGCGGCGATAGTAAGGTGCATAAGTATATACCGCATGCTGATCCTGTATGCTGAAAAGAAAAGGCAGCAAACGGTCCCCATGGCGGTCAAAAACAAGCAGATCGTCCAATCCGTCTCCATCCAGATCGAACCTGCCGAATTGGACATTGTTCAATCCCCCTGCCCAGGCGTTGGGCAAATGCACTCCCTGACGATTTACCGGCAGGTCTGACCATTGCAAAAATCCGAAATCATTCAGCGCCTGCCCCCGGGCGTCCGGAAGCAATAATAACAGACTAAGACAGTTAAGCAAGGTTAGAAAATGTTTCATTTCAGGTCAGTTCTGATCATTCCAAAACGTAAAAGTAGGCAAAATGAATCATCACATGATAAGGAAAAACCAATAGGTTTAAGAAATCACGGGGATAAAGCGCTGGTTATTGACAGATTAACAGCATTAACCGGCAAGCATTCCGGAGGTTTGCGGTGTGAAAAATTCATAAAATAAGCAGGTTGGTAATTTCCAATAGAAGTTCTATATTTGCAGGCTCAAAAAATTAGTCTAATTCAAATAAATAACTAACACACATGCAGAATAAAGGTGCTATTAAATTCTTCGCGATTGCATTGGCAATTGTGTGCCTTTTTCAGCTTTCGTTCACCTTCTTTACGAAAAGGGTTGAGAAAAAAGCCAGGGAGTATTCCAGGAATGAAGCTGCTATAAGTCAGGCGAGAGAGCTGGCCAGGGGAAACACGTTGCTCGAACAGAAACTGCTTGATTCCATCAGCAGATCAAGAGAGCGTTACTATCTTGATTCGATGTCGGGTCAGCCGGTATTTAACATCCTGGTTCGCAAATATACTTATCAGGAGTGCAAAGAACGCGAACTGAACCTGGGACTTGACCTCAAGGGAGGTATGAACGTAACCCTTGAAGTATCGGTTGTAGATATTGTAAGGGCGCTGTCAGGTTATAGCACCAATCCTGTATTTACCCAGGCTGTCGACATGGCCCTGCAGAAGCAGAAAAACAGTCAGAGTGATTTTGTGACGCTTTTCGGAGAATCATTTCAGGAGATTGACCCCAATGCAAGCCTTGCCGCTATTTTCAACACAGTGGAGCTTAAGGACAGGATTTCATACAATTCAACCAACAGTGAGGTACTGGATGTAATCCGTGAGGAGACTAAGGGTGCCATTGACCGCACATACAATATCCTGCGTACCCGTATCGACCGCTTCGGGGTAGCACAGCCCAATATTCAGCAGCTTCAGACTGCCGGCCGCATCCTGGTTGAACTTCCGGGTATCAAAGAGCCTGAGCGGGTGCGTAAGCTCCTTCAGGGAACTGCTCAGCTTGAATTCTGGGAGACCTATCAGTTTGCCGAGCTTGTTCCCTACTTTGAAGATGCCAATAAACGGCTCGCTTCCATCGCAACCGAAACCGTTCAGGCAAATTCCACCAATGCTGATACTACAACAGCTGATGCGGAACAGACACAACAGACAGAGCAAACAACTCCTGCCGATACTGCGGCCACTGCCCAGTCTGACACTGCCCAGTCGACTTTGCTAGACAAGATCAGCGATACCACCGCTGCAGATCAGCAAAAGGAATCATTTGAAAAATATGCCAAAGAAAATCCGCTCTTCGCTTACCTCAACCCGGCTATTTTCCCTAACGCCCAGGGACAGTATTTCCCGGGCGAGGGCGCTACGGTTGGTTTTGCAACGATAAAGGATACCGCCCGGGTTAACCGCATGCTGCGTCAGACCGCCAGTATTTTCCCCAGGGACCTGAAACTGGCCTGGACCGTAAAGCCTGAAAAGGACCGTCCCGACATTCTTGAACTGATCGCCCTGAAGGTGACCAGCCGCGACGGCCTTGCCCCCCTGGGTGGCGACGCTGTTGTTGACGCCCGCCAGGATTACGACCAGAACGGCAGGGTGGAGATTACCATGCTGATGAACGCCGAAGGCGCCAAAACATGGAAAAGGCTCACCGCCGATAACATCGGCAACCAGATTGCCATTGTACTTGATGATTATGTGTATTCAGCACCCCGTGTAAACAGCGAAATCCCCAACGGACGTTCATCCATTACCGGAAACTTCAGCATTGAAGAAGCGCAGGACCTTGCAAACATCCTTAAAGCAGGTAAGCTGCCTGCTCCTGCCCGCATAGTTCAGGAAGAAGTGGTCGGACCATCACTCGGTCGCGAATCCATCACCTCCGGTCTGACCTCTTTCGTTATTGCATTTGTCCTGGTACTTATCTACATGGTGCTGTATTACAACCGTGCCGGATGGGTTGCCGACCTTGCCCTGGTTACCAATATCTTTTTTATCTTCGGTGTACTCACATCGTTAGGAGCAGTGCTGACCCTGCCAGGTATCGCGGGTATCGTACTTACCCTGGGTATGGCCGTTGACTCCAACGTAATTATTTACGAACGAATCAGGGAAGAGCTGAGGGCCGGTAAAGGACTCAGGCTGGCCATTACCGATGGTTACAACAACGCCTACTCTGCCATTATCGACGGTAATGTTACCACACTGCTTACCGGTATTGTGCTGAATATTTTCGGATCAGGCCCCGTTCAGGGTTTTGCCACCACGCTGATCATCGGTATCATCACATCGTTGTTTACTTCAATTTTTATCTCAAGGATAATTTTTGAATGGCAGTTGCGCAAAAACAAAAATATTCCGTTCGACAACCAGTACACCCGCTACGCATTTACAAAGGTCAATTTTGACTTTATCGGTATGCGTAAAAAGATGTACATCGCTTCCGGAATTCTGATCTTTATCGGCATCATATCACTGGCTACCAAAGGATTGAACTTCGGTGTTGACTTTTCGGGGGGTCGTACTTATGTAATCCGGTTTGACAAGGAAGTAGGTACCAATGAGGTGAGAAGCCTGCTGGCCGAAGAATTCGGGGAAGCCCCTGAAGTTAAAACCTTTGGAGGCGCCAACCAGGTGAAAATTACCACCAAATACATGATCGAAGAGGATACCCAGGCGGCTGACTCCATCGTGGAAGCCAAAATCTACAATGGTGTTAAAGGACTCTACGACACCCCGATGAGTTTCAACGACTTCACCGCCGACGATGAAGCCAAAGTACTGGGCAGGCTGAGTTCTCAGAAAGTCGGACCTACCATTGCCGACGATATCAAACAAGGTGCTGTTCTTGCTGTCTTCTTTGCATTGCTGATCATCTTTATCTATATCGCCATCCGTTTCAAGAAATGGCAGTATGGTATTGGAGGTCTGATATCACTGGCGCACGACACCATGATCACCATCTCGCTGTATTCGATTTTCTCGGGGATATTACCGTTTAACCTCGAAGTGGATCAGGCATTTATCGCCGCCCTGCTTACGATCATCGGATATTCAATCAATGACACCGTGATCATTTTCGACCGTATCAGGGAGTATATCGGGCTATATCCAAAGCGGGCCATCACCGACAATATGAACCACGCCATGAACAGCACCCTGGGCCGTACCTTCAACACCTCCGGAACTACCCTCGTTGTGTTGATCGCCATATTTATCTTTGGTGGTGAGGTGATCCGCGGTTTCGTGTTCGCCCTGATGGTTGGTATCGCTGTGGGTACTTATTCATCCCTATTTATTGCTTCTCCGATAGCTTTTGACTTCATTACCAATTCAGCAAAACGCAGGAAGAGAAAAGAAGAAGCTAAAAAACTTCAGAAATAATTATCTGAAATAAATCTGAAAAAGCCCCGTCAGCCAATCGTTAACGGGGCTTTTTTATTGGATGGTCATCCGGAAGCCGGATGAAAATGCAATTCATCCATCAGAAAAAAACAGTTTACCTGCATCCGGTTATCACATCCGGAATTAAGAAGGTTTTTTGTAATTTTACCACATCAAGCAATAAACCAATGTACATCCAGCCACTCCTTTTTCTTGATATCAGCGGAGGAGAGTTTCTGATCATTATCCTGGCGGTTTTCCTGATCTTCGGCCCTAAAAAAATGCCCGAAATTGCCAGGAAGATCGGCCGCACAATGAATGAACTGAAAAAGGCATCCAGCGATATTACCCGCGAATTCAGGGAAGAGACCAGCGGGATCGCCAGGGAACTGAACACCGCGAGGGAAACATTGCGGCAAGGGGGTGATATTGTTAAGGATGAATTGATTAATACCGGTAATAAGATAGAAAGAGAAATCACTCCGCACGGGCATATGGATATAGTTTCTGAATCCGGTCCTGTTCCGGATCCGTACGGACTTGATCAGGAAGATGAAAACCAGGCTTACACGGGAAAGGACAATAAGCCCAAAGGACCCGGGGATTCTGACAGCAACGAAAACTCCACTGCCGCCGGATGAAGCCAAGCCTTCAGGATTTCGCACAGGTCTGCCGGCAGTAACCTGCTTGTTGCTTTCGGCACAATTTTAAATCATCAATTCCGTTAGAACATCAGCCATTTTCGCCACAGCAATACAGTTATTCAGGAGCAAAAGCGAAAATTGTATAATTTAGCAGTCAAATCAGTATCAAAACAATGGTTTTTCCTGAAACATCCAGAAAGTATTCCATATCCGGCACCCTGCTGAGCCTGGGAATTTTTATAATAGTTGCTTTTGTCAGTCCGTCGGTCAGCTATGGCCAGAGCAGAAGGATTGCCGCTGCCGAAGAAGCTTTCAACAATTTCCAGTACAATGTCGCGGTTAACCGTTACAAAAAAGCCTATTCCAAAACCAAAAGCAGGCCCGAAAAGGACAGGATCTCTTTTCAGATGGCTGAATGTTACCGCATGATGAACAATACCAAGCGGGCCGAAGTCACTTACCGCAGGATCATCAAAAGTGATTTTGCAAGACGGAATCCCGTGGCATACCTCTATTATGCCAATATGCTGAGGGCCAATGAAAAATACGAAGATGCAAAGGACTATTACAGCCTGTATATCGAAAATGTGCCGGATGACCCAAGGGGAACCAATGGCCTGAGGTCCTGCGAACTGGCATCGGAATGGATCGAAAATCCTACCAAATTTACGGTTACCAATGTAAAAAAGATCAACTCAAAGAGTGATGATTTTGCGGCCACTTATGCTGATAAATTTTACAATGCACTGATTTTCACTTCTACCAGAGAGGGAAGTACGGGAAAAGGACTGGATGACTGGACAGGACAAAACTTCAGTGACTTGTTCCTTACCCGCCAGGACAGGAAAGGCGAATGGAGTGAACCGGCACTTGCCGATGCCGAAGGCAGAATTAATACCTCCGGCAACGAAGGGGCGCCTGCCTTTAATGCCAACTTTACCACACTTTACTATACCCGTTGCGGAAATTCAGAAGATTCAGCCTCAAACTGTCAGATTCTAGTTGTGAAAAGATCCGGCAGGGGCTGGGGGGAACCGCAGGTGCTGAACCTGGGAAAAGATACGGCGGTTACCAACGGTCACCCGGCCATCAGCTCGGATGAGCTTACACTTATTTTCTCCAGCGACCGTAAAGGCGGGCAGGGCGGGAAAGATCTGTGGATTGCCACCCGGAAAAGCACCTCCGATGAATTTAACAAACCGCTTAACCTGGGAGTTGTCGTGAATACGCCGGGGGATGAAGTTTTTCCCTTTCTGAAAAATGATACAGTCCTCTATTTTGCCTCCAATGGCCATCCCGGACTCGGGGGGCTTGATATTTTCAAGAGCGTCAGACGCGGTGACGAATGGACAGTCCCGGTGAATATGGAGGTACCTGTAAATTCAAGCGCCGATGACTTTGCCATGATCTTCCAGCCGGGCGAAGAGCAGGGGTTTATGACATCGAACCGCAAGGGAGGGCGCGGAGGTGATGATATCTATTCATTTATCAATCCGCCGCTGGTCTTTACCCTGCAGGGAACGGTGAAAGATGACCGCACCCTTCAGTTTGTCCCACTTGCAACCGTCAGGCTGGTTGGCTCCGATGGGTCTTCCGTGGATGCCAAAACCGATCCCAAAGGATTCTATTCATTCAGCAAATCACAGATCAAGCCCAATGTCACTTATGAGCTTACTGTGCTGAAAGACAATTATTTCAATAAAAAAGCAAGGGAAACCACCGTTGGCCTGGAAAAAAACAAGGATTTTGTAATCGACTTCCTGCTTGAACCCATTCCTGAAAAGCCCGTTGTATTGCCCGACATTCTTTACGACCTTGCTAAGTGGGACCTGAAACCGCAGTACCAGGATTCTCTCCAGGGGCTCATCAAGACCCTGCTCGAAAACGAAACCGTGGTCGTTGAGCTTGCCTCCCATACCGATGCCCGCGACACCGAGGAGCGCAACGATATCCTTTCGCAGCGCCGTGCTGAATCGGTCGTTAATTATCTGATCGACAGGGGTATTGATCCGGAGCGCCTGGTGGCCAAAGGCTATGGCGAACGGGTGCCCAGGGTGCTGGCCAAGGATGTACGCAAAGACGGCTTCCTGTTTAAAACCGGCACCAGGCTGACCGAGTCGTACATTGACTCCCTGAAAACCACCCCGGAAAAGGAGGCAGCCCATGCCCTCAACCGCCGTACGGAATTCAGGGTGCTGAGCAAAGACTTCGTCCCTAAACCGAAAAACAAGGAAATTACCCAGAAGGTAGATATCAAAATTAATCCTGAGGACAATATTGTGGCCATTGAAGTAGGTCGCGGCAATGCCGTTACCATTCCGGTGATTGTAAACGGAATTACCGTAAAAATCATGCTCGACCGCAACGACCGCGGACTGATCTTCTCTCTGCCCGAAGCGCAGAAACTGCTGCAGTCGGGAGCCATCACAAAAGATGATTTTATCGGGGATGCCAATGTGATCCTGGCCGAAGGCTCTATTGCCGACCGCGCCGTATTTAAAATCAGGGAATTTAAAATAGGGCCGAAAACCGTTACCAATGTCGAAGCCAACGTTTCGCATAAGATTACCGAAGGCGTGATTATGGGCGAAAGTACCATCAATATGCTGGGCAGGTTTAAAATTGATGAAGCGAACAAACAACTGATTTTCAATTAACATTTTCAAACCGGCTGCTTCGGCAGCCGGTTTGCTTTGGTTTATATTACAACTATGTCGCAGGAATCGAGATATATCCAAAGAGGCGTTTCCGCCGGGAAAGAGGATGTGCACAATGCCATTGCCAGTATCGACAAAGGACTGTATCCCAAGGCCTTCTGTAAAATCATCCCCGACATACTCGGGAATGACACGGAATGGTGCAACATTATGCATGCCGATGGGGCAGGTACCAAATCATCGCTGGCATACCTTTACTGGAAAGAGACCGGCGACCTCAGCGTATGGAAAGGCATCGCTCAGGACGCCGTGGTGATGAACACCGACGACCTGCTTTGCGTGGGCGCTACCGACAACATTCTTTTATCATCCACCATCGGAAGAAACAAAAATAAAATCCCCGGAGAGGTGATTGCCGCCATCATCAACGGCACGGAGGAATTTCTGGAAGAGATGCGCAGCTATGGCGTCGGCATCTGGTCAACCGGCGGCGAAACGGCCGATGTGGGCGAC
The DNA here is from genome assembly GCA_002433025.1 of Bacteroidales bacterium UBA5833. GTDB lineage: Bacteria > Bacteroidota > Bacteroidia > Bacteroidales > Lentimicrobiaceae > Lentimicrobium. The sequence continues at coordinate 112,461 of DJGZ01000042.1, forward strand.
CTTGTCAGGACCATTATTGTTGATTCCACAGTTACGGCCCGCATGCCGCGCAACCGGGTTGTATCAAACCACCGCATACAGGCGGGCGATGTCATTGTCGGACTTGCTTCCTACGGACAAGCCAGCTATGAAAGTACTTACAACGGAGGCATGGGCAGCAACGGGCTGACTTCGGCCAGGCATGATGTTTTTGATAAAGTATATGCATCGCTCTTCCCTGAAAGCTTCGATCCGGATATCCCCGAATCGCTTGCTTACAGCGGCAAACTAAAACTTACGGACCCCTCGCCGGTGCCGGGCATCGACATGGGCAGACTGGTCCTCTCCCCTACCCGCACCTATGCCCCGGTTATCAAAAAGATACTTGATCAATTTCATGGCCAGATTCACGGCATGGTGCACTGCTCGGGCGGCGCACAAACCAAGGTGTTGCATTTTGTGGATAATCTTCATGTGATCAAGGATAACCTTTTCGAGATTCCGCCGCTTTTCAGCATCATTCAGGAGCAATCGGGTACTTCGTGGCAGGAAATGTATAAGGTCTTCAATATGGGACACCGGATGGAACTGTACGTACCGGAAGAAATCGCCGCAGCGCTTGTAGAGATCTCGGAAAGTTTCGGGATCGAAGCGAAGGTGGTGGGCAGGTGTGAAGCGGCAAAGCAACCCAGACTGACAATTTCTGCCGGAGCATCCATTTTTCAGTATTAAATATTCAGGTTCCGGTAGATTTATGAATAAAGGTCCAATCTCCTTAATGCCTGCGTTGGTTGACTTTAATTCCTGATTCAGACCTCATATTTCTGAAGAATTGTGAATAATTCCGTTTGATTTACTCCGGGCTTCAGCCCGGGGAAACAGCAGCCCCCGTAACCAGCCGGCTTTAGCCGAAAAGCCGGGAGAAGCCGGGCCTGGGGGAACTTTCTGAACTGCCGGTTTTTGCCAATGCCTGGCTGCGAATAAACTTGTGCCGCCTTTTGGGCTGAAGCCCTTTCGTTTGTCAGCTGCTGATTACGCCCGGCTCAAGCCGGGGGTAAGAAAACGGAATTGAGCATCTTCAGAAATTGAAGGATATTAGAGAAAGTGTTTAAAGTTAAACGTAGACAAGTGAAAGAATTAATGACTTTGATGAAACTAAATTACGCGCCGTATTATATTTTAAGTATGATCCCTGTTTGAATACGGCAGTCAGGCGGATTGAACCTGGATGAAGGTGGTGTTTCACCTTTGCAGTCAGGCTCAACGGGTTGAAATGTTGCAGTTTTTGGCATACTTATATTTCTTAACATATTCCAACGCATCAAACAGCGAATTACCCCACAACCTCACCCTCTTTTTACCATGACTTGATCATCACTCAATCATGAAAGATGGAATTCCGTATCTTTGCACCCCAAAAACCAAGCACCATGCTCGATAAGCTTCAGGCCATATATCAACGCTACCTGGATATTGAAAAACAGATGAATGAACCGGCCGTCATGGCCGATATGAAGGCGTATATTAAACTCAGTAAGGATTACAAGGAGTTGCAGCCGATAATTGTCGCTTATAAGGAATACGAAACCGTACTGGCAAATATTGAATCGGCAAAGGAAATCCTTTACAACGAGAAGGACGAGGAATTCAGGGCAATGGCCAAGGAGGAGCTGAATACGCTGACAGAAGCCCGCGACACGATGGAAGAAGACATCCGCCTGATGCTGATTCCTTCCGATCCGCAGGACGGTAAGAATGCCGTGGTGGAAATCCGCGCCGGTACCGGCGGTGACGAAGCAAGTATCTTTGCCGGAGACCTTTACAGAATGTATACCAAATACTGTGAAACCAAGGGCTGGAAAATCGAACTGGTTGATTTCACTGACGGTACCGTGGGCGGTTATAAAGAAATTATCCTGAATATTTCCGGGGAGAACGTTTACGGTCAGATGAAATATGAATCGGGCGTTCATCGTGTGCAGCGCGTTCCCCAGACCGAAACGCAGGGAAGAGTGCATACCTCCGCGGCATCGGTGGTGGTGCTTCCCGAGGCCGATGAATTTGATATTGAGCTAAAACCCAGCGATATCCGTAAAGACCTTTACTGCTCTTCGGGCCCTGGCGGACAGTCTGTAAATACTACTTATTCGGCTGTAAGGCTTACCCACATTCCCACCGGAATCACCGTTGCCATTCAGGATCAGAAATCGCAGCTGAAGAATTACGACAAAGCCCTGACGATCCTCAGGACCCGCCTTTTTGAGCTTGAGTATCAGAAATACCTCGACGAGATTTCCAAAAAGAGGAAGACCATGGTTTCAACCGGAGACCGTTCTGCCAAAATCCGCACCTATAACTATCCCCAGAGCCGCATTACCGACCACCGGATCAACCTCACCGTATATAACCTGCCCACTTTTATGGACGGCGATATACAGGACATGATTGACGCGCTGCAACTTGCCGAAAATGCCGAGCGCCTGAAGGAAGCGGTGGGTTAATCCCGCCTGCCCTTCCATTACAGTGCTTGCATCTCTGACCGATTCTTTTCTATTCGTATTCAGTCGATTGACTTACTGAAACACGGGATTGCTTTGTATTTCCACGCGGGCAGACCTGTAATTCAGCGCTTTTTTCTAATTTAGCGGCTGATCCCAATCAATCCTTGTACTATGAACCGCGAACAACTTATCCACCTGATCAGGCAAAAGCAATCCTTTCTGTGTGTCGGACTCGACAGCGACATGGAAAAAATTCCAGCTCACCTGAGGAATACGGCTGACCCTATCTACGAATTTAACCGGCAGATCATCGATGCAACCCTGCCCTACGCGGTTGCCTACAAACCCAACCTGGCCTTTTATGAGTCGCGCGGCATAGCCGGTCTCAATAGTTTAAACAAAACCATGGCTTACCTGGAGTCATTCAGGGACCAGTGTTTCACCATTGCCGACGCCAAGAGGGGCGATATCGGGAACACCTCGGCCCAGTATGCCAAAGCTTTCTTCTGCAAACAGGACTCAGGGCTTGATTTTGACGCTGTGACCGTGGCTCCTTACATGGGCGAGGATTCCGTCAAACCCTTTCTGTCATTTGAAGACAAATGGGTAATTCTTCTGGCACTCACATCCAACAAGGGGGCTGCTGATTTTCAGCTTTCGGAAGACAGGCAGGGAGAAAAACTGTTTTCAAAGGTACTGACCACAGCTGCCAGCTGGGGAAACCCAGGCAATATGATGTTTGTTGTCGGCGCCACCCGGGCCGAAATGCTGGCAGAAGTAAGAAAAATTGTTCCGGATCATTTTCTTCTGGTACCCGGCGTCGGCGCTCAGGGCGGCAGCCTTCAGGAGGTGGCCAGATACGGACTGAACAAAGATTGCGGATTGCTTGTAAATGCCTCACGTAGTATAATTTATGCGTCAGGCAGCACTGATTTTACCGAAAGGGCAGCTGCTGAGGCCAAAGTCATGCAGGAAGAAATGGCCGGTCTGCTGGTAAAAAAATAATTCACTTTCCCAGCATAAAAAAAGCCCGTTCTCACGGGCTTTTTTTTATCAGCATTCGCTTGTTATTCAACAATATAATTCCATCCGAAGATATCCGGCTCATCGCCGTACTGAATCCCCTGAAGGCGCTTGTAAAGTTTGGTGGAAACCGGTCCGGCCTGTCCGTCGCTACAGTATTTGTATACATGTCCGGTCAGGTGGTCATCGATTTTACACACTGGTGAGATCACGGCAGCGGTCCCGCAGGCGCCTACTTCGTCGAACTCAGCAAGCTCTTCCACCGGTACAGGCCTTACCTCAACTTCCATACCCATATCGCGGGCAAGGTCCATCAGGCTCTTGTTGGTGATGGATGGAAGAATGGACTCCGATTTCGGGGTGATATATTTATTTCCCTTGATGGCAAAGAAGTTTGCCGGTCCCGCTTCGTCAATAAATTTCTTCTCTTTTGCATCTAGGAAGAGTGCAGCGGCATAACCGGCGGCATGGGCTTCCTCACCGGCACTGAGGCTGGCAGCGTAATTTCCGCCCACTTTGAAACGGCCGGTTCCTTTGGGAGCTGCACGGTCGTGATCGCGGGCAATCTGAAGGGCTACCGGCTTAAAGCCTTCCTTAAAGTAAGGCCCGACCGGGGTTACAAATACCAGGAAGAGATACTCGTCGGCGGGTTTTACCCCTACGCGTGCACCGGTTCCGATCAGCAACGGCCGCAGATACAGCGAAGCACCGGTTCCGTAGGGCGGAATAAAGCGCTCATTGAGCCTGATGGCCGTAGTGATGGCCTTCAAAAACAGATCATGCGGAACAACAGCCATCATAACACCGTTGGCCGAATTCTCCATACGCTTGGCATTTTCATCCCAACGGAAAATACGGATCTTACCGTCCTTTCCCCTGAATGCCTTCATCCCTTCAAATGCTTCCTGACCATAATGCAGCGAAGAGGCAGCAATGTGCATACTTACATATTCAGAGGAGGAAATCTCCAGCTCCCCCCATTTCCCGTTTCTGTAATAACTACGGACATTGTAGTCGGTTTTTACATACCCGAAGGGTAAGTGTGTCCAGTCAAGTTCTAACATAAAACTATATTTTAGTTGGTTTTTAAATCCGGTGTTAGTGCGGGCTAAATTAGAAACTTTCCCCCGATTGACAAAGGGAAAAGGTGTTTTTATTACCCGTTTAAAATTATTGCATTAAACTTATTATCAAATATTTAATATGTACTCGCATATCCCTTACGGCATCCGTTCAGGTTCCGCCTGTCTTATCTCTCAGAAAAAAATCTGATTTCAGACATTAACCATCACTTCCGGATAAACCGGATATAAGATGTGGTTGGAGTTAGTGTAAAAGTTACAATAATTCAGTATTCATTCGTTGCAGCCGCTGAAACAGCTTCAAAATCCGTCCCTAATCGGTGCGCTTTCATTAAATTTGTGTTTGATACACCGGTCAGGAACCGTTTCTGAACCAATCTTAGTAAATTGTTAATGAATACATCAAATACTTCAGACCGCTTGCTGCTTTCCGTGGATGCCGGTATTCGCACGGGACTGGCGTTATTTAACAATCAAGGACAACTTGTCTGGTACCGCTCACACAATATGGGCTCCATTTCAGGGCTTCGCAGAGCAGTTTACCCATTGCTGAAATCCATTGATGGTCTTGAATATCTGATTATTGAAGGCGGAGGACCGGTTGCCGAAACCTGGATACACGCGGCCGGAAAACTGGGGATTACCACAATAAGAACAGATGCCGGCGAATGGAGGCGCGATCTGCTTTACAACCGCCAGCAGAGGTCAGGAACGAAAGCCAAACAAACGGCGGTAAAGATGGCCCTGCAGTTTATTAAAAGTTCAGATGCCCCGGGGATGAATATCCCGACCCATGATGCAGCCGAGGCTATACTGACAGGGCTTTGGGGATGTTATAAAGCCGGATGGATCACGCGTTTGCCCGATCTGAACAAATAGAGGAGGTCCCGTTATCATGCCAGGGCAATGCCGGTTGGTGCGGACGTTCATTTACTTTGCTGAGTAAAGAAGACCTGACAAGCTGAAAGAAAACTTGTTAGATCGGATTGTTGATTATTGTGGTCAGGCCCTGCTGAAATGTTGGGAATTAAGGGGAGCCCAATAAAATCGTTGCATCCTTGCGGTTTTGCGTGAGGTACGTTTTGCAAGCTTGATTCTGTTGTTGCCCGTGGCACGCGTCTGAAAACGCTAGCTGGGGCGCGCAAGCCGGAGCGCTTGTGGCAAATCGCACATTACCAACGAATTACCATTTTTTTCTTCTTCTACTTTTTGCTTGACC
>DJGZ01000042.1:118298-127074 GCA_002433025.1 Bacteroidales bacterium UBA5833
ACAGGCGAGCGTTTTGGCAGGAATCCTGAAAATACACCGCGCTTCGCTTGGTGAATTCGCAAAAGAGGCTGTAATCATTCTGTTTGCACATAATGAAACAGCCTCTATGCGGGATTATCCCGACTAAATCAATAGGAATATGTCCAATATTATTATCTGTTTCCAATAACCTATTGATTAAGTCGGGCTTAAGAAACGGAGGTTGTCACATCCTCCCATTGCTGAATACCGATGTACAAAAATCACCCGTGCATCGCCCACCTTTTTCACACACGTTTCTTCTATATTTTCCCGCAATAGCGGGATTAACGGTAGTAACCAACCAGTTCGCCTTTGGCTCCTGATTGATAACTACCGTTAAATTTGCTGCCTGTTTTCTTACCGCCATTTTTGGAAGGCCGGTCCTGTTTCAATTTATATTCAAGGGTTTTGTTAAACACCTTTTACTGCACGTGACTCCTGCAGAAATGGAAGTAAGCCTATTGTAATGAGTTTCAATTTCTGTTTTTCTTTGTAATCCCAGTAATGTCAGGCAGCGCTGAAAATTTTCAGCATTCGTATAAGCGGCCTTCTAAAATTGACCTTCCCAAAAGCCGTCTTTGTAGAGATGGATTAACAACCTGTAGAGATATGTAAGGGTTAATTTTAGGTAGCCTCGTTACGAATGCGAAGCCCCGCGGCCTGAGCGGATAAAAAGATGAAAGTCAGAATTTTGTGTTGACATTGCTAACCATTGATTGGAGTGTCAGTAAAATGAAGACCTGACAAGCTGGAAGAAAACTTGTTAGGTCAGGTCATTAATTATTGCCGCCTGGCCCTGCGGGGAAGCCAGGAATTACGGGTTTGAAAAATAATCCTTGCGTCTTGGCGACTTTGCGTGGGGTACGTTATGCAAGCTTGATTCTGTTGTTGCCCGTGGCATGCGTCGGGAGACGCTCGCTCAATCATTACATTCGTGCATTCGTGGCAACCTGATGCCGGTCGGTACGGAGCAAACGTCAATTTCCGCTACGGAATCAGGAAGACTTAACAAGTTGAAAGAAAACTTGTCAGGTCGCACCCGGTTGGCGCGGACGTCCTCATCCGTGCTTCTTACTATCACCAGCCGAAACCACTATCTCCGGTCCTAACTTTTGCGATTCCATAAGCTGCAGACGATTGACATTACTACAGAATCAATATGATAACAATAATTTAACATAGTAGAATCTATCTAAATATCAACATAATAGGCTAACTGATTATTACTTTTCATTCCAAATTAGATAAATGGAATATAATCTTCAATATTTTGGTTTACTTTTGGAGTACTAAAACGGAACTGCTGACCTATGAGTAACCATTCGAATACTATAACTACTGATTATAAGCCGGATAAAAAACTGCTCGAAGACTACAAATTAATCAGCTCCAATTCCCTTGCAGTTTCAATTCTGAATGGCATCCCCACCGGCACCATTATCCTGAACCCCGAACGTGAACTTGTTTTTGCCAACAGCGCTTTTTTAAAACTCTATGAAATCCTTGATATCAGGCAATTCCTGGGATTTAAGCCGGGCGATCTGATGGGCTGCCAGAATCTTAAAACAGCCAATAACGGATGCGGCACTTCAGACAAATGCAAGGTATGCGCCGCGCTTAAATCGATCAGGTCAGCCATTGAAACAGGAGCCGGTGCGGAAGAGGGGATCTTCAACACCCAGAACGGGACGTTGAATTTACAGGTTGACACGGAAAAAATAAGCATCAACAACCGGGAGTTTATCCTGATGAGCCTGCAGGACATCAGCAGTGAGAAAAAACGCCTGCTGCTGGAAAGAATCTTCTACCACGATATCCTGAACACCGCCCATAACATCAGCGGCATGGTCGAATTGCTCGCTTCGGGCGATTTTGAGGACAGCAGGGAAGAATTCCTCGGCATGCTGCTGAAATCCTCCTCCAGACTGATTGATGAAATCAATACCCACCGCCTGATTTCGTATGACCAGTTTATCGAGCAGATCAACCCGCCCGAAACGGTCAATTCCATGCAGTTCATCGATGAGATGTTCGCCGAATTCAAGCCTTACACCACCGGTCAGTACGATCTGATACTGGACAAAAGAAGCGAGGATTTTAACTTTTCCACCCAAAAAGTTATCCTCAAAAGGGTGATTACCAATATGATCAAAAATGCCTTTGAAGCAGAAGACGATCATGGCCCGGTAACCACCGGCATTATCCCCCTGCGCGAAAAGGGAGCCATGCTCTGGGTGCACAACCCCTCTTACATGAATGAAGACATCCAGCTTCAGGTATTCAACCGATCATTCTCTACAAAAGGCAATGACAGGGGACTGGGCACCTACAGCATGAAACTGCTGACTGAAAAATACCTGAAAGGAAAAATTTACTTCACCAGCACCCCCTCTTCTGGAACCACCTTTATGGTTGAAATTTCCGGATAATTCAGGTTTTCATTATCCACCCGGCTCCACTACCCTGCTACCCCGTTCTTCGGGTATTCATCCGCTTACTACCGGCCTTTACAGAAAAGTTACTGCAAAGCTGCACCATTCGTTGCAAGGCGGAAAGTAAGGACATTTTGTCAGCCTTTCCCGCATGGCACATGCTTTGATATTGCAGAGATCAAAAAAATCTAACTTAAAATATCAAGCCATGCAAACGGGAAAAATTAACGTTCAAACGGAAAACATTTTTCCGATCATTAAGAAATTCCTGTATTCAGATCACGAGATTTTCCTCAGGGAACTCATATCCAACGCCGTAGATGCCACGCAAAAGCTCAAGGCCCTTTCATCAATGGGAAACATAAAAGAAGACCTGGGCGATCTTACCATTGAAGTTATCCTTGATCAAGAAAAAGGCACCCTGACTGTCAGGGACAACGGAATCGGGATGACAGCCGAAGAGGTGGATAAATACATCAACCAGATCGCTTTTTCCGGCGCCGAAGAGTTTATTAAGAAATATAAAGGCAAAAGCGAGGCGGATGCCGCCCAGCTGATCGGTCATTTCGGACTTGGATTTTACTCTTCGTTCATGGTTTCATCGAAAGTTGAGATCTTAACCAAAACCTATAAAAAAGGGCCTGGTTCAAAGGCCGTTAAATGGGAGTGCGACGGCAGTCCTGAATATATCCTCACCGAAACCGAGAAAGCCGGTCGGGGCACCGATATTGTGCTGCACATTGCCGAAGACTCCAGAGAGTTTCTTGAGGAATCCAGGATCCTCAGCCTGCTGAAGAAATACTGCAAGTTCCTGCCTGTTCCTATCCGTTTCGGAAACGAGAAATCCTGGGAGATGGTTGAAGGCGAAAAAGATGAAAAAGGCAACGATAAATATAATGAGATTGAGAAGCCAAGGTTTATCAACAACACCAATCCTGCCTGGAAACGCAAGCCGGTAGAGCTTACCGACGAAGACTACAACAGTTTTTACCATGAACTTTACCCTTCCACCTTCGAAGAACCGCTTTTCAACATCCACCTGAATGTGGATTACCCTTTTAACCTCACCGGAATCCTCTATTTCCCGAAAGTTAAACGGAATATTGAAGTTCAGAAGGAAAAAATCCAGCTTTATTCCAACCAGGTATTCGTCACCGACTCCGTTGAAGGCATTGTACCGGATTTCCTTACCCTGATGCACGGAGTGCTTGACTCACCAGATATTCCGCTGAATGTATCCCGCTCCTACCTGCAGAGTGACGCCAACGTGAAGAAGATATCCAACCACATCATGAAGAAGGTGGCAGACAAACTGGAGGATATTTTCAAAAACAACCGTGAGGAATTCGAGAAAAAATGGGACGATATCCGGGTCTTTATCGAATATGGCATCATCACGGAGCCAAAATTCTTCGAAAGGGCCGAAAAATTCTGCCTTTTCAAGAATACGCAGGGCAAATATTTCACCTTTGAGGAATACAAAAATCACATAACTGCCGCGCAGACCGACAAGGACAAGAAACTGGTCTATCTCTACACCTCCGATGCGGATGAACAGCACGGGTTTATCGATGCGGCCACCGGCAGGGGTTATGACGTGCTGATTATGGACGGCCCGCTTGACAACCACTTCATCAACACCCTGGAGCAGAAATTCGAAAATTCTTCGTTTGTCAGGGTAGACGCCGATGTGATTGACAACCTCATTAAAAAGGAAGAGGCGTTGCCATCGAAACTGAATGAGGAGGAGAAGAACAAACTGAAGCCTGTTTTTGAGGAAGTTGCGGGGAAGGAGCGTTACACCGTGGTATTCGAGAGCATGAGCGAAACGGAAATGCCGGTTCAGATCACACGCCCCGAATTTATGCGCAGGATGAAAGATATGTCCATGCTCGGCGGCGCATCCTATATGGGCAGTTTTCCGGATTCGTTCAACCTTGTGGTGAACAGCAACCATCCGCTGATTGCGAAAATGAATGACGAAAATGACGAAAACAGCCGCAAAGCCCTCGCCAGACAATTGACAGACCTGGCAAAACTTGCCCAGAACCTGCTAAAAGGTGAAGAGCTCACCGGGTTTATCAAAAGAAGTGTCGAAATCATTAAATAAAGATGCAGGCCGGTTTAAAGCCGGCCTGATTTTTAACTTAGCCGTTGACTTCCCTTATTATTTCAAATTTTCCTTTTACTTTTACAAAACATAACCTAATCGCTAAACCATGAAAAAATCATTAGTAACACTCCTGGTGGTTGCCGGAGCCATTCTGCTGATCGTTGTTTCGCTCACCGGCCGTTACAACCGCCTGGTCACCCTCGAAGAAGGTGTAACCGCAGCCTGGTCGCAGGTTGAGAATGTTTATCAGCGCCGCGCCGACCTGATCCCCAACCTTGTAAATACGGTAAAAGGATATGCCGATTTTGAGCAGAAAACACTGACGCAGGTGATCGAGGCAAGGGCCAAGGCAACCAGCGTTACCATCGATCCAACCAACATGACAGAAGCCAGTATGCAGCAGTTTCAACAGGCCCAGGACGGTTTAGGTTCAGCCTTGTCGAGGCTGATGGTGGTGATTGAGCGTTACCCGGACCTGAAAGCAAATCAGAACTTTATGGACCTGCAGGCCCAGCTTGAAGGCACCGAAAACCGCATCACCGTAGAACGCCGCGCTTTTAACGAAACCGCCCAGGCTTACAACACCCAGATCAGGAGATTCCCGAACAACATCCTGGCCGGCCTTTTCGGATTTGACAAGAAAGCATACTTCCAGGCCGAAAGCGGAGCTGAAAAAGCGCCTGAAGTACAGTTCTGATCAGGATTTTCCAGTGCAAACCGTAAGTTACTGACATGCCTGCAAGCGCCAAAAACTTTTTCACCCACGAGCAGCAGGAGGATATCAAACAGGCCATTCTGGATGCCGAACTTGATACTTCCGGTGAAATCAGGGTCCATATCGAGAACAAATTCAAAGGGGATATCCTGAAAAGGGCAGCCTCCATCTTTCAGCTGCTCGAAATGGATAAAACCGAACAACGAAACGGGGTATTATTTTACCTTTCCATACAGAACCGCTCCTTTGCCATTATCGGCGATGAGGGCATCAACACAGTGGTACCGGATGACTTCTGGGAAAACATTAAGCTGATCATGATCAACCATTTCCGTGAAGGGCACTTTGCGGAAGGAATTATTGAAGGTATTATTGAAGCCGGTAAACAACTCAAGAAACATTTCCCTTACAAATCAGAAGATATCAATGAGTTATCGGACGAAATCTCTTTCGGGAATAACTAAAAACAGTATGATGGAATTATCCCGTGTTAAATGCTGTTTGTTTCTGCTTGCGCTGATCACTTTCACCTTCAGTGTTTCGGCCGGTATCCCTGAGAAACCGGTGCCTCCCCGGCTGGTGAATGACTTTGCAGGGCTCCTCAGTGCGGAAGAGGCAGCAAGGCTCGAGCGAAAACTCGTTGAATACAACGACAGCACTTCCACCCAGATAACAGTGGTTACACTGAACAGCCTGGACGGTTACGACATCGACGACCTGGCCCAGCGCATCGGGCAAGCCTGGGGCGCAGGCCAGAAAAGTTTTGACAACGGAGTTGTTATCCTCATAAAACCCAAAGTCGGCAATGAGCGTGGACAAGCGGCCATCGCCACCGGGTACGGGATGGAGGAGATCATCCCCGATGCCATCGCCCGCAGGATTGTGGACAATGAAATGATCCCCTGTTTCAGGGAAAATGATTATTTCGGGGGCATCAACGCTGCCACGGATATCATCACCGACCTGGCTTCAGGGCGGTTCAAGGCCGAAGATTACGAATCAAAAGACGGCGCCCTGGCAGCGATCATCCCTATAGTGATCATTATCCTGGTTATCATTCTTATGGGCAGAAATTCCGGCAACAAGCGCCGCAACATCGGTTCTTCCAACCTGCCTTTCTGGATTCTGCTGTCGATGCTGAATAACAGCGGCAGAAGTTCCGGCGGCAGCTGGGGCGGATTCGGCGGTGGCGGAGGAGGTGGCTTCGGCGGAGGCGGAGGCGGTGGTTTCGGTGGCTTCGGCGGCGGTGGTTTCGGCGGCGGAGGCGCCAGCGGCAGCTGGTAGTCAGCCGGGGAATCGCAAAAATATATGCATCCCGCTTATCAACAGCATTTTAGAATAATAATAGCGCCCCGCCTATGCGGGGTGTTGCTTTTTCAGAATTCCGCTGCGTACCAGGGCGTTCGGTTGACAGAAACTCTTTTTGCCACGGAAACACAGAAGCACAAAAAAACACAAACTATTTTTAAAATAATGGTTAATGCGCACTACCACAGCGGATTTAACAAATGAATTTTAAACAAAATTCTGACTCCGTAGGAGTCACATGTTTATAGAAAAGGATCACACCAATCAGGTACGACCCCGGAGGGGTCGAATTCCTTTACCATAGTTTAATACAGTAGTCCGTTAAAAATCTTTAATAAACTGACTTACAGTGGATTATAAAAAACTTGTTTAAAGATAGCAAATCTCTCATAATCAATTCGTTGCTGCCTGCCCCGCCACTTTTACGGGGTCTTTGCGTCTTTGCGTGATTCTTAAATTTAACGGACTATTGTTAATAAATAATCTGCAAATATATCAGCCCACTAAGAATCAAAAAGCTGACAGGAAATGTTGGTGCTTTGCCACAAAAACACTGTTCCGACTGCTATCTGGATGTGGTAATAGTTATCAAGCCCAGTCACAAGGATAATGCCGGCGCGACCCTACTTTTCTATGCTGCTGCCATCGGCATAGGTGGCAAACCTCCCTTTTGCCGGGGAATGCACGGGATCGGTCCGCTGCCAGGGCCAGCCGCCGAACTGTGTTTCCCGGAAATCGGTGAAGGCCTGATAGATCTCCTGTTCCGTATTCATCACGAAAGGCCCGTACTGAACCACCGGCTCATGGATGGGCCGGCCCTGCAGCATCAGCAATTTCGCGGGCGCGTTTCCGTTTTCGAGCGTGGTAGTCTGGCCCGGGAACAATTCAACGGCATGATAGGGCTGCACCTCCACCCCTGAAACTTTCAGCGATGCGCCGGTATTGAAATAGAGTGTCCGGTTAACCGGATTTACGGCCGGCGGCAGCGCCCATTTTGCCCCGGCTTCCATATTGATGGTCCAGATGGCGACCTCGTTGCCGGGATCGGCCGCCCAGCTGTCGGGAGCCGGGGGCGGCGGAACAACCCCGTTCAACACACCGGCAATCAGCCTGAGGGTGGTCACACGGCCCTCCTCATCCGATACGGACACTTCCGGAATCTCCTCATTCCACAGCATGGTATAATAGGGATCGGCCATTTTCTTTGATTGCGGAAGATTGATCCATATCTGGTAAAGTTCCAGCTGATTGCGCTCCTCCCCTTTCAGCAGGGGAAACATCTCGGCATGCTGCAGGCCGCTGCCGGCGGTCATCCACTGCACATCGCCGTTTCCGTAGCGACCGGCGGCTCCGTGAGAATCGGAATGGTCCACAAATCCCTTTAAAACCACGGTCACCGTTTCGAAGCCCCGGTGCGGGTGGGCCGGAAATCCCGGCACCTTCTGCCCGTGATACATCCGCCACCCGTCTTTCAGGGTGAAATCCTGACCCAGGTTACGGCCTGCCAGCGATGCTGCCGGCCCCAGTTCCGCATTCCCGGCCGGGTAGTCGTCCAGATGATGCACACAGAAGAGAAAAGGATCGCTGGTTTCCCACTGAAATCCCAGCGGCCGGATACGGATGATGGAAGTGTTATACATAGCTCAGCTCTTTGAAGAGGGAATGGCACCTTCAGGTTATTCTCCCGTAAAGTTAATGAAATCTTCAGCATTCCGGCGCTTTTCAAACCAAAATGCCGGTGCACTGACCGGACCGGGGTCTACTCAATTAATTACCTTGAATACGAAGCTATCAAGCCTGAAATGATGCAGCATAATATACAGAGATATTCGTCAAAAGATTGGTTTTCGTTCTGCCACGGAAGCACTAAAGCACCAAAAACCACTGACTATTTTTAAGAAACAAAAGCTAAAAATTCATTTTGTGTTTCTGTGTTTTTGTGGCTTCTTTTTTAAAGCAACTTCACAGAGACAATTCAGGTACATCGGCAACCGCAATGACCTTGTTTTACCGCACAAAATAAAAAATTTGCGGAATCAAAAAAAGTTGTAATTTTGCCCCCGGAAAGATGGCAGAGTGGTCGATTGCGGCGGTCTTGAAAACCGTTGACCTGCAAGGGTCCGGGGGTTCGAATCCCTCTCTTTCCGCCAGACACTCCCGGTGCCCCGCGAAGCGGGGCATTTTTAT
>DJGZ01000043.1 GCA_002433025.1 Bacteroidales bacterium UBA5833
TAAATGTTCTCAAGATCTACTCTCAGTTCATCTATTCACATAGTGAACCGCTTTGCTGCTTATTTTTCGTATTGCTCCATTAGTTCAAAGAACTCTATTTTACCAAACGCAATTCTTAATTATCGTTTGGGGCTGCAAAATTACAAACTATTTTTAATCCTGCAACTCTTTTTAGAATTTTTTTCAAAAAACTTTCCAACCTCTCTCTTTCAGCAGTGTTATCCGCTTTTAGCCTCAATTGGGATGGCAAAAGTACTGCCTTTTTTCTTTCCTGCAAGGGGTTAATGTAAAAAAAAAAGCGGAGTTATTAACAATTCAGCCTAACAATCACACCGACAAAAAGATAGCAGCAAGATTTTTTTTGCCGGCAAAAATTTACTGTTGATTTTATGACGGATTTCAGCATTCAGACCATTGAAAAAAGAAAAAAAATGGCCGGAGAAAGCATCTCCGGCCATGATTATAACCCTGAAGGAACACGGTTCATGGTAAAACAATCCTGAAAGATTTCGAGAATGACTGCGCCCTCGCAGATAATATATATATGCCGGGTTTTAAACCTGCGGTTGCATTCCACTTTATCCGGTGTTCCCCGCCACTGAGCCTTCCTGAATATATCTGGCTGACGTTTCTGCCTGTCAGATCAGTAACATTGATCTCTATATCAGTATCTCCAAACAGGAAAACCGGAACTATTAACTGCCCTTCAGTCAACGGATTAGGGTAGGGATAGTCAGCAATAACCATATTTGTTTCACCGGTTTCCCCGATTCCAAGGCCTGTTTCCGGTTTGGTAAGGCGTACATTGGTATATATCCGGTATTCACCCGGTTTCAGTTCAACGGCATCTGAAACAGAAGCAACGGATATCGAATCTCCCGTAAAATATTCAAACCATTTTCCTGCCGACGGGAATCCCGGTACCATGGAGCCGGGAAAGACATCGAAATTGCCAATTACCAGCACCGTCATATCAGGGTGATTCAACTGAATTTTCTTCTGATATCCACTGAGCGAAAGGGTGAAATCGGTGGTGCTGAACACATTGTGGCTCTGTCGCAGTTTAATTAGTGATGAGATAACGTTTTTAAGTGTCCTTCTCCGGTAGTCCTGTGTGTAGTTCCATTTTATGGGCTTTTCTCCTGTACGTCCGTTGAAATCAATGCTTATATCATAACCCAACTCGCCGAACTGCCATAGCATTTTTGGCCCTGGAATCATATAGTGAAATACATTGGCCAGTTGCACACGTTGAAGGGCAATGGTTGTGTCGCGTGTCCTGTATGCCGGATTTGCCAAGCTGCCCTCCTTCAGGATGAGGTACATGATTCTTTCTTCGTCATGGCTTTCCATATATGAAATCAGATTAGGCTCATTCCACCCCCTGGCTTTGTATGATGCCCAGTTGAAATTGTTGCTGGCAGAACTGCCTTTGGCAGCGTTGGCGTATTCATCGCTCATTTTACCCCAGATCATCATGCCATAATTGGCCAGTACCTTTTCCTCGGCGTTTTCGGCAAAATGTTCCAGAATAACATAAGCATCTGGGTTGACAGACCAGATGGTGTCGGCAATTGCTTTCCAGATAGCTATTCGTGAAGCATCGTAAAGTCCCCAGGCGTTAGTATTGTTCAGGGTGTTTTTTTGCGTAAAGCCTTTTGAAAGATCAAACCGGTAACCGTCTATTTTATAATTCTCAATCCAGAATTTAACTACCCTGTTTACCAGTGCTTTAGTGTCAGGGCTCTCATGATTGAAATCGAATCCGACATTAAAATCATGTTTTGGTATCGGGTTGAACCAGGGATTATTCTCGGCAGGGCGATTATTTATTGCATCCCAATAGAGCATTACCATCGGAGAAGTCCCGAAAGAATGGTTAAGCACCATATCCATAATTACAGCAATCCCCTGTTTGTGACATTCATCAATAAAGCGTCTGAGATCATTTTCCGGACCATAGTATTTGTCGGGGGCGAAATAGAAATTCGGGTTGTATCCCCAGCTTGAATTGCCTTCAAACTCGTTGAAAGGCATTAATTCAATTGCGTTGATACCTAGTCTTTTCAGGTAATCCAGCGTGTCAATCAGTGTTTGGTAATCGTGTTTGGCAACAAAATCCCTGACCAGCAGTTCATAAACTACAAGTTCAGATTTCGGAGGTGCCTGGAAATTATCCACCTCCCAGTTATATGGAGTTTTTGCTGTTTGCAGCACCGTGGCCACCCCTGTTGTTTTGGTTGCAGGATAAGTCAGAATGCCCGGATATGTATTCTGGCTGATATATTTGTCATTCCATGGATCAGATACTTTTTCGGCATAAGGATCCCCGATTCTGATGTTCCCGTCGACCAGATACTGAAAAATGTATTCTTTTCCCGCTACAAGATTGTTTAAGGTAATCCAGTATCTTTTTTCATCAGGCGTGCGGAACAGGTATCCTTCGTCTTCAAATTCCCAATTGTTGAAGTCTCCGATTACGAATACGTGCTCTTTAAACGGGGCGTAAAGGCACAATGTGACCGTTGAATCGTTGATGTAATTAATCCCGTCAGCAACACCGTCTGGCAAAGCCTGTACAATGACAGGTTGGCGAACGAAAAAATAGAATGAATCAACAGCCGTTTCAGCCTGATTTTTCGCTAATATCCTGACATAGTTTTTTCCCGATTCAGGGGACGTGATGGTATCGTGCAGGATATTTCCGGCAACCGATTTTGTTAGGGATTCATTGATAAACAAAAACATGGAGTCGGCCTCATTTGAAATTGATTCAATGAGGATTTCCTCTCCGGGTTCGGATAGCAGTGCGCTTGCAACCGGAAAGTTGAACCGCGTAAAGAGCCCGTCCGGATAGACTTCTGCAAAAATGTCGCCTCCGGTTTCCGTTTTTCCTTCGAGCCACTGGTTGTTTACCTTGACGCCACTTCTGAAAACAAATGCCAGTTGGAGAATGGTTTCTGAAGCCGGCACGTTATAATATTGCCTGATAGATGGGCCGATTGTGAGTTTGTAGAGATCGTTACCGATTCTTTCGAGCAGGGTGGCAGGCGTGTTCTGCCCCCAATCGGTTTTTACATATTTCCAGTCCGAAGGGCCTGAACTCAAATCAGTGATTACCCCCGTATGGGCATATACCTCGCCGGCATAACCGGCCATACCCCCATTGCCAAGAGAAGCATTGAATATAACTTCCACCTCATCGACATCGGCCGGAAAAGCAGGGGTGGTAACGATCAGTTGTGCGTTAGCTGGAAATGAAAAGGTAATTATCCATAAGATCAGCCAAAGGCCGGATTTGAGGTGCGCCATTTTTTATAGATGTATGAGTTCAGAAAAGGTTCTGAATGTTAATAGTACAAAAATAGCAATTATTTCATTCTCAGCGTGACGACCTGAACTACAGTAATTGATTTTCCGGAAACACCTGAAGATAATTCAGTTGTAAGGGACAAGCCAGGGAATGAAGCAGGCTAGTTAAGAATGGTATTCTTCAGGGAGGCGTTGGTTGATGACTGAGGCAAATCTATTATAAAAGTGGTGCCCTTTTCGGGTTGGCTGCTGACCTCTATGCTTCCTTTGTTATTAATGATCATTTCCCTGCAAAGCATCAGTCCCAATCCGCTTCCTGTCTCTCCGTTGGTGCCGGGCCGGGATTCATTGATTCCTCCGGTAAAGATTTTTCTCGTATCTCTTTCTTCCATACCGATACCCTCGTCAGTAAAAAAAATTCTTGCATTGTTATCCCTGTTAGCATAAGTAACCGTAATATTACCTCCCGGTCTTGAGAATTTTATTGCATTCGTCAATAAATTCCGGAAAGCAACAGTGACCATTTTCTCATCTGCATATATTAATGCATCATCCGGGATGTTGGTGATAAACCTGAGTTGCTTTGCAGCGGCTGATAAGCGCAGGCTTTGGATGATATTATCTATAACAGGGCGTAAATGCAAATTTTCAAAATTTACCACTACGCTTTCCCTTTGTCCGTTGGCCCAGTTAAGCAAGTCCTGCAATGTTTTCATCCCGTTTTCAGAAGCATGTGAAATATCATCCAGCAGAGCCAGAATATCCTCTTTGGAAAAATCGTCAATGCTATCTTTTAAAACATGTGAAAGACTGATAATCTGGTGAAAGGGTGTCTTGAGATCATGACCGATAATAGACATAATTTTATCCTTTTGGCTGTTAATTGCCAAAAGCTTTTTATGTGAAATGGTTAATTCTTCATTGAGCCTGGATGTTTGTAATTCAAGTTTCTTTTTTGCGCTAATATTCCTGATAATCAACAGGTTTGCCTGAAATGTGTCATGATCGTCCAATATCCTGATTATCTTGATGTTATACCACTCGTTGTCTGTGGTATTCGTTAATATTTCTTTATCATCGCTGTCATATTCAAGATGAGCAGAGCAGGCGTTATGCAGCCATCCAACCTTCCTGAGGTCGCTGTAAAAATATTTCGAGCCCAGATGCAGTAATTCAGAAGCGGCCGGATTATGGTAAATAATTTTCAGATCATTATCTACCAATATTATAGCATCATTTAAAATTTCTGTAAGTCTCCTTCTGGCGAAAGGGGCAATATCAAACATTCTGTATCTGGTAATACCGAAAAGAAGGACCAGCCCTGAAATGCTGAAGCTTAAAATGGTAATGTTCAGTCCTTCAAGCGGGGTGTGGCCGGTAACATAAATCAGGGCAGCAGTAAACGGGAAAATGCAGGCAATAATGATGGACCAGGCCTGTCTCTTAAATGTTGCAGGCAAATCAGGAAGAGCCTTGATTATCAGAGCTTGTGCAATTAGAACTAGGATCAGGGAATATGCCATACCAGCATAGAATACCGGGCCATGGTGGTAGGTGAGGATATTGTTTCCTGCCTCACTCCAGGTAAACCTTATCCAGGTAAGATGATGTAACTCATTGATTGCCGTAAGTATTATGACAAGAAACGGCAGCAGCCAGAATGACCAATACTTTCTTGTCAGCCAATGGTTTCTGATTTCGGCAATCCCTATGGCATAGCGCAGAAAAAATACCGGTGTTGTCATTGCGCCAATGTATTCCAGTTTTGACCAGAAAACTTTAGCCTGGATGGTTATTGAAGCTGATTCAAGCGTCGACATAAGGGACCATTCGGCAATCATAAGCATCAGCAAGGTGAAATAGACCTGATGATTTGAATAGCCTTTCAGATGACTGTAAATAGCAATTCCCCCGGAGCTGAGGCATGTTGCTAAAAGTATCCAGGAGATGAATGTAAAGTTGAGTTCCATGAGTATCCTGGTTGAAAATTTTTTTACTTGTTCCTTAAAAACGTAAAATTAATGAAGTATTATGTTTCTTTATCTTAAATTTCAACCAATGTAACCTGAGTTTTGCATCTAATTGAATCATAAATATTTTTATGTTGCTTTGTAAAGATTCGCCGGCAGGCGGAAAGACCAGGCTATTGCGTATAGCCCGGATTTTAAAGGATAAACTGCATATAAGGCATAAACATGTGAATGCCCCGTCTGATATTGTGAAGAGCAAGGGGAATAACTATTTCTTCCGGAAGCCAGCAGATATAGGCCAATGTTGGGGCGATTGAAATAATAATTTTTCGGGATGGGCGGGTTTATCAAAAAAATCAATTATTTTTGTCTTTAGTAACACTTTCGAAGGATTTCCCCAAATTAATAAAAACAAACGACGAAGAAAATGGATACAATGATGAATGACATTATCCTGGTTCCGACTGATTTTTCAGAGGTTTGCCTGAATGCTGCTTACCAGGCTGCTGATGCTGCCAGGCTTTTAAACCACAAAGTGGTTTTATTACATGTCATAAATAATGAAACCAGGGCTTATCTGAAGAATGAGAATCTGGCTCCGGAATCAATTGATGACAAACTCAGGGAGATCGCATCCTTGCTGAAATCAAAATATCAGGTAGAGGTCGATACATTAACACGTGAGGGAAGTATTTTTACAGAGATCGGTGAAGTTGTCAAGGATATGGGAATCGGGCTCGTTTATCTTGGTACCCATGGCAAAGTTGGTTTGCAACACCTTACCGGCAGTTATGCACTGAAAGTTGTGACATCTTCTGCTGCACCAACCATTGTGGTTCAGAAACGACAGTTTGAAGGCGGGTTTAAGAGCATTGTTTTACCAATTACCAGTGAGGCCGGTCCGCTTGAAAAGACGCGTTGGGCAGTCTACATCGCAAAAAAATTCAACGCTACAATTCATGTATATCTGGTCGGGGAAGCCGATGATTCGGTTTACAGTGCAGCGAAACAGATATCGGGATATTTTGCAAAGAACAATATATCTTATACTGAAAAAATATCCGAGAAGAGTTCGAATTTTTCGAAACAGGTAATCGACTATGCCACATCCATCAATGCTGACCTTATCATGATCATGACCAATCCTGAAAAGGGGCTCAGCACATTTTTGCTTGGCAGTTATGATGAAGAAATTATTTTCAACTCTTCACAGATTCCTGTTATGTGCATAAATCCAAGAAAATTTAATTACGAAATACTCGGACTTTAGCAGGGGATATTACGAAAAAAGCTCCAGCCCCGGCCGGAGCTTTTTTTGTAATAACAAAGCCCGCAACTTGTCTGTATCTTCCTAATACTCAATTCGGCGGAACTGATATGAACCTGATTAACCTTACTGACTTCATCATTGAAAAAATGAAGCGGGAACTGCCCCCGACCATTGTTTATCATAGCCCCGATCATACACTCGATGTGCATGACGCCGCCATAAGGCTGGCTGCCCTGGAAGGGCTTGATGAGCATCATACCAGACTGATCAGGGCTGCAGCCCTGCTGCACGATGCCGGAATCACGGTAAGTTTCAGGGATCATGAGGATTACTCAGCCGCCATTGCCCAGGAGTATCTGCCTTCGTTCGGTTTTAATGAAGATGAGATCAGTGAAGTGAAATCAATGATTATGGCTACCAAGTTGCCACAACTTGCAACCACCCTGGCCGAAAAGATACTTTGTGATGCGGATCTTGATTATCTTGGCAGGCCTGATTTTTTTGTTATCGGACAAAAACTCAGGCTTGAATGGGAATTGTCAGGCAATAAGTTAGACCTCAGTGAATGGTATATCATTCAAATGGACTTTCTCAGGAATCATACCTATTTTACAGCCTCTGCAGCCAATCTCAGAAATGAGCGGAAATGGCAGAACCTGAAGGAAATTGAGCAGCTTTGCACTTCAGGATGCAAATATAATATTGTAAAGATCAACTCATAATTTCTACGGATTTTATTTCTAACTTTCCCCGAATCCAAAGGATACGATTTTTATGGAAAAGCAGAATGCCCTGGCGCGTATCCGGCAGCTACGCGAAGAATTACAGGCCCACAATTACCGTTATTACCAGCTCGCCTCACCCGTCATAAGCGATTATGAATTTGATCAGTTGCTGAAAGAGCTTGAAGCCCTTGAAAAAGAGTTTCCCGAATTTCTAAGTCCTAACAGCCCGACCCAAAGGGTTGGCGGGGAAATTACCCGCGAATTCTTAAGTGTTAAGCATAAATATCCTATGCTTTCATTGGATAATACTTATTCGGCAGGCGAATTGCGCGATTTTGACAACAGGGTAAACCGGTTACTGACTGAGCCGTATGAGTATGTGTGTGAGCTGAAGATCGACGGTGTTTCGATCAGCCTTATTTATGAAAACGGGGCTTTGGTACAGGCCATCACGCGCGGTGACGGGATTCAGGGAGATGATGTAACAGCTAATGTAAAGACCATACAATCTGTTCCGCTGGTGCTTGAGCCGGGTGATTATCCTGATTCTTTCGAAGTCAGGGGGGAGATTTTTATGCCGCGGGCCGGTTTTGACCGCATGAACCGTCAGCGGGAGGATGAAGGGGAGCAACCATTTGCCAATCCCCGCAATGCCACCGCAGGCACATTGAAAACCCAGGACTCTCAAGAGGTAGCACGCCGGCCACTGGATATCTTTGTTTATTACCTGTTGGGTGAAAAGATCGCGGGAGATGGGCATTTTGAAAGGCTGAATATACTGCGCAAATGGGGATTCAAGGTATGCGATATCAAAGCCAGGTGTCAGGGCATTGAAGAGGTGATCCGTTTTATTGATGAGGTTGGCGATGGCAGGAGCCAGCTCGATTTTGACATCGACGGTGTTGTGATTAAAGTAAATTCAATTTCCCAGCAGGAGAAACTGGGATTTACTTCCAAATCGCCAAGGTGGGCCATTGCTTACAAATATAAGGCAGAAGAAGCCAGTACGAAGCTTTTGTCAATCGATTACCAGGTTGGAAGGACCGGGGCTGTGACTCCCGTGGCGAACCTTGAGCCCGTAACTCTTTCAGGAACTACCGTGAAACGTGCCACATTGCATAATGCCGACGTGATGGCAGCCCTTGACGTCAGAATAGGCGATATTGTGATTGTTGAAAAAGGTGGGGAAATCATTCCAAAGATTACAGCGGTAGACTACAATGCCCGTCGCCCTGAATCGAAGCCTGCGGGATTTATCAGTCATTGCCCCGAATGCGGAACAGCTCTGCAACGCAAGGAAGGGGAGGTGGCATGGTACTGTCCCAATGAGACCGGCTGTCCGCCGCAGATCAAAGGAAAACTGGTTCACTTCATCGCCAGAAAGGCTATGAATATCGATAGTCTTGGCGAAGGCAAGATTGAAATGCTGTTCGACAGCGGCCTTGTTAGGAATATTGCCGATTTATACGATTTGACTTATGATAAACTACTCGGGCTTGAAAAAGTAGTTACCGGAGAGGATGGTAAAACGAAAAAGATCAGTTTCAGGGAGAAAACTGTTCAGAATATCCTGAATGGTATTGAAAACTCAAAGTCCGTACCTTTCGAAAGGGTGCTTTTTGCCCTTGGAATCAGGTTTGTAGGTGAAACAGTGGCCAAAAAACTTGCCAGACACTATCGTTCCATTGATAACCTGGCCTGTGCAACTTCAGATGAGTTGATTACCGTAGATGAGATCGGGGAAAAAATTGCCGGCAGTGTTTTGAACTTCTTTGCCGATCAGTCTGGTACAGCGCTGATCGGAAGGTTGAAGGATGCAGGTATTCAACTGCAGTCGGCGGATGAGGCTGTATCGGAAACAAATTTGCTTAGTGGAAAAACGTTTGTTGTGAGTGGCGTTTTTACTTCTTTTACCCGTGAAGGCCTTAAATCTGTCATTGAAGCAAATGGCGGAAAGCTAAGCGGTTCCGTATCGTCGAAAACCGATTACGTCGTTGCCGGTGATAATATGGGCCCCGAAAAGCGGAGAAAGGCTGAAAGTCTGGGAGTAAAAATTATCACCGAGAATGAGTTTAAAGGCATGATCGGAGTCTGATACTGCCTGATGCAAAAAGAAAAGAAAGGCCTCCCTGAACCGGGAAGCCTTTGATGTTCTGACTGATCGATGATTTTAACCTTTACGGATTTTACTGGCTCCGCTCATGTCAGAATCAACCTGCTGCGGATTGCCTGTATATGTTATGTTACAGGCTCCGCTTCCGTCGACTTTTAATGATCCGGTTACATAAACCTTCGAATTGGATGCTCCGCTGCAATCAAGGGTGCAATTGGTTGTTTTAAAGTCTTCAGCGTCTATTTTAGTAGCGCCACTCAGTTCAGCCTCAAATTCTTCTGCATCTCCTTTCAGTATTATTTTGGAAGAGCCGCTTGCGTTACATTTCAATTTGATTGCCGACAGATTCAGATCGACTTTGGTAGCGCCGGACCCATCTATAAGCAGGTGCTTGAATTTCATAGGGTTGGTGCCGGATATTTTTACCGCCCCGCTCAGATCTATTTCATCAATATTGATAAAAGAAACGTAAGCCGTCGGAGATTCCGTTCCTATAATCCTCGTGTTGTTTTCCAACCTGAGGATAAGCTTGTCACCTTTAACTTCTGAAATCACTCTTTCAAGCAATTCTTCACTGGCTTCCAGGGATAGAGATGCTGAATTTCCCTGTGTAAGGATTACATTAAATGCGCCGCTGACTTCTATTTTCGTAAAATTCCCGACTTTGCGGTCCTGTTTTTCAGCTTTAACTGTCAGGGTAATGGTCATCAGAAGAACAATGAGCATGATGACCTGAAGGGCCAGATTTTTCTTTGCAGTGATGGTTTTCATGGTTTTGTGATTTTAGTTGATTCAGTGTTGGTTTTGAATTTATCAGTAAAGTTTTACATCGCTGTTTCTGCCTTTGATGCTTACCCTGGCAGAAGGGCTTTTGTCAGTTCCGACGGTTCCGCTGTAGAGGCTTGAAGTCATGGATTTCTCAGTGACTGTAACGGCGGATTTCTGCGGATAGCGGCACCCTCCGAAACTCATATCGGCATTCAGCCTGTAAGAGGCAGATGGAGCGATTCCAAGGTTAATATTGTTGAACGAGGCATCCAGGCTTATGTTCGAGAATGACGGATTTACATTGTTCACATCAAGTCCGCCATATTGTAAAGCAAGCTCAAGGCGGTTGATCAGCGCGTCGATCTTTATTGCGGTGAACTTTGCAGATCCCTCCATGCCTGAGATCTTCTCAATGCCGATGTTGTCATATTGTGAATCAATCCTGATCCCTGTAAGTGTTTTAATATTAATGGTGGAAAACTTTGAATCCATATCAATGAAATCGGCGGTGCCCAGATTTATAGTGCTGTATTGTAAATCCAATCTGCCTTTGCCAAGTGATTCAATCTTTCCGGTACTGAACTTCAGGATAATCTCAAAGTCGGGGTTTGTGAACTTTTTCAGGGTAAGGCTGCCGTATTCAACCACAAGCTTCGCAGGCGCTGTGGTTGCGTCGGTATAAAGGCTGCCGAACCGGCTTTCGATGTCAAGTCTGGTCGATTCCGGCATCCTGATGGTGTAATCAACCGAGAATGAGGTTGATTTGTTTCCGGAACTGATACTGCCGGTTTCTGTTTTAATTTCGACCAGTGATGCAGATCCTGTAATGACCGGCTTTATCTGGTCAAGTACGCGCAGGGCATCTTTCTCATTCCGCGTATCCACCCGGATTTCAACATCCACACTGATTTCGTTCTTGTCCCACACGGTGCAGCTGACCTTTCCGAAACTGGATTCAACCTTCAGTAGAACATCACTGTTGACCTTAAACTGTTTACTGATGTTTTTGGTTCTTGTTTCCTTCTGGGCCAGGCCAAACAACGGTGCAGCCATTAAGGAAATGATGAGCAATGCCGTTTTAACAAAATTTGGTTTCATGATATCCGATATTAAGGTTGTTTTTTGAGGATTCTTCAATTTTATGCCGGGGCTGATCAATCTGATTGATTACATGATCCAGCAGACCGTTGAGTACCCGGTAATTGTTCCTGATCGCGTTCAGCACGCGCTCATCTTTTTTCCCTTCAATGTATTCGGTTTTCAGTGCTTCTGTTGACACTTTTAATTCTCTGACCTGTTCGGAGATCATTGCCTTGACTTTTTCTGCCTCTGGTCCTGATCCGGCCATTTCCTTGATGGTCCTAAGTTTCTGATCCGAGACACTGGTATAATAGTATTCAATTTCGCGGATCTCGTCCGGTGTGGTATTTTTTCCGGCCAGCACAGCCTGATCAGGCCTGAGCATGATGGTGTATATGGCCGCGCCGAAACTTGCAATGATCAGCACCGAAGCCGCAATTTTAAACCATTTGCCGATGGTGGTGTATTGCACCGAACGCTTTGCCTGATCTTCCAGCTTCAGTTTTGCCAGGAAACGTTCTTCATGCCCGCTCCGGGGTTCCCCCTCATCGAAGTCCTGCCTGTGATTGCGGATAAAGTCCTGTATGGTTTTCATGATCTTGCTTTCTGCTTTGTTACTTGTTTCTACCTGCCGGTGATCTTCGGGAATAATCACTGAGCAGGCTGATCAGCGCTTGTCTGGCCCTTGAAAGCCTTGTCCTTACATTGCCGGGGTTCAGTTTCAGAATATCCCCGATCTCTTCCTGGTCCATCCCTTCGAACAGGTAAAGCGAAAGGATAACCCGGTAATCATTATGTAACTGATCCATGGCATTTTTCACTGCATTTACCTGTAATTCAACAGACCCGTCTTCAGCATCATCTCCGGTCTCCGGTATCTCGGGCAGTGTATCGGTCAGGAACATATCCGGATTACGGTTCTTCAAATGATCCATGGCGTTATTGATCACAATCCGCCTGAGCCAGTAGTAAAACGGAGATTTGCCCCTGTAACTCTTAATGGACCTGAACGCGTCAATAAAGGAATTCTGCATAATGTCCTCGGCGTCCGCGCTTACACTGACCATCCGCAGGCAGGTGTTATACATCGGCTTGTAATACTGCCGGTATATATCCATCTGGGCCTGGCGGTTGCCCGATTTACATTCTTCTACCAATTGATCCACCTGATCCATTAATAAGCTGTTGGTAATATAAAGACCAGCGATCCGGAATTTTGTTACACTTTAAACAGACTTTTTTTATTCTGATTCTGATAATTTAGAATACTGATTGCGATTTTCTGATCTATATTATATCTTTGTAGATATTATTGCTGAAAAATTCCATTATAAACATTTAAATATTTTATTATGAAAAAATTGCTGATTGTTACCATGATGATCTTTTCATTTCATTCAGCCTTTTCTCAATGGAATGCACTGACCGGGTACCTTCAACAGGGGCCTGATTATTATTACGAAGGATATCTTGACTTTGATGTTTCACCCGATAACAGTATATATGTGGTTTACCGATATTCGGGTTATTCAATACATTACTCCTATTTTAGTAGGGCTAAAAGTGTTGATGGCGGTTTAAACTGGACATTTCCAGGCATTGGACCAACAGCTACACTTTATAAAATTCAATGTGTTGCGCCCTCTCAACTGGTTACTTTTATTACCGATCAGGTGACCTCCTCTATCAGGACTACTTCTGATGACTTCGTTACCTGGGAAAATGTGCCTGGGCCCAATGTTGACGGATATTTTAATGGCTACGATTTTATAGATATTTCCAGGGGCTTTGCGCTTAATAATTATCCCTGGGGACTGCTTGGAAAAGTTGAAAATGGAGAATATTCATCGACTCCGGGAGATTCTGTTGACTTTGCTTATGGTTCGGTAAAAATGCTGAATGATACAACTGCCTTTATTCTGTGCCGGGATTTTAATTATCCTGGTTCAACCGTTCCCGGGAACAATATGCTACTAAAAACGACTGATTTCGGAAATACCTGGACAACCATCTATAAGGATACCTTATATAACTTAAACCACTTTACTTTCATTGATGAAGACAGAGGAATATTGGCAGGTAAAGAAGGTAAAATTATTCAGACGACAGATGGAGGATATTCCTGGACCACCATGAATTCCGGGGTCAGTTCCAACATTAATTATACATACTCAAACAACAATATAAATTTTTGTGTTGGTGACAATGGATTGATTCTCCGAAATTATGAGGGTGAACCGGAATGGGAAGACATTTCTTTCGGCACAATGAATTACACGAAGATTAAAACAGATGCCAATAATTATGGCTATATTCTTGCTGAAGGGCAATATGCAGTAGATGCCAGGATACTGGCCAGTGACTTTGTGCTATCCAATGCTGAAATTCCTGAAACCAATGATTTACTTTTTTACCCAAACCCCTGCCGCGATCAGCTTAATTACAGTTTTTCAAATCTGAACCTTTTAAAACAGATAAGACTTCAGAATTCATCCGGACAGGAAGTGCTTTCCGTTGCCGGTAGTTTTAACGGACACCTGAATGTTTCAAATCTGGATTCCGGAATTTACTTTGTATCATTTGATACAGGGGATGGTGTGGTAACCAGAAAGCTGGTGATAATAAGATAATTGACTTTCCTGATCCCTGAAGCGGGGTATTTATTTTCTTTCCTGTAAACTCATGGCTGCGGAATTCATTTTTCGGGCATATTGAGGTATTATCTTAAATTTGCTTCTTTTTTGGAAAGAAACTCATTTAACTGATCCCCGCTTTTGAAATCAGATATTTTCAAATACTATATTTTTGCCGTGCTCTCCATGCTCTTCTGGGGGCTGACTTTTGTCTGGTCAAAAATTGCACTCGGCTATTACGAGCCCATAACCATAATTTTCATCCGGCTGGTGATCTCGTCGGCCATACTGGCGCTGACCGTTAAGCTGTGGGGCAAACAGCAAAAGATTGAGCGCGCCGATCACAAATGGTTTTTAATGCTGGCGCTTGCACAACCTTTCTTTTATTTCCTTGGCGAAAACTACGGGCTTAAGTACGTTTCATCAACGGTTTCGTCTGTGATAATAGCCACCATTCCATTGTTCAGCCCTTTTGCGGCTTTTATGTTTGCCCGCGAAAAGACCAGTATATTCTCCTGGCTTGGCATTGTGGTTTCCTTTGCCGGAATCCTGGTCATGATCCTCAATCCCGACCTCAGCCTTAACGCTGCCCCCAAAGGAATTGCCTTTCTCTTTCTGGCGGTTTTCTCAGCTGTAATCTATTCGGCATTTGTGAAGAAGCTCACCGGCAAATACAGCGCCCTTACCATTATTGCCCGGCAGAACCTGCTGGGCGCCCTCTATTTTCTACCACTGTTTCTGTTCTTCGATTTCGAATCCTTTATCCTTGTAAAACCAACCCAAAGCCTGGTGTTGGCGATACTGCAGCTTGCCGTATTCGGTTCCTGCCTTGCTTACATCTTTTTTATTATGGCTGTTGCGAAACTCGGAATGGTTAAAGCCAATATTTTTACCAATCTTATTCCGGTTTTTACGGCCGTTTTTTCTTACTTTGTATTATACGAGGTGTTCAATATTCAGAAAATCAGCGGAATTATACTGGTTGTGATGGGTATTGTTGTTTCGCAATCGCGTGAAATCAGCCAGCTGATCACAAAAGACCGTATTAATCTGAAAACCCCAAAACCACAGCTATGAAAATATTGGTACTCGGTGCCGGGCTCGTTGGAGGTCCGATGGCAATGGATCTTGCCAGGGATGGTGAATTTGAAGTCACTTCGGCAGATATCAGCGCGGAAGCTTTGCTTAAACTCCGGGAATTTCCCGGAATTCAAACCATTAAGGCGGATCTGGGCGATCTGCCTGAACTTGTCGCACTGGCCAACGGATTTGATCTGGTTGTGAGCGCGGTGCCCGGCCATATGGGCTACCACACGCTCGAAACCCTGATTGAGTGCCGGAAGAATGTGGTGGATATAGCCTTCTTCCCTGAGGATATGTTCAGCCTCGATGAGAAAGCCAAAGCTTTGGGGGTGACCGTTATCTGCGATATGGGCGTGGCCCCCGGCATGAGCAATGTGCTGCTGGGATACGGGGCCTCCATGCTCGACCATCTTGAAAAAGGCATTATTTATGTAGGCGGCCTGCCCGTGGTCAGGACCTGGCCTTATGAGTATAAAGCGGTATTTTCGCCCATAGATGTGATTGAAGAGTATACCCGGCCTGCACGTTACATCGACGGTGGCAGGTTGGTGGTTCGCGAAGCCCTGTCGGATCCCGAGCTGATTGATTTTCCGGGTATCGGCACCCTGGAAGCCTTTAACAGCGATGGTTTGCGTACCCTGGCCACTACGTTGAAGGGAGATTATATGATAGAGAAGACCCTGAGGTATAAGGGGCATATAGAGAAAATGGCCGTGCTGCGGGATACCGGCTTTTTCAGCAAAGAACCGCTGAACATCAACGGAACGCTGATCAGCCCGTTGGAATTTACTTCCAGGCTGCTCTTCCCGAAATGGAAACTGGAACCCGGAGAAGAAGATCTTACGGTGATGCAGGTCATCACCGAAGGCACCAGGGACGGGGTCAGGCAGCGGTACACCTGGAACCTTTATGACCGCTACGATACAGCAAGCGGGATTCACTCGATGGCCCGGACTACCGGATTTGCCGCGACCATGGCCGCCAGGCTGATTGCAGGGGGGCTCTATCATGAAAAAGGAGTGTCGGCACCCGAGTTTCTCGGCCGGAATCCGGTTTTCGTCAATTATCTTTTAGAAGGACTCAGAAGGAGAGGGGTGGTATACCGGGAAAGTCACCAGGTGATCGGATGATTCACCGGATGAATTCGTAAAACGTAGGATAAACATTCGTTTACCTTTTGTTCAGTCAGGGATTGCTGTTCATTCTCATTCCCTTATTGTTTTATTTTCCGGAGAGAATCTCTCCTGTTGATCAATTTCTTTTTTTATCAGATATTCATTTGTCAGGGTGTTACTTTCCGGCCCGGTTTATATTAATTCAGGAACGATGTATTAATCACACTAACAGTGCAGGCCGGCACGGTAAACTCCGGCACAAAACCCATGAAGCAGTTATTATTGATTAGCGGAATGATTGCCCTGGTTTTAATGGGCGGATGCAGTAAAGACAAGGATGATCAACCGGCCGGACCTGGTGTTAAGGTTATCGTGGAAGAAATCTTTAAAGCCGGCATGGCCTGGGATAATGAAGTCAGGGCTGCCAGATCTTCTATTCCGGTAAACAGAGATATCGAAGTTTATCATTATGGTGTTGAGGGTGGGTACATTCATATAATTGGCGGAATTACAGGAAACATTACGTTCGACGACAACACAAGCCAGATGAATGGAGGTTTTTTGCTGGCTGAACTCACAGAGACAGCGATAGATTATACTTTCAGAAGTGAAGATAAAATTTTTACCATGAACGGGGCGCCACACCTGTCACTTTCGGGAAATTTTACCCTGATGCCCGGTTATACCTATGCTTCGGCTTCTACCATGTCGATCGGAGGCGCGGTAAGAATGACCGGGCCCAATGATTACGATCATACCATCAGCGTTAATATTTCCATATTGATCTATGCCGATGGCAGCGGAGGCCGGGCCAGCGGTATGGTCGACGGGCAGGTCGTTGACTTTTACTTCGGCGGTTGATAATTTTAGGAGAAAAGAAAGAACAGATATGTTGAATCTGATTTGCAGGATACCAGATTATTCCGATTAGCTGATAAGCAACTCATAAGCTCCGGATTCGGGGCTTTTTTTTTACCAGCGGAATGAAAACTGATTTATGTCAGGCATTAACGGAACCAACCGGGAACAGAAAGAGCAGATTAAAATTTCAATAAGCGCCCTTCCGGGGTTGTAAATCAGTGTTGAATTATTGTTTTTAACATCAGATGACCAGGCCCGGGCGGATTTGAATTCTTATTGTTGTTTGAGCGCAATGACTCCGGAGGAGTTAAAAGTTTATAGTAATGCCATCAGGATAATAATTGCCGGCCCGGAGGGGTCGAATTTTTCTGCAAATTTGAATCAGCATTCCTGAATTTAACAAAAAAGGTTGCCATGAACTGACAACCTTCCTCCTGGTAGCGGGGACGAGAATTGAACTCGTGACCTCAGGGTTATGAATCCTGCGCTCTAACCATCTGAGCTACCCCGCCATTACTTGGTAATATTTCAATGAATGCAACAGCAATCAACAATTAAAAGAACTTTTTATTTCAATTCATGCGAGACCTGAACTTGTGTCTGCCCCTAACGGATATGAATCCAGCGCTCAGACCTTCCGATAGCTATCGGGATGAGCTACCCCGCCGTCGTTTTGGGAGTGCAAAAATAGGGATAAATTTAATAATTACAAGGGGCAGGTCAATTTTCCGGAAAAAATTGACTTAAGAACCATTTGTGATTCGTTATGTGATGTGCAGGTGTTAAAGATGCATCAGGCAATTTGCAGGGCAGTCAATGAAATAATTTCACAGAGGTTCACAGAGAAGTCACAGAGGTTCACAGAGTTTTAGTTTCGTCTATGTATAACTCCGTGATACCCCGGTGAGTTTTGTGTAATTGTTTGTTTTACAAGTATCCAATGAGTCACATCTTGAGGGATAAACCTTTAATCAGTACTGATTATTTTTTTTCTTAAAATATTGGGTTTTTTATGTCCTGATAGCCATCGAGATGGCATAATAACGGCACATCGTTTTACGAATAACCCAACCAGAGCTCCGGTGGTCACCTACCGGATATCCATGATGCTGAAAACCCTGCTGCCATGCTCCAGGTTAAGGGTGATGGTTTCCCCGGCCTTTCTGTTCATCAGCAGGCGGGCAAGGGGAGAGGTAAAAGCAATTTTCCCTTTCTTCAGGTTGGCTTCATCCACACCGACTATCTGAAACTGCTGGGTTTGCTTTGTATTTCCGATCTGTAAAGTAACATAAGCGCCGAAACGTACGACCTCTGGTTTGCCCTCCTCCGGCTCAATGACCTGGGCGGAACCAATCCGGTTCTCCAGCATCAGCAGGCGGGTGTTTACAACCGCTATGGCGTTTTGTTTATCATGTTCATCGCCGGCCACCAGCTGTTTCAGTTCTGACAGGAGTAACTCCTTTTCATGCAACAGGGCTTCCATCCCATTAGGGGTAACATAATTGGGTACTCCGTCGGGCAGATCGGCCCGCGGAGGGACAAAAGGCGCCTCGCGCTGATCGTCTTCATTGACAAATGCTCTGCTCATATGGCGAAAATCAGGATTGATATTATAATCAGGCCGGAAGGTAATAATCAATACCTGTTGCTGAAGATTTTATGCAAATTTAATCAACCCCTGCCAATGCCCGCCTGTAAATCACATAAAACTTTCTTTGTTTGGATTTTATCAGCATCGATTCTGTCCGGAGAATAATATTCCGGAACATTTTGTATCGTATGTTTGGAAATCCTTGTAAAATATTTTATATCTTTGATAAATAGTTACATAAGATGTATAAATAACTGTAAATAAAAATAGTATGAAAACATTGATTTATGCAATTTTATTTCTGTTTTCGTGGGTTGCTGCAAAATCCCAGTCCGGCTGCTTCCCTGAAGGCATTTCCTTTGCCCATCAATATGAAATTGAATGGTTTCAGGCAAATTATTCATGGTGCACGCACATTGAAGGTAATGTGCATATATTCGGGGAAGATATTTACAGTCTCGGGGGGCTGAGCGGAGTAAAAAGCATTGGCGGATCTCTGTATATCGGTGATCCGTTCTGGTGGACCAACCTGAGAAATCTTAATGGTTTGCAGGGGCTGACCTATGTCGGGGGAGGAATAACCCTTCAAAATAACCCATTCCTGAGAAATATTGAAGGATTGGGGAATGTTGAAAGCCTGGGGAATGGTCAATTGTTAATCGAAATGAATGATTCGTTGACCTTGCTTGCGGGTCTTGAAAAAATTACCACCATAGAGGGAGGGGTATGGGTGACAGGAAATCATTCTTTGCTAAACTTCCTTGGGCTTTCAAATCTAACTTACATTAATCGCAATGGGTTTTATTGCGAAAATAATTATCTCCTTGCTGATTTCACAGGATTGGAAAATCTTAAAAAATGCATTGGCATTCTTAAGATTGGGATTAACGAATCACTTGTAAATATTGATGCATTGACCGGATTGAATGAATTTGGAGGCGGTGTTTTTATTCATGACAATGCTGCTTTAGCGAATCTTGACGGTATTGCGAATATTCCCGGAACCAGTATCAGTTACCTGAGAATCTTTAATAATCCGCACTTGACAAAATGCCACGTACAAAGTGTGTGCGACCGGCTGGCTTATGGGGTTGGTGGGCTGAACCAGATTGAAAATAACGGGCCGGGTTGTGCCGATTATTATGAGGTGGTGCACAAGTGTGAATCTATCGGAGTGGATGAGCCTTCTTTACCGGAGGTTTTCAGCATTATTGAGAATCCGGATGATGATTTTATCGTGATTGAGGCCGGTAATCATTCAGCAGTATATACCTGCGATGTATATGATCTTCGTGGCCGGAGGGTATTGCACCGCCTGTGTCAGGATGAAACGAACACAATCAGCAAGGCTTCCTTAAGTTCCGGAATTTATATGCTTCGCATTCAGGGGGATGGGCAGTATGCTGTAAGAAAGTTCTGTAAAAAATAAAAGCCCGGTTTCCCGGGCCTTTCGCTAATTTACTTTTTTCTTTCCCCATTTTATCAGGACAGTCTGTACATCCTTGAATTTAATGGGTTTGGGCAGGTAATCCACCATGCCGGCGTTCAGGTAGCGCTCTTTATCACCGGGCATGGCATTGGCCGTGATGGCGATGATTTTCGGCCTTTCATGCTCGGCATATTTTTCGCAGATCACTTTGGTGGCCTCCATGCCGTTCATCACGGGCATCTGGATATCCATCAGGATAATGTCATATTTTTTGCGCTCCATCATTTCGAGTACCTTACGGCCGTTTTCCACCGCGTCGATTTTATAACCCATCTTACTCAGCAGGGTGATGACGAGATCCTGGTTGGTAATGTTGTCTTCGGCCAGCAGGATGCGCATGGGCAGCTTGGCGGCCAGGTTTTTGTCGATGTTATGGTCGGCCAGGTTGCTCCGGCGGTTGCGGGCCTCGGCAATCACGCGCAATACCTCCTCGAAAAGCTCGGCCAGCTTGATCGGTTTCGACAACTGGGCATCAAAGACATCGGTGGGCAGTTTATTGATTTTGCCCAGCGAGGTAAGCATGATCATGGGTACGTCGCCCTTGAAGGGCAATGCCTTGATGGCCCGTCCGAGTTCAAGTCCGTCCATGGAAGGCATCTGCATATCAATCACCGCGAGGTCGAAGGGCTCTTCATCCTCTTCGATGATGGCCAGGGCTTCATGGCCCGATTTCGCGGTAAACGGAAGCATCCCCCACGATTCGAACTGAAGGGTGAAAATATGGCGGTTGGTTTCGTTGTCATCCACGATCAGCACACGGCTGTTTTTCAGTTCGGGAATCTGTCCGCGGACATACAGCTTGGTTTTGCCGATGCCGGAGGTTCTGAGCCTGATGGTAAAGAAGAACGTTGAGCCTTTGCCCACTTCACTTTCCACCCAGATGCGTCCGTCCATAAGCTCTACCAGGTGTTTGGCGATGGCCAGCCCGAGGCCGGTACCGCCGTAGCGACGGGTGGTGGTTGAATCGGCCTGGGTAAATGCATCAAAAAGGATTCCGATCTTCTCCTTGGGGATGCCGATACCACTGTCTCTTACCGAGAACTGCAGTTCCTGGTAACCTTCTTCATCCCGGACTTTTTCAATCGATATAAAGACTTCGCCTTCTTCGGTGAATTTTATGGCGTTGTTGATCAGGTTGATCAGAATCTGTCTGAGGCGGGTGATGTCACCAACCAGGAAAGGCGAAACGTCGGGCTGAATCAGATATAGCAGGTCAATCCCGCGTTCGATGGCTTTCTGGGCAAAGAGGTCGAGCGCGTCTTCAATGCAGTTCCTCAGCTCAAACGGCGCTTCTTCGAGCGTCATTTTCCCTGATTCAATCTTAGAGAAGTCCAGAATGTCATTGATGATGGTCATCAGGTTGTCGGCGCTCACCCTGAGGGTCTCCACAAAATTCTTTTGTTCAACGGTCAGGTTGGTGTCGAGCAGCAGGCTGGTCATCCCGATAACCCCGTTCATCGGGGTACGGATCTCGTGACTCATCATGGCAAGAAAATCCGATTTCATCCTGTTCTCGCGTTCGGCATCTTCTTTCGCTTTGATCAGCTCCTGTTCCTGTTTTTTCAGGTATTCGAGATGTTTCAGGGCTTCGAGGAGTTTTTTATTCTCGTCACGCAACAACTGAAGCGACATTCCGGATTCGTCCTTCAAGGGATTATTTTCCATGTAGATTAAGGATTATTTGACATTCATGAACCCGAAAGCCATGCTCTTGGGCAGTATTGCACTAAAATAGTAACAATTATTTTCAGAAACCAAAGTTAACACTTCCTTTTCAAAAAAAAAGTTGTGTTTAACAGTTTATGAACAAATTTATAAAATGTAACAGGATGCAGGTATAATATTTCACCCTGAATCCGCGGCAGGTCATTCAATCAGATCAGTTCTTATCTGATGGATTGAGTTTTTCGCGCAGAAACTGGCCGGTGTATGAGTTCTCCTGATTGGCAAGATCTTCGGGAATGCCTTCAAACAGGATGTTTCCGCCTTCATTTCCTCCTTCGGGCCCCAGGTCGATGACCCAGTCGGCACATTTGATCACGTCGAGGTTGTGTTCAATGACAATAATGCTGTTCCCTTTGGCGATCAGTGCATTGAATGATGCCAGCAGTTTGCTGATGTCGTGGAAGTGCAGGCCGGTAGTTGGTTCGTCGAAAATAAACAGGGTCGGCTTGTCGGAGGACCCTTTAACCAGAAAGCTGGCCAGTTTGATGCGCTGCGCTTCACCGCCGCTGAGGGTGTCAGAAGATTGGCCCATACGCAGGTAGCCGAGTCCGGTTTCCGCCAGGGGCTTGAGTTTCGCTACGATCCGGCTTTCAGTGCTGTTGTTCCGCGCGTGTTTGCTGAAAAACTCAATGGCCTGATCTATGGTCAGGTCAAGGATATCGGCGATGTTCAGGCTTTCGTAAGTTACTTCAAGCACCTCTTCCTTGAACCTTTTTCCCTTGCAGCTTTCACAGGTAAGGTGGATATCGGCCATAAACTGCATCCCGATCTGAACTACCCCTTCGCCTTCGCATTCTTCACAACGCCCGCCTTCTATGTTGAAGGAAAAATAACCGGGCTTGTAGGACCTGGTTCTGGCCAGCGGCTGTTCGGCGAACAGGCTTCTGATGTCATCGTAAGCTTTGACGTATGTGGCAGGATTTGACCGGGAGGATCTGCCTATCGGATTCTGGTCAACCATCTCCACTTCGCTGATCTTGATGTAATCACCGGTTATTTTATCGAAACGTCCCGTCCGTTCGCCATAGCCCCCGTACATCTTTTTCAGCGAAGGGTAAAGTACCCTCTTTACCAGGGATGTTTTGCCGGATCCGCTTACGCCGGTAACGGCTACCAGAACATTGAGCGGGAATTTCACATCTATTCCCCGGAGGTTGTTTTCCCTCACCCCCGACAGGGCGATGTAATTCCTCCATTTCCGGCGGATTTTAGGCACAGGGATACCCATACGACGGGTCAGATACAGGGCGGTCAGGCTTTCCTGTTCGTTCACCAGCTGTTCATATTTCCCCTCAAACATAATCTGTCCGCCATTTTCACCCGCCATGGGCCCGATGTCGATCAGGTGATCGGCGGCATGCATGATCTCTTCGTCGTGTTCAACCACAATGACCGAATTGCCCAGTTGCCTGAGTTGCTGCAGCACCCTGATCAAACGGTGGGTGTCGCGCGGATGAAGACCGATGGAGGGTTCATCCAGGATATACATGGAACCTACCAGACTGCTGCCGAGGGAGGTGGCAAGGTTAATCCGTTGCGATTCTCCGCCGGAGAGGGTGGATGAAAGCCGGTTCAGGGTCAGGTAACTCAGGCCCACATCACAAAGGAACCGAAGCCTGTTGGTGATTTCCTGAAGCAGCCGCTTGACCACAGTCCTGTCGAACTCACTCAGTTCAAGAGAAGTAAAAAACTGGAGCACTTCCGAAACCGGCATCAGCACAATTTCGCTGATGCTTTTTCCGCCGACTTTAACATAGTTGGCGTCGCTCCTGAGCCGGGTTCCCCTGCACTCGGGGCATACCGTTTTTCCGCGGTAACGTGATTGAATTACACGGTATTGTATTTTATAGGTCTGCTCTTCAACAAATTTAAAAAAGGCGTTGATCCCCCCGAAGTATTTGTTTCCGTCCCAAACCAGTTGTCGCTGTTCTTCGGTGAGGTCGTACCAGGGCTTATGTACCGGAAAGTTGAATCTGTAAGCATTGTTTACCAGTTCATCTTTCCATTCGCTGAGTTTTTCTCCCCGCCAGCAGGCGATGGCATCCTCATAAACCGAAAGGCTTTTGTTGGGAATTACCAGGTCTTCGTCAATCCCGATGATACTCCCGAAACCTTCGCAGGTTTTGCAGGCACCATAGGGGTTGTTAAAGCTGAACAGGTTGGATGTAGGTTCCTCGAAACTGATGCCGTCAGCTTCGAAGCGGTTTGAGAAGACTTCCTGTCTGATGGCGTCTCCGTGTTCAATTTCACAGATGCATTCCCCATCTCCTTCATAAAAGGCTGTCTGCACCGAGTCGGCCAGGCGTTGCAGCAGGTCTTCATCGTCGGGCCTGATGGTTAAGCGGTCAACCACCAGGAAGTAGTTTTTATTTTCATCGGCGCCCTGTTTGATTACTTCCTCAATCCGCTCAAAGGTGCCGTTGTATTTAATTCTGCTGAATCCCTGCTGCAGCAGGATGGAAAGTTGTGTCTGCAGCGAACGGTTGTGCTTGAGCAGCAGGCGGCACATCACCGTAGCCCTGCTGTTTGCAGGCAGCTTGGTCATGTAATCGCAGACATCTGTTACCGAATCCCGCCTGACGAGGTTTCCCGAAACAGGGGAGTAGGTCTTCCCGATACGGGCATACAGCAGTTTGATGTATTCATAAATTTCGGTAGAAGTGCCCACAGTGGACCTTGGGTTGCGGGTATTTACCTTCTGCTCTATGGCAATGGCGGGGGCAATGCCTTTGATGTATTCTACTTCAGGTTTGCTCATCCTGCCCAGGAATTGCCTGGCATAAGCGCTGAGGCTTTCCACATAGCGGCGTTGCCCTTCGGCGTATAAGGTGTCGAAGGCAAGCGAAGATTTTCCCGAACCGGACAGGCCGGTTATCACCACAAAGCGATTGCGGGGAATGGCCAGCGATATGTTCTTGAGATTGTGTACTTTAGCTCCTTTGATAAGGATGTGGGTTTCAGGCGTTTTGCCCGCCATATAGTCAGAATTCATGTTTCCGTAAGCACTTCAGGCAACAAAATTAGAGAAAATTTGGGCAGACACTTGATTTTGTGAATTCAATTACCGTATATTTGTGGCTCAAAGGGTGAATTTTTCTGATCCCTGACTGTTCAGTTTATTAATTAAATTATAGGAGGCACTTATCGGATAAACATTTACGCTTTCACGTACTAACAGAAGGAGGCGTTATGTATGCCCAGTCAATTAGCGATCAGGAGCTGATTAACAGGTATTTGTCCGGTAATGAATCAAGCCTTGAACAGTTGATTTACCGCCACAAAAACAAGGTTTTTTCTTACATCATCATGGTTGTGAAGGATAAGCAACATGCTGATGATATTTTTCAGGATACCTTCATCAAGGTGATCCATACGCTGAAATCCGGTTCATATAAGGAAGAGGGTAAATTTATCCAATGGGTGATGCGTATCGCGCACAATCTGGTGATTGACCATTTCAGGAAATCGCGGAGAATCCCCGTTGTTGACAGTCAGAGTGAGGAGTTCAACATTATTGATAACCTCCGGATTTATGACGAATCGATAGAAGATAGGCTGATTACAGAGCAGATTCATCAGGATGTCAGGGCCCTGATTGATTTTTTACCTGCCGAGCAGCGCGATGTGCTGATGATGCGTCATTACGCCGATATGAGCTTCAAGGAAATCGCCGAACAGACCGATGTAAGCATCAATACAGCCCTGGGCCGCATGCGTTATGCCCTGATCAACCTCAGGAAAATGATTGAAAAGAAAGAAATTTCGTTGTCTGCATAATTTTTCTTGTTTTCATGTTTGGGACAGGAGGCGTAATTGCCTCCTGTTTTTTTGATTGGGAATCATTCCGGTTGATTTTACGGTGATTTCAGCGACGCATTTTTAATTTGGATGAAAAAGAATCTTGTCAGATAATAATCGGTTTATCTTGCCGTTACTTAATTGAAACCATCAAAAACAGAACAATCATCGCCTATGGCCAAAAACTTTACACTTCATCATTCTTTTCAGGTTCCTTTTTTGCAGCCGGCAGGGCACAACCTCAAAAACATCAGGACAAGCCCGGTCAATGCGTCGCCGAGTGAGTCGGTTATCCGGAACCTTTTAAATTACTCAAAAGCACTTGCCGTAATTCCGGACAGGATTTCGGGTAATTCCAGCCTCTTTCTGCTGAATTAGCCAGAACCGGGAAAAAGTCCGAAAGGTTGCCTTGCTCAACGCACTGCAGCCTTTTTTTTATGGAGGTTTTTCAGTTCTGCGTGATGGTCCTCGCGATTTTATCGCGCATCTCAAGGAATACCGGTCTTAAGGAACTGTTGCCATCGGTGCCGTAATTCACGATGAGCGCCATCGTGGCCTTATATTCCGGAAAGTAGTAAAGGTCGGCGCTGTAGCCAAGCTCCCTTCCGCGGTGGCCCCAGGCAAAATCCCTTTCAGGGTTGCCGATATCGATAAAGTCTTTAAAACAGGCTACGCCAATCTGTTTGCGTTCTTCAATGTCGGGATGAAAAGTCAGCATTTCGTCAAGCGAAGGCTGAGAAAGCAAGGTTTTGCTTTCAAATAAGGCATCGGCAAACAGGTACATATCCCAGACGGTGGAATAGACACCTGTATAACCATTGCCGCTGCCGGTGTTCCAATTCGTGATGTCTCCGATGCTGCCGTTATTATAAAGGTCATAATATCCCCGGGCGACACCCGTTTCAGGCAGAGGGTCATGCCAGTAGTAGCGTGTGTCGTTCATGCTCAGCCTGCTGATGACTTCGTCGCGAAAAACCACCGCATGCGGAACCCCGGTTGCAGATTCAATTACCATACTGATTAGCAGGTAGTTAGTATTTGAATAACCAACGGTGTCTGCAGGCCTGAACGAGAACATGGCCTCTTTATTGTAAACATATTCAAGCAACTCGCCGGCAGTCCATTTACGGGTCGGATCATTCAGAATCTGAAGGTAAAATCCCCGGTCGCCAATTACATCATAAAATCCGGTCGTATGGTTCATCAGGTTGCGGATGGTAACGGGTGCATTACCATTGCCGATTTTTTTTAGTGTATTCTCCGGAATGTATTTATTCACAGGATCATTGAGGGAGAGGACCCCTTTTTCCTGCAACCGCATCACCGTCACGCCGATCATCATTTTGGTGACGCTGGCAATTTTCGCCATGTGGCAGGGCTGCATGGGGATATTGCCGGCGATATCGGCCATGCCGGAGGAACCGATAAAGAAGCCCGTACTGTCCTTCACCAGCAGCGAGATACCGGGTAGTCCGCGCCTGACATAATCATCAAGGATTTTTTTATAGGCAATACTTTTTGTATTTGACTGAAATGCTGGG
This sequence comes from Bacteroidales bacterium UBA5833, assembly GCA_002433025.1. Lineage (GTDB taxonomy): Bacteria > Bacteroidota > Bacteroidia > Bacteroidales > Lentimicrobiaceae > Lentimicrobium. Next base: position 27,075 of record DJGZ01000043.1, read on the forward strand.
TTTTCCTCAACCGGACAATCCAGGGCAACAGGCTTTTTTATTTCATCGCTGCTGCAGCCTGTTATTAAAAGGCCTGTCAAGGCAAGTGCAATGACGCTCAGGATTTTGGGCATTCAAGTTGTTTTGGGGCAGGCTTGCTTTGGCTGCCGGGGTTTTTGAAAAGGGTAAACTGAATTCCCGCCGAAAGGATGCCATTGGGCAAAAGCGGGACATAGTTTTTGATGAATGGCACTTGCAGCCTGAAGTCGTAGTTGATGAATATCCGTCTTGAATTGTAATGGTAGCCGGCGTCATATCCGATGCCAATACCGGCGCCACCCGCAATCTGAGCCCTTGTTGGCAGTTTCTGACTGTTCCAGGTGCCGTCTGAATTCTTTACAAACTGTCCGGTTAGCAGAAAAGCATGCATATACCCAGCATGTAAGGATGCTTCTGCTGAAAATTTCCCCAGATATCTCCTGTAACCGGCCTGCGTGGTGATCAGCACAGCGTGGTTAACATAACGATGATAATAATAGGTGAGGCCGAAGTTCTGGAACCACTTCCCTGTATAGACCTGACGCCCGCCAAGCGCGTGGGTGTTGATGTTCCTGAACATCGGATCTTTGATTGTTTCGCGCCACCCGAATTCATAATTCACTGAAAATCCGGGATGTATCGGTTGATTAAATACCGCTGTAAGTGATTTGGGCGGGTAAAGGGTTGCATTGTTCAACAGGCTGATGGAGAAGGGTTTTGATTTCCATGATTGGGCGGTAGCAATCAGGGGAATCAGGCATGCAACCAGTATCAGTATTTTATTTCTCATCAACAGCGTATAGATTGCCAGGCGCTTGGTTACCGGCAAATTATTCAGGCAAAGATAACAACTGTATCGTTGATGTCAAATGATGGATTGGAAGTGTTGTCACCGCTTCAGGATTTTCATCTTTAATTTGTAAACAGATGGCTGTCCGGAAGCGATGCTGCTGATGAACTGCTTCCGGCATTGAGAACCCGGCAGAGGCATAGGTGTACAAAAGTAATTTGGATATAAACCAATTATCAGGCAGGACATCCATAAGCTGTCAGTATTAAATTTTTATAGCGGATCAGGCTGTCTGAAATGCCTGGTTGCCGGCAAATTACCTGACAATTATTTTTCTGGTCATACTGAAATTCACTGACGAAATCCCGGCCAGATACACTCCGGGTTTCAGGCTGACGGGCAGTACTGTCAAATCACCTTTGCCCAGCGGGGATGAGAGCACCACCCGGCCTGCAATGTCAAATAAATGCAATTCGCCGGTGATCCCGGAAGGATTGGATACGGAAAGTAGATTGCTGTGGTACCAGACAAATACGCTGTTCTGTTCCGGAATCGCAGGTCCTGCGGTAATGTGCAGGCGGAAGCGGTCGGGAATTTCTCCGGCCTGATAATTAAATACATATCCCGGGTTTAGAGTAAGGTCTGTAATGGCGTTGGATTTTTTATCCTCGAGCAGCAGGCGGATGGAGGCGTCGAAGCCTGACAATCCGCTGGCAGTGATGGTATACGCCCCGCTGGCATCACAGCTGAAACCGATGTCAATGGTTTCATTGAAAACAAGCGGCAATTCGTTGATGCTAAGAGGGTAGGCGCCCGACAGGGAGAAAAGCTGCGGGGCTTCTTCTATGCCCCATAGTTTGTGCGCATCGGCGCCGGCATCGAAACCTTTGGTGGCATTTTCGTTAAAACGGATAAAGGTAACATCTCTATATCCATTCCCATCCACTTCAAGTTCAAGGGTATTTGCCACATATTCCTTCAGGAACGGGCGGTTGCTGTGGACCCTTGCCGACAGGGGGATGGTGACGCTCCGGTTGTAGATATAACCCGGCCCGGCAGCTTTGACAAAAACGCCTCCCTGTGCGGGGACAATGCCGTTTGTAAGGGCGCCGATCGTACCGTTCCACGAAATATACTGGGAACCGTTCCAGGCATAGATTGACTGCTCCGCGGCATTTACCGAAACCATATCCCAGTCGATGGCGCTCGGGAAGGGGTTGCCGATAAGGTTCCACCCGGCGCGGTCGGAATCATTTCCGGGATTGTTATATAAAAGCTGGGCGGTGACTGCCGTGCTGTTCAGTATCCCGATAAATCCGGCAGTCTGGTTCTGCGTCAGCTGCATGGAATAAGCGGTACCCGGATTCAGTAACGCGCTTGCCGGGAGATTGCGCCAGTCGCCGCTGTATTCGTCATACTTTCTCGCCCAGATACCATTCTGGTTATCAGTGAAAACGCCACCGAAAGCAGGTTGCGGGTAGCCCATGGGAGACGACAGGAAATGAAACTGTTGATTGCTCAGGTCACGTTTTACAAGGGCGGATTTAACAGTAAGGTATTCCGACCCTATAAATGAACCGCCATTCTCAATGATGATGCTTTCACAGATTGCGGGAGTGGTCAGGGTGGGGTAGTTTTCAATGTTCCCCGGGATTATCACCACAGATGCCGGCCCCGGAATCCCGCTGCTCCAGTTTTCGTGCCGGTGCCAGTTGTCGTCAATATTACCGGACCAGGTCACGGGTGCGGCGTTGCAGTCCCTTACCATCATCACCACGGTATTGTTCATTTCATAATCGAAGCAGGGCGATATCATGATGGCGGACACCTGATCTCCGTTTTCAGGGGTATAGGCGTATGAACTGCCTCCCGCGAAAGCCTGACTGTTATTGATCATCCACAGAAATTCATATTCCTCGTTGCCGCTTCGCTCCGGAGTGGCAGTAAAGATTACCTGCGTGCCGTTGCACAGGTTGTTAACGGCTGCTGAGAGATAGGTCCTGGTGTTGAAAGGGAGTACCATGGCGCTTCCGTTCATCCACACGGAATCGCAGGCATTTTTGCCGAGGATCAGGTATTCGCCCGCTTCTTCGTAAAAACTCAGCGGCCCGCCGGTACCTGTTTGTTCCATACCATTTAAACGGAACAGATCATCGCCGAATTTTTTATAGAGATAATAAATGACCCCGGGCTCGGAGGATTCTATGCCGAACTCGAAACCCACGGCCCCGCAATATTCGCCGCTGCCCCAGATATTAAATGCCACCGGCGCCGAGTTGCAGACCGACATCAGCAGTTGATTCGAAGTAACAGGATTCGTGCTGATACAGGGTACATCACTGCCCACGGTAAGCCTCGCCTGAAAGACATCACCATTTTGAGGAAAATAAGTAAAATCGGAAACATCGAAGGCAACCCTGGTGCTGTTTACAAGCCATTCAACAGCAGGGTGGGCGCCGGCATTAAAGGTTTCAGCATGAAAAGTAACCGGTGTACCTTCAGTTACCTGCGTTTCCGGGGTTGAAATATATATGGCGGCATAAGTCGGATATACCGTAAGTGCCAATGGGTCGGACAAGGCCGAGAATCCCGTTGCGGTTACATTTACCTGAAGAATATCGCCATTGACAGGAACATACGTGAAATCGGGGGCGTTGCTGCCTGCCGGGAAACCGTTTTTTGTCCACTGATAAACCGGATTTTGCAGTACGGGGGTGATGGCGGTAAATGTAACCTGAGCCCCGGCACAGATTTCTTCAGTACCCGGTTTTATGGATACCTGAGAATCCGGTACGGAATTTCCGCCAGCATAACTGAATACAACAATCATCATGAAGGTAAAGAATAACCCCGGCGCTATCAGTAAGGAAAAATTAGGTTTCATATCTTCAGTGTTAAAGCTTATCAAACTGCCATCCGGTTTTGCCCGGTTTCCGTGAGGGATATGGCAAAAGGTTCCGGATGCCTGGCCGGTTATACTTTATTGATAAATATGTTTATGCAGTGGCGGATATCTGATAGCAGTGGCAGCAGTAAAAACGAGCTATGTTAAAATTAATATAAACCAGCACACCACGTTGCAGGTTCATTCAATGTGTTCACGGATTGATAAAAATACGAAGATTTTCTCCGGAATGGTTATCCGGACAAAATTTATTTTCAATATATTTTTTCCCGGGGTAATTCGATGTTTGATTTGTTTTTAAAAGTAAAAATGCAAAGTCCAGATATTGATTGCTTCAATCTGCTTTTGCTTGCGATGATTGCCCCGAAGTCCTGATTTGGACGTTAGAATTTTGATGAATAATAAGATAAATCCGTTTGCCTTACTCCGGGCTTCAGCCCGGGGAAAAGCAGACTCCTGAACCAACCGGCTTTAGCCGAAAAGCGGGGAGAAGCCAGGCCAGGGGAATTTTCTGGTTAGCCGGCTTTTACCAATGTCTGGTTGCGAATAGACTTTAGCCGCCTTCTGGGCTGAAGCCCCTGAGTTTGTCAGCAACTTATTACCCCCGGCTCAAGCCGGGGGTAATAAACCGGAACTGAGCATCTTCAGAAACTTCAGGATATAGAGAACTGCCGATTTCTTCTTCCCGGTCAGAAAAGTAGTTATTTCCGGAGAGTCCGGATATCCCGGGTTCATTGCCGGCTTGCCTGATGTGGCGTTTTCCTGTTAAATATGGTTAAAACCCGGCAATGCATTTGTTTTCCTTTTATTGCCGGCTTATCTTTACATCGTAATACCTGTTTATTTGTATTAATTTATTTTTATTCCTAACTGATTTATATATGTGGTCCAGGATTCTTCTCCTACTTACAGTTTCCCTTTCATTTTCATTTTCCATGCATGCCCAGGTGCTTTCAGGAGTCATCACTGATGAAACGAATGAACCTGTCCCATGGGCCACGGTATTTGTCAAGGAACTGATGTATGGTACGGTGGCCAACCAGGATGGGGTTTTCGAGCTGAAACTGGCTGCAGGCGATTACACCTGTGTGTTTCAGAGTATGGGTTATCAGGCTGAAACCCGGCATATAAGTATCGGGAAAACAGCGGCACCTTTGCATATTCAATTAAAACCTATGGTTTACAACCTTTCAGGTGTGGTAGTGAGCAGCAGCGGGGAAGATCCAGCATACAGCATAATGCGTCAGGTAATCCGCATGGCGCCGCAGTATGCAGGGATGGTAAAATATTACAAGGCCGATGTGTATATCCGCGGTAGCCTGGAAATCAGGTCAATATCGCGTATGATAAAATGGATGGCCAGGGAAGACCTGAAGGAGAGCGGCATTAAGGAAGGTGACGTATATCTGGAAGAATCGGTCAATGAGATCGAGTTTACCGCACCTTCAAAAGTGAATCAGCGGGTGAAATCAATAAACAGCAATTTTCCGCGCGATAATGAGAGCAAATCCTCGGCGGCCGTAGGTTATATTTCGGGAAATCTCTATAAGCCCGACGCTTTCGGCAACGCCTGGTCGCCCTTTGCACCCGGCGCATTCAGCCATTACCGTTTTGCCCTCGAAGGCACACAGGTAAACGGGAAGGCGCTGGTTAGCAAAATCAGGATTATTCCGAGAGGCAAAGGGCCGAAGTATTTGCGGGGGCATGTTTATATCATTGAGGACTTATGGTGCATCCACAGCATTGACGTACAGGTGGAGGAGCAGCTCGGTGTGGATATCCGGCTTTCGCAGACCTTCGGGGAAGTGAAGCCTTCGGTGTGGCTGCCGGTAAGCAACCGGATGAAGCTGGATATAGACCTGCTGGGCAATGCAGGCGGATTTTTATATAATACTTCCGTAAGGTACCGCGACCTGCAGGTAAATACCTCGCATATTCCTGTTGCCGAAGCGCCCCCTGAATCTGTGCAGTTACCCGCGTTTCCGGCTGCAAACCAGGCGCGCAGGGGCCGGCTTCAGAAGAAGGCGGAGAAACTTACGGCCAGCCCGGAGCCGACCACATCGGAAGCTTACCGGCTGGCAAGGATCAGACAAAAACAGGAAGAACTTAAGGCCAGGGATTCATTGAGGAACGATCATCAATATGTGGAGCGCTACAAACTAAGTATCGATTCCAATGCCAGGGTATCCGACACTGCCTTCTGGAGCAGCGTCAGGCCGATTCCGCTGGCACGCAGCGAAATGCTGAGTGTAATCAGGAATGATACCCTCCTTGCCCGTCGCAAAAAGGACGGTGATAGTACAGCGCTGACAAAGCCGGCAAAACAGCGGCCGCTCTCCGTTCTGCTGACCGGCGGAATGGCAGAGATTGACACCGTTAACCGGTTTTCGTCGAACGGGCTGTTGTATCCCTTTGGAGTGAGCTTCAGCACGGTTGACGGACTGACATACGGAACCCGCTTCACATACACCCGGTTTAAAACCGGAAAATACAAGGCGGTGGTTGATTTTGCCCCCGCCTTCGGGTTTGCATCCGGTGACTTTATGTGGGCTACTTCGGTAGGGGTGGAAGGCCAGGGTAACCTGAAAAACAAGCTGAAGGTCAGCGGTGGTTCTTTGCACCCCGATTTCAATCGTGACGGAGGCGCCATGGCGATTGAGAACACGCTATCAACCCTGCTGTTCCGGCAAAACCTTTCGCGGTTGTATCAAAACGATTTCATCCGGGTAGCCCACTCCCTGCAACCCTTTTTCGGGGCAAGCCTGAGCACTGCGCTTACCTTGTCGGAATCCGCGCCCCTGCAAAACGAAAGCAGTTTTTCGTTTTTCTATAAGGATTCCCGGTCATTCAGCCCCAATATCCCGGCAAGTCCGCTGTATCAAATGGAGCGCCACCGCGACCTGATTTTTGAAATGGTGCTGACGTACAAACCCATGCCTTTTTACTACATCAAAGACGGGGTAAAAGTACCGCGCCGTGGCCTGAACCGTGCGCCGGAGCTTTTCGCGGGCATCAGGAGGGCCATTCCTTCCGGTTCATTTACAACTGATTATACAATGCTTCACGCCGGGCTGAGGCAGGAGGTTGCCACCGGTCCGGGCGAATGGCTGAAGATTGAAGCGGAATCAGGAAAGTATATAACCGCAGATCGCATCTATTACGACGATTTAACCCATTTCAGCGCCCAGCCCCTGACAGTGGGAGGAAAGAACCTGTTCAACACTTTTCAACTGATCAATTATTACGACTACAGCACCAATGAAGCCTGGCTCAAGGCTTTTGCGGGCTATTCATCACGCCACCTGCTGTTTACGCGCCTGCCCCTGCTGCGTAACCGCTTGTGGCAGGAACAGGCCAGTGTGGGATTTCTTGCCGTGCAGCATCAGGGTTACCATATCGAAGGCGGTTTCGGACTGGGCAATAGTTTGTATAACTTTGGCGTCTTTACGGCCGTAAACGATAAAGGAAAATGGCAGTGGGGTTTCCGGCTGGCCATTCCCGTGTTTTCGACCCGTGAGATTACAGTAGGAATGTAAACGCAATGATTCAGATCTTTTGAACCATCAGAATTTCAAACCGGATTCACGCGGTGTGGCGATAGTGGCGGGCGGCGGTCCGGCGGGGCTGATGGCCGCCTGGCAACTGGCAGCTCACTTTGAAGTTCATCTGTTCGAAAAGGAAAAGATGGTGGGTCAGAAGTTCCTGCTTGCCGGAAAGGGGGGATTGAATATTACCAGTCACCTTACAGGAGAAAAGCTTACAGAAAAGTATTCGCCCCATGGATTTATGGATGCCGCACTGAATCTCTTCAGCCCGCAGCAGCTCAGGGAGTGGCTCGGCCAACTGGGAATCCCTACCTACACCGGCAGCAGCGGCAAGGTATTTCCCGAAAAAGGGATCAGCCCGGCACAGGTGCTAAAAGCCATAGTTAACTCCTTGCAACAAAGAGGCGTTCATATCCATACCAGCCATGAACTCACGGATTTCAACGGGCAGATGCGGTTTACTTTTCTGAACGGAAACAAACGCATTGAGATTCATGCTGATTACGCCGTACTGGCCCTTGGAGGCGCTTCGTGGCCGGTTACCGGATCGGATGGCAAATGGACGGAAATGCTGAACAGATACGGGATAATCACATTGCCTTTTCAACCATCGAATTGCGGGGTAAATATCGGATGGCCGGCACAACTCATGCAGTTTCACGAAGGGAAACCCCTCAAGAATATTGTGATGCAGGTTCAGGATGTGAAAAGCAGGGGAGAGGCGCTGATTACCGGATACGGACTGGAAGGTTATGCAGTGTATCCGCTGGTGCCGGAGATCAGGACCGTGCTTAATGCCGGTCAGCCGGTCGTTATCCGGCTTGACCTGAAGCCGGCGAACGACAGGGAAGCCCTGTTAAAACGGCTGGGCAATGCCACACCGGGAACCCGGGTTTATGCCCGTTGCCTGAACCTTGATGCCGCAGCCCTGGCCCTGGTAAAGGCATTTACCTCGCAGAAGGAATTTCTCGATCCCGTTTCGTTTGTTTCCGCACTCAAAGATCTTCGGTTGCCCGTGCATTCGCTGCGCGGACTTGATGAAGCCATTTCCGTTGTTGGCGGGCTCGGACTGGAATCAATCAATGCGGATTACTCCCTGCGGACGTTCCCCCGGATTTACGTCGCCGGAGAGATGACCGACTGGGATGCTCCTACAGGAGGTTTCCTGCTGCAAGGCTGCTTCTCAGGGGGATATTATGCGGCAAATGAAATTATCCGCATAAAAAGGCAGGAAATGATCTGACATTTCTGTCTGATGATACACATTATCGGAAATGATGACGGCCCCTGTTATTTTAGAGTAAAAGCATGCACTAATCAGGACCGGGGGGCCGCGGGTTTGATGTCAGACACTTTGGCATCTTCCATAATCACATCATAACTGTATCCGGCGCCGAAATCCTTGTCAACTTCGATTTTTCCTTCGAAGGTGGCGATGCTTCCTACTTCCAGGGCTTCCATGGTGGTGATGGTCAGGTCATATTTTCCTTCATCCCCGGTCCCATCCTGCAGATGAACCCAGTTTTTGCCCATGATGTTGTTGTTGACCTTTACAACCAGTCCCCTGATTTTTACCATATCGCCTTTCAGATTTGCTTTGTCTGCAAAAATTCCGGCAATGGTCAGGCTGCCTTCCACATGTTCAATTTCAATACCCTGCACCCGTTCATTCACGGGTTTGCCCATGCTGGCCGGCTGCTGTCCGGATACGGGACTGTCGTTGGGGTCCTGCACAAAATAAATCAGCGGGAAGGTCCGGCCAAGTTCTTTGCTTACGAAATCCTTCATCTCCAGCACATCGGAGAAATAGATCACATCCCCGGGCTGCGCTTCACGGGCGGTAACCGCTATCCAGTACTTGCCTTCGTTTTCAAGTACCTGCAGGTAAGTATAATTGGAAGTCTGTATCACTTCTATTACCGTGACGGCATGGGTGCCCGCCGGGAGATTTTCTTCAATATTGGTTTTTGTTCCGCGGTTGCAGGCCGTTATGACGAACAGGGCGAATAAAGACAGCAGGGTAAGGTGCAGTTTCAAGTTGTGTTTTTTCACTTTTTCAGGATTTAATGAGTTCTGTCATTTAACAAGTTACAGATCCGGTTATTATACCGGAATTACTTCCGGCATCATTACGCAAAGGCTTTCCGGCACTGATTTAAACATAAACCGGAATCCTGCGGAATTGTTGAATGGCAGCTAAGGAATCAGCACTTTTACCGTGGCAGAACTATTTCCGTCATTCAGCTCCAGATAGTAAATGCCCGGTCCGGGCCGCTTGTTTCCTGAGATAAAAGAGAACGGCCATTCATGGGTTCCGGCAGCTTTCCGGCCGGCGGTCACGGCTGAAACCACTTCGCCTGTCGCCTTATAGAAACGCAGGGTGTAATCTCCGGCACTGCCCGATTTCAGTATGATACGGCTGTCATCCGTTGCCGGATTTGGTAATACGCTGAGTGAAAAGCCAGTGTTTTGGCCGCTTGTTGCTGTGATATAATAATGAAAGATCAGGTAATTATTGCTCTGATCAATCAGGGTGTCGGCTTCAACAGTGCCCCCCGGGACGTTGATGGAGGTGCCGTGATAATTTCCATAAACGGCATTAGCAATGGTCACAGAATCTTCTGTAAGCATGGCGGTATGATACGACTGTCCCGGCCCGGTAAGCTGGATGGCGCATGGGAATACCGGATTGCCGTGCTGATCCAGCGCTTTTACAATGATATCTGTTCTGAAGGGCTGTAACAGGAAATCGATGCCGGTGGTTGACATGCCAGGCTGAACCTCCACATCTTCAACAGTGACACTGGCTGTCCAGGAGTGTGTGGCGGTGATGTTATAGCTGCCGACAGGCAGTTCAAGAAACCAGAAGCCGTTAGCTGAAGGGTGGGTGGTCTGATTCCCGCCGCTTACCGTTGCTTCCGTAACATTGTAGTATCCGCCTTCGATGGTGACATACCCCTGCGCAAAACCGGTGGTTGGCGCCGGAGTCAGCGTAAAGTCCACGCCGGGGGTGATGAGCCCGGGGTTAACCACGATCCCGGCCCTGACCTGGCCGGTGTAACCGCCGAGGCTGGCTTCCACATCCCAAACGCCCACCGGGGCTTCAAGACTGTAGAATCCCGTGGCATCGGGATTGGTGCTGAAACCTCCGGTTGAAACCACTGCTTCGGTGATCTCTCCGCTGCCGCCGTCAAGAGAAACGATGCCCTGGATGTAACCTGTGGTTGGTACCGGATCGAGCACAAAATCAACCCCGCTTGTAGTCTGGTCCTGCAATACCACCACATTGCCGACCGAGCCGGGATAATATCCCGCAAGGGTAGCCGTAACGGTGTAGGTGCCTGTGGGGACTTCAAGAAAGTAAAAGCCTGTGGGGTCGGGCAGGGTGGATTCGTTGCCTGCCTCGATCACCACCTGTGTTACGTTACCGGTGCCTCCGTTGAGGGTTACCTGGCCCTGAATGTTCCCGAATTGCGGATCCCAGAAGCCAAGGTTGCCGTCAAGCAGCAGGTTCTGCGCGTAAATATCGGCAGGGCCGTTGCGGTTGTCTTCCCAGCTGATGATCCACTGATTGTCCTGGAACTCATTGATCACCGTGTGGACTTTCGACGATGCCACGGAACTGATGGTGACATGTTCGCCGGGCCACACATAACTTCCGTCCGCAGCTATCCGCATGACTTTCAGCATGCCTGTGGTGGCAGAAAGCCCTTCCTCATAAAGCACAATCATATCGGTGGGGGTGTTGCGCACCTCCAGCGGGGTGTAAGTGGTGGCTGAAAGCGGGATAAACGTCATACCGTTGTTGCCCCATTGCCGTGTGCCGGTGGCTGAAAGCTTCTGCCCGAAAATGCCGCGCATGCTCTGCAGGCCGTTCATTTCGTTCCAGAAGACATAAACATCCTGCGATCCGGGAGGGCAGGCAAGGTAGGGGTAAAAGTGGTTGAACGAAGCCGCTGTGGAGGCTTCCACCCCGTTGGCCGGAAATTGCACCACGCCTGATGCATTCACATGGTTCACCCATACCGATGCCATCAAATTGTTGTCGCGGTCGTCGTGCCAGGCAATGTAGAAACCGTCGCTGCCGTCGTTGATAAACGGGAATATCTGCGTCCAGGCCGAAATACCCCCGGCGTCGGAAATTACCGCAGGGGCTGCCCACACAGGATTGCCGCTGCTGTTGTAGCGCTGTGCAAACACATGGCGTGTAGGGGCGTTGGGCGGGCCGCTGTCCTCAAAATATTTCAGGATGATGTCGTCACTGCCCACCGGCAGCATCTGGGGCCAGTTCATGGTGTTGGCCGAACTCAGGGTGATGCCGTTGTCGCCCCACTGCTTTGCCCCTGCCGGACTGATCTTCTGCATTATGATCACATTGTCGGAAGTCCATGCAAATACCGCATTGCCCGCCGGGGTGGTCACCACCTTGGGTGCCGCGTTGAAGGCTGAATTGTTAGAGAGCGCGATACCGTCGGCGCCCCATACAAAGTTGCCTTCCGGAGAAATGCGGTAGGCATAGGTGTTGTTGTTGCCGTTGCGGATATCCTGCCAGGTAAGGATGCAGTGATTACTGATGTCGGCAGCCATGTCCCAGTCGGTAAGCCAGGTCATGGAGGAGTGGCTGCTGATCAGGATACCGTTGTCCGCCCACAGGGGATTACCCTGGCTGTCGAGCCGCTGGAGTTTTACATTGTAATTTCCCGTTTCGTTGGAGAAGAAACCGATGTAGGTGTCCCCGTTGGGACAGGTGGCGATTTTCGGGATAGCCTGTTCGCCCGTGAGCAGGGCAATGGCGTTGTTGATGGCAGGATTGTCACTCCACTGACCCCGGGCGCTTATCACAAGGATAACCACCAGCAGGAACATCATTGTACATTTTTTCATCTGTAAACAGGATGTAATGATTACGAATAAAGCGTTGAAAACGAAGCAGGCAGTGTCCGGGAATCCGGCAGTCAGGGTGAGGCGATATTTTGCCGGCCTGACTGATCTGATCATTGAAAAGCGAAGATACCAAAAAACTTTTTCAGCTGTACCGCCTGAATGAAGTTTTTATAGCTGGAATGATCCCGGAATAAATAACTCCGGAGGTAATAACATGCTGTTTTCTGATAAAGCTTTTGGTGGTAATAAAGGTAACGGGAAATTTGTCCCGGGTTACCAGTTACTTTCCCGCTGTGATTCCTCAAAGAAAAGTCTTATGATCTGGGCTTGCGCGGATGAAGTTTGTATATTCGCACTTTAATTTTCCGGGATGGATTTTTATCAGCAATGTTTCTGGATTACCGGCGCTGCTTCAGGCATGGGGCGGGCACTGGCCCTGCTGCTTGCCGGGTATCAGCCGAAGCTGATCCTTACCGACCGTGACCCTCAGGGATTGCAGGAAGTAGCCGGGGAAGCCGGCAGGAGAGGGGCCACGGTGATCACCAGGGTGCTCGATATGACAGATACTGCCGCTATTGCTGCCACGACGGCCGAGGTTACCGGGCTGGCCGGGCGCATCCACGGCCTTTACCAGTTTGCAGGCATCAGTCAGCGCTCGCTGGTGGTGGAAACGCCCGAAGCCAACGACCGCCGCATTATGGAGGTCAACTTCTTCGGGGTGGTGGCGCTGGCCAAAGCCGTGCTGCCCCATATGATCGCCGGCGGAGGCGGACAACTGGCCGTGACTTCCAGTCTGGTGGGCAAATTCGGCTTCCCTTACCGATCGGCATATTCCGCGTCCAAACATGCGCTGCACGGCTATTTCGAGAGCCTCAGGGCTGAGAACAGCAGGCACAACATCCGCGTAAGCATACTGATCCCCGGAAGGATACAGACCAATATCTCCAGGTTTGCGCTGGATAAAGAAGGCAATGAATACGGAAAAATGGACCCCGGACAGGCCAACGGCATCACCGCCGAAAAGGCCGCCAGGCAAATCCTGAACGGGCTCCGCAAAGAGAAAAAAGAGGTGCATGTCGGCGGCAAAGAGCTGATGATGCTGCATATACGCAGGTTCCTTCCTGCATTGTATTACAGGCTTTCTACCCGGATCAGGCCGGTGTAATCAGTTAAAGCGATAAAGAGCATGGGAAAACAGATCAACGGAATTCAGCAACTGGGGGTAGGCGTCACTGACATTCAGGAAGCATTCGCCTGGTACCGCCGGGTTTTCGGGATGGATATCAAGATGTTTGAAGAGGCCGCCATGGCCGAGCTGATGCTGCCCCACACCGAGGGCGAGCCCCGCGAACGGCACGCCATCCTGGCGCTGAACCTCGAAGGGGGCGGCGGCTTTGAAATATGGCAGCACACCGGAAAAAAGCCCGAGTATCCCGCGTTTGAGCTGAAATTGGGCGACCTGGGCATCTTTGCCGGCAAGCTGAAAACCGCCGATGCACAGAATGCCTATAGTTACTTCAGGAATTTGAACCTCAATCTGCTAACAGGCATCACTACCGATCCGGAAGGGAAGCAGCATTTCTACCTTAAAGATGTGTACAACAACACCTGGGAAGTGTGCAGCGAACCTTATGTGTTTAAGAAGCAGAAATCGGTCACCGGGGGTGTTTATGGCGCGGTGATCGGTGTGCAGGATATGGAAGCCAGTCTGCCGGTTTATCAGCAGATCCTGGGCTACGACCGGGTGGCTTACGATGTAAGCGGACAGTTTGACGACCTGCAGGGGCTGGCGGGCGGCGGGGGTAGTTTCCGCCGGGTATTGCTCCGCCATTCGCATACGCCCGACGGGGCCTTCAGCCCGATGTTCGGCCCCTCTTGCATTGAGCTGCTGCAGGCGCTTGACAGGCAGCCCCGTTCCATTTATGAGGGCAGACTCTGGGGCGATCCCGGTTTTATCCATCTCTGCTACGACATCAACGGCATGGATGAGCTGCGTGAAGAGGTGAAGGAAAAAGGATTTCCTTTTACCGTCGACAGCGCCCGCGATATGGATACTTTTGATATGGGGGAGGCCGCCGGCAGCTTCAGTTACATACAGGCGCCCGAAGGTACTTTGATAGAATTTGTGGAAACCCACAAAATCCCCCTGCTCAAACGCCTGGGTTGGTCCCTCGACCTTACCAAACGTAAGCCCGGCCCCCTGCCACGCTGGATGTTCAGCCTCTTCAGCCTGATGCGGGTGAAGTAATTCCGGCATGTAAACCTCGGTTCCACCTGAAGTCAGCGTGCGTCTCCTGCGCGTGCCACGGACTCTGCGAAGAGAAAAAAACCACAATAGGCACAACNNCCGGCTACTTTGCCGGGAATAGGCCACAATAGGTCATAATCTGTTCCGGCACCTTAGCTGGGAACCTGTCCCGGTTATTATACCGTAATTAGATTGACTGCAATTAACCATTTCCATATTATCACATCTTCACATTCCATCCTCAAATCATCACATTCTCAAATCATCACATCACCCGGACGCGTGCCACGGACTTCAACAGAATCAAGCCTGCATAACATACCCCGCGCTACGACGCAAAGATTATATAGCGTCACCGCAAATCCTGACTTCCCAACAGGGCCGGGCCGCGACAATCAACGACCTGACCTATCAAGTCTTCTTCCGACTTGTCAGGTCTTCTTTCTACTTTGATACAAACATCTGTTGGCCGGGTAGTGGTGGTCTCGGCTTCGCTCGACCACCGCCGCTCGACCACCGGTTGAACCTTTAGTAAGCCGCTCTCCTCCGCAAAGAGGTGGGACTGGCTCCGGCGCGTACCATGGTGTTTACCAGGTGAATCATTGAACCACAATAGGCACATTAGGGCACAATAGTTGAACTGCATTTCCATATTTCCATATTTTCACATTTTTACATCATCATATTCCAAAGCAAACATGAACACATGAGCACCTTAACACCCGAACACATCAAGAGCAAGTCGGCGTTCAAAGAATCCTTTCCTCATTGATCCGCTTAGGCCGCGAGGCCACGCTTTCACAACACGGCTTCCTGTTTTTCTGTAGTACTGAGGTTAGCTATCTTAGTTTATTTTAGATATCATAGCGTACGAAAACCAGAAGGCCGCTTTTGCGAAAGCTGAAAATTTCTAGCGCTGCCATATATTACTGGGATTACAAAGAAAAAAAACATAATCTTGTTGGCAGGCGCCTTCCGAAAGGCTCTGATGCAGGATTCGTTCTCAAAAACAACGGCTCCAAAGCACGGACGAGACCTCCGCGCTAACGGTAACTTTGAATCCTTGAATCCTTGAATCCTTGAATCTTTGAATCTTTGAATCCTTAAACTTAACGAAATGTTATTGAACCACAATAGAGCACAACTTGCCCCGGCTACTTTGCCGGGAATAGCCCACAATAGGTCATAATCTGTTCCGGCCCCTTCGCCGGTAACTTGTCCCTGCTACTTTGCAGTGATTAGATTGACTGCAATTAACCATTTACATATTATCACATCTTCACATTCTCACATTCTCACATTCTCACATTCTCAAATTATCAAATTATCACATCATTCCAGCCTTAGTTAATCTTTTGCCGTTCCGTTCCATATTTTTTGCTTCCTTTGCCTGATTCCTGAACTTAGCTAAAATTTGCAAACGTAAACCCGGAAAGATGTCCCGACTCAGCAAACCCGAGCGTTTTAAGGCCGTGATCGGCTGGTTTGAGCAGTATATGCCCATTGCCGAAACGGAGCTGCATTATGACAATCCTTACGAACTGATCGTAGCCGTAATCCTCTCGGCCCAGTGTACCGACAAGCGGGTGAATATAATCACGCCCCCGTTTTTCAGGCGTTTCCCGGATGCGGCTGCGCTGGCGGCGGCTGAGGTGGAGGATATCTTTGAACTGATCCGCTCCTGCTCATATCCCAACAACAAGGCAAAGCATTTGTCGGGCATGGCCCGGATGCTGGTACATGACTTTGGCGGGGTGGTGCCGGGCGATGTGGAAACATTGCAGCGGCTGCCGGGCGTGGGCCGAAAGACCGCCAATGTGATTGCTTCCGTGGCTTTCGACAAGCCTGCCCTGGCTGTGGATACGCATGTGCACAGGGTTTCGGCGCGTATTGGCCTGACGTACAGGGCTAAAAATCCGCTTGAAACGGAAAGACAGCTGGTGAAATACATTCCTGAATCAAAGCTGGCCATCGCCCACCACTGGCTGATCCTGCACGGCCGTTATGTGTGCATCGCCCGCAAACCTAAATGTGATGAATGCGGATTAAGGGAATGGTGCCGGTATTACCAGACTAAAGCGCAGGATGCCCCGCGCAAAGGCGCAATGACGCAATGATTTTATTGTATCTCCCGTAATTCCTGGCTTCTCCACAAGGCCTGGCTGCAACAATCAATGACCAGACGTAACAAGTTTTCTTCCGACTTGTCAGGCCTTCTTCTTCCCGGATAGTTCCTCCGCGTCCTTCGCGACTTCTCCGCGCCCTTTGCGGTAAAAATAACCGCGGAGAACGCTGAGGTTATTTCGCAGAGGGCCGCAGAGAGAACCTGCTATAAGCAAGGCTAGCGTAAATCACCTGTCGTGTGCTACGGGCTTTACAAAGATAATAGTAAACCACAATAGCCACAATAGGTCACAATAGATCAAACCCGGTTTGCGCGCGTCTTCCCGCCAAGAGGCGGG
>DJGZ01000040.1 GCA_002433025.1 Bacteroidales bacterium UBA5833
GCGCATCAAATAACGAAATTGTCCGGAATCGGTAATTCAAAGGGCATCCTGATGGTGCTGAAAATACCAATTGGAATCCGTTTATACTTCTCTTTGCGTTGCCGTGAGGACATCCATCACGGTGTTTAATGCAGTTCCGGCTTCAAAAATGCCCGCAGGGGCAAGGTTCCAGCGCTCAGCCACGGCTTCGGTAAGACTGGCCCGGACGGTGACTATGACCAGTCTGTGATTGGTTTCAGCAAACAGCGCGGGGAGGATGGCCGCCCAACCGCCGTTTTCCAGTTCTGCCGGGCCGATCTCATCGAGGATCAGCGCACCGGGTTTCTTTGCAATGGATTCGGTAAGCCATAGCTTTCCAAAATCAAAAGCCAGGGGATTAAACCAGAACCTTCTGAACCTGATCCATCCTTCGCGGGGCGCGCTTTCGCAGAGGGCTACAGTTCTGCCATCCGGAATAAATTCAAGGTCAAAGCCTGAACGCCGGTTGTTTTCCCACTTTCCGTGGGCGAGGATTCCGCCGGAACTGATCCCATTCTGAGCCAGGGCGTTGCTGATTTCTCTGAGCAGCGAGGTTTTGCCGCTCCCCTGTTCTCCGGTGATGATAAACAATCCCTGCATCAGCCTTTTTCTTTTTCTGGAAAGAAAAGGCAACTGTCGCCGTAGCTGAGGAACCTGTAACCGTTTTCCAGGGCAAAATGATAGGCTTTTTCCCATCCATCGCCGATAAAGGCGGCCACCAGCAGCAGCAGGGTGCTCCGGGGCTGGTGAAAGTTGGTAACCAGGGCGTCGCACATCCTGAAGCGGTAGCCGGGAGCGATCATAATCCGGGTGAAGCCGCTGATGGAATTCATCCGCCTGGCGGTGAGATAATCGTAGATGGCCTGCAGGGCTTCGGCCGGCGGGATGTTGGTTTCCGCCTGGTAAGGTTCCCATTGGCTGATAAAAAACTTTTCTCCGGGATCGTTGCCGTTGATCAGCTGTACCCCCAGCCAGTAAAGGCTTTCGAGTGAGCGCATCGATGTGGTCCCCACAGGGATAATGCCGCCCCCGCTGTGCTGCAGCAGCCTGAGGATGCCCTGCCGTTCGATGATCAGTTCCTCCTCGTGCATGGCATGCTCACGGGCGTCTTCTACCGCAACGGGTTTGAATGTGCCCGCGCCGACATGCAGGGTGAGGTATTCGAAGTTGCATTGACGCGATTCAAGCTTTTCAAGCACAGCCGGTGTGAAATGAAGGCCGGCCGTGGGCGCCGCCACCGAACCGTTGAATTCGGCATAGATGGTCTGATACCGTTCCGTGTCGCTCTCCTCCGGCTCCCGGTTCAGGTAGGGCGGGAGAGGGACTTTGCCGGCATATTCCAACACCTGCTCAAACGGCATATCGGGCTTGTCCCAGCCGAAGATGATCTCAAAAGCGTCGCTGGTCATATCCCCCTTAAGGGCGCTGAGTGTGACCACGCCCGATCCGGTTTCAACGGTCATTTCAAGCGGTCCCGATTTCCAGCGTTTGGCATTTCCCACCAGGCATTTCCAGGTGGCGGTACCGCCGGTTTGTCCGTATCCGCCAAGGGGCTGCAGGCAGAAGATTTCGATGCGGGAGCCGCTGGCCTTGTAGAAAAGAAGCCTGGCCCTGATCACCCGCGTATTGTTGAACACAAAGAGGCTTTTTTCAGGGATGTGCCGGTCCAGCATCGAAAACAGGGAGTCGGCCGGTTTGCCGTCGCGGAATACCAACAGCCGGGTGGCATCCCGCCGCTCAAGCGGGAAACGGGCGATGCGTTCGTCGGGTAATGGGTAATCGTAATCGTTTATATTGATATATTCAGGCAGCATGTTATGGAGCGGCAGCATTTTTCGTGGCTGCGAAATTAGTAAAAAAGGGCATCGGGCTTCTATATGGATTGACGGGTGGGATGCTGATTCATGTGAGTACGGTATAAATCTTGAGCGGTAATTTGACCCCAGCGGGGTCACATGTGTATAGAGAGGCCGGTAACAGGTTAATCTCCGACCCCGGCGGGGTCGTATGTTATCGGGATCAATATTGAGCGGTAATTTGATCCCATCCGGTGGTATTTGTTAAGAATTTGTAATTACAGCAATTTATTCGACCCTTCCAGGGCCGGGGGGTGCTAAGGCAGGAATGTTTCTATAAACATTTGACTCCTCCGGAGTCAGGATTATGTTGGTCCGGAGTTAGATTTATGACCCCGGCGGGGCCGAATGTTTCAGTGATTGTCCTTTTCTATACACATGTGACTTCTCCGGAGTCAGAACCTTGGTCCGGATTGAGATTTATGACCCCGGCGGGGTCGTACGTTTTCGGGAACATTTTCTATAGACATGTGACTCCTCCGGAGCCAGGATTATGTTGATTCGGATTGAGATTTATGACCCCGGCGGGGTCATATGTCTATAGCAAGGATGGTAACAAGATAATTTCCGGCCCCGGCGGGGTCGTACGTTTAAATGCTGATCTTTTACTTCTCCCCATCCAAACACCCGTTCAACCAACGGTTCACATGTTCTGTCGCAAATCATTGTTAAAAAATTAAAAATTTTCATTTCAGAAAACTTTTAAACCAAAAAAGTTTTCTAGTTTTGCAGTCCGAAAAATCTCTGACCAATGGAAGCAAGGGAAAAGATACTGGATAAAGCGATTGAGTTATTCCTGAACCTGGGGATAAGGAATGTTACCATGGATACAATTGCCGCTGAATCCGGTGTTTCGAAGCGTACAATCTATGAATTGTTCAAAGATAAGGATGATCTGGTGGTGCAGGCGCTGCGCGAGATGATCATCCGGCACAACCAGGATATGCTGGGCATTATCTCCCAAACGGGTAATGTGATTGAAGCCATTTTCATGATCATGAAAATGAAAACGGAAAGACGGGGGTCTTTTTCCAGGGTGTTTGCCGAGGACATCAAGAAATATTTCCCGGTGGTTAATGCCTCGCTGTATTCATGCAAGGAGAGCCTGAAGGAGTTTTCGGCTTCGTTTACCCTCCTCGAGAAAGGCATTCGCGAAGGCATCTTCCGCAAGGATATCCGGCTTGACCTTGTGGATAACTTCATCCACGAGCTGATCGGCGTGATCCATAACAGCGACCGCCTCAGGATGTTGCAACCTACCGGGCAGGAAGTGCTTTCGAGCATCTTTCTTCCTTATTTCCGCGGCATCTGTACAACGGAAGGAATGAAGTTAATGGACAAATATTTTGAGAACTTTAACGATTTTATCTAGTCTTTTTATGAAAACCACCTTTTTTACTTTATTGCTGCTCCTGTTTTCGTCAGGCTACGCGGGGGCTCAGCAGAAACTCACGCTCGACCTGGCCGGGGCCAGGAAAACGGCGCTCGAATACAACAAGACCATTGCCAACGCCGATCTGGCCACCCTGAAGGCCTCCGCCGCCGTGCGTGAGGCCATCGCCAACGGGCTGCCACAGCTGAGCGCCGCCGTGGATTACTCCAACGCCCTGGGCGCCAAAATCTCCATCCGCTTCGCGGAAGGGATGCCCCCCAGTGAGATCGACATCAAACCACAGAGCAACTTCAACCTGAACCTTACCCAGCTGATCTTCAGCGGCAACTACATCGTCGGGGTGCAAACGGCTAAACTTTACCAGAGCATGGCTGACATCAGCAAGGAGAAGTCCGAACTGGATGTCGTCGCCCAGGTGACCGACGCCTACCAGCTGGTGCTGATCTCGGAAGAGCTGCTCCGGCTGCTGGAGCAAAACCAGGCAAATCTGGAAGGGCTGTACGAGAAAACCGCCGCCCTCGAAACCTTCGGGATCATCGAGAAAACGGATGTGGACCAGCTTTCGGTGCAGGTGAACACCCTGAAGAACGCGGTGAAATCGTCGGAGCGCCAGCTTGAACTGGCCACCAATATGCTGCGCCTGGTGCTGGGCGTGCCGGTGGATACGCAACTGGAGCTGACCGACCGCCTCGATCAGATGCTTTCGGAAGCCGAGACCCTGCCCCTGGCTGAATCTTTTAAGGTTGAAGAGCAGGTGGACTTCAGGCTGCTGAACCAGCAGGAGCTGGTGAGCCGCAAAATGATAGATATGCAGCGGGCCAACGCCCTGCCGACCATCTCGGGATACTACCGCTACACCTACAAGCTGCTGAAGCCCGACTTCGACATGACCCCCGCCAATATGGTGGGCCTGCAGATGAACATCCCGATTTTCTCGAGCGGGGTGCGCATGGCCCAGGTGAAACAGGCGCGCATCGACCTGGAAACCACGCAGAACAACAAAAGCCTGCTCAGCGACCAGCTGAAGATCCAGGAAAAACAGCTGCGCTTTAACTACAACAACGCGCTGGAGACTTACCTCAACCAGAAAAACAATGTGGAGGTATCGCGACGGGTATATGCCAGCCTGAAACTCAAATATGAGCAGGGCATTATCTCGGGCCTCGACCTGATTACGGCAGACAACAACTACCTGAAAGCCGAAACCGACTATATCTCCGCCATGATGCAGGTGCTGCAATCGGGCGTGCAATTACAAAAACTTTACGGAAAACTGGATTAAGAAATATTTAAGTCTATCAAACATGAATACAACATTAAAAATTGGTCTTGCAATATTGTCTGTCACTGCGCTGGCATGTTCTTCAGGCAAAACGGAAAAAAGCGCGCAGCAGGATGCCGCCTCCGAAAAGGTTGAGGTGGTAAGGGTAACGGAGCTGCAGGTGCAGCAGGTAGCCCGTTCGGTTGAGTATTCGTCTACCCTGCTGGCTTTTGAAGAGATTCATATGGCGCCGGCCTCGCCGGGCCGCATCGATCAAATCGCGGTGGAAGTAGGCGCCCGGGTAAGCAAAGGCGACCTGCTGGTTCAGATGGACCGCACCCAGCTACACCAGGCCGAAGTACAGCTCAGGACGCTGGAAACCGATTTCAAACGCTTCGACACCCTGCGCAAAGTGGGCAGCGTGGCCCAGCAGCAGTACGACCAGATGAAGTCGCAACTCGACATCGCCCGCAGCAATGTGGCCTTCCTGCAGGAAAATACCCGCCTCAGGGCGCCCTTCAGCGGGGTGATCTCGGGCAAGTATTTCGAGCCGGGAGAGATGTATTCGGGCTCCCCCGTAGCCCCCATCGGCAAAGCCGCCATCGTTTCGCTGGTGCAGATCGACCGCCTTAAAACCCTGGTGCCGGTCTCCGAAAAATACTTCCCCATGATCCGCAAAGGCATGGAGGTGAATATCGGCGTGGATATCTATCCCGGCGAGACTTTCAAAGGGAGGGTCTTCAATATCTATCCCACCATTGATGCCGCCAGCCGCACCTTCAACATCGAGGTGTCGGTGGATAACCCCGGTGGCAAACTGCGTCCCGGTATGTTCAGCCGTGTGACGCTCGACCTCGACCGCGAGGAGGCCCTGCTGATCCCCGCCATCGCCGTACTGAAGATGCAGGGTTCGAACGACCGCTACCTCTTTATTGAAAAGGACAATGTGGCCAAACGCATCCCCGTGATCATCGGCAAACGTTACAACGAGCTGGTGGAAGTGGAATCGGAACAGCTGAAGAAGGGCGACCTGGTAGTGGTAAGCGGACAGGCCCGCCTGCTCGACGGCATGAAGGTAAAGGTGGACGGAAAATAGTCCCGGTGTTAAATCTGTAAATGAAAAGCTGTTATGAGTATATATAAAACCGCGGTAAACAAGCCCATCTCCACATTCATGATCTTTACGGCCGTGATCGTGATGGGCCTGTATTCGCTCAGCAGAATCCCCGTTGACCTCTATCCCGAGATCGACCCGCCCTTCCTGTCGGTGATGACCACCTACGCGGGCGCCAACGCGGCCGATATCGAGACCAACATCACCAAAAAGATGGAGGACGCGCTCAACACGGTGGATAAGGTAAAAGAGGTGACTTCCACCTCATCGGACAACCTTTCGGTGATTACCATCGAATTCAGCTGGGGGGCCAACCTCGACGAGGCCACCAACGAGGTGCGCGACGTGCTCGACCGCCTCTACGACCAGCTGCCCGACGGCGCCGACCGCCCCATTATCTTCAAGTTCAACACCAATATGATGCCCATCGTTTTCTACGCGGTCACCGCAAAGGAAAGCTACCCGGGCATAGAAAAACTGCTGGAGGAGAAGATCATCAACCCCCTGAACCGTATCGACGGCGTGGGATCCGTTTCCATGATGGGCGCCCCCAAGCGTATCGTTTACGTGGATGCCGACCCCAAGCGCCTCGACGCCTATAACCTCACCATCGAGCAGATCGGCAACATCATCGCCGCCGAAAACCTCAACATGCCTTCGGGCAACGTGAAGATGGGCGAGATGGACTACCAGCTGCGCATACAGGGAGAATTCAGCGACAGCCGCCAGCTCAGCAGCCTGGTGGTGGGCAACGCCAACGGGGTGCCGGTTTATCTGCGCGACGTGGCCACCGTGCGCGACTCCCTCAAGGATGTCTCCCTCGACGAGAAAATCAACGGACAGACCGGCCTCCGCCTGTTTGCCATGAAACAATCGGGCGCCAACACCGTTAAGGTGGCCAGGGATATCCGCAACAGCCTGGAACAACTCAAGAAAACCCTGCCTCCCGATGTGGAGATCAACCTGATTATGGATACCTCCCAGTTTATCGAAGGATCCATCCGCAACCTCTCCGAAACGCTTATGTGGGCGTTTATCTTCGTAGCCCTGGTGGTGCTTGTCTTCCTCGGGCGCTGGCGTGCAACCTTTATCATCGTCCTAACCATCCCGATCTCGCTCATTGTCTCGTTTATCTACCTCTTTATCACCGGCAATTCGGTGAACGTGATCTCGCTGGCCTCGCTCTCCATAGCAATCGGGATGGTGGTGGACGACGCCATCGTGGTGCTCGAAAACATCACCCGCCACATCGAACGCGGCAGCAGTCCGCGCGAAGCGGCGATCTATGCCACCAACGAAGTGTGGCTGTCGGTAATCATCACCACCCTGGTGGTGGTGGCCGTATTCTTCCCGCTTACCCTGGTGGGCGGCATGACCGGCGTGATGTTCAACCAGCTGGGATGGATCGTCACCATCACCATCGTTACCTCCACCCTGGCCGCCATCACCCTTACCCCCATGATGTCGGCACGTATGCTGAGGCTGCGTGAGAAGAAATCCAAACCCAAAAAATTCAGCTTCGAGCGCCTGATAGAACCCCTGTTTGTGCGCCTCGACGATATCTACGAAAAAACCCTGCGCTGGGCCCTGCACCACAAAACCTTCGTGATGCTGAGCGCCCTGGCCATCTTTGTGGTTTCCATCGTACTTTCCCGCTTTATCGGCACCGACTTTATGCCGCAGACCGACGAGTCGCGCATTACGATGGCCATCGAACTGCAGACCGGTACCCGTGTGGAAGAGACCATGAAGACCACCCGCAAAGTAGAGCAGATGATCAGGGAGCGTTATCCTGAAGTGATGATTATGGCTTCCTCTTCCGGCTCCGACGACGAAGGCAGTATGTTCTCCCTCTTCAGCACCACCGGATCAAACATCATCAACATTATGATGCGGCTGCAGGATGTGGATAAACGTACCCGCAATGTGTGGGAGATCGCCGGTGATATGCGTCAGCAACTGGCCGGGTACCCCGAGATCGTCACCGCTTCGGTTTCCACCTCGGGCGGCGGTATGGGCATGGGCGGCGAAAGCAAGGTAGATATTGAAATCTATGGTTATGACTTCAATACCACCAACGCCCTGGCCCAGGAGATCCGGAACAGGGTGAGCGCCATGTCATCGGCCACCGAAGTTACCGTGAGCCGCAAAAACGACAAGCCCGAGCTGCAGGTGGTGCTCGACAAGGAGAAGCTGGCCCTGCACGGACTCAGTAGCGCCACCGTTTCCACCATGGTGCGCAACCGCATCTACGGAATGACCGCCTCGCAGTACAAGGAAGAAGGAGAGGAGTACGATATCCGCGTCAGGCTTTCGGAAAACTACCGCAGTTCCATCTCCGACCTTGAAGAGCTCTCCATCGTAAGCCCCATGGGCAAACGGATCAAGCTGAAGGAGATCGGCACCATCACCGAGTACTGGGGGCCGCCCGCCATACAGCATAAGCGCAAGGAGCGCATCGTCACCGTTTCGGTGAAACCCAACAACGTGGCCCTGGGCGACCTGGCCAACCAGATCAAGGCCGAAATCGGCAAGGTGCAGGTGCCCCAGGATGTGCTGATACAGGTAGGCGGATCGTACGAAGACCAGCAGGAGTCGTTTATGGACCTCGGCCTGCTGATGGTGCTCAGCCTGATCCTGGTATTTATCGTGATGGCCTCGCAGTTTGAGTCGTTCACCATGCCGTTTATCATTATGTTCTCCATCCCCTTTGCCTTTACCGGGGTGATCTTCGCCCTGCTGCTCACCAACACCACCCTGAGCCTGGTGGCCGCCCTGGGCGCGGTGCTGCTGATCGGGATTGTGGTGAAAAACGGCATTGTGCTGGTGGACTTCACCAACCTGATGCGCGACCGCGATATGCGGCTCTACGATGCCATCGTGGTGTCGGGCCGTTCGCGTCTGCGCCCCGTGCTGATGACCGCCCTCACCACCATCCTCGGTATGCTGCCGCTGGCGCTGAGCACCGGCGAAGGCTCCGAAATATGGCGGCCGATGGGCATCACCGTAATCGGCGGACTGGTATTCTCCACCATCGTTACCATGGTGATTGTGCCGGTGATGTACGGCGTGCTGGCCCGCAGCGGCGAACGCGACAAAGTGAAGAAAGTAAGAATGAAATTCCAGAACCTGGACTAAACGTATAACCATGAAAGCAGTATTTATCGTCTTTAACCAGGCGCATACCGAACGCGTTGAATATATCCTCGACCAGCTGGGCATCCGTGGATTTACCTGGTGGAGCCAGGTGAACGGCCGCGGCTCGCAAACCGGCGAACCCCGCATGGGCACCCATACCTGGCCCGAAATGAACTCGGCCCTGATGACCGTAGTCAGCCCCGGCGAGGTGGAACCCCTGCTCGAAAAGGTAAAGAAAATCGATCAGATCAACAAGGAGGTGGGTATCCGCGCTTTTGTGTGGGACATTGTGCAAAGCCTCTGAACCACCCGCCAACCTTTATATTACCGCCCCCGCATGGCTTTGCTGTGCGGGGGTGGGTTTTGGGGGGGGAATCAGGGAATACAGCCTGATCCGGGAACTGGTTTTCTCAATATTATTTCTTTAAATTTGAACACCCGGTATTTTTGATAAATGTACGGAGCTGGCAAGGTACATTTAACCTATTGTGGCAGCTTCTTTTCTCCGGGTAATGAAAACTGGTTTTCTGATACTGCTTATATCTACGGATTAAAGGATTTGGAAAATGACTGATGTGCACGACAAGGCAACCCGCAGTTACAATATGAGCAGGGTCAGGGGCAAGGATACAAAGCCCGAGATGCTTGTGAGAAAATTTCTGTTCTCCAAAGGATTCCGTTACCGGCTGCACGACAAAAAACTGCCCGGCAAACCGGATATTGTGTTGCCGAAATACAAAACCGTCATTTTTATTCATGGTTGTTTTTTTCATGGACACGAAAACTGCCGCTATTTTAAAGTGCCTGCCACCCGAACCGCATGGTGGCTCGATAAAATTGAAGGAAATAAAAAGCGCGACAGGGAATCAGAAAAAAAGCTCACTGAACTGGGGTGGAAAGTAATTACGGTTTGGGAATGTGAACTGAAAAAGGAAAGGGAAACCCTGCAATGTCTTATTGAATCTATAATTTTTAAGGAAATTAATAATTAAGTTAAAAGTATTATTTTTGATGAAAATCTAGTTTAAAATGGAAAACTGCCTTATTCTCACACAACATAGAAAAGATAGTCAATATAATGATTTCATTGGCAAATTTTATCACTTTCCCGGGAATAAGCAAAAAAACTATCTTAAGCAATTTAAGAATATTCCTCTGGAATTCATCTATTACGAACCCACCGTAAACGGAGGAAAAGGAGAATTTTTCGGATATGGAAAGATAACAAAAGAGCCTTTTGAAGACAAAAGGGAAGACGGATTTTATTTTGTTGAGATCGATGATTATAAACCATTTGCAAATCCTGTGAATTATAGGAATTCAGACGGCAAATTAGTAGAAGAAATAAATCCATACTTTAATGCTCAAAATGCGGTTAGAAAACTTCCATGTAATTTACTCGAAGAAATATGTCTTGACGGAGGTATTATTCTAAATATCAAGTCAGATGTACATTTGATAAAAGTTTTAGGAGAACAGCTAATTGGCTCTGAGAAAGTTGGAATTTTAGAGCTAATTAAAAATTCTATAGATGCTCAATCTTCCTATTGTCGGGTTTTAATTGAAAAAGTAAAGAGTTTGCCTGACCCAATAACTCAATATGAATTCCCGAATTACGAAGGACCAGTAATTGTCGTCGAAGATGATGGCATTGGTATGACAAAGGATATCATTGAAAATGGGTGGTTGCGGCCAGCTTCAACCTTGAAAACAAACATCAAAGAAAAGCTGAGAATAGAAAGGGAAAACGCAAGATTAAGTGGAACTCTTGCCAATTATGATGCTTTAGTTAAGAAAATTCAAAAAGAAAACGGCAAACGTATCCCACTAGGAGAGAAAGGCGTTGGTCGGTTCGCTACTCACAGATTAGGCCGATTTTTGGAGTTACGAACAAAGACTTCAGGCAACCAATATGAATTGGTTCTGAAAATTGATTGGAATAAGTTTGATCATATTTCCGACAGTTTTATCGATCTTGATAGTATCGGTATAAGTCTTACCCGAGAAACTCCGAGCCGTTCTTATGGTGAAAAAGACTCAGGCACAAGATTGATTATTTATGGAGGAAGAGAGGGATTTGGATGGACTGAAAAAAGCATTGAAGATCTCAACAGAGCAATACTTGAATTGAATTCTCCAAATACAAACAAAGTCTTTTCAAAAAACAGTTTTGAAAATTTCAACGCTTTTCTAGAGTGCCCTCAAATCAAAGATTTGCCAACACAACAGATATATAAGGATTCAGAATCGAATTTTGGATTTGATATACTTGTAGATGAGAATGGAATTGCTGAGTATGAGTTAAAATTCAGACATCCGCATGATAAATTACCAAAACAGCAATGGTCTGAACAAGATTACGATCTGAGAGGACTGGATTCAAACAATCCAAATTATTGGCTCATTGATGAGGGAACTAAAAGACAACCAGCTTGTGGCCCATTCTTTGTTCACATGGATGTCTGGTATCGAAATTCGGAATGGATAGACCTGCCTGAGTATACTGAATTGACCAATTACCTCGATACATTTGGAGGAATGGCAATATACCGGGATAATATTCTTGTTTATGATGCTCAATTGGGAGCTCAAGCAGATTGGTTAGGGTTGGCAGGAAAACACATCAAACAAGGATGGAGAATTTCTTATCGGGATTTTATTGGCAGTATTGAAATTGAACAAACAAGAAACTGGGATTTGGTGGATAAGACTAACCGAGAAGGTCTTATAAATAACAAGGCCTTTAGCGATTTAGCCGTCTTAACAAGAAATGCAATCGAACAGATATTGTTACCAAGATATAAGAGCAAAAGAGATGATTTTGGGCACCTTACGAAAGGAATAGTTTCTGATGCTAAAAAGTTGGATAGTCTGGTAAGAGATAACCAAGTTTTATTGTCAAATATTAGTGAAAGCAACTACCCGTTTGACGAAGATCCTTATGCTTTTTTTAATAGCTTATGGCAGAAGGTTGAAGACAGGAAGGATGGGTTAATTAATCTGCAAAGTTCTTTGAAAAACCTCAAAAAGAGCATAAAAAATCTGGAGGAGGTACAGGATTTATTTACAGAACAGGCAGGATTTGGAATCTCTGTAGCAATATCGCTGCATGAGATAAACAAGATTACATCGAATTTTTACTATGGAATCCTGGGACTCTTAAGTAGTCAACAATTTGATAAGCTTAAGTTGGAGAGTTTAAAAACTACGTCTGAATCTTTGCGGTCTGAACTTAAAAGACTTGCTCCGCTGAGAGCAATCAGAAACGAAAGCAATCAGGAGTTTATGGTAAGCCATTCCATAAAACATGTAGCAGGAATTCATGAAAGGAAAATGCTCAAAGAAAATATCCGTTTTACTATCCTAAATCCTGATGAGGATTTTCAAATATTTGGAAGGTATAGAGCATTTAATCAGATATTGGGTAATTTATTTGATAACAGTATATACTGGGCAAAATCGGCAAACAAATCAGAAAATGAGATTGTTGTTAAATTAGATAAAACATATAAAACAATTGTTTTTGCTGACAGTGGAAACGATTTTAGTGATATAATCAGGCCTAATTTATTTCAACCCGGTTATAGTTTACGAATACCTCCAAGCGGATTGGGTTTATATATCTGTAAGACCTATCTAAACGGGATGAAAGGACGTATATACGAAACGCCATTGAGAGATAGAATACCCAACATGACCGGAGCTCATTTGACAATTGACTTTAGTAAAACTCCAACAAATAAAGAAGACGCGTTATGAAACAATCAATTTGCATAATTGATGATAACCTCCCCATAGAAAAGTTTTCAGATTTTATGGATTCTAGGGAAATAGTCAATAAGAATAATTTCAAACACTTTTTGACATTGAATTCTGAAAACTGGGATGACAAGAATCTATATGATCTTGTTTTAAATATTAGTAAAACTCCAGAGTATGAAATATCAGGGTTTGTTTCTCATGAAAATTTTCTTAACTACTCTGAAAACAATATCTTTTCACCTTTAGTAGTTGTTTTTGACTGGAATATAGCTGGACAAACCGTCGACTCCAAGGATACTTTAATAGAAATATTGAAGAAAAAACATTGCCTCATCGCGATTTATACTGAAAGTGATAATGCGGATGAAATAAGCCAATTAATTGATTCAAATGACTTCGCCTCATATAAGGAGAGATTATTTCTTTTAGTGAAGCAAACCGATAACAGCGCAAAAATTTTGCAGCAAAAAATTAATGAAATTTTGGAGCAAAATTTTTCTTTTAAGTTTTCGCAAGACTTAAAAATGAAAAATCTCAATGCCTTAGATGATGTTCTGACACTTATTAGTAAACTTTCATTTGATGAATTTATAAGTTTATTTGGCGAAAGGGACCATGAAAAGAGTAAGCTCTCTGCGATAGATTTTGTGGATATTATTACAGATAAGACAAGATCAAATCTGATAAGTTCAGGTTACACTGCAGATATTGAGGCAAAATACATAAGAACTGAGGATCAAAATTTGGTTAGAAAATTATGGCATTTTAGATTGTACCACAGACCGCAAGATGAGATCGTCCGAAAAGGTGATATTATTAAAGAATTACACTCCGGAAAATTGTTTATGGTTATTTCATCAGATTGCCATCTTAACAAATTCTGGCAAAAGAACTTCGGTCATTTGGCAATTGTTCCATTATACAAATTTGACGATCAGATTATAAAAGATAAAATTCTGAAATTCACTACAAGCGGTGTCAGGCATAAATTTTCAAATAGTTCTTTGACTAATCCGAATGGTATTGAAAACATCACCTTCCTTCCAGGTTTGATTCTTGACGAATCTAAATTTATAGATTATATCATCTCTCCAAAGGAAATAACAAATGTCAATATTCCGTTACCTGAAACAGTAAACGCAAAAAGCCCATTACATTATACACAAATTCCCGCTTTCGATGGAAATAATAGGTTAAGACTATCAGAACCTTTCTTAACTCCTCTAATTGACTATTTATTAAAAAACATCACAGATACTGGGGTTCCTGATTTTTCAGATCTATTAAAAGACTCGTTAAAAGCAAATATTACTGGATTGAATTAAGTACTCTGACATGAAATATAATGCAATTGATCTGTTTTCAGGATGCGGCGGATTAAGTGAAGGGATGCATCAGGCTGGCTTTCAGACAAGAGTAGCTGTAGAGTTAGTGCCCGTTGCCGTTAGAGCATACCTAATGAACCACCCTGAAACAAAAGTAATAGATAAAGATATTCGTAAAATAGAGGCTTCTGATATATTGGCTGAACTGAACGGGGAGCCAATACATTTACTTGCAGGTTGTCCTCCATGTCAGGGATTCTCTTCAATCAGAAGATTAAATCGTGCTGAAAGTGTTGATGACGATCGCAACAATCTTGTGTTGGAGTTTCTCCGAATGGTTAAAGAATTAAAGCCGTTAACAATTATGATGGAAAATGTTCCGGGACTTAAAGATTACACAGTCTTTCAGGAGGTTGTTAAAGAGCTTAAAATTTTAGGATATAATCCTAAAGTGCATATAGTAAATGTAAAAGATTATGGTGTGCCTCAAAACAGGAAGAGAATAATAATGGTTGGATCAATTCTTGGCGAAATCGATATTGCCCCACCTCTGAATGAGAAAGTAACCGTACGAAGTACAATAGGAGAACTCGAAAGACCGGAGGAGTCTGGTGACGCACTTCATAAAATAGTTGGAAATCACACTCAAAAAATACTAGAGCAAATAAAATTAACGCCTCATAATGGAGGTAGCAGAAAAGATCTTCCCCAAAAATTTACGTTAAAGTGCCATCAAAAGAAAAATATTGGGTTTAATGATGTTTATGGCAGACTTAAGTGGGATGATTATTCTACAACAATAACCGGAGGTTGTTTAAATCCTTCTAAGGGAAGATTCCTTCATCCTGAACAGGATCGCGTAATTACCCCCAGGGAAGCTTTAATGCTACAATCTTTCCCGCCGGATTATAAGTTACCAACGGATATAGCTAAATCAGAATTGGCCTTATTAATAGGAAATGCCCTTCCTCCCAGGTTTAGTTATATCCAATCTGCAAACATCTATAATCATATACAAAAACAACTAGATGTCTGATTCCTGGTCAAATACCGAAGTACAGCTTATCATCGCCGATTATTTTAATATGCTTTCGGCGGAGTTAAGGGGTGAGCCATATTCCAAGACGGAACACCGCAGGGCATTAAGGCCATTATTAAGAAATCGGTCGGATGGTTCAATAGAATTCAAACACCAGAATATCAGTGCTGTTTTAATTGAGTTAGGGCAACCCTACATAAAAGGATATATGCCAAGGTTTAACTATCAGCAGATTTTAATAGAGGCGGTTATCGGATATCTTGAGAATAACCGGAATATAGAGGAGCAGTTCCTTTTGTTTTCTGATAAAGCTATTGTAACAAAAATAGCTGATTTCAATCTCAGAAAGCTTATTGTTGAGCCACCAGTAGCGAATTTCGTTGTAGAGCCAAAAGTAACCTATCACAGATGTCCTATAAAAACAAATTATTTGGAACGTGAACAGAAGAATTCCCGGCTCGGTTTTCTGGGGGAAGAGCTGGTTATAGAATTTGAAAAATGGCATCTGATCAATGCCGGAAAAGAAAAGCTGGCAGAGAAAATCCGGTGGGTTTCGAAAGAAGAAGGAGACGGTGCCGGTTTTGATATTCTTTCCCGAAATCTGAATGGAACCGATAAATACATTGAAGTTAAAACCACAAAGTTGGGGAAGGAAACCCCAATTTTCTTCAGTAAAAATGAATTGGACTTTTCAATTTCAGAGAAAGAAAGTTATCATTTGTATCGTTTGTTTAGTTTTGAGAAGGATGTACAGATGTTTATGTTAAAGGGCTCTTTAAATCAAATATGCAGACCGGAGCCTATAAGTTATAAAGGTTATTTTTAAAAGGTTAGAAAAATGAGCACCGGAATTACTAACATCCAATTCTCCTACCTATACCGCGATGCCGGTAATTATAAGCTTTACGGTCAAGTTGTGTTCGGGAATCCGGAAAACATTGCTTTGGAAGAGATCAGAAACATAATAAATGCTCACTTAATTGACGGTGAGTTTTTTGAAGCAAAGAAATGGCGAGTGCCTGAGTTGAAGTTTGAAGACTACCTTCCTGAGGTCGATCATTCCTGGTATGAATTTGAAGATGTTGAACTTACTTCTATTGAAAATTCCGATAATAGAACCATCGCTGAATTCATCAAAGAGATTCAGGTTATTTCTGAAAATATTCATTGATTCAGTGCGTGTACCAATCACTGTCTTTTGTAATTCACAATTATTGAAAGAATTCAAAAGTAGGAATTGCCGTGGATTCAATATTCTGAGGTTTGTACTCAGTTTTCGGATTGCACATCATTGTCGTAAGTCAATAGTTTCCCTGCATTCAGGATAATTTGTGCAGCCCAAAAAATTTCCATATTTTCCACTTCGCTTTATCATAAAACCGCTTTTACAATTTGGGCAAAGGAGTGAGTTCTCCAGAATTTCTATGTTGCTAAATGTTTGATTACAACTCGGATAATGTGAGCATCCTAAAAATTGTGTGGCGTTAGTGGAATTTTGTCTGATAACAAGGTTTCCTGTCTGGCAATACGGGCAATTTGTTGTTTTGAGTTTCCCGTCAATTGAAGTTAACAAGTAAATATTATCAGTCAGTAATTCAACAGCAAATAAGGATACATCTGATGGAATAAGTAGTACAACTTCGTTTTTAGTTCTTGTTAATGCGACATAGAACAATCTTCGTTCTTCTGCAAAACTATATCCTTCGTCATCACTTAGTAACAGTGATAATATCGGGTCGTCTGTCATTTTGTTCGGGAACCCGAGTAAATGATTTTTGAGATTCAGAATAATAACATTCTCAGCCTCTAAACCTTTTGCTTTATGTACAGTTATGAATTTAATATCAACTTCTTCGAATCCTTTTACCTCTAATTTGTCTGACTTCTCAATGTATTTCACTCTATTGTTAGTGCTTAGTTTAATTATGTCATTAATGTCAAAACTATGCCGTCCTAAAACCAGAATTGGTTTATTGCCATATTTATTTACAAGTCGCCGGATTTCGTTTATGAAAGTATCTTCAATTGCAGCCTGTTCATAATGCACAAATTTGACAGGATCTTCTAAAGGCTCTTTTATTGATTTTGGGTTTTTGGGTATTTGCTTAGTATTCTTTCGGATAAACTTTGAAGTAATATCAATGAGCGACTGTGAATTTCTGTAAGTCTGTTCTATCAATAATTTTTCGTTTTTGCCAAAATATTTTTCAAAATTACTGAACAAAGAAATGTCACTACCTGCGAAACGATATATTGATTGCCAATCATCGCCGACACAAACCAATCTTGCCCCGGATAAATCACGTATTCTTTTGATTAAATTGAATCGGGCAAATGAAATGTCCTGATACTCGTCAATAATTATATACTGATATTTGTATTCTGGCTTATTTATATCTATTAAATCAACTGCCTGATTTATCATATCATTAAAATCAATCTCTTTTCTTTCATTTAAGACATCATCATATTTTTCAAGAATAGGTAGGACAAATTGCAAAAATATTTTTTGTCTTTCAAGCATGAAATCACTCCTGACATTAGATTTATCTGAATACAAACTGTTTAATGATTTATCGTTCAATCGCCTTGATTTGCTGAGATTTATAAAACTTTCAATAAGTTTGATTATTTCTTTTCCGTATCTTTCATCGTTATCTGTTAATTTTTTGTAGATACTTTGATGGTCTATTGGTTTTAAGGAAACATTCTCTTTTACCAGCATTTCTCTTAATTTTTGTAACAAAACTTTATCTCTGTTGTAAAAAGAATAGGTTTCCAATAGTTTCGTATTGTTTTCTCTGTGCGTTTGTCTTTTTATCTGCATTTCTTCGACATACTTCTGTTCATTAAAAGGCGTAAGCCATTTCGCACAATTATTCTCGTCTACACCAAAATGCTCTAGCCATATGTCATAATCTTTCAGATAAAAATCTGGGCGATACAATACTTCACCATAAGGGTATGGCTTTTCATATTCATACTCAATGCCATTCAGGTATAAAAAATTAGCTATTGTGAGCTCTTCTAAGCTTTTAACCTTTTCACCCTGAAGTGTATTAAGCGAGGATTTTGACACAATGTTTAAAGATTCGCATTTTGATTTTAATGTCTGAAAGTCAATTCCTTTCTGTATGTCTATTTTCTCGCCTAATGAATTGTATTTCTCGTTTTCTTCCGGAATATTCAAATAACAGGCAACGAACTGAATATATGATTCTACTGCTTCGGAATCCTTATAAATGTCACTTTGCAAATATTCTTTTATAACTCTGCTTAAGGTGCCTTCATTTGTAACTGCAGGAATATTTGTTTGAAATCTTTTTATTGTATCATAGCCAAGTTTATGAAAAGTTGTCACTTTGGCACCAATTCCAAGTTTAGTTATTCTTTCATTTAGTTCCTCCACAGTTTTTTTCGTATACGACAGCAATAAAATATGCTCAGGCCTGATATTTTTCTTTTCGATCAGGTATTTAACTTTTCCGAGGATTGTTAAGGTTTTTCCTGAACCCGCGCCGGCTATTATCAGATTAGAGTATTCGTCTGTTATTATTGCAGTTCGTTGCTGGTCGTCAAGTTTCTTTCCCTCAATGTCGTCGAAATATTGTTTAAGTATTTCCTTGTGTTTTCTTACATAGTTTTTGTTGTATCCAACTATATAATTATCAAAATTACCGTAGATCTTATTAAACTTTTTTACTTTTTCTTCTTTCTTATAAAATTTTGTTTTGTTCTTGAAATACTTTCTTACCTCGAAATATTTAGATTTTATTTTTTTACGCTCCACCCAAGTGATATATTCATTTAGTGTGTCTATAGTGTCGATGAACTCAGTAATTTTTTGTAAATTACTTAAATAAGCAATGTTCTGATATTTTTTATTTTCTGATGATTGCCGAATCCTGTATATTAATACTAATGCAGCAATCGAAGCGATAATAGGGATCAATATCATAGTTGATTTTTATTATGTATTGCGATTATTATTTGTCAATCGTCACTTAGTAAATAGTGGCAACAACTTAAAAATACAAATATTTGCATTGCCGCAATGTAAATATTTGTATGTCAATCCATTTTCTTTAAGAATTTCTTACTTGGAGCAGTAAATTTACAAAAACATATTTCCTTTATTCAAGCATTGGTTAAGAACAAATCAGTTTATTTTATTATTACTTCAACGGTTCTAATCGCTTTGGAGCTGAAAATTCAGGTACTGTTTATGTGCATACCTCGGGAATCGTTATCAAGGGATCATTGACGGAAGTCCTGCTTATAGGCCTGAATGTCTGATAAAAAAGTGCTTTCAGTTAATACTTCCCATTAAGTTTTTCACAGCTTTTGAGCCTTCAAAGTTGTATGGAGTCTTTTACTAACTCTGCTAACACTCATTTTCCGGTTTATGCTTTCGTTTTACCCAATAACATGCTTACGTTTCTCCCAAAACGTGCTTACGTTTTACTAAAAAGGAACGTTCCTTTTTTCTGAAACGAACGTTCCTTTTGCCGGAAACGTGCTTTCGTTTTAGTGAAAGCGACCTGATGATTTCGACAAAACGACTTGATGTTTTCTTCAAAACGACTTGATGTTTTCCTTTAAACGACCTGATGTTTTCCTGAAAACGACTTGATGTTTTCGACAAAACGACTTGATGTTTTTCTGAAAACGACTTGATGTTTTCTTCAAAACAACCTGATGTTTTCTTAACGCCATTTTTGGAAGGCCGGTGTTGTTCCAGTTATTGATCCCGCTGACGCGGGCACCTTCGTCCGTGCGCAGCAATGAACGTATCAAGGTTTAATCGTCTTTTACACACTTAACAGGTTAGAAGAAAACCTGTCAGGCGGATGCTGGCGCCGTTTGGCACCTGTCCCTTGTTCAGGGTAGTCAGTGCCTGCGTTGAATCAAATCTAAAATCCAAAATCCGAAATCTAAAATCCGAAATTTCAACCCGCGGCCTGAGCGGATAAAGAGAAGAAAGTCAACAGTTTATGTTGACATCGCAAGGCATTGATTGGAAAATCAATAAAAAGAAGACCTGACA
>DJGZ01000038.1 GCA_002433025.1 Bacteroidales bacterium UBA5833
AATGAAACAATGGTCAAGTTTAGGCAGTCGCGTTGCGAATGCGAGGCCCCGCGGCCTGAGCGGATATAAAGATGAAGACCCGTTTTTGAAAATTGCATCACGAAGTAAAAATAGAAGACCTAACAAGTTGGAAGAAAACTTGTTAGGTCAGGTCGTTGATTGTTGTTGCCAGGCCCTGTGGGGAATTCAGGAACTGCAGGGAAACCCAATAAAATCGTCGCGTCTTTGCGACTTTGCGCGGGAAAAATTATACAGTGAAAAAGAAGACCTGACAAGTTGGATGAAAACTTGTTAGGCCAGGTCGTTGATTATTGTTGCCAGGACCTGTGGGGAATTCAGGAATTTCGGGTTCGCAGAATTGTCTTTGCGTCGTGGCGCCTTTGCGTGGGATACCTTATGCAGGTTTGATTCCTGCGATGTCCTTAGCACGCGCCGGAGCCGGTTCCGCCTCTTTGCAGGGGAACGCGCTGGCCGTGAATCCTGCATACGCAGAACCTGATGGAAAGTCCCGTCAAAACCAGCAATGGAAATCCTGTTTCAGCAGGGAAAGCGGGCAATATTTTCAGAAGCGGTAGCCTATCGTAAACCGCAGCACCCTGTTTTTAAAATCGAAATCATCATGATCCCCGGGGATATTGGTGATATCCGTAATCCCCAGATCATAACCGACTCCGATAAGGAAAGACCGGATTTCAAGCCCGGCGCCAAAAGTGGCGCCAAATTCAATCCTTTTTATTTCATCCTCCGCATCGCCCCATTCAACATCTACTTCACCGTGTTCTTCAACACCGTTGAGCTCAGAGGTAATTTTGGATTTGCCGGAAAGCCCTACACCGGCATAAGGCCCGGCAGCAGCAAAAAGTTGAATACCACCGCCAATTTCAGTGCCTGCTTTAAGCAAGAGGGGAATATCCAGGTAGTAAAGCGCAACGACGACATCACGGCGGTAGCCCGCATCGTTGTCTGACGATTTTGCCCCTTTTGAACTGAACATAATTCCCGGTTCAAAAGACAGCACTTTATTCAGCGGAAAGTCCGCGGACAGACCGGTATGAAATCCGGTCCGCATCTTATAATCTGCGGTCATATCCACATCTTCTCCATTATTAACGTAGAAGTCCGGAAGGCTCATCCCGGCTTTCAGGATAAACGACTGCGCCTGTGACTGTATGGTGCAGAATCCGATCATAACAATCAACACGAAGCTGATACACTTTTTCATAATGCTAAGGCTTTAAATGAATAACGATATATCTGATCCGGTTTCCCGGAATCCATGATCAATACGGTAAAGGGGGGTGACTTCGTCATGACAATTCAGAACCCTGCCCGGAGGGAAGTGGCCGGTTCAACTCCCGGTTATTATTTGTATAATATTCTTTATCAACGCCTCCGCCATGCAAATATACCATTTTTATATCATGATTGCAATTATATGAATAACTCATGCAAATCATTTACTGGGTTTGGAAGGTTTTTAAGTGTGATTCAAAAATTCAAGGATTCAAGGATTCAACTATTCAAAGATGCCTTTGGCGCGGACGTCTCGTCCGTGCTTCAGAGCCTCCCGGCTGGTCTCGTTCCTATAACGATAGGAACCGCCCGGCCACCGGGATGGATTCACCATCGAGGGCCCGTGATTTACCCTTGAAAGGTCCGTGGCACGCGTCTGAGCCTGTCCCGCCTCTTTGCGGGAAGGCGCGCGCTAACTGGGGTGGTTTTTTCTCTTTGCAGGATCCGTGGCACGCGTCTGAAGACGCGCGCTAGCTGGAGGAAGACCTGACAAGTTGGAAGAAAACTTGTTAGGCCAGGTCGTTGATTATTGTTGCCAGGCTCTGTGTGGAAGTCAGGAATTTCGGGTTCGCAGAATTGTCTTTGCGTCGTGGCGCCTTTGCGTGGGGAAAATTATCCCGGCCGGTCTCGTACCGACAGCTATCGGTACCGCTCGACCACCGGGATGGATTCACCATCGAGGGCCCGTGATTTACCCTTGAAAGGTCCGTGGCACGCGTCTGAGCCTGTCCCGCCTCTTTGCGGGAAGGCGCGCGCTAACTGGGGTGGTTTTTTCTCTTTGCAGGATCCGTGGCATGCGTCTGAAGACGCGCGCTAGCTGGAGGAAGACCTGACAAGTTGGAAGAAAACTTGTTAGGTCGGGTCATTGATTATTGCGGCCAGGCCCTGCTGAAATGTTGGGAATTACGGGGATGGTAATTCAAATCCGAAATCAAAAATCCGAAATCCGAAATCCTTCGCGACTTTGCGCGGGGAAAGTTATGCAGGTTTGATGCTGTTGATGTCCATGGTGCGCGCGGATCCTGCCGGAAGAAACGCTATACAGGTAAATGGAATCCGGGAATTTCAATACGAATTAATACTTATATTCCTAAAAATCAAACGGCTTAGAAATTAAAAATTTGATTTTAGGAATTTATTAACCGTCCCTTGCCCCCGCAACCATCTGTTATCCGGATTGGTCGGCAAAAAGCCGCCTTTGGTCTAAAGGTTTTTCAGGCACCGGCATGTGCCTGTAGTTTTGCATCATCAATGATTGAAGCGATGAAAATCCGATTCTTAATCCCTGCGCTTTTTCTCCTGTTCGCAGCTGCTGATCTGCCGGCCCAGACCAAAGTATGGACATTGGACGAATGCATCGGCAGGGCGCTGGGATATAACCTGCAGGTGCGCCAGGCCGGCCTGTCTGTGGAAATCAGTCAGGTGAACCAGGAACAGGCAATGGCTTCCCGGTTTCCCACGCTGGATGCTTCCGTAAGACAAAATTTCTCGTGGACGGACAAACAAAATTTAGCGGGAAACTATGAATTTACGGGAAGCAACGGAAGTTCGGTTTCCCTGAATTCGGGCGTGACACTCTTTAACGGTTTCAGGAAGCAGAATTCCATCAGGCAGACATCTCTCGATTATCAGCGCGCGGTACTCGACGCTGAAAGCATGCGGCAGGACATAGCGCTCCAGGTGCTTGACAATTACCTTCAGGTGCTGTATGCCGGAGAACTGGTAACCAACAGCGGGAACCAGCTGACTTCCACCGGCAGGCAACTGCAGCTGGCCGGTGAACGGCTTAACCTGCGCATTATTTCAATGGCAGACTACCTGCAGGTAAAAGCGCAGGAGTCGGCGGAGAAACTTACCCTTGCCAATGCAGAAAAGCAGTTGCTGCTGAGCAGGATCAACCTGATGCAGCTGCTCGAAATCCCTGTTCATGATACATTTGCCATTGCTGTGCCCGATCTTTCAGGTACCGGATTACAGCTGATTACTGACGATGCAGGTGTGATTTACGAAAAAGCCCTTGAAATAAGGCCTGAGGTAAAAAGCGCTACCCTGAAAAAAAGGATTGCCGGATATGAGACAGCTATAGCCAAAGGCGCCATGCTACCCACCCTCAGCCTGAATGCAGGCGTAAGCACCAGTTACAGCAGTGTGGCCGAAGGGCTTAAGTTCGCCTCACAACTGGACCACAACTTCTCCCCTGTGGCCGGCCTTACGCTTTCCGTACCCATATTTCAGCAAAAACAGTTGAAATCGCAGGTTTCCCTGGCCATGATCAATGCCCGGTCGGCGGAAATCAGTGAACAGTCAACCCTGAACCAGTTGCGCAAGAACATAGAAACCGCCCGTGCGGCAGTTGTTGCTGCCGGAAAGGAGTTTCAGGCCTCGGAAGAACAGTACAGGGCAATGACCGCATCTTATGAAGTGGCCACGGAAAGATTCAATCAGGGGGTCATCAGCCCGGTGGATTACCTCTTCGAAAAAACCAATCTGATCAATGCAGAAAGTAAACTGCTTCAGTCAAGATATAACCTGATTTTCAGTTATAAAGAACTGGAGTATTACCAGGGCAAGCCGCTCACTTTGTAATTAACATCCTTAAGTCAATGATATTTCAAAAATATCAGGTTAAAAACAAGTTCAATGAAACGTAAGACAAGATTAATCATAATATCCATGCTGGTGCTGGCAACCGGTGCTGGCATCGTCTACTCCTGCGGAGGCGGGAAGGCTGCCCTGTCCGTTGACACGGCCGCTGTTGAAAGAGGCAATGTCAGCATCTCCGTAACCGCTACCGGCACCCTCGAAGCCATCACCACCGTGGAGGTGGGTACCCAGGTTTCAGGCGTGATAGAACGTCTTTATGCTGATTTCAATTCGGTGGTAAAGAAAGGCCAGTTGCTGGCGAAACTCGATGAGACCATGCTGCGTGCCACGCTCAACCAGAGCGAAGCAACCCTGATGGATGCCGAAGCCGACCTGAGCTACCAGACCGGCAACTATCAGCGGATGAAAAGCCTGTATGATAAAAACCTGATTGCCCAGGCTGATTTTGACCAGGCGGAATACAGTTATAAAAGAGCGCTGGCCAGTGTGGCGAATGCCAAAGCTTCGCTGCAGCGCAACCAGGTGAACCTTACCTATGCTTCCATCTATTCTCCCATCGACGGAGTAGTGCTGAACCGCGCCGTGGACGAAGGGCAGACCGTGGCAGCAAGCTTCAATACCCCGACGCTGTTTACAATAGCCAACGACCTCACCCGCATGGAAGTGCAGGCGAGTGT
The DNA here is from genome assembly GCA_002433025.1 of Bacteroidales bacterium UBA5833. Lineage (GTDB taxonomy): Bacteria > Bacteroidota > Bacteroidia > Bacteroidales > Lentimicrobiaceae > Lentimicrobium. Next base: position 4,575 of record DJGZ01000038.1, read on the forward strand.
TGATGAAGCGGATATCGGCCAGGTACGCGAAGGACAAAGGGTTGAATTCACGGTGGATGCCTTTCCCGGTGTGGAATTTGAAGGAACGGTGACCGAGATCCGTCTGAAACCGGTGGTAACTTCCAATGTTGTTACTTATACCGTTATCATCAATGCGCCCAACCCGGATAAAAAACTGATGCCGGGCATGACAGCAGGCGTAGCCATCTTTCTTTCGGAAGCGGACTCAGTGCTGGTTATTCCTTCCAAAGCATTGAAATTTAAACCTGAAGCGGAGCATACAACAGGGAAAACCATGATGACCGGAAGACCGGACAGGGGTGAAATGGTATGGGTTTACGAAGGGGGCAGAATGCTGCCGCGAGGTGTAAAAACGGGATTGAGCGATGGCAGCATCACGGAAATTACAAACGGATTGAAGGAGGGGGAAGAGGTAATCCTTGCCGCCAGAAGTGCGGAGAAGTCATCGAAAAACGAAAAAACCGCAACCAGCCCTTTTGTCCCCAAACGACCGGGATCGGCGAACAAGAACAACCCGCCGCAACCTCCACCACAATAAGCAGGAGTTATGGAAGCGCACAACAAATCAATTATTTCCGTTTCAGGGCTTAAAAAGTACTTCCGGGTCGGCGAAGTAACGGTACAAGCCCTGCGTGGCGTGGATCTCTCCATTGAGGAGGGGGAATTTGTTGCCATCATGGGGGCCAGCGGGAGCGGGAAATCAACCATGCTCAATATTCTTGGCTGCCTCGACCAGCCAACGGGAGGGACTTATCTCCTTGATGGCACCGATGTTAGCGGTCTGAGCAAAAATGAACTTGCCCGGCTGCGCAATCTAAAACTCGGATTTGTATTTCAATCTTATAACCTGTTACCCAGAACTTCAGCCCTCGAGAATGTGGAACTGCCACTATTCTACAACAACACTATCAGGGCGCGTGAGCGCCGCGAGAGAGCCGAGGCCGCACTCGGGGCTGTCGGGCTGGCTGACAGGATGCACCATATGCCCAATCAGCTGAGCGGAGGTCAGCAGCAGCGGGTGGCCATAGCCCGCTCCCTGGTGAACGACCCCGTGCTGATCCTTGCCGATGAAGCCACCGGAAACCTTGATACAAGGACTTCCTACGAAATAATGGCCCTCTTTCAGGAATTGAATGAAAAAGGTAAAACCATCGTTTTTGTAACCCATGAACCGGAAATTGCAGAATTTATGGGAAGAAACGTGGTATTCAGGGATGGAAACATCGTGAAACGAAACCCGGTATTGAAACGTAATTCAGCCATTGAAATGCTGAAAGCATTGCCGCCTGAGAACGACTGAGCCAACTGCCGTTGCAGGATCTTGTTCCTGAAACCGGAATTTCAACGGCACCTCAGCCACATGACCGCCGGCACCGGTACCGGTGAGGATATTAAACCACTTTGCTTTTGATTATTATCAAATCCGATGAACATTACAAACCTTTCGAAAATAGCCCTCAACGCCCTGATGCGCAACAAATTCAGGGCCTTTCTCACAATGCTTGGCATCATCATCGGCGTTGCTTCGGTGATCGCCATGCTAGCCATCGGTGAAGGCTCGAAGCAAAGCATCCGGCAGCAGATCAGCAGCATGGGATCCAATCTTGTGATGATCATGCCTGCCACACAAATGACAGGCGGGGTTCAACAAGGCAATACAGCATCCAAAGCCTTAAGCATCAAAGATGTCCGGGCCATTGAAGCCAACTGTCCTTCGGTGCTCAGGGTCTCTCCTGAGGTTCGGGGGTCGGGACAGGCTGTGGCTGTGGGGAAAAACTGGCCCACTTCCGTTTATGGCGGAGGTGTTGGTTATATTGACATTAAAAAACTCTCGCTGGCCTCCGGACGGAATTTCACGGAACAGGAGGTCCACAGCTCGGCAAAAGTCTGCCTGATCGGACAAACCGTGGTTAATAACCTCTTTGGTGAAGATGTTGACCCGGTCGGACAATCCATACGTTTCCGGGGAATCCCTTTTACCATCATCGGACTGTTATCAGAGAAAGGCGAAAACACTTTCGGAATGGACCAGGACGACCTGCTGATCGCGCCCTATACCACTGTGCAAAAGCGCATTCTGGCCATCACCCACATCAATTCAATACAAACCTCAGCCATCAGTGAGGAAGCTACCACACAGGCCGTCAGCGAAATAACGGCAGCCTTACGTAGCTCACATAAACTTCAGGATGGCAAAGATGATGATTTTCAGATCAGGACACAGGCCGAGCTGGTAAGCACCTTCACCTCTATCAGTGATATCCTTACTACCCTGCTCGGAGCCATAGCAGCCATATCGCTGCTTGTCGGCGGCATCGGCATTATGAATATTATGTATGTTTCAGTTACCGAGAGGACCCGCGAAATCGGATTGAGAATGAGCATTGGCGGCAGGGGCCTCGATATATTGATGCAATTCCTGATCGAAAGCACCTTTCTGAGCGTGATCGGGGGCATTATCGGCATTGTGCTTGGAATTGCCGCATCCTCCGTAATCGGGAATATCATGGGATGGCCTGTTTCGGTAATGCCTGTCGCCGTGATTATGTCGTTTCTTGTATGCACTGCCATCGGCATTTTCTTTGGCTGGTACCCTGCCAGGAAGGCATCAAACCTGAATCCCATCGATGCGCTCAGGTTCGAATAACCATACTTACAGTAAGTAAAAAACACTAAATTTGAGGTCAAATGCAAAATATGAAAGGCGATAAGCTGACCCTGTTCATCCATCTTGCCTTCTGGGCAGTGGTACTGCTGCTCCCATGGTTTATGATATCGGGTAACCTGGAGCAAACCGGGTTCTTCGAAGGCAGGTATTACGTGCGTGTGGTCATTGGCGGGGCGCTCTTTTACTTCTCATACCTCTGGCTGGTACCTTCCTATTATCTGAAAGGGAGAAAGCCTGAATTTTTTCTCTATGCAGTCCTGGCAATAGTCCTGTCGGTGGTACTTACCGACAACCTCGGGCATTGGCTCTTCCCCGATGACCTCCTCAGGCAACGTATGGACATGCTGCGCGACCGCATGGCCAGTGAAGGGATGGACTTCCACGGGCCTCCACCGGCCATGCATATGATGAACACAGCATTTATTTCCATGCTTATTACAGGACTGGCAATGGGATTGCGGCTTACTGAGGCCTATAACCTCAAAGAGAAGGAACACCGTGATCTGGAGAAGGAAAAACTCACCTCGGAACTGAGCATGCTGAAAAACCAGATAAGCCCTCATTTCTTCTTCAACACCCTTAATAACATCTATTCCCTTACCGAATCGGGCAGCCGTGACGCTTCCACCGCCATCCTGAAACTCTCAAAAATGATGCGGTATGTGCTGTACGATTCGGAAACCGGAAATATTACCCTTGAACAGGAGCTGGCCTTTATGAACAACTACATCGACCTGATGCGCCTGCGGCTGAGCGATAAAGTAAAAGTTTCGGTCGATTTCAGGCCGCACTCGGAACAGCTCTCCATCCCGCCCATGATCTTTATCTCTTTTATAGAAAATGCCTTCAAACACGGGATCAGTTACAAATCCCCTTCATTCATTGACATCAGCCTGAGGTCATCGGATAACCGTATTGAATTTTCGTGCACCAACAGCCGCTCATCCGAAAAAGCCTCCGACAGCGGTTCCGGTCCGGGCATAGGGCTGGAAAATATCCGTAAACGTTTGAACCTGCTCTATCCCGGACGGCACACCCTGGAGATTTCGGAAAGCAATGAATCATACAATGTTCAACTTAACATCAATCTCCGTAAGGCATGAACAGGATAAAAACCATAGCCATCGACGATGAGCCGCTGGCCCTGAAACTGATCACAGACTATATCCGTAAAACGCCCTTCCTTGAGCTTGCCGGAAGTTTTGAAAGCCCCCTTGCCGCGCTTGAATATATCGAAGCGCACCCTGTTGAGCTGGCCTTTCTTGATATTCAGATGCCCGACCTGCCGGGAACGGAATTTGCCCGCATCAGCAGAGGGGACTGCCGTTTTGTTTTTACCACGGCATACGCCGCTTACGCGGTGGAGGGCTTCCGCCTCGATGCCCTTGATTACCTGATGAAACCCTTTTCTTATGAGGAATTTCTTGAGTCGGCAAACCGGGCCAGAAGCAGGATAATGCCTGCCGGTGCAGACAAAGAAGCTCATATTGATGCTGACAGCGATTTCCTCTTCATTAAATCAGATTATAAATTAAGGCGGATCAACCTTGACGAGATCCTTTACATTGAAGGGTTGAAAGACTATGTCAAGATATACCTTCACCGTGAAGACCACCCCTTGCTTACACTGGTAACCATGAAGCAACTGGAGCTGAAGTTGCCGGCAGGCAGGTTTATGCGGGTACACCGATCCTTTATTGTGAACCTGAAACGCATCGAAATCATTGAAAGAAGCCGCATCGTATTCGGTAAAACCTACATTCCCATCAGCGATCAGTACAAAGTAGCCTTCCAGTCGTTTGTGGATAAGAATTTTATCTGAAATACACCATGCATTATCCTGGAAGCAAGATCAGCATAATGAACCCGACAGACTTTCCGCTTTGATTGTAACCTGTAACTGAATTATCTTCCAGGTTCCTAAAAACATAAGATAACTTTTGTCCTCTATCTATTGGCATCAGGGAAACCGGGGTTTGCAAACTTCAGCAGATTGAACAGTCCGTTGGTATTCTGTATTTCACGTAATCAAAGTGCATGAAAATACTTTGATAACGCCGGGTCTATTTGCTGCTTTCAATTACGCTGATGTACAGGGTATCCGAATTTAGCCCGGTAAAAATTCCATAACCGTTACCAATACTTGTCGAGGGATTGGTCAGATTAAGCGAACTGGAGCTATTCTGCTCATAAAGGGTAGCATAATCGGGCAACACATGATAAACGACAATCCGGTGCAACCCGAAATATTCAAAATCAAATGGCCGTAGCATCTCGCTTCCCGATTGGGTAGGTGATTTCCTGAAACGGCCGGTGGGCCGGTCTTCATCATCAAAGTCGCGGATAGGATCCGGGCTGGCTTCCATGTTTTCAACCACCATGAGATAATATGACCCGTCATTGTTGTCCCAGCTGATCTGAACAGGGTCGCTCATCACTCCCGGGCTTCCCCCTATGCCTGAGGAGCCGTCCATCCTTGGCGTGTAGATCCTGGTGGCGGACTGGGTAAGGTTAAGCGGCTTTTCCGGAATAAACGTATAGGCTGTAATTTCACGTGCATCAAAAATGAATGACAACCTGAATACATCTCCCGCCTGCACATTCTCAGGATTACAGGTATACCAGCCACTGTCAGCGGCAAACATGGTATATGCTGAATCATTGTGTATTAATACCAACGAAAGGTTATTGATATCATCGCCTGAGTATTCCACATCGCTCAGAAAAGGGGTCTGGCGACTGACCTTCACACTTACCTCGTTCCCTGGATAGAGATAAGCTTCAATCACCGGGAAATCAGTATATGCACCTGATTCGTCATCGCATGAAGTTAAACAGAATGCAATTGCACTAAATAACAAATACTTAAGAGCCGAAAATTGAACTTTTGACTTATTCTTCATGATATTCATTTTCATTTTATTGTGTTAGGGAGCAAGACTATCTTAACCTGAGCGAAAGGGTAAGGTTAGGGGTAAGGCCCAGATAGTTAACATTTGTTTCCAGAATGGAACCATCTTCAATTGTAAACGTTTTATACCAGACATTTTTGCGGTTATAAACATTGAAGAGAGAAACGCCGATATAGCCGATCTCCTGCCGTTTCCTTTCCCCCCTGGCGCCTTTGAGCAACTTGAAGTTAACCGCAAGATCAAACCGGTGATAATCGGGCAGGCGGACACTGTTTTTCGCAGTTACTGTAAAGAAATCCTGTGTGGTCCCATCAAGCAGGGTTACCTGGTAGGCTCCTGAAGGGGCTGTATAAGGCCTCCCGGTAGCGAATATCCAGGTAGCCGAAAAATCCCAGCGTTTGTATTTATACAGGCTTACCGCCTTAAATTCATGGGTTACATCCTGATTTGCAGGAAAATACTGGTCACTGTATACCTCAAACTTGTTGTCAGCCTCTCCCAGCGTATAGCTGACCCATCCGTTTAACCGGCCGGCCTTCTTCTGCGCCAGCATTTCAATCCCTCTGGCCACACCCGACCCGCTGAAGAAATTCTCATTATAACTGAACCCTGCAGGGCTGGTATTGAATCGCAGGGAATACTCAGTAATATCGTGGATATGTTTAAAATAGGCCTCGGCACTGAAGAGATAATCATTCGATTCATAAGCCAGTCCGGCAATATAATGGACCGCAGAACTCACCGGTACATTGACCTGATCGGAAAGCAACCAGAAGTCACGACTACCAGAGAGAATATCCTCCCGGGTTACACGGTTTACAAACTGAAAAAATTTGCCGGTGGAAGCTTTCAATGTCAGTCTATCTGAGATATTAAAGGTCGCTGCAAACCGGGGTTCGGTATATGTTTTTCCTGTAATTGAAAAGAGGCTTGTTCTGATGCCCGGAATCAGGGTCAGTCTGTCCCCAAAAAGTTTTGTCCTGCTTTGAACATAGGCTCCTGAGAGAAATGCCTGATTGTGTTTGTCAAGTACGTTTGAAGTATCATTCTGCGCATAGGTGTATTCAATGTTATAGAAGGTGGAAAATGCGCCAAACTGAAACTGGCTAACCCTCAGGATGTCCCACTGATAATCTGACTTCAGGCTGTAATCTCTCAGATTGTTTGTTTCCAGAACACCCATTTTTGTATTAATGGTTTCATCATCCGCATTCACTGATGATCTTTCCTGGGTGCGGTCGCGGTCGCTATAATAATTTGAATAACTGAGTATGGTATTGCCATAAAGCCTTTCATTCCATTTCCTCGACCACTTCAGGCTACTGCCGATATTTCCGTATCGGGTAAGATCGGTGGTGTTCATGTTGAAGTTCCTGCCTGACATACCGAAACCGGGAGCGCTCAGAGCCGAACCATTATCAAGCTTATCGGTACCATTGAAAAAACTTAGCGAAATCATGTCCTTATCGTTCACCCGGTATGAAAACTTGCCATTAAGGTCATAAAAGTAATTGGTCACCTCGGCATCCTGCACCTGCCTGCCTCCCGGCCCTGGCCTTACCTCGTTAGCTCCGGCATTGCTTCCGCCCAGGTTAAATTTCTCAAAAATGGCGTTATATAAGGCTCCCTGGTACGAACGGCGATAGGCAAGCACTGAAGTAAACTTTTTCCCCACCGGGACTTCGGCATAAAAGTTCATACTCAGCAGGCTAAGATCCCCGCCAATATTAAACCTCTTCTGGTTTCCGTCCTTCCCGGTAATTTCGGTTACACTCGACAACCTGCCGCCAAAACGAGATTCAAACCCACCTTTATGAAGTTGAACATCCTTAAGGGCATTGGAATTGAAAGCACTGAAAAAACCATAAAGGTGATCTACATGATACACCGTGAATCCGTCATACAATACCAGGTTCTGATCAGGAGTGCCTCCCCTTACATAAAGCCCGGAAGACGATTCGTTTGATGCACTGATCCCCGGCATCAGCTGAAAGGAGCGCAGGATATCCTTCTCGCCCAGCCCCGGCAGTTGCTCCATCTTGCGGGGGGTCATTTTCAGGGTGCTTACCTCTGTGCGCCCTGCAAGCACCACATCTTCCTTCTTTCCGACAATCGAAACTGCCTTCAGGGTATAAGCAGACTGTCTGACTTCAATCACCATATTTTTTTTGGGAAGATACGGGTTCAGGAAAACTTCGGTTCGATCATAGCCTATATACTGAACAATAAGTACACTGGTATCGCTGGGTACTTTTAGCAGTGTAAAGTGCCCGTCAGCATTGGTAGCCGTGCCGGCCGTTGTCCCGCTCACCATAATGGTTGCAAAAGGAAGAGCTTCGCCTGTGGATTTATCGCGCACGATTCCGGTAAGGGTAAAATTCCTGGCCTGTGGTTTCCCAAAATAGGTCTTGCGCGGTTTTTCAACCAAAGCATCTTCTTCCGGGGCATCCACACTTTCGTCTATATAATAAGTGCCGGTTTCATCCTCTGCTTTCCCGGATGACAAATCGTAGTTTATATGAGTCTCACTGAAATCTTTTGTTATACCGGGAAGCAACACAGTATCCTGCTCCGGGAACTCAAACAGACGTATGGTTTTAAAAATCCTTCCGAGGCGGTTTATTGCTATATCCCCCGCTTCAATCTCAGGATCATTCACTTTAAGAAACAGATTGGCGTGTCCGTATTCGTAATGATTTGTCAACAAACTGCTCAGGGCATCGAGGCAGTTGAGCCTTGCCGCGGGAGTAACGCCTTTGTTGGGTATATATACGAACGTATAGTTATAAAATGCCGGCATTCCTTTCAATGAGTCAGCATTATAGGTTTCCTGTGCACTCTCGCCCGGCCGCCCGAGAACAAAGAGAAATGGCTGTCTGTTCGTGTTATAAACCCCTCTTGGCGAATAACATATATAACTGAAGTAACATGGACTACCGGGACTGTTGAAATTGTATTCCATATATTGGCCCTGTGCCACAGACGAAAAGCACAGTGCCAGCAATACAAGGCTTATCTTCAGGTTGGCTCTGCTGATAACAAGATGGCTCACTAATTGCATTGGGAATAAGGATCAGGATTTGTCAGACAAATGTATTCTGCGGCCGGCCTCCCGTGAAGAAAAATAGACCAATCACCCGATTGCATAGAAATTAAGCCCGAAAATGACGAAATACAATATCCGGATGACCGGATTTCACAATGAACATTCACCTTATCTCTTATGCTGCAACTTTTTCATTATCACGAAAAAGACTTCAGGAACTCCTTGCCATACCATGCCGTCAACCCGTTAAAAAACGTATTCAGCATTAATCAGTGCATCTCAGAATGAATAGAGTTCAACAACTACCCAAAGAATAATGACTGAGTTGAAGCCCGTTCAGGTCTCCGGGTTGCTTCAAAATGTGTAATTGCATTCAGGGGTTATGCTTTGGTTTCCGTTTCATTCGGAAACATGCAGGTTATTCCGCTCTTTTCTTCAACCCCCAACCCTGATCCCTATCCCTGAGTGGCAGTGACCGGGCGGTTCCGACCCCAATGGCTTTGGCTATCGGGACCATCTGAACAAGACCACCCGAAGCAAGCCGAAGGGAGAGCCATCGTCCCGGTACCTGAGCGCGCACCCTGAGCGTATACCCTGAGCGAAGCCGAAGGGGAGTCGAAGGGGCGTCCCCCGTCATGCTGATGTTCATATGCTGAGCGCAGCGAAGCTCAGAAAGAATTCTTCAATCCGAAATCCACAATCCGAAATCCGAAATCCGCAATTTTACCCTGAGCGCTACGAAGAGCCGTAATCCGAAATTTCATTAGCTTTGAAGCCGGATTACAGACAGTCTTTATGTCAGAGATAAATGATAAACCAGACCTGGGCAGCATCCGGAACCTGATCTTCGATTTCGGGAATGTGCTGCTGAATATTGACCCGAAACGCAGCAGCGAGGCTTTCCGTCAGTTGGGCGTGAAAGATGAAACCGACTTCTTCGGAAGCCGTTCCAGCCTTGAACTGATGGTAGAATTCGAACGCGGGCAGGTATCGCCTGAGGAGTTCAGAAATACAGTTCTCCGGAGCCTTCAGCCGGGCATTACCCCCGAACAGGTGGATGCCGCCTGGAACGCCCTGCTGCTTGACTTCCCTCCCCGCCGCGTGGAACTGCTCAAACAACTGCGCAATCACTACCGCATTTACCTGCTCTCCAACTCCAACCAAATCCACTATGTGTCATACACTGCCGCTTTCATGCGCAACTACGGCTTCCCGCTGACCGAGCTGTTCGACAAAATGTGGTTTTCGCAACAGATCGGCCTTTCGAAGCCCGATCCGGAAATATTCAGGTATGTGCTGAACGAAGGCTGGCTGCATCCCGAAGAAACGCTCTTTATCGACGACACCCTGGTACATGTGGAAGCGGCCCGCAAAGCCGGCATCCGGGCATGGCACCTTCAGCCCGGCACCGATGTGTGCGATTTGTTCTGAAATGAAGGGTTCCGGTCGTTGAAAATCCCGGGTCTTTATAGTTTCCCTTCATTCATCAGCCGGTAGATCGTGGTTTTACCGATATCCAGCTTCCGGGCAACCAGCCTGACTTTATTGTCGTACTTCTGAAGGAAATGGTTGATGATCTTTTTGTTGTACTCTTCCAGGGTGGTTTCCTCGTAAAGGAAGTCCTGGCTGGCGCTGGCCGTGCTGAAGGTAATGTCCGTCTCCTCAATCACATCGGTGTTGGTCATTACAGAGGCCAGTTCCATAATTGCTTTCAGCTCCCTGACGTTGCCCGGGAAGGGATATTTCTGAATTTTCTCTATGGCTTTTGATGAGATGGATAGCTTGCCGAGCTTGTTTTTCTGGCAGAACTCATCCACAAAAAACCGGGCCAGCAGGGCGATGTCGCTGCCCCGCTCGCGCAGGGGCGGAAGATTGATGGGCAGACCCAGCAGGCGGTAATAAAGGTCTTCGCGGAATTCACCCTTGCGCACCAGATCCTGCAGGTTCTTGTGCGTTGCCACGATGACCCGCACATCCAGTTTCACATTTTCGCTGCCGCCAACCCTTACCACTTCCTCTTCCTGCAGCACCCTCAGCAGTTTCGACTGCATATTCAGGTCCATATCGCCGATTTCGTCGAGAAAAATAGTGCCGTGGTTGGCCTCTTCAAAGCGGCCGATGCGGCGGTTATTGGCGCCGGTAAACGCCCCCTTTTCGTGTCCGAACATCTCGCTTTCGATCAGTTCCTTAGGGATGGCCGTCACGTTTACCGCCACAAAAGGCTTTTTCCTGCGGGCCGAGGCATGATGTATCGATTTGGCCACCAACTCCTTACCGGTACCGGTCTCTCCGTAAATGGAAACCGTGATGTTGGTGCGCGCCGCCTTTTCTATCAGGATAAACACCTTGTTGATGGCCGGACTGTTGCCCTTGATCAGGTTGTTGACCTCGTACTTGCGGCCGATCTCTTCTTCCAGGATGGCAATCTTCTGGCGCAACTCAACATTTTCGCGTATGTTCTTGATGATGTTCCACATGCGCTCCTTGGTATCCTGATCCTTCAGGATGTAATCGTAGGCGCCTTTTTTCAGCAGCTCGATGGCGGTTGCCACATCCTGCTGCCCCGAAACGATCACCACCGGGGTGTCGGGATTGAACTCCTTGATCTGCTTGAGCACCTCCAGCCCGGTCATATCGGGCAGGTTATAGTCGAGCGAAATCAGCGCGGGATTCTTGTAGAGGTTTTTCAGCAGGCTTTTGCCGTCAGGGAAAATCTCCACCTCATTGTCGGGATTCAGCGATAGATGGTGAGAAATAATCTTCGCGAAAATAATATCGTCCTCAACGATAAATATCCTGAAGGGGTCTGATGCCATTGGAATTTAATTTAGGCTAAGATACGAACTTTTTTGGAAATATGTCCCGATTCCGTACATTTTTACGATCAGGGACAATACTTCCGCTCAATATCATCCAGTATGCCGTTTACCTCCGCCAGGCTGACGGTGGTCATCAACCGCATCCTGAAGGGTTTGAAGTTGGGCAGTCCGCTGAAATAGTGGCTGTAATGCCTGCGCATTTCGAGCAGGGCGGTGATTTCGCCTTTCCAGGCCACAGATGTCTCCAGGTGCTGGCGGCACACCCGCAGGCGCTCGTCCATGCCGGGGGAAGGCAGCGTGCTGCCGGTAGCAAGGTAGTGATGTACCTGCCTGAATATCCACGGATTGCCCACCGAAGCGCGACCGATCATAATGCCGTCGACCCCTGTCTGATCAAGCATGGCTTTGGCCGATGGGCCATCGGTCACATCGCCGTTACCAATAATGGGGATATGAATTGAAGGATGGTTCTTCACCTCCCCTATCAGTGTCCAGTCGGCTTTGCCCCCGTAAAGCTGCGCGCGGGTGCGCCCGTGAATGGTCAGGGCGGCGATGCCGGCATCCTGCAGTTTCAGGGCAAGGTCAACGATGGGTTTGGAGCGTTCGTCCCAGCCAAGGCGGGTTTTCACAGTTACCGGCACTTCCACCGACTTAACCACTGCCCCGGTGATCTGCAGCAGCAGGGGAAGGTCCTGCAGCAAGGCCGCCCCGCCTCCCTTGTTCACAATTTTCCTTACCGGGCAGCCGAAGTTCAGGTCGATAAAATCGGGCGCGGCCGACGCGGCCACCCTGGCAGCGTTGATCATAGCCTCCACGTTATTCCCGAAAATCTGAATCCCCACAGGGCGTTCATCAGCCGAAAATTCCAGCTTCTTCAGGCTTCCGGCTACATCACGGATCAGCCCCTCGGAAGAGATAAACTCCGTTACCACCACATCCGCACCCAGCTCCCGGCAAATCCTTCGGAACGGCGGGTCGGTGACGTCTTCCATGGGTGCCAGAAAAAGCGGCAATCCTATTATCTCCAGTGATCCGATCTTCATGCGTGTCCGTTAAAAGATGTGTCTTTCCTTTGCCACCAAAACACAAAATAACACCAAAATATTTTTAACCTGAATAATTCATAA
>DJGZ01000031.1 GCA_002433025.1 Bacteroidales bacterium UBA5833
GAAATGGTTATATGACCCCGGCGTGGTCAAATGTTTTATAGCTTTAGAATGAATCAGGATTCTGCGACCCCAGCGGGGTCGAATGTATATAGAAATACAGAATGCGTAATGATATACCGACCCCGGCGTGGTCAAATGTTTTTGAGCTTTAGAATGAATCAGGATTCTGCGACCCCAGCGGGGTCGAATGTGTATAGCAATACAGAATGCGTAATGATATCCCGACCCCGGCGTGGTCAAATGTTTTAGAACTTTAGAATGAATCAGGATTCTGCGACCCCAGCGGGGTCGAATGTGTATAGAAAAACAGACCCCAAATTGATTTACCGACCCCGGCGGGGTCGTATGTATATCCTGAAAATTAAAGCCCGGGTGTAACTGCCCGGGCTTTAACGTATTACCTCAATAAACAGCTTGAAAATCAGTTTACAAACTGTTCGGCATAGTATCTTGCCGTGAGTTTTTCTCCGGTGGCCTTTTCAATCATATCGTTCCAGTACCATTGTGCGCCGGGCCTGAACACCTTATCGGTGAGGTATTGTCCGGCTTCCTTGCTGCCATAAAAGCTCTGATACCTGAAATCATCCGAACCTATGATTTTGGCGGTGATGTAATGGTTGAGCTGTGATGCCAGTAATTCGCCCAGCAGGTAGTTGTGGTAATAGCAGGGCACGGTGGCGATATGGATTTTGCTGGCCCAGTCGGGTTCGTTGCGCCCTTCGGGTTTACGGATCATCTGATATTTTTCAGCAAGGTTCCACCACAGGGCATTCAGGTCCTGATCAGGATTTTCGTACATGGCTTTTTCGAAACGGTACATCACCTGCGCCCAACGGCTGAAGGTAAGCTGCTCGAGGCGGAGCACCCTGTAGGTATCTTCCGCGATGGCGGCGCGTTCGGTCGCATCGATCAACCCCATGTCCTGCATCCAGGCCGGGTTGGCTGCCATACGTCCGAAAATCATGGCAATGGCTTCGGTGGTAAAGGTATGCGCCGGATTCCGCAGGCTGAACGGCAGGTCGCGGTCGATGTACTTATCGTAAACGCCGTGGCCAAACTCATGCAGCATGGTGTTCATCCAGCTGTAGTTGGGCTTGATGTTGCAGAGTACGCGTACATCCCCTGCATTGTCGATGTCGATGCAATAGGCGTGCTGGTTCTTTCCCGGCTTTTCATAAAGGTCGCTGTTGCTCAGGATATCCGAAATGTCGAGCCCTATGCTTTCGTAGTATCCGGCCGTGAGCGCTTCAATGTTCTGATCCTTGTAATATTTATCCATATCCACGCTGTAGATGGCCGGCGCTTCCTGGAAGAAGCGGTTCTGGTAATGCCAGGGCATCAGTTCTTCTTTGGTCATCCTCAGCCTTGCGGCGAGAAAGGTGTCGATCTCATCCTTCAGTCCCGCAAAGGCATCGCGGGTCAGTTCGTCGAGTTCGTCGAACAGTTTACTGATTTCCTCCGGATCCTGTTCGCCCAGCTCCAGGCTCATGGCATGGTAGTTCTTAAAGCCCAGGCTTTGCGCGATTTCGTTGCGCAGTTTAACCAGTTCAATCACATCGGCGGCCACAACGGTGCCGATTTTCTTGTGCCCTTCCCAGGCGGCCTTCAGCTCATCACTGTTGAGCGAGGTTTTCAGGATGTCTTCCACATCATTGTCGCTCAGCTGTCTGCCATTTACTTCGGCCCTGAAGTTGGAATATTTCTTTTCAATTTCAACCTCCATTTTAATTCTTTTTGCCAGCAGCGCGGTGTCGATCTGATTGCTCAGATAAGCGGTGTAAAGCACTTCGAGCTGCCTTTTGAGCAGGGTGTCCTGAACGGCGCCCGATTCTTTGATTCTTTTGAGCAGGGCAAAGTCGTCCTTGCTGGTGTAGATGCTGCTCAGCTGCAGCTGAAGCTGTTCTGAGCGGGCATAGTCTTCATCGCGGCCAGAGAGTGAGGCATTCCAGTAGGCGGTGTACGCTTCTTTCTGAAGCGGTTCCACTTTCTGTTCCCAGGTAATGATAAATGCTTTCAGTTCCTGTTCCATTTTTTCGGTTTTGTTGCTGCAGCCCGCCAGGACCAGGCTTGCTGTGATTGCTGTTAGCAGCAGGTTTGCAATTGATTTCATGCGAGGGTTGATTTATGTAATGGATGTAAGATAAAGGCTTTATGATGACAGATCACTATTCCCGGCTCCACACCGCCCCGTCTTTGGTGTCTTTCACCACCACCCCGGCACGGGTAAGCTCGTCGCGGATTTTATCGGCGGTAGCGAAATCTTTGGCCGATCTGGCATTTTTCCTGAGTTCCAGGATCAGCTGCATCAGGTTTTCCACCAGTTCATTTTCGCCCGAAACGGCCGCTTCGGTTTTAAGTCCCAGAATATCGCCCGTAAAGGTGTTGAAAGTCTCTTTCAGCAGCGCCAGGCCGGCTTCCGTAAGCTTCTCCCTGCCGTCGTTCACCAGGTTGATGATCCTCGCGGCGTCGAAGAGGGCGGCGATCACCACCGGACTGTTGAAGTCATCGTTCATGGCGTCGTAGCACGACTGCCGGATAGCGGCCACCTCCACGGTACTTGCGTCGGAGGGGCGGAGTTTACCGAGGGTCTGCCATGCACCCATCAGGCGGCCCAGCCCTTTTTCGGCTCCCTGCAGCGCTTCGTTGCTGAAGTCGAGCGTGCTGCGGTATTGCGCCTGCAGGATAAAGAAGCGTATGGTCATGGGGCTGTAAGCCTGGGTAAGGGCTGCGTGGCTACCGCTGAAGAACTCGTTGAGGGTGATAAAGTTGCCCAGCGATTTCCCCATCTTCTGCCCGTTGATGGTGATCATGTTGTTGTGCATCCAGTATTTTACCGGTTCGGTGCGGTTGGCAGCCACGCTTTGCGCGATTTCCGACTCGTGGTGGGGGAACAGCAGGTCCATGCCTCCGCCGTGTATGTCGAAGCGTTCGCCCAGGTACCGGGTACTCATGGCGGAGCACTCCAGGTGCCAGCCCGGGAAGCCGTCGCTCCAGCGCGAAGGCCAGCGCATGATGTGCTCGGGCTGGGCTTTTTTCCAGAGGGCGAAGTCGAAGGGGTTGTGCTTTTCGTCCTGTCCGTCCAACTCGCGGGTGTTCGACATCAGGTCCTCGAGTACCCGGCCCGAAAGCTTGCCGTAATGATACTGTTTGTTGTATTTCTCCACGTCGAAATAGACCGAGCCTCCGCTTTCATAGGCCATTCCGGCGGCCAGGATATCCTCGGCCATCTTCATCTGCTCCATGATGTGGCCCGAAGCCCGCGGCTCAATGCTGGGACTGAGCACGTTCAGCTGTTCCATATTTTTATGGTAGCGGTCGGTGAAATATTGTACCACTTCCATTGGCTCAAGCGCCTCGAGGCGTGCTTTTTTGGCAATCTTGTCCTCCCCTTCGTCGGCATCGTTTTCGAGGTGGCCCACATCGGTGATGTTGCGCACATACCTTACCTTGTAGCCCAGGTGCTGCAGGTAGCGGAATACCAGATCGAAGGTAACGGCCGGGCGTGCATGGCCCAGGTGACCGTCGCCGTATACCGTGGGTCCGCACACATACATCCCCACATGCGGGGGATTGATGGGTTCAAAAACTTCCTTTTTCCGGCTCAGGGTATTGTAAATGAACAGCTTGTTTTCCATGGGGATGCAATTTCCGGCAAAATTATTAAAATATTATAAGTGTCCCCGGAGAAAGTGTTTCTGAATTTCCGCGAAAGATCCGCTCATCCCTGTGCTGATCCCTTATTTGTGGTTTTTCCTGAGTGGTAAACCAGAAACAGGGTAAGGGCCGGTAAAATGACAGAGGCCGCCAGCAGGAAGGGGGAACTGGTTTGGCCAAACGTTTCAATGCCGGTGGATATCAGGTCATGCTGATAAAGGTAAGATATCAGTACTACCGTTATATTATTGACGAAATGCACCAGTACAGGCACCCAAACCGAGCCGGACCACACAAAGAGGTAACCCAGCCCCAGCCCCAGGACAAAGCGGGGGAGAAAGCCGAAGAATTGCAGGTGAAATGCGCTGAAAATCAAGGCGGAAAGGATTACCGGCCAGTGTACCTGTTTAAAGAATTTCCTGAGTATGCCTATCAGGACCGAGCGGAAAAGCAGTTCTTCGCCTATGGCCGGCAGCAGTCCGATCATCACCACATTGACAATAAGGTCAAAAGTGCCGGTTGCGGTCAGAAAGCGATTGGTCAGCCGAGCCGCCGATTCCTCGGCATTGCGCATCCAGTGTTCCAGCCTTGCCAGAAACTCCGGAAGCCGCATGGCTTCATTCCATGAAATCAGCAGGTTGATAAAAGGGCCGGCGGTAAGGATCATCAGCATGGCCAGTAACAGGTGCAGGGGCCTGGGACGGGTATTTTTCAGGAATACAGAAGGATGTGCCTCCGTAAGCATGGCCAGCAGAACGGGGGGCAGCAGGAAGATCCCCACCTGGTTGGCCATCTGGAAAAAGCGGACAAAATTCAGGTTGGAGGCTTCGTCGGCCGCCGGAATAAGAATGGTGGCTGACCCCCAGATAATCAGCGAGATAAAATAGGCAAGGGAAACGGAAAAGATGCCGCAGACCAGCAACAGCAGCAACAGCAGAAACAACTGTCCGCCCGGGCCAATTTCCCTTAAAACAACCGGCCACCGCATACCTGATTTTAATTTTGTTATTTTGCGTGAAATTATGGAAAAAAGCATTTGCCGCAGGGAATTGCTGTTAATCTCAGCATAATTGCTTTTTAATCACCATTTTCTTTAACCTGATTAATTCACAAATTT
>DJGZ01000081.1 GCA_002433025.1 Bacteroidales bacterium UBA5833
AATAAATAATAGACTCTATATAATTTATGCTTTAGTAAGTTTTGTATGAGATTTACCCGCATCCATCAGGCACCCGATGTACAACAAAAACCCGGGGCAGGCTGTTTAAAACAGAAAAGAGGGCAGTGTGATAAAAAAATCAGTTAAAACCCTTGAAAATCCCTTGTTAAATGGTTTATCCTCAGTATGTTTATCCACTGAAAGAAAACCGTAGGAAAATTTCTATTACACTGAAAATCAATTATATATTATTTTAATCACCAACAACCAACCGAATAAAACACACTGGAAATGGAAAAAGTGAACGGCAAAAACATCCTTGGCATAAACGGAGCCGGGCGTATCGGAAAACTAACCCTGTGGAACCACATTCTGAATAAGCACTTTGGCGGCATTGTGGTAAACGTGGGGCGCGGGGTCGGAAAAAACCTGGAAGCTTTGCTCCACAACATAGAGAACGACTCCACTTATGGCTCGCTCAGCAGGTTCCTTTATGGCCATTCCGGGAAGAAGTGCGAAATCCGTATCATCGACAGCGAAAAGAACCTTGTGGAGATTGACGGCATGCCGGTTCAGTTCCTGCAGCAGGCACGCAACCCGCGCGACATTAACTGGCCGGAGCACAACGTCAGGCTGGTGGTTGACTGTACCGGGGCTTTCCTCGACCCTACCCTGCCTGCCGATCATGCCAAAGGCAGTCTGCGTGGCCACCTGGAGGCCGGAGCCGAAAAGGTTATCGCCAGCGCTCCCTTCAAAATCAAAGATTCCACCCAGAAAATGCCGGCCGACGCCTCCATGATGGTTTACGGGATCAACCACCTCGATTTTGATGCGCGCAAACACCACATCATATCTGCAGCCAGTTGCACCACCACGGGACTTTCGCACATGATCAGACCCCTGCTCGAAACCCCGGAGACCTCTACCATCCTTACTGCCTCCATGTCAACCATTCATGCCAGCACCAGCACCCAGAGCATCCTCGATTCGGTGCCCTCCGCCGGCACCTCCGACCTGCGGAAAAGCCGCTCGGTGTTCAACAACATCATCATCACTTCAACAGGAGCAGCCAAAGCACTCGAAAAAATATTACCCGAAGTGCAGAAAATCGGCTTTATGGCCGACTCTGTGCGCATACCCACCAATACAGCCAGCCTTATTATCCTGAATATCACCTTCCACTCTCCCATCAACGATATCGGAGAGCCTGTGGTAACCCGCGAATTCCTGAACCAGATTTATCTGCAGGCTGCCAATGGCCCGTTGGCCGGAATGCTGGAGTTCAGCGAAAAACAAAATGTCTCCGCCGATATGATCGGCCGCCGTGCCGCGGTAGTGATCGAAGGGGTGGAAACCCATACCCGCACCGGTTTTATGGCGCTGAACCCCGACCTTCTCAGAAGTTTCGGCGTTGAGCTTACGCAGGATATCATGATCCCTGTCTGCCACGCTAAAATATTCGGCTGGTACGACAATGAGTTCGGCAGCTATGTGAACATGCTGGGCAAGCTTACCACTTACGTGGACATGAAGATGTAAACGGATTCAGGCATTCCCTTTTTGCACTGACTTTACTTTTCAGCGCGCACGTCTGCGTCCGTACTCTCCACTGTCAGCGCGGACGTCCTCGTCCGTGCTCATCCTGCCTATCCCAGCTGAGCGGACGTCCTCGTCCGTGCTCATCCTGCCTGTTTGCGGCCCGGTTAGCGCATCCGTCCTCGTCCGTGCCCATCCTGCTTGCCCCGGTCGATCAAGTAACCTGCAAAAAGAAACGGCCTTGAACAAGGTTTAACCGGTTTTACAACACTACCTTCCGGCTGATAAATCCCTTGTCGCTGGTGACTATGACCAGGTAAATACCGGAAGGCAGGCCCCGGGTACTTATGCTTGCCGAAGGTTCAACGCCGGCCTTCAGCTGCCTGAGCGTCTGACCGGAGAGATTAGATAGCTTTACTTCAGCACCTGCGGGAAGCCCGTCCAAAAGAAGTGTGCCGTTGAGCGTAATTACCTGCAAAGTTTTGCCTGAAGGCAACTCACCGGTTCCAAGTGTTGAGAAATGGATCAGAAACCGGTCGGGATCGTCGCCATCTTCGGACAAAAATGAGTAAACAGGCAATTGCGACAGGTTAACCACGGTATTCGTTTTGCGGTCGGTGAGGTAGATGGTTGCCCCCGGAATGCTCCGGGTGAGCTCAATGTTAAATAAAGAAGCGCTGTTTTTCATAAATCCGAAAGGGATACACAGCTGCTCATTGATTTCAGGCAGGGTATTCAGGGCGAGGAAGGCATCCCAGGTGCGCGAGTAGAACATCGGTGCGAAACCCGGCAGAAAATGCGCGTCAAAATCCTCGTCAAAACCTCCGGTAGCACGGGAATCAAGCCGGATAACGCTCGGCTGGGCAGTTTGCCCTTCCATATCCCTGGCAGTGAGCAATATAAAATCGTCAGCCGCACCTTTGAGCAGGGGCGCGGTGCCGTGCACACGTGCATCAGCCGGAATGGTAAGCGTTCCGTTGCCCCTGGTATAGACCATAAAGCCATTCATGGCAGGGATAAGCCCTCCTGTTTGGACAAGGGTCTGATAACTCCCTTCAGATGAGCTCCATAAATACATTGAAGAAGGAGGAATATTTGTTTTTACCCATGAACCGGTATTCCAGTTAATTGCGCTGGCAAACGGGTTGCCTGCGAGGTGAAATCCGGAAAATGCACTGTTGCTGGTATTTTCCAGGCCTGTGATGGTAACCGCGCTGGTGTTGAGCACGCCTGAAAAAGTCTTTACCCCTTCCTGCTCGTATGCTGCAAAGTAACCCACGCCGGGGATAAAAGTACTGATGTTGCTGGCGGCATCTTTCTGATTCAGCCAGCAGTCACTGATCCTGCTCTCGTCAAGCATAAGAAAGTCATAGTCATTGTTGCTTCCTGTTGGCGTCCAGCTTCCGTTTACAGGTTGAGCGGCCACCGGCGAAGACAGCAGTTGCCAGCCTGTTCCGTTGCTTACCCGGCCGGCGGCGGATACAAAGCGCCCGATGGTCGCATTCAGGTTGCCTGATCCGTGAATAAGCGACCCGGTCCCGGTTTCATCGGCGGCGATCACCAACCCCTGGGTCCCTGCATCGTTCAGAAAGAGTCCCTGCACTGTGAGGATGCCCGAAGGGGAGATGACAAGGCCCCCTCCCTCCTGTATAGATATTCCTTCAGGGATAAGCTGACCAGTAATGGCAGAATAGATAACCGGGTAGTTGATACATCCCCCGGGAATTACAACGATATCCCGGACTCCCGGCAGCCTCGCCGGGCTCCAGTTGCCTGCATTGCTCCAGTTGTCGGAAACACTTCCGTTCCAGGTGATATAGGATGTTGCAGGAACGTTGCGCAGCGATGGATAACCGCCGTTCGTGGCATCTGTTTGCCATACATCCGCAAAGTCGAAGCCGCTGAGGCTTGATTGCAATTTCATCTGCATGCTGGTAAGCCCCTTACCGGCAGCGGAAACCGACATGCCTGAGGATTGTGTATCCCAGTATGCATTGACAGCCGTTCCGTTAGCGGTGCCGCCGCTTGCAGTATTATTACCAACCAGGCCGCCTACCCCGGCAGCTCCGGTTCCGTTCACCCGGCCGGTTGAATAGCAACGTTCGATGACGCCACGGTTTATCATGCAACCGGCAAGTCCTCCGGCATAATATACATCCCAGCTTCCGGTTTTATTTGCGGTTACCGCTCCACGGGCATACGAGTCCAGAATAATCCCCTTTTGGTTGCATCCTGTCAACCCGCCGAATTTTTCCGCCTTCTGACCCGGAGCGGGTTGAACACCGGAATAAATCACATCTATGTCGGCATAGCATTTCGAAATTATAGGATTACCGGCACCTCCCGGTGACGAAGCAACACCATTGTTCGACCCTACCAGCCCGCCGGCTGAAGCATCGCCCGTTACGCTGCGCTTGCCGGCCATGCCGGTAGCCGAACAGCCTTCTATCAGGGTATAGATATTTCCGGTAACACAACCCGCCAGACTACCCGTGCGCTGAGCCCCGCGAACATTAACATTTACGAGATGTACATCGCGGATCACCACCGGAGCGGAAGCTGCCCCTTCTCCGATATGCCCGAAAAGGCCGATATCGGAAATGGAGGGCTTGCTGATGGTAAGATTTGATATAATTTTCCCGTTGCCGTTGTATTGGCCGGTAAATTTCACTGACGTGCCTCCGCCACCGACAGGCTCCCAGTTGCTGACCGCCGACAGATCAATATCCTGGGTCTGAATAAAACAACTTCCGGGGTAATTCCGCACATTACCGAGGTCGGAAACCGTGGCCACCTGATAAGGACTGGCGACAGTGCCCAGACCTCCGCTGAATTGCGCGCCTGCCCAAGTGGTGAGCAGTAAAAGTAAAAATGAAAGATAGAATTTTTTCATACTTCGGGGGGTATTTATGCAATTTCAGATTGAAATGTCTTGATCAATAACCCGGAATTGCTCCGTTATTTATGCTTATTCCTGTCGCTTTAATGCGACAGGCAAACCAAAAAATCGACTTAAATCAGGATATATTCAATATATTATCTCCTGAAACCCGCAAAGTAACCGGTATGAGTCAAAAAAAATGTTTTACCGGTACCGATGTATAAATAATCATGAGCGGAGGTTGGTCTGAAGCGCTCCCGGGGCTGCCTTCCTGGGACGGGCATTGAGGCATTGAATGAAGATCAATTATAAACCTTCTGTCCCGTGTCACAGATTGATGAAATTTAAAACCATCCTTTTTCTGATTAAATTGAACCGGATCTGCATATGGATCAATGACATCTTCACAGCCTGTTCGTCGGAGGCAGCTGAAAACGATCTTAAATACTGATTGTCATCAGGTTAACGAAATCAGGTAAAAACCGGATTTTGCGAAGTTGCGCTTCAGTGGATAACGGAGTAAAGAAATCAGGTCCGGATAATTCCCGAAAATCACTAATTTTGACCCTTGGTGATTCAATGCCACTATTTAAGTAAATCAAAACCAACTTTATATTTCCAGTATCATGAAAAAAGTAATTCACACCGAGAATGCCCCTAAGGCTGTTGGCCCTTACAGCCAGGCCATTGAAACCAACGGAACCCTTTACATCTCCGGCCAGATTCCTATTGATCCCGCAACGGGAAAGATTGTGGAAGGCGGCATTAAAGAACAGACCGAACAGGTAATGAAAAACATCGGCGCTATCCTGAAAGCGGCCGGTTACAGCTATGCCGATGTGGTTAAATCCACCTGCCTGCTGTCGGACATGGACAACTTTGTGCCTATGAATGAGGTTTACGGAAAGTATTATTCCGAAAATCCTCCGGCCCGTGCCGCCTATGGCGTGGTACGCCTGCCCCTGGGCGTGCTTGTTGAAATTGAAACCATCGCAGCACGCTGATCGCTGAAAACAGCCTTTTTGAAAGGCTTCCTTCCGGGAAGCCTTTTTTAACAGCCCCCGCGACAGTTTACCGGGTATTAATTCCATAATTACAGCTATGAAAAGATTTTCCATCCTTCTGATTGTTTTCCTCCTTTCCTTCCGCGTTGCCTATCCGGTTGAAGGCATGTGGCTTCCACTGCTGTTGGAGCAACTGAACGAACCTGAAATGAAAAGCATGGGCATGCGCATCAGTGCCGAAGACATATACAGCATCAACAAATCGAGCCTTAAGGACGCCATACTGCTGTTTGGCCGCGGGTGCACCGCCGAGATCATCTCCGACGAAGGACTGATCCTTACCAACCATCACTGCGGATACGGTCAGATACAGCGCCACAGCTCTCTCGAAAATGACTACCTGACCACCGGATTCTGGGCCATGGACCGCTCGCAGGAACTGCCCAACCCCGGGCTGAGCGTTACCCTGCTGATCCGTATGGAAGATGTGACGCGGAGGGCGCTTGAAGGTGTTACGCCTGACATGAACGAGAAAGCCAGGGAAGAGAAAATCAGGGTTAATATTGCCGGCATCGAGAAAGAAGTCGTTGAAGGCACGCGTTACAACGCAAGGGTCAGACCGTTTTATTACGGAAACGAATACTACCTGTTTGTCACAGAGACTTATAATGATGTGCGGCTGGTGGGAGCGCCCCCTTCGAACATCGGGAAATTCGGCGGCGATACCGACAACTGGATGTGGCCAAGGCATACCGGCGACTTTTCGCTCTTCCGCATTTATGTAGACAAGAACAACGAACCGGCTGATTATTCGCCCGACAATGTGCCTTACCGTCCCAAAAGCCACCTGCCCATCTCGCTGAAAGGCGCCGAAAAGGGTGACTTTACCTTTGTTTTCGGTTATCCGGGAACCACACAGGAATATCTCCCTTCTTTTGCCGTGGAAATGATCACCGCTCATGAGAATCCGCCGGCCATCCGCCTTCGCGGGAAAAGGCTTGATATCTTTGATAACTTCATGAATCAGAGTGATCTGGTGCGGATTCAGTATTCAGCCAAACATGCCGGAGTTGCCAATTACTGGAAAAAAATGATCGGCGAAAACCGCGGCATCAAGCGCCTCGACGCGATCAGTAAAAAACAGCAACTTGAGCAGGGCTTTATGCAGTGGGCTTCCACCACGCCTGAGCGTAACGCACGCTATGGCCGGATTATTCCCGAATTTGAAACCATCTACAACCGCCTTACCGAACTGAATGTGGACGAAACCTACCTGATCGAAGGGGCACTTGGGATTGAAGCCATGCGTTTTGCTTATTCATTCGGGCGCCTGGCCGAAGCAGCAAAAAATAAAAATAAGGACGGAGCCGAAACAGAAAAAATGATTGCCCAGTTGAAACAGGCGGCTGAGGGATTCTTCAGGAACTATCATGCGCCTGTGGATCAGCGCGTTTTTGCAGCCATGATGCAGGACTGGTTTGCCCATCAGGAGACAGCCCGTATGCCTGCCGGACTGGTAAAAGCCTCCATTCCATACGGAACAAATTATGAACGGTGGGCATCGGATGTATACTCACGCAGCATCTTCGCCGATGAGGCAGCCACCATGGCTTTGCTCAACGGCTTTAAAAACAGGCATGCCCGCCACATCGAAAACGACCCCCTTTATCTGCTTGCAAGGAACGTGTATCAGCATTACTTCGACTACCTGCAGCCGGAAATGGAGAAACTTTATGCCCGCCGCGACAGCCTCCAGCGTATTTATATGCTCGGCCTGATGGAATATCAGCCCAACCGCCGTTTTTATCCTGACGCTAATTCCACCCTCAGGGTCAGCTACGGGCAGGTGGATGACTATTATCCGCGCGATGCGGTGCATTACCGCCACTATACCACCCTGGAAGGCATCATGGAGAAAGAGGATCCTGAAATCTACGACTATGTGGTGGAGCCCCGGCTCAAAGAACTTTACCTGCAACGCGACTACGGCCGTTATGCCGCACCCGACGGCACCATGCGCATTGCCTTTATCGCCAGCAACCACACCACTGGCGGCAATTCGGGCAGTCCGGTACTGAACGCCGACGGTCACCTGATCGGGGTGAACTTCGACCGCAACTGGGAAGGCACCATGAGCGACCTGATGTATGATCCTGACCAATGCCGCAACATCAGCCTGGATATCCGTTACTGCCTTTTCGTGATCGACAAAATGGCCGGCGCCGGACACCTGGTGCAGGAAATGACCATTGTAGACTAGATTTGATTCACGGAACAAACCGTGCAGGCCCTGATCCGGAAGCACCGGCCCGGGGCCCCCTTTTCAACATACAGCAGCCCATGAAACACCTGCCGATTGCCATTCTGTTGTTTTCCATGCTGCCAGCCCTTTACGCCCAGCGCTCTGTACATCAGCAACAATCGGAAGCCTGGGCTGAACGGGGTTTAATGACCGACGCGCAGTACGACAGTATAAATAACTTTGAACATTTTCCCGCTGAAAAGCGCTCCGCTGCTTCATTGCACAAGCGGGTTTTCGGTTATCATCCTTACTGGAGCGGCAGCGCCTGGCAGAACTACCGCTGGGAACTGCTGAGCGACCTCTGCTACTTTTCCTATGAGGTTGACCCTGTTACCGGCAATGCAGTAACCACCCGCAACTGGGAGTCAGCCCCGGTGATTGATACCGCGCTGGCCCGCGGGGTCAGGGTGCATCTGTGCGTTACCCTTTTTTCAGGTCATGCCACCTTTTTTAGCAATCCCCAGGCAAGGCAGACGCTCACAGGCAACCTGATCAGCATGATCCTTTCGCGGGGCGCCCATGGCATCAACCTCGACTTTGAAGCGGTACCATCCTCCCAACAATCGGGGCTTACCAATTATATTGCAGAACTCTCACAGGCGCTGCACCTGGCAATCCCCGGTGCTGAACTGAGTATTGCAGCGCCGGCAGTGAACTGGAACAACACCTTCGACCTGCCCGCCATCACACCCTGGCTCGACCTTATAATGATTATGGCCTACGACTATTACTGGGACGGAAGCAGCATGGCCGGTCCGGTTTCAGGATTCTGGCCTTTGACATCCTCGTTCAATTACGGGGTAAACCGTTCACTCTCCTATTACCAGTCGGCCGGTGTGCCAGGTGAGAAATTGTTGCTGGGCCTGCCCTATTACGGAAGGGAATGGCCGGTGACCGCCAATACCCTTCCTGCAAGTACCACAGGCAGCGGGACTGCCATTGTATACCGCAGCATAAGGGCCAACAGCAGCGGTTATTACAATCCGGCAAATCTCTGTTGGGACTATCGCAGTTTCAACCCTTACTACAGCTATTTTGCCGGACAGTGGCGGCAATGCTTTTTCGACGATGTACGCTGCCTTGGCGCCAAGTACGACCTGGTAAACCGCAGGGGCGCCGGCGGTATCGGCATCTGGGCGCTGGGTTATGATAACGGATACCCGGAGCTCTGGAATCTGATAGAAGAAAAATTCACACAACCCGCCTTTTCGATGTGCAGTGACACTGTTTACGACAGCGGCGGCCCCTGGTGGAGCTACGGTGCTTCTGAAGTGTATACTGAAACCATACAGTCGGCCTGGCCCGGCCCGCTTACGCTGACATTTGAAAGCCTTAGCCTTGAGGCCGGCTTTGACTCCCTCTGGATTTACGACGGAAGCAACACGGCGGCACCACTGCTTTCGGCACTTTCGGGCAGCGAGGTTCCGCCTGCAATAAATACCACAGGCAATACATTTACCTTACGCCTGCAAACCGATGGGCTCAACCAGCGCGCCGGCTATGCCCTTGTATGGCATTGCCCCACTGCCGGCACCGGAACTCTGCCGGAATCAGGGGATATCACGCTCTACCCCAACCCTGCCGGGGAGGTAATCAGCCTGAACGCGCCCGGGCCTGGCGAGGTAAGCCTTTTCAGCGCCGACGGGCGTCTGCTGCAGCAAAAAAAGATGCGCAGCTTCACTGAAATAATGGATGTCAGCCGTCTGAAGCCCGGCATCTACCTGCTGCAGTTCAGCGACGGCAAGACCAGCATTAGCCGGAGGTTTGTAAAACAATAAGCTGCGGGAGCATAACGTGTTTCTCGCAAAGACGCGAAGGATTTCGG
>DJGZ01000080.1:0-112922 GCA_002433025.1 Bacteroidales bacterium UBA5833
AAAATTTTACTTATTACCGGGGGCACCGGGTCATTCGGTAATGCCGTTCTCTCCCGTTTCCTGAAGACCGGGATCAAAGAGATCAGGATATTCAGCAGGGATGAAAAAAAACAGGACGATATGCGTCACCGGTTAAATAATCCCAAAGTTAAATTTTACATCGGCGATGTTCGCGATAAACGTAGTGTAGATGTTGCCGTTAATGGAGTTGATTATATTTTTCATGCCGCCGCCTTAAAACAGGTGCCTTCCTGTGAATTCTTTCCTATGGAGGCTGTCAAAACAAATATAATCGGAGCTGGCAATGTATTGGATTCGGCGGTTGAACATGAAGTCAAACGCATAATCCTGCTGAGCACGGATAAGGCTGTATATCCTATTAATGCAATGGGATTAAGTAAGGCCTTGATGGAAAAAGTGATGGTTGCCAAAGCCAGAAGCCTTGGCGAAAAATCGAAGACGGTAATCTGCGGAACCAGATATGGTAATGTTATGGCATCAAGGGGCTCCGTAATACCTCTTTTCATTGAGCAGATCAAAGCCGGTAAGGATTTGACAGTGACGGATCCTAACATGACAAGGTTTATGATGACACTTGAAGATGCTGTGGATCTGGTTTTATTTGCTTATGAGAATGGCTTAAATGGAGATGTGTTTATTCAGAAATCTCCTGCTTCGACCATTCATGATCTTGCTCAGGCTTTAATTGAACTCTACAAGTCAAAATGCAAGATTAAAGTGATCGGCACCCGGCATGGTGAAAAGCTGTATGAAACGCTTGTTAACAGGGAGGAGATGGCTAAAGCGACTGATATGGGGCATTACTTCAGGGTGAGTGCAGATAACCGAAGCCTGAATTATGAGAGTTACTTTTCGGAAGGTCAGAAAAAATTGTCAGTTTTGGAAGATTATCATTCACACAATACGGAAAGACTTGATGTGGAAGGAACAAAGAAGTTGCTTATGAAAATTGAAATGATCAGGCAGGATATAGGGGTTTAGTTTTTCAATCGGCAAGAACTGTTACTAATCAATTTTTATAAATGATAAAAGTAGGAATAACGGGCCAGAGCGGTTTTGTCGGATCTCACCTGTATAATTATCTCGGATTAAAAAGTGGAATTCAGCGGATTCATTTTGAGGACAACTATTTCAATAATGCATCATTAATGAGCGAATTTGCCGGCAACTGCGATGTTGTTGTTCATCTGGCTGCCATGAATCGCCACGAAGATCCTAATGTATTGTACAATACCAACATAGATCTGGTAGGGAAATTAATCTCAGGCCTGGAAGCCTCCGGTAATAAGCCCCGGGTAATTTTTTCATCTTCCACGCAGGAAGTGTTGGGAAACCATTACGGCCGGTCGAAGAAAGAGGGTAGGTTAATGTTTGAGAAATGGGCTGCAGGCAGCGGTGCTTCATTTACTGCAATGGTTATTCCTAATGTTTTCGGACCTTACGGTATGCCGCACTATAATTCTGTTGTAGCGACCTTTTCTCATTTGCTTACACATGGCGGAGAGCCGAAGATCCATGTTGATGGAGAACTCAGGCTGATTTATATCAATGAACTGGTAGATCAGTTTTATAAAGTGATTAAGGGCGAAGTTGGTGAAACGGTATTTTATGTCCCCCATACATCTGAAAAAAAAGTATCAGTGATTCTGGAATTGCTGAACAATTATAAGAACCAGTATCTGGATAAGGGCATAATTCCTCAGATGAAATCAGAATTCGAAATTAATCTTTTTAACACTTTTCGAAGCTTTATTGAAAATTCATCTTATTTCCCCGTAAGATTGGTTCAGCATACCGACGACCGTGGTATTTTTGTTGAAACAATGAAGCTCGGCGTTGGCGGGCAGGTTTCGTTTTCAACAACCAAATCCGGAATAACACGTGGCAATCATTTTCATACACGGAAAATTGAACGCTTTGCTGTAATTAAAGGAAAGGCCAGGATTCAACTCAGGCGGATCGGGACAGATGAGATTCAGGAATTTCTACTGGATGGGAATGAGCCATCTTATGTCGATATGCCGGTATGGGTCACTCATAATATTACCAACATCGGCGATGATGAATTGTTGACTGTTTTCTGGATTAATGAGTGGTATAATCCTGAAGATCCGGATACATATTTTGAACAAGTTTGAAATTTTAATAATACACAATGTCCATTAAGGGGATCCGTTCAAGAGGTATTAATGGGGATGCTATATTTAACAATATCAGGGTGGTAGAGGTTGGGAATGGCTACCTTGTCGGAGTAAGGGGGTACCGTTTTTACCGGTATAGCGAAAGTGATGGGAGGTGGCAGTACTTTGGGAAGATTTCCGACCGCAGATTTGGTTTTTTATCGCGATTTCGTATACTTAGCAGGTTGCTCAGGGCTGATGTACACTTTTATAAAACTTTGAAGAGCGGCCAATCTGTTTGTATTGCGAAAAGAGGTATTTTTAGGTTCAATGCGAGTATCCGGAAGTTCGGGAAGTGTTTTGATATTATCAGGGGGACCCGCCCGTTAAATATTTGTGAAGACGAAAAAGGTAATATTTTCTTTGGTGAGTATTTCAATAACCCTGAAAGAGATAGTGTTAATATTTATAAATCAATTGATTATGGTGCTTCCTGGGAGATTGCTTTTACCTTTCCCGCAAAATCCATCCGGCATATCCACGAGATGCGTTATGACAACTATACAAACTCAATATGGGTTGCTACAGGAGATCTCGATGGTGAATGCATCATCGGTTACACAAATGATCAATTCAGGAGTTTCAATTCAGTATTAAAAGGAGGGCAGGAATATAGAACCTGTAAACTGCTCTTTTTCAGAGATAAGATAGTGTATGGTACTGATTCTGAAACAGCGGTAAACTATTTGAAACAAATTGACCGCAATACACTGAAGGTAACGGATTTGGTTTCATTGCAGGGATCTGTGATCAACTCTGTTAAAATTGGAGACAGGTGTTTTTTTAGCACCACTGTGGAACCGTCGGAAGTTAATAAGGACAAGAATTCATATGTATGGATGTATGACAATGAAACCGGGAGTTGTAAAATCATTGCTCAATACAAAAAGGATTTGTGGAATCACAGGTATTTTCAATTCGGATGGTGTAAGTTTCCGGAGTACGCTGAGAGCGATAGTCAATTTTTGTACTATCATGGCAATGCATTAAAAAGGATAGACGGAAGTACTTTGCGTTTAAAAATCAGTGATTTATAAAAAGATTAAATTGACTTTGATGAAAAGGCTTAAAGTTTTAACAGTAGTTGGTACCCGTCCGGAGATTATACGTTTGTCGATGGTTTTACACAAGCTTGATCAGAGCGGGGCTATTGATCATGTTTTGGTTCATACCGGGCAGAACTATGACTTTGAATTGAATGAGGTTTTCTTCCAGGATCTTGACCTGAGAAAGCCTGATTTTTATCTGGGCGCTGCTGGCAATAATGCAGCGGAAACCATCGGGCAGATATTGATAAAAATCGATCCTGTGCTGGAAAGTGTAAAACCCGATGCGTTTCTGGTCCTGGGTGATACCAATAGCTGCCTTTGTGCAATTCCAGCCAAAAAGCGGCATATTCCCATCTTTCATATGGAAGCAGGGAACCGGTGTTTCGACCAGCGCGTACCCGAAGAAACCAACAGGAAAATTGTTGATCACATCAGCGACATAAATCTGACATACAGCGATATTGCCAGGGAATACCTCCTGCGTGAAGGTTTGCCGGCCGACAGGGTGATTAAAACCGGCAGTCCTATGTTCGAAGTATTACATCATTATTTGCCAAAAATCAATAAATCCGTAATTCTTGGTTCTCTGGGTCTTGAGAAGGAACTGTACTATGTTGTTTCAGCGCATCGTGAAGAGAACATATCTTCTGATAATCAATTCAGGAACCTGGTAGCAATTCTCAATCAGTTGGCGAAAAGCTCAGGACTGCCTGTAATTGTTACGACTCATCCGCGCACCCGCAAAAAAATCGAAGACGAAGGGGTGCGGTTTGAACCTCAAGTGAAGCTGATGAAGCCTTTTGGACTTACAGATTATATCTGTTTGCAGATGAATGCAAAAGCTGTATTATCTGACAGTGGAACAATCAGTGAGGAGTCGTCGATACTTAATTTCAGGGCACTGAACATAAGAGAAGCTCATGAAAGGCCTGAAGCCATGGAAGAAGCAGCTGTAATGCTGGTTGGACTAAATCCGGAACGGGTTATGCAGGGTCTGATGCAACTGGAATACCAAAGCGTTGAATCAAGAAATTTCAGGCAAGTAAAAGATTACACCATGCCAAATGTATCAGATAAGGTGGTAAGAATCATTCTTTCCTATACCGATTATGTTAACAGAGTTGTCTGGGGTAAATAGTATTTAATGAATATTGTCTTTTTGACATTATCCCGATTCACGGATATTTCTGACAGGGGAATTTATCCTGATCTTGTGCGTAAGTTCTGTAAAGAAGGCCATAATGTTTATGTGGTTTCTCCGATGGAAAGGAAGTTTGAAAAACCTACAAGTCTTATAACTCAGGGAAGACTCACTCTTCTTAAGTTAAGAACGCTTAATCTGCAGCAATCAGGCATTGTTGAAAAGGGATTAGCATATATGCTGCTTGATTTTCAATTCTTGATGGGGGTCAGAAAGTATTTTGACAAGGTGCAATTTGACCTTATTTTGTACTCCACCCCGCCTATTAATATATTAAAGGTTATCAGATATCTTAAAAATCGGAACAATGCCATAACCTATCTGTTATTAAAAGATATTTATCCTCAGGCAGCGGTTGACGATAAGGTTTTTGGTCAGAATAGCTTGATATATAAGTATTTTCGAAATCTGGAAAAACAACTTTATCAAATTTCTGATTTTATTGGATGTATGTCGGAGGCGAATGTAGAGTATCTTTTAAATCATAACCCGGAGCTAAGTCCTGATAAAGTGGAGGTCAATCCTAACAGCATTGAACCGGTTGAATTGAGAGTTACAGATGAGCAAAAGGCAGCATTCAGAGTTCAACATGGAATACCTGCAAATGCGCTTATTTTTATATTTGGAGGAAATCTGGGTAAATCGCAGGGCATTGGTTTTTATCTTGAAATTATGAAAATCAAATCTCAAGACTCCCGATTTTTCTTTCTGACAGTTGGATCGGGTTCTGAGTTTAATAAAATAGACCGGTTTATTAAAAACAACAATATACTGAATGCAAGAATAATCCCCTCTCTGCCAAAAGATGAATTTGATAGGGTGGTTGCAATGAGTGATGTTGGCCTGATTTTTTTAAACAGCTACTTTACTGTTCCAAATTTTCCATCACGGATGCTCTCTTATATGCAGCAAAAAAAGCCTGTGCTTGCTGCAACTGATAGTGTCACTGATATTGGGAAAATCATAATCAGGAATTTGTTTGGTTATTGGGTGATGCAAGGAGATAAGCAGGCTTTTTTAGAAAAAATGGATTCAATGTTTGAGAGTAAAAACATGCTTTCAGATCTTGGCATTAATGGTTATAATTATTTATTGGAAAATTACACCGTTAGTTCTTCATATAACAAAATAATCAAACATGTTTAAATTGTATATTACAATTATAAAGCCGGTCTTCGATTATTTTTTTTCAACTATTGCAATTTTAGTCCTATGGCCGCTTTTCCTTCTAGTCGCTATAGCTATCAAAATTGAATCTTCAGGTCCTGCCTTTTTTGTTCAACCACGTTTGGGAAAACATGGTAAAGTATTTAAAATAATTAAGTTTCGCTCAATGATAACGAAGCAACAAGCTATGCATAGAAGCAACAAACTCTTTGAAAATGATCCCCGTATAACAAGAGTCGGTGCATTTATTAGGAAAACAAGTATTGATGAACTGCCGCAGATTTTTAACATTCTCAAGGGCGAAATGAGCTTTATCGGTCCTCGTCCTCCGGTTGTGCATTTCCCCAAAAAGTATGAGGAGTATAATTCATTTGAAAAACAGCGATTCAGCGTAAAGCCGGGGATAAGTGGACTCGCTCAGATTCGCTGCCGAGAAATACATGATTGGGATATCAATATTCCTATCGATGTGGAATACGTGCAGAAGTGTTCATTTATGTTTGATCTGAAGCTATTTCTGGCTTCATTTATGGTATTCCTCAGGACTGATAATATCTATCGGAAAGGTGACTGAATATATATGACCGGAAACATTATTTCTATTCATCAGCCCAATTTTATGCCATGGCTGGGATACTTTTATAAAATCCATCAGTCTGATATTTTTGTTTTTTTGGATGATGTTCAGTTTTCAAATCAGGGAATGCATAATTATCATTATATCAAAACTTCGCAAGGCTCCTTCAGGTTAAAAGTACCGGTACATAAAAAGTTCAAGGAAAATATAAATCAGGTTCAAATAAATTATAACCTTAACTGGAAAGATAAACATTTTAAAACATTGATTGCCAATTACCGAAGGAGCCCTTTTTTTGATGAAGTATATCATGATATTCAGAAATTATACAATGCTGATTATAAAAATTTAGCACATTTTAACCGGGAAATTATAGAGTTTATTTGTAAAAAAATGGGAATAACCACTAAATTTATAAATTCCTCCGCATTGAATTTTCACTCAATGAGGGAGCAAAAAATCATAGACATTTGTGTGGCACTCAATGGGAA
The DNA here is from genome assembly GCA_002433025.1 of Bacteroidales bacterium UBA5833. Lineage (GTDB taxonomy): Bacteria > Bacteroidota > Bacteroidia > Bacteroidales > Lentimicrobiaceae > Lentimicrobium. The sequence continues at coordinate 6,687 of DJGZ01000080.1, forward strand.
AGTATATTATTCGGGAACCGGGGCAAAATCATATCAGAATGAAGAAAGTTTCAAAGAGAGGGGACTTGAGCTCAGATACTCCGGTTTTAAAATCTTCAGTTACCCGCAATTATGGGGCGATTTTCAATCAAATGTTACTATTTTAGACTATTTGATGAATTGTGGATATAACTGGGAACAAGTTTTATCAAATCAAAGTTAGTTTTTATGGAGATAGGTAGTTTTCTTGAACTTGACATTGAAAAAACAGGAGAGTATTTCCCTGATAATGATTATGTTGCAAGATTAAACTCGGCTCGGGCAGGAGTTTATCATTCACTGCAAATAATGCAATGCAACGAAATTTATATACCCTATTATCAGTGCCCTACTGTAAACAGTTTTCTTAGCAAAAAGGGTGTGAAAATTCACAAGTACTTCCTTAATAAAGCATTTGAGCCTCAGCTGGATGGACAGGTAGAAAGAAGTGCGGTGTTACTAGTTAATTATTTTGGGATATTTTCAAACGTGTTTTTTAAAAATATTCTAAAGGAATTTCAAAACGTTATAATTGATAATGGACCTGCTTTTTACAATCCACCAATTGAAGGTTGTTTTAATGTTTATTCAGCGCGTAAGTTTTTCGGCGTTCCTGATGGTTGTTATGTTGTTGGACCAAACGCCATTGACTTAACAAATGAATATTTATTAGATTATTCAGCCTCAACCGCTGGTTTTTTATTCCAACGTTACGAAATTGGCTGTAATGCTTCATATCAGGAAAGAATGAGGAATGAAGAAAGAATTGATAATTCGGATATACTCAGAATGTCTTACCTTACAAGGGCTCTTCTAGGCGGTATCAATTATCAGCGTATTCGAGATATCCGTCGGAAAAATTTTCAATATGCGCATGAACAATATAAAAATGTAAATCTACTTGATGTTTCGATTAATTATGATGAGACCTGTGTGCCAATGTTTTATCCACTAGTAGTTGAAAATGATTCTTTGGTTGAAAAGTTGGCAAAAAAACAAATATATACTGGAAGAAGATGGAATTCGGTTTTAAATGAAGTAGAAAGTGAAACAATTGAAGGTTGGTTGTCGCGCTTCATGGTGCCATTGCCTGTTGATCAGCGATATGGAGTAAACGAGCTGGATAAGGTCTGTAAAGCAGTGCTTAAAATCCTTCAAAAAGGAATAGACTGAATATTTGTATTATGAAAAGGAAATTACTTGTATATTCAAAATCTTCTTCATCCATTGATCTGGTTGGTTGGCCTAATGAATATATAGGTTTTAAACTTATAGAGTATAAGCCTGGATTTGGAAATTTTAGCAGATATGGTTTATCATGGAAGGTCAATTTCCTATGGTATTTGTTTAGCAGAGGGAACTTCAGCATTTTAATTTTAATGGATGAAAAACTTGTCGTTCATTATTCTTACCTTACGCCTAAAGTATTTCGCTTTCCTTTCATGAGGAAAGGCGATGTGCAAGTGGGGCCATGTGTTACGCATGCATCATTTCGTGGTAAAGGTGTTTTTTCAAAGGTGCTTGAGTTGGTTCCTTTGTTATATCCACGAAGTGAAACAATCTGGACATATACCACTGAAGATGATATTGCTGCACAAAAAGCCTTTAAAAATGCCGGATACAGTTTTATTACCTTTGCTGAAATGTCGTTGCGAACGAAGATTGTAAGATTAATAAAATAATGATATGAAAACTGGTAAAAATATTTTAATTATTGCACCTCATCCTGATGATGAAGTTCTTGGTTGCGGAGGAGTAATGGCCAAGTATGCCGGAAATGGAAATAAAGTGTTTGTTCTTATTATGACGCGGGGCACGCCTAAACTCTATGGTCACGAGCGGATTGAAAATGTCAGGCGTGAAGCAAAAGCAGCGCAAAGAATTATAGGTGTAGAGGAAACACGTTTTCTCGATTTCCCTGCCCCTGAACTCGATACCGTTTCATTGGCAGAAATGGCACGGGCGATTGAGAAAATATTGAAGGAATTGCAGATCAATATCCTGTTTTTGCCCCATAATGGGGATATACATAACGATCATAAAGTGGTGTTTAATGCCGCCATGGTGGCAGCCCGGCCGATCAATAATTATACAGTTAAGGAAATTTACTGTTTTGAAACACTTTCTGAAACGGAATGGGCGCATCCCTTCAGTAATGACGTTTTTATCCCTAATTTTTTTGTGGATATATCAGATTTTTTCCAAACAAAGATTGAAGCAATGAAATGCTTTAAAAGCCAACTCAGGGATTATCCCAGTTCTCGTTCACTTGAAGCCCTCGAAGCACTTTCGAGATTCAGAGGATCAACTGTGGGCTATCATTATGCCGAAGCTTTCATGATCATCAGAATTATTGAATAAACTTAAGAAATGAACTCGACTTACTTCAAGTACGTTAAAAGACCCCTGGACATTTGCATTGCTTTGCTGGCTATAGGATTTTTCTCTCCATTCTTTGTCTTGTTGACAATAATCCTGTTTGTTGCTAATCGGGGAAATCCGTTTTTTGTTCAGGAACGTCCGGGTAAGGATGGCAAAGTGTTCAGAATGATTAAGTTTAAAACCCTGAATGATGAAAAAAGTGAGTCCGGAGAATTGCTGCCTGATGCTCAGCGGTTGCTTAGAATCGGCAAGTTGATTCGGGCAAGCTCCCTTGATGAACTCCCTCAGCTTTTCAATATTTTGCATGGAGAAATGAGCATTGTTGGCCCCAGACCATTATTGGTAAAGTATTTGCCATATTATAATGAATTCCAATCCCGCCGCCATATGGTTAAGCCTGGAATTACCGGATGGGCGCAGGTTAACGGTCGCAACAAGCTCACTTGGGATCAAAAATTTGCTTACGATGTTTTTTATGTTGAAAATGTCAGTTTGTTGTTTGACATAAAAATATTGTTATTGACGGTGAGGAAGGTCATTCTGAGAGAAGGTGTCAATCAGGAAGGTGAAGTTACAGCTGAAGCTTTCAAGGGGAATTTTATTGAAGAGCAAGACAAGTAATTCTTTGGAATTGATAATATCAACACTCAAAAACCATGTAATATGGAAACAAAATTCTTGGAACAATTTACAGAACTCCTTGAAATGGAGCAACCTGTTAAGTTAAACGACATTTTCAGAGAATATGAAAATTGGGATTCTCTGGCATATTTGTCCGTAATTTCATTTGTGGATGAAGAATATGGTATTGTTATTCCCCGTGAAGAATTCGGAAAGATGAAAACGGTGAAGGATATCATTGACTACATCGCTGCTAATTCATAAACATTCTTTCTATGGCAAGCTTTACCTATACCAACGTTGGTATTGCAGGCCTTGCGGCCGCAGTGCCTAAACAGATCTACCGTAATCTGACTGATAATAAAAATTTTACCATAGAGGATGCCGGGGCTATCGTGGAAAAGACCGGTATTCTTGAGAGGAGGGTAGCTGATGATGCTACCTGCGCTTCTGACCTATGCTTCGCGGCTTCGGAACAACTCATGAATGAAATGGGTATCGATCGTGCGGAGATTGATGCCCTTATTTTTGTTTCTCAAACTCCGGATTTCAGGATGCCGGCCACAGGCATCATACTTCAGCACCGGTTGAATTTGCCGAAATCATGTCTGGCATTTGATATTAATCTCGGTTGTTCAGGTTTTGTTGTGGGTTTAAACCTGGCATACAGCCTCCTTCAGCAGGATTCAGTCAGGAAAGTGCTCTTGTTAAACGGTGAAACCCGAACAAAGGTGTACTCATTCAAAGACCGGCAAACCGGTTTTCTTTTCGGTGATGCCGGTACAGCCTGCCTTGTTGACAAAAATGAAAAGTACGGGCAATCATGGTTTGTGCTGGATTCAGACGGAGCAAAAAGTGACTATATATCAATTAAATCAGGTGGTTACAGGTATCCTTCAAATCCGGAATCATTTATTGAGCGCGAGCGTGAAAATGGGCGCATATACAGTGATGAACAAGGATATATGGATGGGGCAGGAGTATTTGAATTTGTGATAACAGAAGTGCCTAAATCAATCAAAAGGACCCTTCAGTTTGCCGGCGTTGAGAAAGAGCAGGTAGGCTATTTTGTTTTCCATCAGGCAAATAAGTTTATGAATGAACACCTGAACAGAAAACTTAAGCTCGACGCAGATAAAGTTCCTTTCAGCCTGCAGAAGTTTGGAAATACCAGTTCAGTCTCAATTCCGATTACCATAGTTTCTGAGCTTAATGAAAAACTCTCTGGGGTAAATAAGATTTTAATCTCCGGTTTTGGGGTAGGATTATCTTTGGGAACAGCCATTTTGACTATTGACAATCCCTGGTTGGGTAAGATTTCTGAAATTTAGGAATAATGGAGAATCCTTTCAGCCTTGTTGGGAAAAACATTGTTATTACCGGTGCTTCATCAGGTATTGGACGGCAAACAGCGGTGATCTGCAGCCAGATGGGAGCAAGAGTGGTTCTCATCGCACGCAATAATGAAAGGTTGAAGGAGACCTTGTCATTAATGCAATCACCTGAAAGTCACCTGGTTTATTCTGTCGATCTGGCTGAACTGTCAGGTATTGAAGCGGCCATTAAAGAAGCAGTTGTGAATATGGGCAAACTGCACGGTTTGGTTAATGCGGCTGGTATTTCAACCACGCTTCCATTAAAACTCATATCAAACGATAAACTGGATGAGTTTTTTAGAACAAATGTCTATTCGGCCATTCTAATGTCAAGATTATTCACAAAGCAAGCGAATGTCAGCACTGAAGGCGGGAGTGTTATCCTGTTTTCTTCAGTTATGGGCATTGTGGGCGAGACGGGAAAAACATTGTACAGCCTTGCGAAAGGCGCCCTGATTCCGGCTGCGAAATCAATGGCATTGGAGTTCGCTTCAAAAAAAATCCGGTTTAATGCAATCTCGCCCGGCGTAGTTGTCACGCCGATGTCGCAAAAGGCTATATACAGCCAGGATGAAGAATCATTGAACAAGATAACAGCGTTGCATCCGCTTGGCCTTGGAAAGCCTGAAGACATTGCAAATGCCTGTGTTTATCTGTTATCAGATGCGGCCAGGTGGGTTACAGGTTCAAATCTGATAATAGACGGTGGATACACAGCCAGATAAAGCATAGGGTCATTGAAACGCTTGTTATTGATCGTTTTTAGGATTAACTGAAATTTTAATATGAAGAAAATCATAATAATTGGCTCTGGCGGACATGGGGCCGAGTTGGACGATTATATCCGTTATAACGAAAAAGTTACTGGAGTAAAAGAGCTGGAAATAATCGGATACCTTGACGATAATCCCCTGAACTATGCCAATTATAAATTTGGTGCTCCGCTGATCGGAGGCGTCAGGGATCACATAGTAAGAACAGATGTTGAATACCTGATGGGGATCGCAAATCTTACTTACCGGAAACTTTTCGTTGACCAATACACTGCTGCCGGAGCTTCATTTATTTCATTAATTCATCGTACTGCTTATATTTCTGATAGTGCCTCCCTTGGGAAAGGAGTTGTTATTGGTCCGATGGTAAATCTTGGCCCTAATGCAAAAGTCGGAGATTTTACAATGCTGAATTCCAGATGCAGTTTAGGGCATGATACAAAAGTCGGGGCATTTAATTTCATAAGTCCCAATGTTTGCTTTTCAGGATTCACCGAAATTGGCAATGGAAATCTGTTCGGAATAAACAGTGCCACAATTCCGGGAATTAAGGTTGGAAACAACAATAAAATAATGGCCGGGATGGTTCTCGATAAAAATGTCAGCAACGATGAAGTAGTATTTTACCGGTTTAAAGAGAAGGTAATAGCGGTGCCAAAATAGCCATGATAATCATTTAAGTTTAAATGATACACTGCGGACAATGGTTCACTTATGCTTGTTCCATATTTATATTAAAATATTCTGAATGATAGAAGTTTGCCAGTTGGAAGTAGAGTCTGAACTGCTGAACAGAAAAGTGCTCAGCCTCGGGGATAACATTTCAGCAATTGATTATTCAGTATCTGAAGATGAAATTATTAAAAAGTACAATCCCGGATATATACAGATCATGCTTGATTCTGATGACCTGAAGAATATCAACAGCTATGAGGATTCAGGATTCAGATTTGCGGAATTCAGACTTTTCAGATATCTGAGGACTGCAAATCTTTTTGTTTCGTCCAAATCATACTATCCCTATAAAATTGAATTAATTAATGGTGAGGAACGCATTGAGGATGCACTGAATATTTTGAATCAATGTAAAAGAGACGACCGGTTTTCAATTGATCCTAATATTCCGGAAGGATTTGCGAAGAAACGACTGGAACTTTATATCAGAAAATCCTTTATGAGTTTTCCTGAGGAGTTCGCTTTAGGACTTATAAATAATAACACCGGTGAATTGGTGGCATTCAAAACAGGAAAGTACATCAGTAAATCACATGTGTTGTATTTCTACAGTTATATTGCAGAGAACAGAGAATTTCAGAAGTTCAGTGTCATGCTGGAAAATGGTGTTCTGGAGTTTCTTATAAATCAAAAAGTTAGCTATATTGAAGCAGTTACCAGTTGCCTGAATATTGCGGAGTTAAATGAATCTTTAAAAGAATCAGGCTATTCGGTCAACAAAACAATGGTTCTTCTAAGGAAAATTTTCACCTGATTTATTAGTGAAAATGGCTGGGATTAAGCGTAGATATAAGTTTTTTCTGTTCTTTGTTTTAATTGTGGTAGCTGTAGTTCTTATGTTACTGGAGGCAGGTAACTTTTTGGTAAAGAAAGATAAACTGTTCCGGGCTGATGCAATTGTTTTATTGATGGGATCCATTCCCGACAGGGTTTTGCAGACAGAACTCATATACAAACAGGGTTTGGGCAGGCGGATTATTCTTGTTGAAGAAAATATGGAGGGCTTTCATGACCTCAGGAAACGTGGATCTCCGATAGTCAGTAATACAGATCAGTGTTATAATGCCCTGGTGTATTTAGGCATCAATGAAGAATTTATTAATGTATTGCCAGGTTCCGCACGAAGTACAATTCAGGAGGCGTTGATAATCAAAGATTTCATAAAATCCAATCCTTCCGTCGATACATTGATTTTAGTTTCTTCACCTTCTCATACCAGGCGTGCATCAATGATATTCAGTAAAATATTGAAGCATTATGAAGTTCCTGTGGTAATTTATACAAGTCCAGGTGAAAAGTCAACATTTAATGCTGCCAGATGGTGGAAAAGTCGGGAAGATATTCAGTATGTTCTTACAGAGTATGTCAAGATACTGAGTTTTTTGTTTATTGATCAGTTTAGAATCTGATATTCATTTTTTATTGAATGCCAATCATTAACCTTATCTGCTGAAAAATGGTTTTGAAACGTTTGTTTGACATTTTTGCTTCCCTGTTTGGATTAATGGTATTCATGCCATTATTTATCTTTGTTGCGTTACTGATTAAAATTAAAATGCCGGGTCCCGTATTCTTTCAACAGATGCGGGTCGGCAAAGATGCGGTGTTGTTCAGAATGATTAAATTCAGAACCATGACCATCAACCACAGCGGCAGCACTATCTCAGTCAAAGGGGAGCGACGGATAACCCCTTTAGGGGCTGTGCTCAGAAAATACAAACTTGATGAATTGCCTGAATTGTGGAACATTCTGAAGGGGGATATGAGTTTCGTGGGTCCAAGACCTGATGTGCCTGGCTACGCTGATAAATTGGAAGGTGAGGACAGGTTATTGCTCAGTATCAGGCCGGGCCTTACCGGTGCCGCCAGCCTTAAGTTCTCCAACGAGGAGGAATTGCTGGCCCTGCAGGATGATCCGGTTAAGTATAATGATGAAGTACTGTACCCGGAAAAGGTTCGGATCAATAACAATTATGTCAGGCATATGTCATTTTGTCTTGATCTGAAGATTATTTTTTTTACTTTAACAGGTAAGAAACTTAGCGATGATTGGGCTAAATAAAGTTGACTTACTAATTAACGAACAAATAGTTTTCTTTTCTGATATTACCTTTAATCCTAAGTTTAATTATTTCTTGATAAGTGTATGAAAACCGTTGATATTTTTTGGACCGGAGGATTTGATTCGACTTTTAGAGTTCTTCAATTACTCAATCAATCTGATTGCTATGTTCAACCACATTATATTATCCTGGAAGACAAGTCTACCTGGGTCGAAATAGGTACAATGATTAGGATTCGCAAAGTTATTAATAATAGATTTTTTAATATAGCCCATAGACTTTTACCAACAATGTATATAAATCATGAACTTATTAAGAAGGACCCTGAGATCGAAACCGAGATATCAAGATTACGGCAAGAATTGAAGGTAATTGAACAGTACCACTTAATGGCAAATTATTGTAAGGAATTAAATATATGTAACATCGAAGTTGCAATAATTCATATGGAAGGAGAGATGGGGCTTTTTAAGCAACATCGGAGTATTGATATTTTCAAAGCTTTTTCTTTTCCAATAAGTGAGCTGTCGAAGAAAATGATTTATGATATATCATTAAAAGAAGGATGGGATGATATTCTTATGATGACATCTTTTTGTAAGAGGCCCATTATTAAAGTTGAGCCCTGTGGCTTATGTTCTCCTTGTACAACTGCTGTTGCGGAAGGTCTGGATTTTAGATTGCCTTTAAAGAGCCGTTTAATAGCAAAGTTACAGATCCCATTCAGAAAATATATTCGCAAAAGACATAGAAAACTGAAGGATAACAAGATAATCATAGCAATCCAGAAAAAGCTCTATGAGTGAAGATTGATTTCATTGCATGTTGTTGACTTCTTTTATCCAATGACTTTTAACACTTTTAAGCAGTATCATGACCATGCCCAAAACAACAGGACATTATAAGTTTTCGAAAGAAAAAATCTGGCTTTCCTCTCCCCATATGAGTGGGAAAGAAATGAAATACATCGAAGATGCTTTCAGAAAAAATCATGTTTTTCCCCTTGGGCCCAACGTTACGGGGCTGGAGGAGGATATTGTCAGGATGACCGGGGCGGGCCATTGCACCTGCCTTTCATCAGGGACTGCTGCCATTCACCTGGCATTAATCCTGCTGGGGGTTAAGCAGGGGGATGAGGTGATTTGCTCTTCCTTTACCTTTTCGGCTTCGGCAAACCCGATAGCCTATCTGGGTGCTACCCCTGTTTTTGTGGACTCAGAGGCACTTACCTGGAATATGAGCCCGGATTTACTTGAATCTGCGATCAAAGATCGCATTTCAAGGGGTAAAAAGCCGTCTGCCATTGTCCTGGTGCATCTTTACGGTATGCCGGCGCAATTGGAAAAACTGATGGCTATTGCAGATGCTTATCAGATTCCGGTGATTGAAGATGCAGCCGAGTCGTTCGGATCCACCTTCAACGACAAAAGTACCGGTACTTTTGGGGAAATCGGTGTGTTTTCGTTTAACGGGAATAAAATCATTACCACTTCGGGCGGCGGTGCTATGGTTTCAGCAAACCCCGAATATTGCAGAAAGGCGCTGTTTCTTGCTACACAGGCGCGTGATGCGGCTCCACATTACCAGCACTCCCATATCGGATATAATTACAGGATGAGCAATATCTGCGCAGGTATAGGCAGGGGGCAGATGGAAGTGCTGGCTGACAGGATCGCCAAGCGAAGAGAAAATTATTTTTACTACCGTGAAATGCTGGCCGGTATTCCCGGTATTGCTTTTCAGAATGAACCTGATGAACGGTACTTTTCAAACCATTGGCTGACTACCATTGTGGTAGACCCGGCCGGGACAGGAGGCATCACCCGTGAAGTTTTATATGATGCGTTGGCCCGGCTCGACATAGAAACCAGGCCATTGTGGAAGCCCATGCACTTGCAGCCTGTATTTGAAAATGCACCGGCATATACAGATGGAACATCCGAACGGTTATTCCGGAACGGACTTTGCCTTCCATCCAGTTCTAACATTGCGGATGAAGATCGGAAAACTGTTGTTGACGCCATCCGAAACATTCTAAAACATTAAAGATAGCCTGTATGATTAACATAGAAGCTTTTATTGCTAAACATATCACCTTCCGGGAGAAGAGTTTTTTTCAGGATGATCTGTTGCGGTACGAAAACCAGCTCAGATTGCAGATAGAAGGAAAGTCGGCGCTGGTTATCGGGGGTGGTGGCACCATCGGATCCTCTTTTATCCGGGCATTGCTGAAGTTCAATCCGGCCAGGCTATATGTGGTTGATCTGAGCGAGAACTACCTCACCGAACTTACGCGCGATCTCAGAAGTACTTTGGGTATGAGGGTTCCGGATGATTATAAAACCTATCCGATAAACTTTTCCAATCCGGTTTTTGATAAAATATTGCAGGATGCCGGTCCCTTCGACATTGTAGCCAATTTTGCGGCGCACAAGCATGTGAGAAGCGAAAAAGACCAGTTTTCGGTGATCGCATTGCTCGAAAACAATATTATTAAGGCCGAGCAGCTCTTAGGCAAGCTGGCTGAATCCCCCCCTGAGCATTTCTTCTGCGTTTCCACGGATAAGGCTGCCAATCCGGTTAATATAATGGGAGCCAGTAAGAAAATCATGGAAGAGGTGATTATGGCATACGCCGGCCGTTTCCCGGTTTCCACAGCGAGGTTTGCCAATGTAGCCTTCTCCAACGGAAGTCTGCTTGCGGGTTATCTCGAGCGAATGATGAAACATCAGCCGCTTTCCTGTCCTTCAGATATCCGGAGATTTTTTGTTTCTCCTGAAGAGTCTGGCCAGATTTGCCTGATGGCTTGTATTCTGGGAAAGACCGGTGAAATCTTCTTTCCGAAGCTGGACGAAGAGCAGATGATGAATTTTAAAGACATTACCATTGAATTTTTGAGGCAGCAGGGGCTTGAAACCAGTATATGTGCAAGTGAAGAAGAGGCCCGCTATGAAGCGTCCATGATGCAGGCCAATTCACGAAGCTATCCGGTCTATTTTTTTGAATCGGATACTTCCGGTGAAAAAACCTTTGAAGAGTTCTATACGGAAGGGGAGGAGCTTGATCTCGCAACATTCAGTTCTCTGGGAATCATCAAAAATGCCCCTCGCCGTTCGATGGATGAGATACGGAATATGGTCGGGGAACTTAAGAGGGTGATACAAACCCCGGGATTAACAAAAGCTGAAATAGTCAAGGTGATGACCTCTTTCCTGCCGGGTTTCCATCATATAGAAACCGGGAAAAACCTGGACCAGAAAATGTAAATCTTATAGTATGTACAGATATTTTAAACGGATCGGCGATATATTGTTTTCCAGTCTGGGAATGCTATTGTTCCTCCCGTTTTTCATTCCGCTGGCCATCGCACTGAAGCTGACGGGTGAAGGTTATATTTTCTATTTGCAGGAGCGGAGGGGTTATAAAAACAAAAAATTCAGGATATGGAAATTTGCCACCATGCTCAAAGCCAGTCCTTCACTTGGCACCGGAAGCATTACCCTGAAGAACGACTGGCGTTTAACACCTCTTGGGAAGTATTTACGGGGCTCAAAGGTCAATGAAATACCGCAGTTGATTAATATATTCCTGGGGGAAATGTCTGTGGTAGGCCCCAGGCCGCTGATGGAAGTGGATTTTCAGAAGTTTTCCCCGGAAATTAAGGATCAGTTTTATCAATGCAAGCCCGGGTTGACCGGTATTGCTTCAATTGTTTTCAGGGATGAAGAACAGTTCTATGAAAACACGGAAATAGATCCCCACGAGTATGACAGGCTTTATATCGCCCCTTACAAAGGTGCATTGGAGAGATGGTACCGCGAACACCAGGGATTCAGGACAGATATGTTGATTATCGTGTTAACTGCCGCGGTGATCATTTTCCCCGAAAATGCCCGGGTATTCAGATGGTTCCGCGATCTGCCGCCCAAACCTGTTTTCAGTAAAGAGAAAGAATGACATTATAATCGCGGATGGATTATCGGGCAGTTTCCACGGAACTATGACTATGGCATACAATATACAGATGAATGATAAAACCTGATAATGATGCATATTCAGGATCAATTAAAATCTTAATTTTGTAGCAAACCTCTTTTGAATATGAGCGTTAAATGGCCGATGATTTATCAGCATGCGGGACCGGTCGGCTGGTACAGGGTGAAAACTCCCTCCGGTGTCCGGTACGTGATGATGGTAAATATGGATGACATTCTCGTGTCGATGCCCTATTTTTCATACGCATATTTTTCTGACCAGGAGCCTGAACTGGTTGAGAAGCATCCGGAGTTTACATTGGAAGGCGGTAAATTGATGTGTAGCGACCCCGGTATTCAATGGCATGTGCGCTTGCTGAAACCGGTATCTGAGCATTTCCATACTGTTAAGGTAGTTTCCTGGTTGCCACTGGAAACTACAGCCGAAAAGCAGCTGTTAAGGTTCAGTTCAAACCTCAGGCGAAAGCTTCACAAGTCTGTATCGCGGGAGATTAAAATTGAGGTTGGCGGGCATGAGCTGATTGGTAGGTTTTACGGGGTATTTTCACACAATATGCACCGGCTGGGGGCCCCGGCAATGTCAAAGTCATTTTATTCAAAGGTGGTTACAGCCTTTGGCAGGGATGCCAGTGTGCTGATCGCCCTTTACCATGGGAAAGCCATTGGCGGCGCTATTTTGCTCAAGCAAGGTGAATTTGCCGAAACATGCTGGTTTTCAACGCTTGAAGATTACAATCCTTTTTACACGTCATATTTTCTGTGGTGGGAGTGTATCCGCCTTTCCATTGAACGGGGATGCAGGGTTTTCAGTTTTGGCAGAAGTACCAGGGATTCAGGGCCGTACCTGTATAAACAGCAATGGGGCGTAAAGAATACCACCCTTTACTGGAGTTTTTCCTATCCGCTTCGTAACGATCAGTACAGAATAGGCCCTATGAAAATACCGATGCCTAACCGGAAAATACTGAGCTTTCTCTGGAAGATATCTCCCTGTTTTATAATCAGGTGGCTGGGGCCGATGGTTGCCGGGAAGTTTTACTGATCCGGTTGCCGTGGCTTCTTCGATGTTTATGATCAATTCACGGTTCTTTTAATCAGGCACATTATTTAATTCAAATCTATGTTGGGCAGGATTTACTCAGCCGCCGACCGGTTTGTTCAAAAGCATAAATTGCACGCGCTGGTCGATGTATTAATATTTGCCGTTATTACCTTTGTTTTTCACGAACTCTGGTGGTTTTTCTACGGTTGGCTCGAATCTTTTAATTTCATCATCGGATCCGCCGATTGGCTTGCCGGAAAGGTCTATTTAATATCCCTTTGGTTTAACAGGAGTATTCTTGGACTGGAGATATTGACTTCAGCGCCGAATACCATGTGGTTTTCAAATGGAGCATTTGTCGCAATCGATGAGGGGTGTTCCGGCTTAAAGCAGTTTTATCAGGTGGCCGTTTTGTTTATTTTATTTCCCGGCCCCTGGATACATAAGCTTTGGTATATCCCGTTTGGTTTTTTTACCATGTTTCTGGCCAATGTTTTCAGGATTGTCTGCCTTTCTCTGGTGGCGCTGTGGATCCCTCAGCACTGGGACTTTGTGCACGAGTGGGTGTTGCGTCCTTTCTTTTATGTAATCATCTTCTTTCTCTGGGTTCTGTGGGTCGAAAAGTTCAGAAGAGGTGGAAAATTAACCATTGCCGGCATTAGTAAATAAAGGAAAATTGAATATCAATTTGTTAATTTTCTGATTTTTGAGGATTTTGACTTTTGATATAGAGGAATGGTATCATCTCCTTGAATTGAAATCGACCAGCAGGCCGGATCAATGGGTTGGTTTTGAACCACGGCTCGAAGCCAATACAGAAAGAATACTGACGCTTCTCAACGAATCGGGGGTTAAGGCAACCTTCTTTGTAATGGGTTGGATTGCAAGGCATTCGCCTTCAGTGATCAGAAGAATAGCAGAGGCCGGCCATGAGCTTGGGGTTCATTCATGGGACCATTCCCTTATTTCAAAGCAGTCGAGGATGGAGTTTCGTGAAGACCTCAAAAGGTCATGCGGTGAAGTTTCCGGTTTATCCGGTAAACCTGTCAGGATGTACCGCGCGCCGGGCTTTTCAATTGTGTCTGATACCATATGGGCGTTGGAGGAGCTGATGCGTCAGGGGATTATTGCAGATGCTTCAATATTTCCGACTTCCCGGGCCCACGGAGGATTTCCTTCATTCCCGGTTGATCAGCCGTGTATTATTGAAACCGGTGGGATGCAACTCTACGAGTTTCCCCTGAATACGGCGAAATACTTCAATCACAGGGTTGTTTTCTCAGGCGGAGGTTATTTCAGGCTATTGCCTTATGAATTGATCAGAAGGCTGACTGACAGAAGTCCTTATGTTATGTCTTACTTTCATCCGAGAGATTTTGATCCCGGCCAGAAAATGTTACCCGGGCTGACACCCTTACGAATGTTTAAATCGTATTACGGGTTACAAGGAAGCCTTGGAAAATTGGCACGGCTGATCAGCGAATTTGATTTTGTCGATATAGGTAAAGCCATTGATCAGAACGACTGGAGCAATGCATATATTCACAAAATTTAGAAATTCATGGGTTGGTTTCCGGTCGATCCGATATCATCAGAACCAGACTAAATTGCCTGAATACCCTCAGCCATTTCCGGTTTATATCAATAACTTAAATGCTAACCTGAGCCGGATTACTTTTACTTAAAATGTCAATTAATAGTTGTTAGCAGCCCTGGTGCACAGGAATTCCTGATATTGTCAGGGGCACCTGAATCAGACCTTGCCTGCAAACACTGAATAATTAAACCGTGATTATGTTGCATCCTGCCGAATGGATATTGTTGCCCGGATTCAAAATGCTTGCCGCCTTGGTGGTATCCTTTTTCGTTGCCTACCGTTTTATTCCGGTAATAATCGATGTGGCCAGACGGAAAAACCTCGTTGATGAGCCTAACCATCGTACTTCACATAAGGGCAAAGTGCCTACACTTGGCGGTATCGCAATTTTTGCAGGATTCTCTATTGCCGTGCTGGCGTTTAACCTTTCATCAGATAGCCTGCTCTCCCCGGTCACCGTCGCAGGGGCGATGGTTATTTTTTTTCTAGGGCTGAAAGATGATGTACTGGAACTTTCGCCACTGAAAAAAATCTATGGGCAGATAATTGCCGGCTTAATTATTATTTTATTGGGTGATTTACGGTTCACCAACCTGCATGGCCTGTTCGGGATTTACCAGGTATCATACTTATGGAGTGTTCTGATAACGTTATTTATTTTTACAGTAATTATCAACTCGTTCAATCTTGTTGATGGTATCGACGGACTGGCCGCCGGCCTGGCTATTGTTGCATCGGTTTTTTTTGGCGAATGGTTTTATCAGGCCGGGCAAACTGGCATGGTGGTAATGGCCCTGAGCCTGATAGGCGTGCTTTTTGCCTTCCTGAGGTACAACCTGCTGGATTCAAAGTATAAGATATTTATGGGTGATACAGGTTCAATGCTGCTGGGCTTTATCCTGGCTGTATTTACCGTCAGATTTAATGAGATGAATGTTCCCGGCAGCCCGTTCCGTAATATGGAAGCAGCCCCGGCTTTCTCGTTCGCGATACTGATGGTGCCTCTTTTCGATACCCTGCGCCTGTTTGTTGTAAGAATCTACACCAAATGTACCCCTTTTGCCCCTGACAGGGCTCACATGCATCATATCCTGCTCAAGCTGGGCTTTAATCACCTGCAATCAACTTATATCCTGATGATGTTCAACATTGTGTTTGTTCTGCTGGCCTGGAAATATCAATCCATCGGAATTATTCGATTGTTCGGTTTGTTGTTTTTGCTGGGTACCATTCTTACAATCGTTGCTTTTATTCTTGTCTCCATTCAGAAAAGACACAGGCATCTGGATAATAAGCAAATTGTGAATCAGGGCAAATCGCGGATTGCCTGATAAATTGTTTAACCTGCTCACGAAATGAGCCCTCCGGATATGGGGGGCTCATTTCGTATTACAACCTGAATGATTTTCAATCTGGCATCGCATTATTCTGAATTAGCCGGTAGCAGCACCGGACGAAGTCTTTCCGGATTCGGATAAACCATTGGTATAGCCCGGCTTTCAAACTTTGCGAACATTAAGTTTCTGATATTTATGCTGCTGCAATGCAATATTAATTCCTATATTTGTGCGCAAAGTCTGTTTCTTTTATAAAAACAACAAATCCTTCGCCATGGTTCGAAATCTGGGTGCTCAGAATTCCATTTTCAATCAATATGTATCTGAAATCAGGGATGCCGTGATACAACAGGATAGCCTCCGTTTTCGTTTCAACATGGAACGGATGGGAATGGTTTTTGCTTATGAGATCAGCCGGCAGTTAGAATATGAAAACCGTGAGGTAGTTACTTCACTGGGAGTTGCAGAGGTTCCTGTATTAAAGCATTCACCGGTGCTGGCAACCATACTTCGGGCGGGATTGCCCCTGCATAAAGGATTGCTGAATGTTTTTGACCGTTCAGAGAATGCCTTTGTGTCGGCTTATCGAAAACACAGCAAAGATGGCCGTTTTGAGATACAGGTTGAGTATGTTTCATGTCCCGATCTCACCAACAGGGTGCTGATTCTCGCCGATCCGATGCTTGCTACCGGTGCTTCGCTGGTACTCAGCTACAAGGCCCTGCTGGCCAAGGGAAAACCCTCTCACACCCACATCGTTACGCTGATTGCCAGTACGCAGGGTCTGGATTATATCAAGAGGTACCTCCCTGTTGAAAATGTTACATTATGGGTTGGTGCTATTGATGATGAGCTTACTGCCCAGGCTTATATCGTACCAGGACTTGGCGATGCCGGAGATCTGGCTTTCGGCAGTAAGATTTAATTTTTACAGATTCGCTATCTTTTTCAGCATTTCAGGTGATGTTACCTGTGTTTCTCCGGCATGTTCCGTAATTTGTTCCCTGAGGTGTTTTCTAAAAATTCGCTTTCGCTGCGAAGTAAGTTGATATGGCGAATTGTTTATTGTTGCTTGCTGAAGAATTGTTTTTCCTGTAATCAGTCTTTATGGCCACCCAGTCTGGTTTTGGTAAGATATAATGCCATCAAAGGGAGTTTATTGACTTTTTCAACGTAAGTTTGTAAAAAATAACGGGAATGACCAATCTGCTGAAAGAAAACATCAGGATATCCCTTGACTCCATCCGCAGCCACCTTCTTCGAAGCATCCTTACTGTGCTGATCATTGCATTCGGTATCATGGCCCTGGTTGGTATTCTTACATCCATAGATTCCATCAAATACTTTCTCAACGAGAATTTTATGATGATGGGGGCCAACACGTTTTCGATCCGGAATCGCAGCATGAGGGTACAAATGGGTAACAGGTCCACCCTCCCGCGGAATTACAGGACGATCACCTGGCAGGAAGCCATGGAGTTTAAGGAGATATATGATTTTCCGGCGGTAACATCTGTTTTTACATATGCAACCAATACTGCTACACTGAAGTATGGGTCTTTAAAGACCAATCCTAATGTTCCGGTGGTGGGCTCAGATGAAAATTACCTGGCAACCTCGGGCAATGAACTGGAAAAAGGCCGGAATCTTTCAGTAAACGAAGTAATTTATGGCTCACATGTGGTGGTGCTGGGTGCAGGCGTAGTCAGCAAACTGTTTAAATCAGGCGAAGACCCGCTGGACAAGGTTGTTAATATAGGGCCCGGAAAGTACAGAGTGGTTGGTGTAATGAAGGCCAAAGGTTCGAGCCTGGGCTTTAATCCTGACAACCTTTGTTTAATACCCATTTCGAATGTAAGGCAGGAATTTTCCAGACCTGGAATGACTTTTACCATCAATGTTATGGTTCAGAATCCGACGCAGCTCGATGCAGCAATCGGTGAAGCAACTGGTTTGTTTCGTGTAATACGTGAAGTAAGGGCCGGGCAGGAGAATAGTTTTGAAATAGAGAAGAGCGACAATCTGGCTGAAATGCTTTTTGAGAACCTAAAGTACCTCCGGCTTGCCGCAACGATAATCGGCGCTATCACCCTTATCGGGGCTGCCATCGGGCTGATGAATATCATGCTGGTTTCTGTTACAGAGCGGACCAGGGAGATTGGAATTCGCAAAGCCATGGGCGCCACAAGCCGTACCATCAGAAATCAGTTTCTTGCTGAGGCTATTGTGATCGGTCAGATTGGCGGTATTGTAGGGATTATCTTCGGCATAAGCATCGGGAATGTATTATCGGCGCTGATCGGCTCGGGTTTTATCATTCCCTGGGCATGGATTATCCTAGGCGTTGTATTATGCTTCGCCGTTGCTGTAGTGTCAGGGTATATTCCGGCCACCAAGGCTGCAAAACTTAATCCGGTTGATTCCCTGCGTTATGAATAATCTGCATTCCAGATCCGATGCGTGAAAACCTGTTGATATATACCCCGGTGATAAGCCCCCGCCTGCATTACATTATGGGGCTAATGTTAAGGGAGTTGCTGGGCCTTGAATTCAGAATTACGACTGACCAGGAGCAGTACCATACTTTTGAGGGGCCAAAACTATTCTATCATACCATTGCCCCTCTTGGTAAGACTGAAGTTCACATTGCTCCGGCAGGTTTGCTGACAGAAAAGTCCATCAACAGTCATCAGCTCCGCTTTATTGATTATGATGGGTCGAAGGCTTTTTTTCCGGTGTATGCAAAATCAGCCGACATGCCTTTTGATCTTTTTTCGGCAGCATTCTATCTTGTGAGCCGGTATGAAGAGTATCTGCCTTATTTAAAAGATGAACATGGCCGGTTTTCTCCCGAGGCAGGCATCGCGGTTCAGCAAGGATTTCTGCAGGTTGCCCTGGTAAACAGGTGGGCATTGAAACTTGGAGAAATACTGAGATTGAAGTTTCCGCAACTTACTTTCAACTACCCTGGCTACCGGTTTATACCTACCATTGATATTGATGCAGCCTGGGCATATAAACATAAGGGTTTGATCAGGACGCTGGGCGGTTATCTGAAGGATGTTTCTTCGGGGAATATGGTGGAAGCTAAAAAGAGGACCCGGGTTTTGCTAGGGATAGAAAAAGACCCGTTTGACACTTTTGATTTTTTATATGAGATTCATCAGAAGTACGGTATCCGGCCCTTATATTTCATTTTGTTCGCTGCATACGGTCAGAATGACAAGAATACACCTACCGGCAATCTTTCGTTCAGCAGGCTTTTAAAATCGCTTGCAGACCATGCTGCCATCGGGATACACCCTTCATATGCATCCAACGGGTCACTCACAATATTAAAAAGTGAGATTGACGGCCTTTCGGCGGTTCTAAGAAGGGAAATAACCGCAAGCCGCCAGCATTTTCTCAAGATTTCATTCCCTGAGACATACCTGAATCTGATCAACCTCGACATTACTGATGATTACTCCCTTGGATTTGCCGGAAAACCGGGTTTCAGGGCTGGTATTTGCTCACCTTTTAAATGGTATAACCTTGAAGCAGAAGCAGAAACCTCCCTCACTTTGCATCCATTTGCATTGATGGAGGGTACCCTGAGGGATTACATGAATGTTGGCCCCGGGCAGGCCATGGAATTTATCCGGCCCCTGGTGGATGAAGTGAAATCGGTAAACGGCTGTTTTATAAGCTTGTGGCATAACGAGTCCATGTCAGAAGAAAAGCGATGGATCGGCTGGACCAGGGTTTACAGCGAGTTGCTGGAGTATGCAGCACCCTGAAACCGGGCCCGCCTCTGAATGCCTGGCTTTAATTTACAATTTCGTCTATACCGACAAACTGAACAATAATTATACATTGTTGTTAGTCATGTCTGATTCAGATCATATTCTCTTTGGTACTAAGTTTCACTATTTGCAAGCCTGTTGAAGAGCGATCAGCAGCCGGAGTTTGTTACCTCCTGAGCCTGGTTTATCCTCATTGCTATCTTGAGATGTAATAATATATTAAATTAAATTAAATGGAAAAACGTTTTCAGATTTATATTTCCGGGAATGTTCAGCGTGTCGGATTTCGCCATCAGGCCTCTCAACAGGCAGAACTATACGGTATAAAGGGTAAGGCGATGTATATTGACCGCGGACTGCTGATTGAAGCCGAAGGGGATCCTGAGCAGCTCAGTTTTTTTATTGATTGGTGCCGCACCGGGCCCGGAGGCTGCTCTATTGAGACTTTTGAAGTAAGGGAAATGCCTCCCTTTCATTATACAGGCTTTGAGATCATTCACGGGGTAATTTCGAGTGATTCACCGGTTGATTCCATGATACGATCGTAAGGTTGTAAGACGGAATTTTATTCTTTTGAAATCACCATTGTCCGTATAAAATGAAGAAAGAATTTGCCACTAAAACACAAAGATATTAAGTATCACTAAATGAGAAAAGCGGGTTTTGTGCTATTTGATGCCTTTGTGCCACTTCGGCAGGCTCAGTGTACCGCTTAGTGGCCAAATATTTAAAAGTAAGTTTTATGCTGTTACAATCTTCTGAAACCAACACCAATAAAGCATTCCGGTCAAATTATAATAATTTCCCCGGACAACAATGTCTTGAAATCTTAAATGAAAGTTTTGGCAATCGATCAAAATTCTATGCTGTCACCTGATTGCATACTTTCTAACACCTGAATCCAATATCTTTGCAATTGCAAACAATCCTATAATGAAAAGCGTGGCCCGACCTGCAAGAATTGTAGAATCAACCATTGCCCAATGGTATGCCTGTTATACAAAGCCAAGGGCTGAGAAAGCAGCCTTGCAGCGCCTGAGGGAAGCGGAGATTGAGTCTTACCTCCCGCTGCAGAGAACCAGAAAAAAGTGGAGCGACAGGATGAAGTGGGTTGATGAGCCCCTGCTGAAGAGCTATATTTTCGTTAAAGTCAATTCGGTGAATTTCATGAAGGTAATGAAGATTGAAGGCCTGCTTCACTTTATTACTTTTGAGAACAGAGCAGTACCGATTCCCGAATCCCAGATTAATGCAATCCGGTTGCTGTTGGGGCAGGGGATGGAACTCGAAGTCGTTTCCGGTAAGATTGAAGCCGGCCAGGCGATAGAAGTGCAGGCAGGGCCGTTGATCGGGTTGCGTGGCGAACTGGTTGAATACAGAGGCAGCCGGAAGGTGCTGGTCAGACTCGGTGAGATTGGCCATGGTATCCTTGTTACCATCAGCCCTGATTTCCTGATCAGGGTATAAAGTTCTTTCCGGTGTTATTTCAGGCTCATTTTCTTAGGCCTTTCTGCCTGAATTTATGCGGGCTTAATATGTAAGCAAAGCATTGTAACTGCTCTTGTTGCCTGCATCATCAGCAACTTCAAGGGAAAATCTGTTGACTCCCTGATTTAATAACTCATCAAAATGGTATTCCAGTAGCTTGTTCTTTGGGTCATAATCCATAAGAATCCATTTGCCGTTCAGTGTGCCCCGGTACGATTTTATGCCTGACAGGTTGTCGCTGATGCTTATACGAATGCTTTGCTGGGCACTGATGTTTTTGTTGTTCGTAATATTCAGCGGTTTGATAACCGGCGCTAAAGTATCTGCCATTACCGTAAACCTGCCGAATTCGCGGGCCCTTGCGTTCACAAATCCGTTTTGAAAATTACCTCCCAATGAGGATGGCTTATCTTTGCTGTTCAGGCTTACCACCAAAAGCTTGCCCGCCAGTTTATGATATGCCTGGTCTACCCTGATCGAAAGATCATAATAATCATGGACCGGTGTTTCTGCATTGTGAATCATGTGCACCGGGGCGCAGGATTTTCCGTCGGAAGCGGTAGAATTGTATTCGAAAACAATACTGTCGTAAAGACAGCTGCCTGGCATGGAAATCTTCAGATGCGGGGTTACAAAACGGTTTAACCGCTTATAGCTGAAGACCTGCCCTTCGATTTTTGGTTTTATGACTCCGTTCTGTGCTGCTTTCCCTCTTATCACGAAGTTTATTGCTGAAGCATTTCCCGAGCCATCGGCGATTTCTATTCTGACCGGATAAATGATGTCAGCCCTGACATTTAGTATCCCGTATTCTGTCACTTTCTTATAGAGGCTCAGTTTATTGTTGGGCTCAACTTTTGTCCGCATATACCTTTCGCGTGAAGATGTATAGGTTGCATAATCAATAAAACTGTTGATATATCGGGTTTCACTAAAACTAAAGGATTCAGCATTCCATTCAAAAAATATTTCACTACCATTGAAAACAGTGATGCGGTTGATGCCGTTTTTGTTATTGCTGCCGCTTAACAGATCGTGCGCGTTGATGCCGAATGAAACACCTCCGGATACCTCGATGGTGTCAGATTTTGAAAGCCGGTATGAAAGGCCCCAGCCTGCAATTCCCGGGTTGAAAGGAATTGATTTTCCGTTGATGAGCGCGTTATCTCCTTCAGGGTATAGCCTTATCCCATTGATGGTAGGCCTTGTAAAATCCTTTACTGCAAGTCCGAAGAGCAGCGGGTTGACCGGACGTTCGGTTTTGGAGTCCCTGATTTCGAAATGAAGGTGTGGGCCTTGCGACGAGCCTGAATTGCCGGAATAGCCTATTAAATCTCCCTGCTTTACGCTGATGAGGCCGGCCTGTGGAAAAAGATCCACATCAAACTGTTCCATCCTGTATTGTTCAGCCTTTGACCACGCGGCTATTTCAGGGTTGAAGCCTGAAAGGTGGGCATAGACTGTTGAATAGCCATTGGGATGCGTTATATAGACAGTTTTACCAAATCCGAAAGGAGAAATCCTGATGCGCGAAACATAACCATCAGCACAGGCAAGAATTTTTTTTCCTTCAACTCCCTGTGTTCTGATATCTATTCCTGAATGAAAGTGGTTGCTTCTGAGTTCTGCAAAAGTCCCTGAAAGCAGCAACGGAAACTCAACGGGCGAAATAAACTCACCTTTGGGATAGTTTTGCTGGGCATATGAGACGGTTGATATCAGCAGCGATATGAAAATGTTAAGGCATATGTGGTTTGATTTCATGCATTTTTTTTTCTTCCGGACAAAGATAGGGGTTTATGGAGTGTCATGATAAATGCTTTGCTAAACGTATTAAATTGGAAAATGGGTCATGATATTTGTTCAGAACTTGCAGGTGTAAGGCGCAAAACGTGACCTTCCTTCAAAATTTTGTGATTATGAATGCGACATTGCAATATACGCAGCATCATCTTGTTAATGCATCAATGGGAGGTGCCGTTTTCGGATTATACTATATGTCTCATCAGATGTGGTTTGTGTGGCTTCAATGGTACCGGAAATATTTGGTAATCCTGAAGTTTTTTGCTCTGATTCGGTTTTTCTCTTTGATTGAACATTAGGGCCTCAGGAATGTTATTGATATCATGTGGTTTATAGTGTCGGATGTAACTGATAATGAATCTGATAATTGATTTCTTTTTGTTGTGATGAATAACATTTTGTTAAAAGCAGTGGGCGACCTGCCTGGCTACCTTTGGATTGCCCTGATCAGTTCTGCGCAGTTTATCTTTGCTATTCCGGTTTCTTATATTTTCGGGAATTCATTTTTACTTACCATTTTGATAACCAGTCTCGCTGGTATTTCAGGAATTCTCTTTTTCCATTATTTAATCAGGTACGCGTTTTTTTCCGATGGACCTGGTTCCCGCATGTATTTCAATGTTTTTAGGAAGATTGCCGGATTTAAAATTACTTCTCCGGCAGCTTCCCGGATAGGCACGCGTTGCAAACGCCGGAACCGGCTCCTTGTCCGGTTTTTCCGTCGTTATGTTCTGGCCGGAGTTTATATACATACTCCCATACTGCTGTCAATACCATTGGGTGCCATTTTAACTTACCGTTATTCACCAGGCAGGGCTGTATCGCTGGTTATGCCATGTGTTTTTATTGTTACCTGGCCTGCTGTATAAAGCGCGACCGGGCTGTTCTTCTGATGGCTGGTTTTCATGGCAAAAGTTTCATTCATGGGTGTAGCGTTATTGACCTGGTTTTTAAAATTTTACAATTTTTGATACAAGCAACAATAAAAAACCGGTTACAATGTTATTACCTGGTATCACTCAAAAATGGACCCGGTGCAATAAACCCCGGCTGTAATCGTTTGTTTAACGTTCGTTCGTTAAGAAATTATCAATAACTTTGCACACTTCAATCAAAAAGTACTGTATGCGTATTAAATCAGTTCTGCAATTATGCCTTGTTACCGGCCTTTTTGCTCTTTTTTCTGAATCCATCAATGCTCAATCAACAACCTATATTGGACAGGACCTGAATACCATCACTACTGCGGTCCCGTTTCTGCAGATAGCTCCTGATGCCCGTTCAGGAGGTATGGGAGAGGCTGGTGTTTCGAGTACACCCGATGCCAATTCCATGCACTGGAATCCTGCAAAGTATTCCTACATTGAGAATGAGATGGGATTTTCCCTGTCGTACAGCCCATGGTTGCGGGCCCTTGTCAGCGATATTAACCTTGCCTACCTTACCGGATATAAAAAATTAGGTAACAACCAGGTGGTTTCCGGCTCCCTGCTTTATTTTTCCCTGGGAGATATCACATTTACTGATATTCAGGGCGCTACAATCGGTAATTACAGGCCCAATGAGTTTGCCATCAGCAGTTCTTATTCGAGAATGCTGACCAAAAATTTGTCAGGAGCCGTAACCGCCCGCTTTATCCACTCCAATCTGACACAGGGGCAGAGTGTTGGTGGTGCTTCCACCAAACCCGGCAACTCCATTGCTGCAGATATCGCCATTTATTCGCGTCACGACATTGAATTTCAGAATATGGAAGGTTTTTTCGCCTGGGGGCTAAATATAAGCAACATAGGTTCAAAAATTTCCTATTCCGACGACAATACGCAGCGCGATTTTATTCCTACCAATCTCCGTTTTGGCCCTTCACTTACCCTGGACATTGATGAGTATAACCGGCTTTCCTTTATGGTTGACATTAATAAACTGCTGATCCCCACACCTCCGGTTTATGCTACCGATTCATCAACCGGGCAGCCGATTTACGATGACAATGGAAACCAGTTGATTTTTAAAGGTAAAGATCCCAATGTTTCTGTACCGGTCGGAATGTTCCAGTCGTTTTTTGATGCACCCGGCGGGTTCAACGAGGAGATTCGTGAATTGTCATTTGCCGTGGGCGTGGAATACTGGTATGATAAGCAGTTTGCCATTCGCGGGGGATACTTTCATGAGGACAGGACTAAGGGAAACAGGAAGTTCTTTACCCTTGGTGCCGGTTTGCGCTACAATGTTTTCGGACTTGATTTCGCCTATCTGATTCCTACCGGTGGCCAGGCAAAAAATCCTTTGGAAAATACCCTCAGGTTTACCCTGCATTTCGACTTTGAAGCTTTCCAGAAACAGAATAATCAGAAGTAGTATAAAGATAATTCAGTATTTTTAAACAGAAAGCCCCGTATCTCCGGGGCTTTCTGTTTAAGGCGGGCTGGTAAGACATTCCGGTGATTTATTTTTTCAGGGGAATCTTTCTAAGCATTTTGACAATCTTCATCAACATGTTCAGGTGCAAAGGCAAGCGATTGAACCTGAGGGAAGGGTAGGTGATAACTTTAGCCCCGAAACCGCGATAAAATCTCGCCAGATTGGAATCATTTGATCCTTCGAAGTCAAGGGTAAGGTGGTTGCCGCTCGAATCCTGAATAAAACGGTCGATCAGAAATGACATTGCCCCAGTGGTTCTCGCTTCCGCCCCGGTAGCTGAAAACAGAAATATAGCTTTCCGGTGGCTGAAAACGAAAACGGCTCCCGCGCAGAAGGTATTGTTGCTTGTATAGGCACCATAACAAATGGCCTTATGATCGTGCAGGCATTGGTAGATCAGACGTAACAGGCGCCGGTAATCATATTCGCCCAACTGGCTGATGTTGCGGCCTTTGTTGCTTCTGAAAAGGGTGATTATTTCTTCGGGTTTGATATTTGTTGAAATGGTAATCCCGTTTTTCGTTGCTTTGGCAATATTGCGGCGTATGTTCTCGGAATAGCCCCGGCTGATCTGCTCGTATGGTTCAATCAGGTCGAGTTCATGATTGATGCTTTGAATGATTCTCCAACGAACTGCATCGGGCTTGTTAAAGGTATTGAGATTAATTTCCGCAAACCTGAATTTTTCGGGAATCGCTTGCAAAAACTGTTCTACTGATTCCGGTGTAAGGTGGTTGATAGAGAATATACCGAGTTGTTGTGTGAAAAATGGCTGGTACAGATAGGTAACGCCCGCCTTTTGCCTGAATGTCAGTGGAAAAACTGCGCTGTATTCATCGGCAACCAAAGCGTCCCAACTGTCGCACATCAGGTCGAGATACCAGGAATATGCATAAATATTTCCATTCACTGCTGAGCGAATGCACTTGTCCCATGCGGGTTTGTCAATCTGATGCGCAGGAATGTATGTTATGATCATGGCTGACCGGATATGCTGTCTTGTTGTTAAAATGACTTATTTGCAGGTTTATTAAGTTTTTAAAGGCCCCGGTTTCCTGTTCCGGATTTATAGATCAGTGCAACAGCCCATGCGGCAACTCCCTCTTCACGGCCTGTAAATCCCAGATGCTCTGTGGTTGTCGCTTTAACAGATACACTTCCCGGCCCTGATCCTGTTATAGCCTCGATTTCTTCCTGCATTTTCTGAATATAACCGGCTATCTTAGGGCGCTGCAATGCAATGGTGCAATCGATATTGCCTGTCTGCCATTCATTTTCATTCAAAAGCCTGATGGTGTGGCTGAGCAGAATCCTGCTGTCTATTCCTTTGTACTGATCTGAACTATCAGGAAAATGATATCCTATGTCCCTGAGCCCTGCGGCTCCCAGCAAGGCATCACAAATCGCATGGAGCAGGACATCAGCATCTGAATGCCCGACGGCCCCTTTCGGGTGATCTATCCTTACACCTCCCAGCACGAATGGAAGTCCGTCAGCCAGTTGGTGAACATCGTAACCCATGCCGATCCTGAATTGAAACATATCCGAGCAGATATTGATTAGAATTGTAAAAATAAGAACTCTGAGCGGATTGAGCGGTGGGGGGAGAAAATAAAGTTAAGGCTATGCTTTGGCTTGGTTCGGCTGCGCTCACCAACCGTCGCTCAGCAACCAAGGTTGAGGTTGAGGTATTCCTTCCAAAGCCGGCTCTTTTGATTCTAAATGGAGATTCTCCGGTATGCATGGTTGACAAATTATGAATAGACAGAGGCTGAAGATAGAAAGAAGTTCCATTCAGTTTTTTTTTGGTGCAACAGGGTTCGAACCTGTGACCCTCCCGGCTGTCAGCCGGGATGCCCTGAATCGTTTCTGGTTTTCTCAATCAATTGAGCGATACTTCTTCTGCAATTAAAACGGTGCTTCTGCATTCTCATCGATCTCAAAATCCGGCAACTGGTGCATGGTGCAAAGCCCGTTGCTATAAATTGTGACTGCTATTCCCTTTTCAGGCGGGAAATCTTCAAGCTTCCTTATTTCAGCAACGCTGGTTTTGTAAATTCTGGCAAAAAGTTCATACGCTTGCTGCTTTGAAGGAAAGGTAAGCGTAGTGTAAATACCATTCACCCCGAAGGTTAACCCATTTGACAGTTCTGTATAGCTGCTGATAAACCTGTAGCCATCGGGATGGCTATACATCTGAAGGCGGTAGAACGTCCTATGCTTCTTGAATTCCGGGTATTCCTCCCATACACACTGCCCATTTTTCAACACCTCAACCCGAAATCTTTTTACCTCAGATAGCTTAATCATCTTAAACAGAACTTCCTGAAAATCCTCATCTTGCACCACAAATTTGTTCCCCTCAGGATAACGCCTGATTACTGCTGAAAATACCATATCCGGGATGTCCTCTGATTTCATATCACTAATAAACCCCTCTGGCTGATGCATTCTCTTCAGGGACGATTGACAATAGGGTAAATATCAATAATTTAAACCCTCAAATCAACACGTTAACAAAGTTATGACAAAAAGCCCCCGTTCCATTAATTTTATAAAAAATGCCTCCTGGGAGAGGCTCTTTGTCAACGCGAATCGACTTGAAAAAAACCAAACCTTTTCAGGTAGAACAAATATAATGGTTATATGCTCTTCAACGTGACCTGCTTTTGATTGTATTGTTTAGCAATATTCAGAACTTATATGTAATTGATTTCGGCAAAGCAGAGTCTTAAATTTGCAATACACGAGATGGTTTTTATTTCTATCTCCAAAATTTTAAACATTTAAGAAATGGAAAGACTTGAACAGCAACTAATTGATAGTATTCAATCTATTGAATTAAACATCAGTTATCATACAGCTAAAATTTTTGATGCTAAAAGTAAAAAAGCTCAGGAAATGAATTTGGACCAGAAATCCGTTTATGAGTTAAAGAAACTCGAATTGATGAAGTTATTTACCGGTTTGACAGCCAATAATATCGAAGAAACCAGACAAAAATACGACGAAATCATGAAGGGTATCAGATGGTAAACGAAAAGGAGACCTTACCGATCTCCTTTTGAATTATTCTTAACCTCAAAACAGCTATTAAAGCGAATTATAATAGCGCTTAATTTTTTGCGCCATCTTCTTACGCCTTGCAATCAGAAAGTTTTCATAATTGGTAAATGACATATCGAAGATATCTTCAGGAAGACAGTTAACTGAAAGATTATCAAGCAAATCATCAAATCCTGTTATGGTACCAATCTTTCTATCCTTTGTTTCACATTGCTCGTAGACAATTCCGAAATACTCCCCTGGTGATTTTTTACCGATGGAAATATTCACTTGTGGATCCAGATACACATAGTTTGCGACCTGATTGTATTTTGCCCTGTCGGTAATCTGATGGTCCTTCAAATATTCTTTTGGAAAGATGTGATGTACATCCCCCATAATGGTTATCAAATTCTCAACCTTTATACTTGAAGCAAATAGAGCGCGATCACCGGCATGAACCTGAGCTGCCAGAAATGTATTGAAGTATGGGCTATTGATTGCCGATGTTTCTAAAGCCTGCACTAAACCGATTTCCCAGAAAGTATCAGACAATACAGCTTCTTCAGTTTCTTTAAAGAATTGAACAAATCCTTTCGCCTGAATGTTTCGGATATCTTTGTCCATAGCTGATTCAGGAGATGCGATATAACGGCTAGTCAGGGTTGAAAGGACATACCATTTCTGGACATAGTGTTTTATCTCGTTCTTCGGCACAGCTTCAGAAGTTGAAAGTATAAGATACAGGGTATAAGCAAAATCCAGGGTCATTTGAGAATTTATCTGCCTTGGGTTAACAAAACCTGCTGATTTTATGGCGAGTACAAACTGGGAAAAGTTATACTCATTCATGAAATTAATTACACCCTTTCGTAAATCAGTAAAACTCCTCTCAGAGATTTCTTCTTCAAATGTTCTGGTTTCGAAATTGCGACCTGAAAGTAAGCTCACAAGATCAGCAAGCTTGCCACGCCCGAATATGTGCATAAATGAAACACGAAGCATGTCACCATAATCAGGATCATAAATACTTTCCTTGTCGTCTTTCAGCCATTTTACCATCTGAGCATACTCTGAATCCATAAAGGCTTTATCGTTGGCGCTGATGTATGTGTAATAGCCAGGTTCAACAGCAAGATGACAGAAATAATCAATCGCTTTACGCAACATGTTCCCGCCAAATTTTTCATCAGCTGCAATTTTGGACATTGCAAAATCAGATTCGTTTAATCGTTTACCGGCAGAATTGATCCTGACAAAAATTTCAGTCACTTCATTTATTTCAATATGGTGTGCCAATTCCAGCACTCCGATCATCCTGTTTGCAATGGATCTGAGTCGGGATATGATCTTTCCAAATTCTTTTGTTCCTATTTCGGGATTATTCAAACAGTAGTCCTGTGAAAATTCAACAATATCAAAGTCATTTTTAAAGATGATCGAAATATCCGGAATCCACTTTTTGCTTTTCAGGTGTGACGAATCCTGCACAGAAAATCGTTCTTCAGCATCCTGCTCAAGAGGATTAAATGCAATCTTTATCGTTGTCTCTTTGTATTCAGCATTGATAACAGGCTGACCCAATATTGCGGCCATTAGCGCAGTAACCCTTTGCTGACCATCAATTAAAATCTTTTTTCCGTTTGAGTCCCTTCCATCTCTGAGCCTGACATTGGGATTCTGCCAAATAATAAGGTAACCGGTTGGGTAACCATTATACAATGAATCTATCAAATCCCGGACTTGTGCCCTTTTCCAAACAAAAGGTCTCTGAATTTCCGGTATTGCAATGTCTTTGCTATCAATAAGAGCTAGGATGTTATTTACGGAGAGCTGTGTAACAGAGTATTTTTCTGATTGCATCTTAAGCTGCTTTTAAAATTAAAATTGAACTTTTATCAGGAAACTATCTTTTAACGACTTGTTCGTTTATTGAATCATATCGGTATTTAACAATTTCACCGGATACAATCATCCGGATTGCCTGATCTATAATTTCCAAAGGGGCAATAAACCATTCACGGGGAACATGACGTTTGCCGGCTTTGTCAAATATATCGAGGTTAAGGCATGATTTACCGAAAAAGTTATGAATTAGCTGCTCAAATTTCTGAGGATTCATGTTGTAACACTTATAAGTCATCACAATCCTGACTTCTGCCATTAAATAAGTGGGTTCCTGAATGGCATTTTTTATCCGCTCTTCAACCGCAGTTTTTGAATATCCGATTTTATAAAGATTCGGAATTTCTTTAAGCTCCTTCTTTTCGGATTTTGATTTTAAGATGTAGATATATCCTGCATCCTGATCTTCATCCGTGATGCTGCTGAAATGTTCGATAAACTGTTCATTTACTTCATCGACATTTCCAGAAACCACTTTACCATTGGCATAAAGTATCTTCTCAACCGAACGTTTCAGCATATTTGATTCAGTTCCATTTTCAAAAATACACCTTGTCCGGCCATCTTCCCTCACTCTGGCGCCATTAGGCTTGTAATGCTCCTTCTTGGTAATATTGATTTTCTCAACTAAAAATAATACACCGTTATGAACATAGTAAGTTCCAGCCCTGAGGTTGTCCTGCCTAAATTCCAGGAGCGTTCTTACGTTGTTCCTTAAATCAAGTTGAACGGATTTAAACAGGTTTTCATACTTATCAAAGTCCTTACATGGTTTACGCCTGGCAATAAAGTCTGTTTCCGCTCTTTGCCTGATTTCGGGTAGTATATTTTTTAAGACAAAAAGCCCTTCTGAGTCATCATTCAGCAATCCCAAAAAATCACCTTCAAGAATGTCCTCCAATGTACTGACCTGATTATCTTCGAATACCAGTATGTTAAATTTGTCATATTCTTTAAGCAATTCAATTTTTGACGGATTGACTCTGAGTGCCAATAGTCTGGAATAAAGCTGATGTTCCTGAATACTCCCCCCTAAAGAGGGAAGACGATTGTACTTTTCGTAAAAATCGTTTATTTCCAGAAATGAGGCCACAAGCCTTTCATCTTCATTCCTTGCAGGCGAAGATTGTTTAATATTCAACAGTCCTAAAGGATCGTTGTCAAAAAGTTCCTGAAGCTTCTTATCCTTGTCCATTTTGTTTTTTACGCTTTAGGTCTTTCAAAAAAATAATAGCTTCAGCCATTCTTCTTTCCAAAGGATCTGATGATTGCAGGTTTGGTTCACGACCACTTGTCTTCATAAACACTGCTATTCTGTCAGGATATAACAATAAGGCTTCCTCAACAGTCATCTGTATCCGGGTTGCCTCAATGGTGTCCTGAATTACTTTCAACACCTTTGTTGTCAGTGATTTTGATACTATTTCGAAAGCTTTCTGGAAGGGATTGATCTGGTCGATAAGATCGATATGCAAATCATCAATATTAACAAATTGCCCTGCCATCTTGATAAACCGCTTGTCAGCAATCTCAACAATTCCTCCGGTTCTAACAAAAGAATCCACAACTACATGCACCCTGACTTCTTCTACTTCAGCTTCCGATAAGTCAGGGTATTTGACCTGTATAATTTTGGGAATCAGTACTTTATTAATTACTTCAGGATCAAGATTGCCTGGTATTGCTTTTACTATGGTGTCATCCTGAAGAATGGTTGCCTTCAGATCATTAAGATCAGACTCAACAATATCTTGTACCCGTTTGGAACTTGGGCTTTTGAAGCCCCGGATTTTAATTTCTCCGGGTTCAGCTTTATCTTCATCAGATAGTTTGGTTTTAAACTTAAAAACAGGCGCAAGTACCTGCTCCATTAACAAAGAGGCAGAAATGGCCTTCAGCATATTGTTGACAGAGATTTTGACTTCATCATCAGCTGCATCGGGCTGAGCTATAAGGTTCGTAAACTGAGCATGCGATTTGTTGCTGCTGTCGCGGGTAGCCCTTCCAATGATCTGTATTATTTCGGTTAAAGAGCCTCTGTATCCAACAGTTAGCGCATGTTCACAGTATGGCCAGTCAAATCCTTCCTTTGCCATTCCCAAGGCTATGATTAAATCCATATCATCAATGGAAGTCATATCACGGAGGTAATTGATGGTTTTAGCCTGGCTTGATTCGTTTACTAAATCTGCTACTTTCAGCATTTTACCATCAGTCTTCCTTTTTACATCGATAATTCCGGTTTCAGGATCAACTTTAACAACATCCCCGATTTTATCCAGTATTGTATCAACCTCGGTATATTTATCTTTTGAGGATTCGCCTGAATTCACATTGGGGATGTGCAAGATTGTTTTCTTATCGGTATCCAATATCTCCATTATGGCTGAAGTATATTTACCCTGATAAAAATGGTAACCAATACCCAATGATTTCAGGTAGGTATAACCGTTCAGCTGCTGAAAGTAGTTATAAATGACCTTAGTGAATTTGGCTTCATCCTCCGGCAATAAAACAGGAACACCATCACCCCGGAAATATGAACCTGTCATTGCAATACTGTGAGCTGTTGTGTTTTTCATTACATCCCTGATCAACTCACCCAGGCGGCTATCGCAATCAGCAGAAACATGATGAAATTCATCCACCGCAAGTAATACATTGTTGAGCAATTGACTGTCAATCTCCTCGAAAGCAAAACGAAGGGTAGCATGGGTGCAAATCAATATCTTTTCACTATTTTCGAGAAAGTTTTTGAAAGCCTGAACCTTGGTTTTACTGCCATCCATGCCAGGAGTGCAAAGGTTATATTCATCGTTGGGTTCCCAATTGGCAAAAAAACCGAAGTCTTTAAGGTTGGTTTTGCGAAATGAACCTCCGATTGATTTCTCAGGAACCGCAACAATTACTTTTTTAAGGCCCTGATTTACCAGCTTATCCAGGGCTATAAACATTAAAGCGCGCGATTTACCAGAAGCTGGCGGTGCTTTTATCAAGAGGTATTGTGCATCACGGGCCTGCCAGGCTTTAGCCTGCATTTCACGCATACCAAGGTTGTTGGTTTTGGAGCTTTGCCCGGTACAGGCATAGGTGACTTTTACAATATCAGGCATATTTATCGCTTTTTCCCTTTGGTTTTCTTTTCTGCATCAAACAAAGTTCCTCTTTCCTTTTCTTCGGCTATCATTTGTTCATAGAGTTTGAATAAATACTCCAGACGCTCTTCATCACTTTCAAATGGTTTGCTCCGGTAGCAGCGCTCAACTGCAAGGTCAAGTTGTCTATGAGCTTCACGCAAACCATCAGGCATTTTATCAGGATCGTATAGTTGGGCTAAGGTTTTTTCGGAATGATTTTCTCTTTCCTCCAATACTTTGTAAACGTTTTTTTCTAATTCCTTTTTTTGATTTTCTGTAATGGAAGGAAAGGGAAAGCTAAACCAGCACATGCCAACAGAGTAACGAATCCTTGTTTCTAAACGGCCTGCAAATATTTTAACCCAAAGCAGATGTATTTTAGAATTCAAAATTCCAAAAATGTATGTTTCTGGGTCGTATATGACTAATGCTGAATTCAATATGATGTAGGTGTCATCAACGAAGCTAATCGGTATATACGTTCTTCGTTCTGAAGAAACAATTGGAATAACTATTTGGGTGCTTTTTGCTGTATTGAGCATGCAAAATTGATGCGGTCTATCAAGGCAAGCTAGTGCATTTTCTGCACCCTGCTTTCGAAATTCAATAACTTTATCGATTCTTTTTTTAATTGGAGGTATTGATAAAGCTAAAGGCTTATCTGCATTTGTTATCCAAACACACCAATTTTGAATGCCATTTATGAGTTCATCAGAACCACTGACTTTCTTGAACAATTTACTTGAATTTGGATAGGTATTTACAATTTCAGTTTTTTCTACATCAGTGAATCGCAGATAGCCACTTTCTAATGGGATATTACCTTGATTCATGTCAGGGAGTTTGCTTAATGGGTTTGTCCTTTTTTCAACAAATATGTTTGGAGCATCGATTAAGTAAGCATTTATATTTAAAGCAGAATATTTTAATTCTTTTTCAAACAGGTATTTAGGTTTATTATTCTTTTTTCTTAATCCAATAATTGAACAGTAAACACCTGCTTTGTCTTTGGCATTGTTTGTCCAAGGGAAGTCTTTGTGGGCAAAGAAAATTTCAACATCATCAACTAAAAGAAATGGCCAAATATCATTTACTTGAGTTCCTTGACAAATTGAATTCGTAGAAACAAACGCAACATAAATATTTTCATCTAAATACCTCTTGGCTAAGTAAAACCAACAAGCTATATAATCTAAATTGTTATACTTTTTAAATCCAGCAAAAACTGTTTTTGTATCCTCTTTTTGTTGTGCACTTTGAAGTTTACCTCCTAAGTAAGGTGGATTTCCCAAAATATAAATTTCATCCTCAACGGTTTTCGGACAAACAATTTCCCAATTCAAGCGAGTGGCATTTCCATGAACAATGTTACCTGTTTCAATTAATGGTAAAGCAGGTTTGGTGCGTCCAAACTCTCTATAGAAAATTTGGTTCATTTGGTGTTCTGCTAACCACAAAGAAAGCATGGTTACTTCATGGGCAAAGTCATCTAACTCAATACCAAAAAATTGAGAGAGTTTAATTTTTGAATTAAATTGAAAAATTCCAGTCTCATTGTCGCCCAAACGTAATTGAGCCTTTGGAAATAAAGATGACTGAATTTCGGCAAATCCACTGATTCCCTCTTTAACTTTATCGTATTCTTTTATAATGGCAATCTCCAATTTTCGCAACTCCTTGTAAGTTATGATTAAAAAATTGCCACTGCCACAGGCTGGATCAAATATTTTAATATTCCAGATGCGGTTCAATAATGCGATTAGCTTTTTTTTGTTGCCTTTGGCTGCTTCAAATTCTTCGTACAGTTCATTCAAAAAAAGTGGCTCAATCACTTTCATGATATTGGGTACACTGGTATAGTGCATACCCAATCCACCACGGTCCTCAGGGGTAACAACCGCCTGTATCATTGAGCCGAAAATATCAGGATTAATATCTTTCCATTGTAATCCTCCACAATCGATTAACGTTTGGCGGCTTCTTCTTGTAAATATGGGAGCAGGATGATTGTTTCTGAGCAATCCTCCGTTCACATAGGGAAATGAGGAAAGGTATGCCGGGAGATCTTCTCTGTTTGGGTAATTTTTGTTCATTACCCCGAAAAGCCTGTCGAGATAAATATTCAGGTCACTACCATCCTGCTGGGTATGACTTTCTATTGAATTTGTAAACTGCCCTTGTTCAAAAATGCCAGTGTCTTCAGCAAAGAAACAGAACAACAGCCTGGTAAGAAAAACATTGAGGTTATGAATATCCTTTCCGGTATGAGTAGGGTTGTCTTTCCTGATCTCGTCATACAATTTCGCCATTTTTTCCGCAGCTTTAACATCGGCAGGATTTTCCATATGATGCTGCGCTTTTTCCATACCGGCCCATGGCAGAAAGAAATCGAAGTGTTTTGCAATTTCAAGGATTGGTATATCAAGTGTGTCCGTAGTCTTGCGGTCAAGAGCCAAAAGTGTCACAAAATCGGTAACTATTATGAACCGGGGATCGTGTTTATTGACTCTGGCATTGGTTTTTATGGTTGAAAAGAGTTCATGGACATCTTCGTTTATAGCTGTTTTATAAAACAACTTCTTTTTCCAGGCGACTTCATCCGGCAATTTTGAGAGGTTTAATCCTCCTTTCTGTAACCGGGTTATTGTCGATTTTGGAAGACCATAAGCTGAAATCAGATCGTATATGAAAGTATCTCTATCAAAGGACTTTAACAATTCCTGCAGGTTATTTTCTATCTGGGCTATGTTCATTTTTGATGCCTTTTTTTGAACCGCTCTTTACTGAAGGGAAATTACTAATATTTTCCAGTCATGGCTCTGATATTTTGATTTTCTGCCGGAATCTGTTTGCGGAAGCTATAAAATCAGGGTTTAGTGTGGAAAGTCTGAGATTAATTTTAGAATGATTTATTTACCTTCCGGTCCGTCCACTCTTTTTAGATATTTTATTAATCGCCATAAACTGCATCATAATCCTCATTTGAAAAAATAATTAAATGCCAAATTGCAGTTTCTTCATTAAAAAAATTTTCTGAAGTACCTGAAATTACCTTAAAAGTTGTTGTTTTACCCCTATAAACCTTGACGATATTTCCATCTTCTACCTTAGATGAAATTAGACCGCATCCAAATCCTTTAATTGCGTTGATATACTCAGTATATTTTGATTTTTTGATCACTTGAATAGATACTCTGGTTACATCAGAATGACTGCTAAATAAATAAGTGAAAAAAGATTCTGCTCTGCTTGATGTTTCAGATTTATTGTATGTAAATGTTACACTTCCAAATTTGCTAAAACTAGGCTCTTCGGCTTCGGAAAATTCCCATCCTCTTGCTGTTAAGTATTCTTCCGCATTTCCTAAATCCTTTTTCTTAACTTCCAATATTTGAGCCATTGTTAGGTTTTGAGCTGAAATTGAAATACTTACAATGCTGATAAGAAGCGTTAATAGAATGTGTTTCATATAATTACGTATTAAATGTTTATCGATAATTTTTCAAAATTTCATCAAGGCAGGAAATACAATTTAAATAAGGTTCAAATATAATAAATTGTCAGGAAAAAACAATCCTCGTCTGGTAGTGAAACGTTCCTGCTTTGGCAACAAAATGAATCGGTTGAAGAAAATTCCTTCAAAATAACTCAAAAGATGCAATTCTTAATCCCCAAAGATCGTTTTTCTTTTTTAAAGGTGTGACATCTTTACAATAAATTTCTCAAAGCTTCATCGATCTGCCTGTTTTCAAAGCTATCGAGATAAATTTGAGTGGTGGTTAGATCTGAATGCCCCAGCGCTTCACTGATAATGGCAACATTCACCCCTGAATTCTTAAGCACAGTTGCAAAAGAGTGTCTTGCAGCGTATGTTGAGAGATTAAAATCAATGCCAGCCATCTTTGCGATGTACTTCAAGTCTTTGTTGGTTCTCGAAAGGCACTTATGGATCCGATCCTGTTTCTGCTGAGCTGTTTTATGCATCCGGGCATCCAGAATAGGGAAAAGATGACCCCTTTGGCTGACTCCGGAATTATACCTGTTTAGAATTTCAGCCGCTTCATCATTTATCTGAATATTGATTTGTTTTCCGGTTTTTTGTCGCAAATAAATAATTCGACCATCATAGATATTCAAAGGTTTAAGATTGGCTATATCGGAGAAATTTATTCCGCCGGTGAGGTAACTAAAAATGAAAATGTCCCTGGACAGTTTGATGGAGGGCTTCTCTCCTGAAACATCAAGCTGCATGATTTTTAAAATATCAGCCTTGGCTATAGCCCGTTTTCTGGTCTTTACATCAAATTTGCTGATCTTATGCCTGTCAAAAGGATAATCTGATTTTCTTGCACACCCGGTCTCTACAGCTTTATTGTAAATGCTCCTGAGGGTCCGAAACATCAGGCTGATGGTAGTTTCCTTATTCCCCTTGGACCTTAACCAGCGTTCATAACCGCTTAACCAGTTTGCATCAATGTCAGAAAACTGAAGTTCGTTATTCCCCTTTGAATATGCTTTGATCGAGTTGTAGCTCCCGACATAAACTTTTCTGTTGCCTGTTTTTCCATCAGCCTGAAGCTGGGAAATAAGATTCAGGTAAAATTCACCAATAGTCTGACGATTGGATGGCACTCCTTTTTCAGTAAAGAGCCTGGTAAGAGTCAGATCAGTTTGTTCTGCATTTAACTGAAGGATAGACTTATGAATGGAGGTAACTTTATCGAGAATAATCTTCTGAATAAATTCACCATTCGGACAGCCTGGTTTTGGTCTGTCCTTCTTAAAATCCCAATG
This sequence comes from Bacteroidales bacterium UBA5833, assembly GCA_002433025.1. Taxonomy (GTDB): domain Bacteria; phylum Bacteroidota; class Bacteroidia; order Bacteroidales; family Lentimicrobiaceae; genus Lentimicrobium. The sequence continues at coordinate 45,004 of DJGZ01000080.1, forward strand.
TTTGGGGTCAATTGATACGCCCAGACTTTTATACTTGCGTTTTCCGTGAAGGAAAATCTGCAACATCAGGGGACTTTCGCCATTGGAAAGTGTTTTGGATTTGTAGCAAACCACTGATACAAAAACGTCCATGTGTAAAATCCTGGTTTACGTCCTGGTTTACACAACAGCCAAAAAATCGTAAAAAAAGTAGCTGAAAATAAAAAATCAGCTAATTACAAGAAGTTGCAACTAACTGATCTAAAGGATTTTAAACTTGTGGGAGCAACAGGGTTCGAACCTGTGACCCCCTGCTTGTAAGGCAGGTGCTCTGAACCAGCTGAGCTATGCTCCCGATTTTCTGCTTACATTGATAATGTATGCGTCGAATGAGGCTGCAAATTTAATCACAATTTTGATTCTGGCAATAGCGCAATGAAAAAAAAGCTAAAAAAAGTGAAAATAAGATAAGTAGCGTATACACAATATTTTATATTTGATTATCTCTTTGATTTGCATGAAATTGAGTTATAGCTTGATTTTTTTCTCTGGATATAGAAATCATTGACAGAGTTTTAGGTATAACATTTTCAGAAATCTGAACCTGATATAAGATGCGTTATTCATCTGTTCAATGTATCTGTCAATCCACATTTACACTAAATTTGCATGCAGAACACAACCATGCTTCGTAATTCAACCTTGATCCTTCGCTTAACTGTTTATACGGCATTATTGCTGCTGTTTGTTTCCTGCAGTCCTGCCAGGAAGGTTCAGAAAAGGGGTGGTTACCTTTTGGCCGGGCATAGTGTTAAGGCAGACAGGCCGGGTATTGATACCTACGATTTACTAAATTTTGCACAGCCGAAACCTAACCGGAAATTTCTGGGCTTATTCAGGCCGGGGGTGTTGGTTTATGATTTGAATTCCGGTGGAAAAGACCGGAAATTCAAGCGGTGGATGCGGAATAACCTTGGAAGAGCTCCCGTACTGCTCGATTCTGCATTGATTGACAACTCCCTCATTCCTATGAGGGTCTATCTTAACAACAAAGGCTACTTTGGCGCAGAAGTGCAGCGCAGGATAGACTTCAGGGGGGCCAGGGCTTATGTGAATTATCAGACAATAACAAAAGATCCGTTTGCTTTCGGACGAGTAGTCTTTGATATTCCTGATGACAGTCTTCATTATTTCCTTAACAAAGAGGGGATTGCGTCTCTTATATTGTCCGGGAATCAATACGATGCTTATTTATTGCGGGATGAACGCGAACGCATCACCCGGGTGTTGAAAGATGCCGGATACTATGCTCTTTCCAGGGAATATATTTTGTTTGAAGTAGATACGACCAGGGAGCGGGGTAAGGCAGACATAAAAATCAGAATCGAGAATATCAGGATAAGGCCTTCCGGCCTGATGGATTCAGTTTCATTCCGGCCTCATCAACGGTATTTCATCAACAATATTTACATAAATACCAACTTTGCTGAATTGGTAAGTGATACATTATCAAAAAATGATACCCTGGCTTACAAAAAAAATCCCGATACTTCGCAACAGCCGAATCCTGATTTTTACCTTATTTATAAAAACAAACTGCGTATACGTCCTGCTGCATTATCAAGGTCCGTGTTTATTCAACCCGGTACCCCTTTTAACCAGCAAAAAATCAACCTCACTTACAATCGCCTTCAGAATCTGGGCCTGAGCAGGTTTGTATCCGTTAACCTGAGCCCTGCCAGAATTGCGTCTGAACTGCAAGCTACCGGTATTTCGCTGCTCGACTGTGATATCCGGATGGTACGAAGTCCGGTGAATATGATTAATCCTGAAGTAGAAGCCACCAATGCAGGAGGGTTTGTCGGGTTGGGCGGTAGTTTGAATTACCGGAACAGGAATATTTTCAGAGGGGCGGAAACGTTCAGGTTGAAATTACGTGGCGCTTTCGAGGTTGAACCGGATCTTGGGCTGGGAATTGAACCCCGGGCAGGAATCTTTAATTCACTTGAGGCAGGGGTTGAAACAGGTCTGGATTTTCCGACATTGCTCAGCCCTTTCCGGATACAGGGAATCAATCAGAACTATCGGGCGAAAACCACCGTTGCCCTTGGACTTAATTATCAGCAGCGAAGTTATTATACCAGGTATGTAAGTTATGCTTCGTTTGGTTATGACTGGTATGGCAGCAATACCACCCGGCATCTTTTTTCGCCTGTTGAACTGAGTTCGGTGAGCATTGTTCGCGACAGCACCTTCAATGCCATTTTAAAGGATTTTAAAGATCCCCGGTACCTGAATCAATATACCGATCACCTGGTGATGGCCCTGAAGTATTCTTTCATCTTTAACAATCAGAATCTTTCCAGTAAGAAAAATTATTTCTATTTCAGGGCTAATTTCGAATCTGCCGGAAATCTTCTTAATCTATACAGCAATATTGGAAATGCACCGGTAGATGAGGATGGAAATTTTACACTTTTCAGGATCAGATTTGCTCAGTACATAAGGACTGATATTGACTTCCGCTATTATAAGCCTGTGACAGCAAAACAGCAACTGGTATACAGGGCGGCATTGGGGGTGGGCGTTCCTTACGGAAACTCATCCGTACTGCCTTTTGAAAAGGGCTTTTTTGCCGGAGGAGCGAATGGGTTGCGCGGTTGGCCGATCAGGTCTGTGGGCCCGGGTGAGTACTACACCCCTGTAAAATCCGGGTTTGAACGTGTTGGAGATATCTGGCTTGAAGCGAACCTGGAATACCGCTTTCCAGTGTATAGCTTTCTGAATGGTGCATTATTTGTTGATGCCGGAAATATCTGGCTGCTCAGGGAGAATGAAGACTTTCCCGGTGGAAAGCTGGATTTGAAAAAATTACCTGCTTCCCTCGCATTGGATACCGGGTTGGGCTTCCGGTTCGATTTCAGCTTTTTTATCTTCAGGATAGATGGGGGATTGCCGGTTTATGACCCCGGAAAATTATCAGATAACCGGTGGTTCAGTTTATCAAAATTTCAGTTGCGCGATATTACCTGGAATTTTGGAATTGGTTATCCTTTCTGATACAGAAAAGACAATATGATTGAAATGGATACACGGCTGATGGCCGGCAATATATTGAATGAACTGGGGCACGAGCCTACAGAAGGTCAGAAAACGCTGGTTCAGTTATTGAGTACCTTTATCACTGAGCCGCAAAAGCCTCACCGTCAGCCCGCTTTTCTGCTTCGTGGTTACGCCGGCACCGGTAAGACTTCACTGGTGAGCGCGCTGGTGAGGATACTCCCCCTGGCCGGACTGCAATCCGTATTGCTGGCCCCTACCGGAAGGGCCGCCAAGGTGCTGGCTTCTTATTCCAGAAAGCAGGCTTTAACCATTCACCGGAAGATTTATAAAGCCATTTCTGCGGAGGATGGTAAACTGAGGATGGAACTTTCGGCCAATCCTCATAAATACACGCTTTTTATTGTTGATGAGGCTTCAATGATTCCCGGCCCGGGAGGAGCCGGGGAATCCGGCATCTATGGACACCACGACCTGCTCGACGACCTGATTACCTATGTATACAGCAGTGAGGGCTGCCGGCTGATTCTGATCGGAGACCGGGCGCAGTTACCTCCAGTCGGCAATGAGGAAAGTCCCGCATTGGATGAGAGTATTCTGAATAATCAGTACCACCTGGATACTACTGTTTATGAGTTGCACGAAGTTGTGCGTCAATCGCTGGAAAGTGGGATACTTACCAATGCCACCCGCCTGAGGCAGCAATTAGTGCCTGAGAAACCGGAGTTGCCGTTTTTTCACCTGCGGGGATTTGAAGATATCCGGATGATAGACGGCGCTTCCTTCGAAGATGCCCTCAATTCATGCTACTCAAGGTTTGGGGTTGAAAATACGGCAATCATCACACGATCGAACAAACGCGCCAATCTTTTTAACAATGAGGTGCGCGCACGGCTGCTATTCAGGGAAACGGAACTCTCGGCCGGCGATATCATTATGATAACCAGGAACAACTACTTCTGGCTGCCTTCGGGAGCGAAAGCCGGGTTTATCGCCAATGGCGATATGGCGGAGGTGCGCAGAATAAGGCATATCGGAGAAATGTACGGGTACAGGTTCGCGGACGTAAGCATTAAACTGGTGGATTATCCTGAAGAAGAGGTAATTGACGTGAAACTGCTGCTTGACTCCATGAACACGAATACGCCCAATATGCCGCAGGAGGAGATGCAAAAACTCTTTGATGAAATCCTACTTGATTACACTGAGATTACATCTGAAAAAGCCAGGGTAGAGAAGGTCAAAAGCAGTCAGTTTTATAATGCCGTGCAAGCCAAGTTTGCCTATGCGCTTACCTGCCATAAAACTCAGGGCGGGCAGTGGGATGCCATATTTATTGACCATGGCTACCTGACTGCTGAAATGGTGGACGCCGGCTTTGTCAGGTGGTTGTACACCGCGCTCACCCGCTCGACCACCGAGGTTTACCTTGTTAATTTCAATGAAATGTTTTTTGAAAAGTAGCTGAGCATGCCTTAAGGCTGTTTTTGCCCGCTTCGTCAATTGGTTCTGAATACTTATCTTTGCAAGCCTTTTCAGATAATACCGGGATAAACAGGAAACCGATGAAAACCGACCGACCAACCATAGAAAAGCTTTTCAGGGATTTTGAAGGAAAACATGTACTGATCCTGGGAGATGTGATGATTGATGCTTATCTATGGGGAAAGGTGGAGCGGATTTCGCCCGAAGCTCCGGTCCCCGTGGTACAGCTTGACAAGCGCGAGAACCTGCTGGGCGGCGCGGCCAATGTGGCATTGAACATCAGGGCCCTGGGCGCGGTGCCCGTGCTTTGCTCGGTAATCGGGAACGATCAGCGGGGACAGGAGTTCCTGCAGTTGCTGAAGGACGACGGTATTTCAGGAGAAGGCATTCTGCAGAGCGAATCAAGAATCACTACCACAAAATTCCGGATCATCGGCAATAAAGTGCAGATGCTCAGGGTGGACGAAGAAATGGACACGGACCTGAATGACCGGGAAGTTGAAAGAATGCTTGTTAAAATCAGGGAACTGATGCAGCGATTGCCCATTTCTGTAGTGATATTTCAGGATTATAACAAAGGAGTGCTGACAAGAAGGCTGATAGAAGATGTTATTAAACTGGCTAACTCTCAAGGAGTTCCGGTTGTGGTTGATCCCAAGAAAAAGAATTTTGACGCTTACCGGGGGGTTGATCTGTTTAAGCCAAATCTCAAGGAATTGCGTGAAGGCCTTAAAATTGACATTGCCTCCGGAGAGATTAACTCCATACGCTCTGCGGTAACTCGTTTGCAGGAAAGCCAGTCCATTCGCTCGGTTATGGTTACTTTATCGGAAGCCGGTGTATACCTGAATGAAAAGGCTGATGGCACGGCCGATGAGGTGCTGGTTCCGGCGCACCTACGCAACATCGCCGATGTTTCGGGCGCCGGAGATACGGTGATCAGCGTAGCCTCGCTGTGTCGCGCACTCGGAACATCTTCGTGGCTTACAGCGGCGCTTTCAAATCTGGCCGGAGGCCTGGTATGCGAGTTTGTGGGTGTTGTGCCCGTGAACAGGCAGCGGCTGATGACAGAGGCAATGGAATTACTGACGGATTCCGGAAAGGAAATTGTCTGACCCGCTTTAATTGCAGGTTGTCCGGGATAAAATAAAGTCAGCATGAAAACGTTATGAACAAAAAATTGAACTGTGCGTAGAAAAGCCATTACCATAATCTCAGCAATTGTATTGATCGCCTTATTGAGCCCGGAGGTCCATGCCCAGCGGCTTAAAGTGCGCAACCTGCCCGCTTATGACCTGGCGCCTTACCATTTCGGATTTATCCTCGGAATGAATCAGATGCTCTTTACAGTCAGGACAACGCCGGGGTTTCAGAATATCACATATTCATCCCTCCAGACACCGGATCTCTATTCTGATTCTGCCAGGTTGCTCGGGATTGAACACAAACCCGCTTTCGGATTTACCATCGGCATCGTTTCAAACCTCCGGCTGGCTGAGTCTTTCGATCTGCGCTTTGTCCCTTCGCTGTCCTTTGGCGAACGAGACCTTGAATATTCAATAATTACCAATTTCTCCGGAGAGAGGAATCAGATTCTGGTTAGCAAAAAACTGCAATCTACCTTTGTTGAATTTCCCCTTCATATCAAATATAAAGGCAGCCGGTTGAACAATATGCGTCCGTACTGGCTTGCAGGCGCCAAATATGCCATAGACCTTGCGAGCGACTCGAAGAAGAAGGAAGAGAATAATAACATCTATGTGGCCATCAACCGTAATGATCTCTACGGTGAGTTGGGGGCCGGATTTGATTTTTATACCACTTTTTTTAAGTTCGGCATCGAACTGAAAATGTCGTACGGTTTGAGCGACATCTTGAAACGCGAAGGGAATATCTACACCGGCGCAGTTGACCGCCTGAATTCCAAACTGTTCCTGCTTTCATTCACTTTTGAATAATTCACTGAAGGATGTTCTGATTTTTGCTTACCTGTTCAGATATTACTTCCATTATCTCAGATCAGCCCGATATTAAACTTTCCATGAGAAAAATCCTTGAGATGAAGCTGAATCCGGCCGAGGCAGGGGATCCTGCGCGCTGGAAGCATATAGCCGCTTCATTGCTTGGTGTGCCGCAGGGGCGGATTTATCATATCCGGCCCCTTAAGCGCTCATTGGATGCGCGTCAGAAAATTGTTTTCAGGCTTAAGGCCGAGGTGTTTATTGGTGAGCAATTGCCGTTTGAAGAAAAGATCATCCGGAAAGCCTATCCCGATGTATCAACCCGCCCCCCGGTCATCATCGCCGGTGCTGGTCCGGCCGGGCTTTACGCAGCCTTAACCCTGATAGAACAGGGATATAAACCGGTTATCCTCGAAAGGGGGAAAGATGTCAAAGCCCGGAAATTTGATATCTCGGTGCTGAACCGCGGAGAAAAACTGAACCCGGATTCAAACTATTGTTTCGGAGAGGGTGGGGCTGGCACCTATTCCGACGGTAAGCTCTATACGCGATCAACCAAGCGGGGGGATGTTTCATCCGTGCTCAGGATACTGGTTGAACACGGCGCACCGGAGGATATCCTGATCGAGGCGCACCCGCATATAGGCACAGACAAACTGCCGGGTATTATATCCTCCATAAGAAGGACCATACTTGAATCCGGAGGAGAGTTTTATTTTAACTGCAGGGTTACAGGGCTGATTGCTCAAAAAGGAAAGATCAGGGGGGTAATTGACCAGCATGGCAGGGAGTTCCTTTCAAGGGCTGTAATCCTTGCCACCGGGCATTCCGCCCGCGATGTATATGAAATGCTCCACAACCAGGGCCTCGCGATCGAAGCCAAGCCCTTTGCGCTGGGAATCAGGGTTGAGCATCCTCAGGCGCTGATAGACTCCATTCAATACCGGATACCTGACCGCGGCCCTTATATCCCGGCAGCGGCTTATAGCCTTGTTACCCAGGTTGAGGGAAGGGGCGTTTTCTCTTTCTGTATGTGCCCCGGCGGTATTATTGTACCTGCGGCAACAGGTGCCGGTGAAGTGGTCGTCAATGGGATGTCCAATTCCAGGAGAAACTCTCCGTTTGCCAATTCGGGAATCGCTGTTGCCGTTGAACCTGCTGACTGGCAGGCGTATAGTCCGGAAGGGCCGTTTGCAGCCCTGAGGTTGCAGCAGGAAATTGAACGTAAAGCATGGGAGGCTGCCGGTGGCTCGTTGAAAGCGCCTGCCCAGCGGATGACGGACTTTATAAATGATGTTGCTTCAAAGAGCCTGCCTGACTGTTCCTATCATCCTGGCCTGCAAAGCTTTCCGCTGAATGAAATCCTTCCCCCGTTTATTTCCGGCAGGCTGAAACAGGCATTCCGCGACTTCGATGTAAAAATGAAAGGATTTCTGACCGCCGATGCCTTGCTGACAGCAGTTGAGTCGCGCACCTCATCGCCGGTTCGTATCCCACGGGCTGAGGACACCCTGTCACATCCACAACTTTCAGGCCTGTACCCTTGCGGTGAAGGGGCCGGGTATGCCGGCGGGATTGTTTCGTCGGCCATGGACGGGCAGAAAGTGGCATTGGCCGTGGCCGGAAGTCTGCGTTGATTCATTCCTGAGTTTATATCCTGCATTTCGATCATGTTTATTATTCTTCCGTTGGTGTTTCAGATATTATTCGGTAGGTTTGCATAGCAAGTCAAACCGTTCATTCAGACCCTAAACGCATCAGCAAACATGGAAGCAAACCAGCCTGACAATAACCTGTTTGAAGTCCTGCGCCGGAAATCTCAGCTTAAACAGGATGTTTACCAGATTACCCATAACACATTCCGGCTTTTCAAGAACGTGATTCTTGAAATGGTGGCCGATTATCAGCAAAAATACAATGGCAATCAGCAGCCCATACCTTTTGAATACCGTGACAGGGGAGAGTTTGAACTTGAACTGCGGTTTGGGGGCGATGTGCTTATTTTTATGATGCATACCAATATTTTTGAGTTCTCGCGTATGCATGAAGTGATGAAAACCACTTATATCCATGATGACAAGCAACGTTCCTATTGCGGGGTCATCAACATTTACAATTTTCTTGCCGATTCATTCCGCTATAACCGCATCAATGACCTTGGGTATATGATAGGACGGGTTTTTGTAAATAAGGACAATCATTATTTTATTGAGGGGAAAAGGGAAATCGGGATGCTCTTCAATAATTTTTCCTCTTCGGTAATGACGAAGGAGTCGGCCCGGCAGATAGTAGAATCATCTGTTCTGTATACCATTAACTTCGACCTGCTCACCCCACCTTACGACCAGGTGAAGGAAGTTACGGTATTCGAAATGCAGGCTTCCCTCGAAAACATGAAACTCAGGACCGGAAAAAGGCTTGGTTTCCGGTTTCAGGCCGACCATGAGGAATTTAAGCAATAAGAACCCTGTTTTTGTAAATAACTGATAAATAGGGTTGTACGAATGAATCACAAATCCTTCCAGGATGGGCGTCAAAAAAAAGTTCAAAAAAAATAATTCACTGTTTGGAGGTTTCAAAATTAGTTGTACATTTGCAGTCCCTAAGGAAATACCTAACGGTCCGTTCGTCTAGGGGTTAGGACGCCAGGTTTTCATCCTGGTAACAGGGGTTCGATTCCCCTACGGACTGCTAACATAGCATTAACAAAATGGCAAATCACAAATCGTCACTCAAAAGAATCAGGGCTAACGAAACCCGCCGTATCCGTAACAGGTATTATGCAAAGACCATGCGCAATGCCGTTCGTAAGTTCAGGGCGCTCGATAATAAAGCCGAAGCCTCGGAAAAACTCCCGGGACTTATCTCCATGATAGATAAACTTGCCAAGAAAACCATTATCCATAAAAACAAGGCCGGTAACCTTAAGTCGAAACTTACCCGCCTGGTGAATAAAATGGCATAACTACCAGAGATTAACACACAGCCCCCGTACGTGAGTGCGGGGGCTTTTTTGTATTATGATGTTTCGATATTTATTATCTTTATGGAATTATATTTCATGTATAGTTATTTTAATGTAATTCAGAAGATATGGAAGATAATAAAGTCAGGGTTCCCATCAAATACTGGGCTGAGGATGATAAACCCCGCGAAAAACTTATCAGTAAAGGAAAAGAAGCGTTAAGCGATGCCGAACTCCTGGCCATCCTGCTCCGTTCCGGCACCAAAACCCATTCTGCCGTTGAACTGGGCCGGGAATTGCTCCAGAAGGTCAATCATAATCTGATCGGACTTTCACGTTTGTCGGCTGATGAACTGATGAAGCACAAAGGGGTAGGAGAGGCCAAGGCCCTGAGTATCATCGCTGCCCTTGAACTTGGCATGCGGCGGCGCTCAGCAGAAATACCGGTAAAAAAGACCATAACCTCCAGCCGGGATGCCTATGAAATCTTCTATCCGAATCTTGCCGACAGCCTTTATGAAGAGTTCTGGGTGCTTTTTCTTAACCGGGCCAACCGTAAAATATCCGTGATGTCGGTAAGCGAAGGCGGGCAGGCCGGTACTGTGGCCGATCCGAAAAAGATATTTAAAATGGCGCTTGACCAGAATGCGGCCTACATTATTTTATGCCACAACCATCCCTCGGGCAACCTCAGGCCCAGTGATGCCGACATCAGGCTTACCCGCAAAATGAAAGAAGCCGGGCAACTGCTCGATCTTCCCGTGCTTGATCATCTTATTATCGGCGACGAAAAATATTATAGCTTTGCGGATGAAGGACAGATGTAAAACTGGTTTGATGACCCGATCTTTGTCCTTAACACTATTTTCTCCGTAAAAAGCATATTTCTTATGATAAAAATAGTCACAGTTATCGGTGCGCGCCCGCAGATCATCAAAGCTGCAGCCCTGAACAGGGCCATCGCCAATGGATTTGCTGACCGTATAACCGAAATTATCGTGCATACCGGTCAGCATTACGATGAAAATATGTCGCAGGTATTTTTTGATGAACTGGGCATCCCGAAACCGGATTATAATCTTGGGGTCGGAAGCGGACCGCATGGCGTTCAGACAGCCCGGATGATACAGGGAATTGAAGAAATCCTGTCAAAGGAAAAGCCAGATATGCTGGTCCTTTACGGCGATACCAACTCGACACTTGCCGGCGCGGTCGCGGCATCCAAGATGCATGTTCCCATTGCCCATATAGAAGCCGGGCTGCGTTCATTCAATAAATCCATGCCCGAGGAGATCAACCGCATTATGTGCGACCATGCCTCCACGCTCTTGTTCAGCCCGACGGCCACCGGGTTTGCCAACCTGCTGCGCGAAGGGTTTAACGCCACGGCCCGGCCTCCATTTACCATTGACAACCCGAAAATCTATCATTGCGGGGATGTGATGTACGACAACAGCCTTCACTTTGCGGAACTGGCTGAGCAAAAGTCACGGATACTCGAAGGCCTGGGCCTTGAAACGGGGAACTACCTGCTTTCTACCATTCACCGCGACAACAACACCGATATCCCCGAACGGTTGAATGCCATCTTTGAAGCCCTTGACGGCATCAGCCGCAGGCGGCAACTTCAGGTGGTACTGCCTTTGCATCCCCGCACTTTCGGATTACTCAGCCAGAACCTTTCACAAGAATTATATGCTTCGGTAAATGAAAATCATCTGATCAGGATCATTCCGCCGGTTTCATTCCTGGAAATGACCCGCCTTGAAAAGAACGCCCGCTTGATCCTGACGGATTCGGGTGGGGTGCAGAAAGAAGCCTATTTCTTTGAAAAGCCCTGTGTGATAGCCCGCTCCGAAACGGAATGGACTGAAATTACAGCCGTAGGCGCCGGAATGGTGGCCGATGCGGATACCACCCGCCTGCTTCAGGCCCTGGAGCAATTTCTCGATCATCCGCCGGTGAACTTTCCGGCCGTGTTCGGCGATGGCCGGGCGGCGGAATTTATATGCAACGAAATCCTGAAAGCGGCAGCGCCATAAAGCGGGGGTCAGTCTGTAGCGCGCTTTGGTATCTTTCAAACCTGAGAAGTATAAATGTATACGGCCTTCCCGGTCAGACAGGGAAGGCCGGAAAAAATAATTATGGATTGGTGCCCGCTAAACAAAAACTGTGGCATAGAGTAGCAGTTAAAGTGCTGAGATTGTTGCATATAATACTATAATCTTTGAAATGTTCAAAAAAACACTGCGAAACATTATTACCTTTTACTGATTTTTCGGATTTTATGATAGAAGATTGGAGATGATATTCAGCGCAAGCCTTCAACAAGATATACAAGTGTTATAAATCTGATTTTTGTTTCCAGCGCTTCACTTTAAATATGGATTATTAGTCATATAACAGTTTTAATTTTATAAAAATATTGTCCGGAACTTGGAATTTCATTTTTCTTCTATTACTTTCGTACACACATATTGATTATAAATATGCACACGGCTTTATATAAAGCACAAGGTGCACCGCTTGTATTTGAAAATAGCATAATGGAACATTATAATGGGACACCACCGCCTACAGGCTGCAGATATTATTATGTAGGCACCGAAGACAGTTGTTCATACAACTACTCAGATTACCGCATAAATCCAAATGTTAGTTTATCTAACTACTTGGATTATAAAATTTTCGCTGCTGCAAGAATTGTTGCACCTATTACTGACACTACCGAATGTCTTGAGTATAATCAGAACAACAGTGGAATACACGAAATGCAATTCTATTACGACCACCTGATTACTTTTGTTAATGAATGGATAAACCAGCAGAATTCTTCACTTAAAAAATCTTACGCAAGATCAATTATTAAAAGTCATGAAGAAGGCTCTGGGAATTCAAAAATCATTTTTCACGAACCAAAATTGTTTTTTAAATTAAAAATACAGGCTTGCTCCCCAGGTAATCCATATTTCCCTACAGAATAATTTCTAAAGATATTGAGAAATGAGGAAACTATTTTTGGCAAGTATTATTCTGCTAATCATATCTTCTGTTAAAGGGCAGAGCACTTACGAATTATATATAAGTGTTCAGCAGCAAACGTTTTCCAGCACGGCAATAGATGATGGCAATGGCGGAATAATTGCCTTAATTAATGTGCTTACTGGCACAGACTATGGGCCATCAAATTATATCAATGCCTATATTCTGCAAATTTCGCAGACAGGTGACACCTTAACACATAGATACTCATTTCACGATACCACCTTCATCTTTAACAGGATTCATCGGTTAGATGAAGGTGGTTATTTTGTTACAGGAGAAACGCGTTTACCAAATACTCAGGTCTCACATTTATTGTTAGCCCGATTAGACAGTGATTTTAATATGCTTTGGGCAAAACACTATTATTATGCGGAATTAAATTTCCAAATTCGGTGTTATAATATTTTTCAGGATGGCGATACCCTGATTATGCCCATAGGCAGAAGTGAATTTCCCGGAGCTGCTTTCTACCCTTTGCTTATAAAAACTGACCTAAATGGCAATATTTTGCATGAGGTATTTCATTACACCAACGGCTTACGAACAGATTCCCCATCTTTCATGTACGAAAAAAGAAATGGACGTGTTTGGATGTTTGAGGATGCGTTTGTAGGTGGATTACCAGGTCCATCACGATCAGTTTTCGGTCGCAATTTTGAGTTTTTGTATACTGAAGGATTTGGAGTATATGGTGGTCCATGGAGAATGTATACCACATGGGATGCAGATAGTAATATCCTTATGTCGTATATTGCCAATAGAATTGGGGCGCAATATCAGGACGATGAAATTTGGTTAGCCAAATACGATACCTCTTTGAATCGCTTGTACAGAAACAGCTTTGGTACAGCCGATACCATGGACAATACACCCTTTTGGGGGGCAGGCGTTTCGTTTAAACATTTTGACACCATATACTTTTCAGGTTATAAACACAAAACAATGTACCAGCCAAATCCAGGTATGCTTAACTGGATGGTTGCCGGGCAAACAGATGCGCAGTTAAACCCTCGGTTTATTCATTACATTGGGGGTGACCAGTATTACGAAACCCGGTATATGCTGGCAACCAGCGATGGGGGTTTTGTAATACAAGCCGGAGTGTTTAATCACAAAACATTACATTACGACTTACTCTTTCTTAAATTAAACAACCAGGGTTTGATTACAGGAAACAGCTCAAATAAAACAGCAGTAAAGCGAGCATTTATCAGTCCAAACCCGGCAACTGATTTTATAGGAGTAGATTGTTTTCTGCCTTTTGCAAAGGCAAATATAACGACCCTTACTGGCACTACCATGTTGGAATTTAACTTAAACACCGGTTCCACCCGATTGCCCCTGCAACAACTTAAACCGGGAATTTACCTGCTTGGTATAACAGTGCCGGGGTCAGGTTTGATTGAAACTCACAAGTTTGTAAAACTTTAAAAATGAACCCCAACAAAAAAATACTCACCCTGGGTTTACTCATGCTTTTGCTGGTGCTGGCTGGTAAAGCACAAGGCACTTTTGAGGTATTAATTCCATCAGCAACAAGAACCGGAACCTACATGGCCATTGATGATGGCAATGGGGGCATTATTGCACCAATAAATAATTTGACCGGGAAAGACTATGGGCCAAGTGATTATATAAGAGGTTACCTTTTATTAATATCAGCCACTGGTGATACATCGAGTCACAGATTTTCTTTCCATGATACTACCTTTTTTCTCAATCGGATACAACGCCTGACCAACGGGGGGTACATTCTCACCGGAGAATCAGTGCCTCCCGGCTCAGCAGGCAAATGCCTGCTTATGGCAGGGCTTGATGATGATTTCAACCTGATGTGGGCCAAACACCACTCATATTCCTATATGAATAATAGGCTCATAGTCGAAAATATCTTTCAGATAGGTGACACCTTGATAATGCCGGTGGGGAGGTGTGAATTTCCTTGCGGTTCAACTTATCCAATGTTTTTAAAAACTGATTTGCAGGGAAATATTCTATCTGAAGTCTTTCACGATGATCCATCTTTAAATAGTATCTTCCATTCTTTCATCCTAAGTATCGACAAAAAAATTATTTTTATGTTAGCCCATTCATTTGTCGGTGGAGTTACTGGTTCTTCGTATAGCATATTTAACGAAAACTTTGAATATGTTACAACCTTACCACTAGTACCACAGGACAATTCATCATGGCGTTATTACACCACCTGGACACCAGATAGCATGATACTGATGTCTTATGTTGCCCGAAGTCCAATCATAATTACAGATTATGATGATGTTTGGCTTGCAAAATATGATTCTGCTTTAAACCTGATTAATAAGGTAAGTTTTGGTTCACCGGATACACTAGATCACACCCCAATTACTGGAATTGGAGTAGGATGTGTACATTCTGATACAATATTCTTTTCAGGTTTTAAGAATGCGACAGGCTGGCCACCTGCAATTAACCGGGTAAGTTGGATAATGGCAGGGCAGGTAGATGGCCAGCTACAGCTTAGGTATCTGCATTACCTAGGGGGAGATGCATTTTATGAACCCAGATATATGCTTCCGCTTTCTGATGGTGGTTTTGTGATTCATGCACCCAGGTTTAATCATGAAACTGACTTGTACGACATGTACTTTATTAAACTAAACAGGGAAGGTTTAATTACTTCAAATAAACCTGGTCAGATTATCATCAACCGTGCTTTTATCTCTCCCAATCCAGCTAAGGAGTACCTCAAAGTAGAATGTATGCTGAAACAAGCTGAAGCCAGCGTATTGACCCTGTCCGGAGCAGAAATCTCTGCTTATAAACTGGTGCAGGGAACCACCAATTTACCAATACAAAATCTCAAACCCGGTATGTATCTGTTAAAAATCAGTACTGTGGGCAAAGCAGTAATTGAAACGCACAAGTTTATTAAACAATAACAAACACTGCCATGAAAAAAACATTGACAATAATTGCAGCAGTTGCACTTGCAATTTATCTTAATCCTAAAACTATAAAAGCACAAACATGCGCTACCTGCCCGGGAAACACTGTAACCGGTGCATCGGCCTCAGCGTTAGGGTCAAACAATACTGTATCTGGTACAAAATCTACTGCCATTGGCAATGATAATATTATTTCATCAGGTTTTGGTTTTATTGCAGGTGCACAGTCAATAATAAATAGCAGCAGCACCAACTCTTATATCATTGGTGGTTTTAATACCATCTTTACAGGTAGCCAGGAGAGTTATGTTTTTGGCAGTGCTTCTGAGGCACGCGCAAGCAGAGTTATGTTGATAGGACACAGGCTTAAATCAGGATCTACCAATCAAATTATTATTGGAGCAGGACCTGTAGGAGGATTTCTTACCAGCAACAAAATGCACAGTCTTGCAGTTGGCTTTAAAAGCACTTTTCCTACTTTTTTTGTAAGTGAATCGCCTGCAAGTGATAGAACCGGCAAAGTGAGCATCGGCAACACTACCGATCCACAGGCGAAACTGCATATAAGAGCCGATGCTGCCGAGGATGCCTCTTTGCTGCTCGAAGCCACAGGCACCAATAAAATAAGCAGTTTTATTATGGCCGGCGGACAGGCTTACCTCGGTACTGCTTCAAATAATCATTCCCTGTCGTTTGTAACCGGTGGTACAAATACCCGCATGTTTATCAATGCAGCCAACGGCAACATAGGCATTGGCAGCGAAGAACCGGTGGCCCGCCTTCAGGTTAAAGACGGCGATATTTTTGTGGAAGATATCAACCGGGGGATTATCATGAAATCGCCCGATGGCAACTGCTGGCGGGGTGTACTCAATAATTCGGGGCAACTTGAATTTACACTACTACCCGACTGTAATATGGTTACCGGATCGTCTGTAAAACAAGATGTTAATCCAGGTGTTGTGGTCAGTCCCAACCCCGCATCAGGGTTTTTGATGGTTGATATTTCAACAGCCGGTGAGCATCGGTTTACTGCTTATAAACTGCTTGACTCGGCAGGTAAAGAAGTAAAATCGGGCAAAATAGAACAATTATCAACCCGGATAGAGATGGGCAGTGTCAAAAACGGAATCTATTTCCTGCATTTGAGCGGCGAAAACAGTTTCTGGTCAGAGAAGGTAATTATCAGGCAATAAGGTCTGATGGATTTATATTGTAAGCGTCCGGTGAACTGCATCTTTCCATAATATGGCTGCAATTGATTTTTGCAGAAAAAAGCTATGACAAAGAAAGAGAAGGCCGTTCTAATGCAGGATATGATAGCCAGGTGGCATGAAAGTGGGCAGAGCCGGGGGGTATCAGGGTCAACAAACTCAGGGGCTTTAGCCCAAAAGTTGGCAAAAGTTTATTCGAAGGCCGGCATAAGTAATACCGGCAAGGCCGAAAATTTCCCTGTTTTGGCTTCTCCCGGCTTTTCGGCTAAAGCCGGTTAGTTCGGGTATTTGCATTTTCCCCGGGCTGAAGCCCGGAGTAAGGCAAACAGCATTTTCTGACTTTTCTTCGGAAATCTGATGCCTGGATCCGGCCTTCGGCTCAACTAATGCAATTTATGATGCCCATTTCGCAGTTTCTGAAGATACTCAATTCCGGTTAATAACCCCCGGCTTGAGCCGGGGGTTATCAGGCACTACAACATCGGGGGCTTTAGCCCAAAAGTTGGCAAAAGTTTATTCGAAGGCCGGCATAAGTAATACCGGCAAGGCCGAAAATTTCCCTGTTTTGGCTTCTCCCGGCTTTTCGGCTAAAGCCGGTTAGTTCGGGTATTTGCATTTTCCCCGGGCTGAAGCCCGGAGTAAGGCAAACAGCATTTTCTGACTTTTCTTCGGAAATCTGACGTCTGGATCCGGTCTTCAGCTCAACTAATGCAAGTATATGATGTCTATTTCGCAGTTTCTGAAGATACTCAATTCCGGTTTATAACCCCCGGCTTGAGCCGGGGGGTATCAGGGCCGACAAACTCAGGGGCTTTAGCCCAAAAGGTGGCAAGAGTTTATGCGCGCCCCGGCATAAGTAAAACCGGCAAACATAAATATCCCCCTGGTTTGACTTCTTCCGGCTTTTCGGCTAAAGCCGGTTAGTTTGGGGGCTTGCTTTTACTCCGGGCTTCAGCCCGGAGTAAAGCAAGCAGGATCACATTCCTTTGCATCAGAATTCTAACGTCCGAATCAGGAATTAAGGCCAACCAACGCAATCACAAGGAGATTGAATTAGTCACTTAAGGGAATTTGCTTTTCTTCTTTCTATAACGCATCAGATAACGAATTAACCCTCAATTTCACGGCATTAATAAAATGAATTGCTTATTTGCTTTGGAAATCAGATTTTTTTGTACTTTTGCAATCCGTTTTAAAAACACCATGAATTAATAATTAAACCTAACGCAGATGTTGAAAAACTATGAAACCGTTTTCATTATGACTCCCGTTTTGTCTGATGAACAGATGAAGGAAGCGGTTGGAAAATTTCAGAAATTGCTGAAAGACAAGGGGGCTGAGATAGTCCACGAAGATCACTGGGGCTTGCGCAAGCTGGCTTATCCTATTCAGAAGAAGACTTCGGGATTTTATCATTTAATTGAATTCAAATCCGAGGGTAGCCTTATCGGAGATCTTGAAGTTGCTTTTAAACGTGATGAGCGGATCCTCCGTTTCCTCACTGTAGCGCTCGACAAGCACGCCGTTGCCTACAACGAGAAAAAGCGTTTAAACAAAGCAGCCGCAGTTGCTGAAACAAATCCGGAAGCCTGATCAGGTTAAATTATAAATTCATTGAACAATGGCAAATCAACCAAATTCAGAAATAAAATATCTTACACCGATCGCGGTCGATGTTAAGAAAAAGAAATACTGCCGCTTTAAAAAGAGCGGGATCAAGTATATCGATTACAAGGATGCCGACTTCCTTATGAAATTCGTGAATGAGCAGGGTAAGATCCTTCCCCGCCGCATCACCGGTACATCAACCAAATACCAGCGCAAGGTCGCGCAGGCGGTTAAAAGGGCCCGTCATATTGCCCTGATGCCTTACGTGGCTGATCTTTTAAAGTAAAGGAGGGAACATACCATGGAAGTTATTCTCAAGAAAGACATCCCCAATCTGGGCTATGCAACTGATATCGTGAAGGTTCGCGATGGTTACGGACGCAATTACCTTATTCCGCAGGGCTTTGCAATGCCGGCTACCGAAGCCAACAAGAAAATGAATGCCGAAACCCTGAAGCAGAAAGCTTTTAAGGAAGAGAAAGTCCGTAAGGAAGCCGAAGCAATGGTTAAACTGCTCGAGAACGTAAAAGTTAAAATCGGTGCCAAGGTTGCTTCAACCGGTAAGATTTTTGGTTCCGTCAATGCACTGCAGATTGCGGAAGCGCTGAAAGAGCAGTTCAATTACGATATTGACCGCAAGAAGATTCACCTTGATGGCGATTCCGTTAAGGAAGTCGGTGAATACAAGGCCAAAGTTATGCTGCACAAAGGCGTGAGCGTAATGGTGAACTTTGAGGTTTTCGCTGAATAGGCGATACTGAGGATTTTTTGTAACTTTAATCCCGGTCGTAAAGCCGGGATTTTTTCATTAGGATGCTGAGTAAAAGCCAATTAAAGCTGATCAATTCCCTGCGCCTGTCAAAAATCCGGCAGGAGGAGGGGCTTTTTGTCGCCGAAGGGGTTAAGCTGGTGGATGAATTGTTATCCAGCAATTTTGCGGTTGAAAAGGTTTTTGCCACTGCCGGCTGGATAAGCGGAAGTCATATCCCAAAACATCGTTACCTGGTTGATATTGTTGAAATAAGTCAGCAGGAACTCGAAAAAATAAGTGTACTGAATACCCCGAATCAGGTGCTTGCCATTGCCCGGATTCCGGAAACCCATGCTGCCGGTGATCTTTCGGGTGAATGGGTGCTGGCGCTTGACCAGGTCAGGGATCCCGGTAACCTGGGGACAATCATCCGTACAGCCGATTGGTTCGGGATTGACCGGATTGTTGCGGCATCGGGCAGCGTCGATATCTGGAATCCTAAGGTTGTTCAGGCAAGTATGGGCTCCGTTTTCCGGATGCCATTTCATTATGTTGATCTTCAGCAATTTTTGAATACACACGCTGCACATGTTCCGGTTTACGGCACCCTGCTCGAAGGGGAAGATGTAACTACTGTCCGGTTTAAATCAGGAGGCATAGTGGTAATAGGCAACGAATCGCACGGAATTTCGGAGCAGATCAGGCCTTTGATCACCGAAAGGATCACCATTCCGGGGGCATTAAAAGGTCCCAATGGCCGTGCCGAATCGCTGAATGCCTCCATTGCGGCCGCGCTGATCTGTTATGAGATCAGGCGTCAGCATCCTTTGGAATAGACAAAAATTACCGGCTGATAACAACATTAAGCGAAAGCTGCTGTTATATTGCCTGAGTGCTGATGCTGAATTTTCCGGGCTGTTAAGGCCTGGTCTTCAATGTAAAATGAATTTAATTTTTCTGATCAATGATACTGAAAGTCGTTCTGCTTGCCACTGCAATCATCGGATTATCCATTGCCGGTATAGCCATAAAAATGTTTGTGAAAAAGGGAGGGGAGTTTAAGAAATCCTGCTCAAGCGTTGACCCCAATACAGGTCAGCGGTTGGGATGCACCTGCGGGAACAGCGAAGGAAGCTCCTGCGAAAATAAAACTGCCTGATTTACCTGGCATTATTATCTTCAAACAGCTTTTCGAGTCCGGGACTGGTCCAGTGCTGGTTGTTGCCTTGCGCGTCGCTGAAGATGAAGTGTGCTTCCAGGTCAGGATGCTTACTGAGAAAATCCTTTGACTTTTCAACACCCATCACCATAAATGCCGTTGCATAGGCATCTGCGGTAATGCAGTCATCTGCCAGTACCGAAACACTCAGCAGTGTATGCGTAACGGGATACCCTGTTTTCGGGTCGATGGTATGAGAATATTTCACGCCATCTTTCACAAAATATCTCCGGTAGTTTCCTGAAGAAGCCAACGCTTTATCTTTCAGATTTACCACCACGTCAACGGTGCGGGTTTCATCGCCTTCGCCGGCGGGTTTCTCGATGCCGACCCGCCATAATTTACCGCCTGGCTTCGCTCCCCTGGCAAGCACCTCGCCGCCCACATCGATCAGATAGTTTTTTATACCTTCTGTTTCAAGCATTTTTCCGATCAGGTCGGCTGAGTAGCCCTGCGCGATGGCATTATAATCGATCATGATGGCCGGATCAGCTTTGATAAGCCGGCCGTTTTTCAGGGAGATATTTCTGAAGTTTACCAGGGGCAGTATACTGTCAACCTGCTCGCGGCTGAGTTTCATGGCATCAGTAAATCCGAAGCCCCAGGCATTGGTCAGCGGCATGGTGGTGATGTCGAATGCACCATCTGTCATTTCAGAGACTTCCTGCGCCTTGTTGAAAACATAAGTGAAGGCATCGTCGGCGACCGCTGTTGAATCATTATTGTTGAACCTTGAAATAACAGATTCTTTAAGATAAACCGAGGCTGACATGTCGAATGCCCTGAAGAAACTGTCGATGGCGGGCTGGAAGTCCCTTCCTTCCTCATCGTAATAGGTGATGGCATAATAGGTTCCCTGTGCCATCCCATTAAGTTTAACTTCCTTGAGATTGTGCATTCTTCCGCATGAGGCCATTACAACTGACACTGCAATCAGGCTCAAAAATCCGGTTTTTGTCATCTGGTTTGTTTTGGTTGTGCGAAATTAGAAAAATTATGCCGGTTGTCACAAAAAAAGCCCTGAACCGGTTTCAGGGCTTTCGAAGAGCCAGGAGTCTGTTATCCTCCGAAATCGTCAAATGCAATGTTTTCCTTTGGCACGCCGAGGTTATCAAGCATTTTAAATACGGCTGAGTTCATCATGGGCGGGCCGCAGAGGTAGAATTCAATCTCCTCAGGTTCAGGATGTTTGCTGAGATAATTGTCGAGTACTACCTGATGGATAAATCCGGTATATCCGTTCCAGTTGTCTTCCGGCAAAGGTTCCGAAAGGGCGATGTTGAACTTGAAATTCGGAAAATCCTTTTCAATCGCCTTGAATTCATCATCATAGAAGACTTCGCGCAACGAGCGTGCTCCATACCAATAGGTCACTTTCCTGTTTGTTTTTTCGGTGTGGAACATATGGAAAATCTGGCTTCTGAGCGGGGCCATACCTGCACCTCCGCCGATGTAAAGCATCTCCTTGTCGGTGTGCTTGATGTGGAATTCACCATAAGGGCCGGAAACCATTACTTTGTCGCCCGGTTTGCGGGAGAAGATGTAGGATGAACAGATTCCGGGGTTGACGTTCATAAACTGATTTTTGGCCCTGTCCCAGGGTGGGGTGGCAATACGGATGTTAAGCATCACAATGTTCCCCTCGGCCGGGTGGTTGGCCATGGAGTATGCCCTGAAAATAGGTTCTGGATTTTTCATTTTAAGATCCCATATTTTCAGTTTATCCCAGTCTTCGCGGAATTTATCCTCAACGATGATATCCTTGAAATCGACCTCACACTTGGGTACGTCAATCTGGATGTAACCTCCTGACTGAAAATCGAGGGTTTCGCCTTCAGGCAGCCTGACAACGAATTCTTTGATGAAAGTAGCTACATTGCGGTTGCTGACCACTTCGCATTCCCATTTTTTAATTCCGAAGATTTCTTTGGGGATACCGATTTTCAGGTCGCCGCGCACCTTCACCTGACAGCCGAGCCTCCAGTTGTTTTGTTGCTCTTTGCGGGTAAAATAGCCCTTTTCGGTTGGCAGGATATCGCCGGCGCCTTCAAATACCTGGCATTTACACATGGCGCAGGTTCCGCCGCCCCCACACGCTGACGGCAAAAAGATTTTCTGTGCCGAGAGGGTACTCAGCAGTGATGATCCCGGATCTGCTTCGATCTCGGTTTCATCATTGATGGTAATTTTTACTTTTCCCGGAGGTGTGAGTTTTGCACGTACATAAAGCAGCACACCGACCAGAAGCAGGATTATGGTGAGGAAAACCACAATGCTTATCAATACAATAATTCCGGTTCCCATGGCAGTATTTTTCTCTGTTTAATAAAATTTTCCTGATTAATCTTAGAGTTTGATGCCCATAAAGCTCATAAAGGCAATGCCCATCAAACCTGTGATGATAAAGGTAATGCCCAGGCCCCTGAGTGGCTTGGGTACATTGGAATACCGTATTTTTTCCCGGATAGCTGCAATGGCCACGATGGCAAGAAACCAGCCGATTCCGCTTCCGAGTCCGAATGCCGTGGCTTCGGCGATGGATCCGTAATCCCGCTCCTGCATAAAGAGTGAGCCTCCGAGTATGGCGCAGTTTACAGCGATAAGCGGCAGAAAGATACCGAGTGACGCATAAAGGGTAGGGGAGAACTTCTCGATTACCATCTCTACCAGCTGAACCATTGAGGCGATTACCGCGATGAACATGATGAAACTGAGAAAGTTGAGGTCGACATTGGCAAACTCGCCGCCCAGCCACGAAAGGGCTCCCTTGCGGAGAAGATAGTTGTTGATCAGGTAATCGACCGGCACGGTGATGCCCAGTACAAAGATTACTGCAATCCCCAGTCCGACAGAAGTTTTTACCGTTTTTGATACAGCCAGGTATGAGCACATCCCCAGGAAGTATGCAAAAATCATGTTGTCAATAAAAATTGACTTTACAAATATATTTATCAGATTTTCCATAATCAGTCTGTGTATTGGGTGATTGACTAATTTTCTTCCTGCAGGTCAGGGTTTTTTGCGCGCTGTACCCAGATAATAATACCGACTACGATGAGGGCCATAGGAGGTAAGATCATCAGGCCATTGTTGACATATCCGAGCTCATAAAAAGCCTTCGGCATTACATGATAACCCCAGATGGTACCCGAACCCAGCAATTCGCGGAAGAAAGCCACGATGATCAGAATAATTCCATATCCTACGCCATTTCCCACGCCATCCACAAAGGAAGGCCAGGGTTTGTTGGCCATGGCAAATGCTTCGAGGCGTCCCATAATGATGCAGTTTGTGATGATGAGCCCTACGAACACGGAAAGCTGTTTGCTGACATCATAAACATAAGCCTTGAGTATCTGGTCGACCAGAATTACCAGCGCCGCGATTACAGTCAGCTGAACAATAATCCTGATTCTTGGCGGAATGGTGTTGCGCAGCAACGAAATGGACAGGTTTGAAATGGCTGTGACCGCTGTAACTGAAAGCGCCATCACAAATGCAGGTTCAAGCTTAACCGTAACAGCAAGTGCTGAACAGATGCCAAGTACCTGTACGGTGATGGGGTTATCTTTATTGAGCGGGCCCAGCAGCAACTTCTTGATTTTAGCTGAGAACATGGGTTCTCTCTCAGTTTTCGCAGTACTCATAAGGCTTTCTGATTTTTAAAATAGGTAACGTAATTTTCGAGGCAACTATTAAGCATGTCCGATACACCATTGCTGGTGATCGTTCCTCCGGAGATTGCATCCACACCATGGGCGGGATCGATGCTTGAATTTGCAACGCCTCCCTTCACCACCTTTATGGAAGTGAAGTTGCCATTGGCATCGAACAGGGTTTTTGCCGGGAATTGGGCAGTAAAGATGTCTGTGGCGATTTCAGCACCGAGGCCGGGCGTCTCTCCTTTATGCCCGAAAGTGACACCTTCAACCGTATTAAAGTCCCCTTTTAATGCAATGTTCCCCCATATGGGGCCCCAGAGGCCTACGCCATACAGGGGTATAATATAAATGTCTTCATTGTCCTTACGGCAGACGAATATCGGGAAGACCGGCTCCTGGGCCTGTTTGCCCTGAGCCAGCTGCTGTTTGGCTTTGAGTTCGGATTTAACATCTACAAGAAAAGCCCTGCGGTCGCCTTTCTCAAATTTTCCGCCGGCATAAACGCCAACCTCTTCTCCTGCAGCATTGATGACAATCTCTTTGATAATGTGCTTGTCATAAAGTTGTTCGGCATCCGAAGTGGTTGACGCTATGTGGGCTGAGCGCAGAATATCCTGGATCTTTTCGATCTTGACATTCCTTTCCTGTGCCGGTTGCAGCAGGAGTGCGGCGGCCGAAAGCAAAGCTGCTACCAGGATGACCATGATAGAAGCGTATCTGAATATATAACCGTTACTGTACATGATTACAATGTGTTTTAATATTAGGTTGAGATTCAGGCTTTGGCAGGTTTCATGCGTTTCAGCCTGCGTTTGATGTTCGCTTCAACAACATAATGGTCTATCAGCGGAGCAAATACATTCATAAGCAGGATGGCAAGCATCATGCCTTCGGGATAAGCCGGATTGAGCACACGGATAAGTACGGCCATCACACCGATTAGGAAACCGTAAATGAGTTTACCCTTGTTGGTCTGGGATGCGGTGACCGGGTCGGTGGCCATAAACACCATTCCGAATGCGAAGCCACCCATCACAAGATGATAGTAAAAGGGGACATCCATATAAGCATTTACTGAAGCAAGGTTCAGCAGCCCGCCCATAAAGATGCCTCCCAGCGCGACGGAAACCATGATTCTCAGACTTCCTACACCGGTAAATACCAGAATTGCGGCACCAATCAGAATGGCAAGTGTGGAGGTTTCCCCGATGGAGCCCGGTATGGTCCCCATAAACATTTCCATAAAGTTGTGGGTAAAATTCACCGTTTCAGCGCTGATTCCTGCGGCAGCTTCAGCCAGCGGAGTGGCGCCTGAGAAAGCATCAGCCTTTTCAGCAATCCACACTTTATCGCCTGAAATCTGGGCGGGGTAAGCAAAAAACAGAAATGCACGCGCCGTAAGGGCCGGGTTGAGGATGTTCATGCCAGTTCCGCCGAAAACTTCTTTACCGATGATAACGGCAAAGGCTGTGGCGAGAGAAACCATCCAAAGGGGAATATCCGGCGGAACTACCAGCGGAATAAGCATCCCTGATACCAGAAATCCTTCATTCACCTCGTGATGCCTGATCTGCGCGAAAGCAAATTCAATGGCAAGCCCGGTAACATAGGAAACAACAATGATGGGCAATACTTTCCAGAGGCCGTAAAGGACTTTATCCCAGAATGCAACAGTTTCGCCATGTGAAAGAAAATGCTGGTGTCCAACGTTCCAGATGCCGAAGAGCAGGGCCGGAATCAACGCGATGACCACAAGACTCATTGTACGCTTCATATCAATGCTGTCGCGGATATGACTGCCATGTGAAGTTGTTTTGTCGGGGACAAAGAGGAAAGTTTCAAAAGCATCAAAGGTAGAGTGAAGCTTCTCGAACTTTCCGCCCTTTTGAAACTGGGGCTTGATTTTGTCCAGTTGTTTTCTGAGCGCTTTCATTCAGTAACGTATTGATTTTTAATTTTCTGTTTGTTTCGTGTCATTGAATCCCCTGCTTAGCTCATCTCCTTGCGCATAATTTCAAGGCCTTTCCGGATGATGGTCTGTATCTCGGTTTTTGAAGTGTCCATAAATTCGCACAAAGCAAAGTCTTCGGGCTCAACTTCATAAATTCCAAGGTTTTCCATCAGGTCAATGTCCTCGGTTAGAATGGCTTTGATCAGCTGCAGCGGATAAATATCCATCGGCAGCACCTTTTCAAACTGACCTGTCATCACATAGGCCCGTTCACCTCCATGCAGGTTGGTGTCCAGTCTGTATTCCTTTGAGGGATTTATCCAGGAGAAAAATGCCCTGGAGGTGCTGAATTTTCCGAAACCGGGAAGTGCCCAGCCCAGGAATTCATGATAATTGCCTTCAGGAATCACCGTGATCAATGAATCATAGAATCCCAGGAAATTATCAGGTCTGATTTGCTTGCCGGTAAGTACATTTCCTGATATAAACCTAACGTTTTCATTATTCACATTGTCTTTGACCATTGCGCCGATGGAAGCGCCCCGCCTGGTTTTGTAGTACTGCGGACGGGTAACTTCTGACCCTGCAAGCGCGGCAATCGTTGTTGAATCATAAATACCTTCACTGAAAAGGCGCCCGATGGTAATCACATCCTGAACGCCGGCAAACCATACAACATCGCCCTTGTTGATGGGATCAATGTGATGAATCTGAATTCCTATATTGCCTGCGGGGTGCGGGCCTGAAAAAATATTGATGGTTACATTGCGCGCTCCGAGGAATTCTTTTGCCTTTGTCTCCTTGCTGACATTCAGGTTAACCTTGCCATCACTCAACTTCGAAAGCACATCGAGACCTGTCTGAAAATACTCTCCCTGACCGTTTACGACGAAATCGTAATCAGGCGCGAGCGGGGCTGTATCGAACGCGGAAATATGCACCGCTTTGGGGGTATGCTCCGGATTGGCAATCACAGCATAAGGCCGCTGACGGATGACGGTCCAGACGCCGCTTTGAAGCAGTTTTTCAGCAATCTCCTTTTTGGTCAGAGAAGCAGGATCAGCCTTCCCGAAATCGATGGCTTCGTTTTTCCCGTCTGATTCAATCCGGACTTCAAGCAGCAAACGCTTATCTCCACGTTTAATCTCTGTGATCGTCCCGCTGACGGGTGAGGTAAAAACAATATTCTCCCGGTACTTATCAATAAACAGCGGGGAACCGGCTTTTACTGCATCTCCTTCCTTTACCTGCAAACGCGGAAAAACACCTGTAAAGTCGGTCGGCTTGATGGCAAACTGCTGTGAAGATAATCCGGTAATCTTTTTTTCGGCTGAACCTTTTAGCCTGATGTTTAGCCCTTTGGTAAGTTTAATGGTCTTCGGCATAATGTTGGAAATTTCAGACTGTCGCTTAAAAAGCGGCAAAGGTATTGATTAAGTTAGATATTTGCTTTTGTCATTGGGGCTTTTTTTTTGCACTGCCCATTTTCTTAGCAAAGCTACAGAATAATTCAGGTTTAATCAAAACTAACCCGGCCTGTTTACGTTATTCCGGTACGAAAACTGTTGTGAATCATCCTGAGGTTTTAATCTATTGTTAATTTTGTAACAAATCAATTCTCAAACAACTTATGAATAGCATTGTTCAACCGGTAGTGGCCAAATTCATTGTTTTTCTGTATTTCATTTATATACCGGCTTTTACTTATGCGCAGGCCGGCGAAAAGCAATCCGGGAAAAGCAGCAAAAGGGTAAAGGAAGCTGAAGTTAAACAGTCGAAGGGCAACGACAGTTACTTCGATTCCGGATTTTTAAGGTATGAGGATTTTATTTACCGCGAGTCACTCAGAACGGTACTCTTTCACCGGGAAGGCTGGGAGTTGACTCCCCCATTGATACTTTATAATTCTGATGAAAGGCTGTTACTTTCTTTTGATGATCTGGATGCTGACTATAAAGTCTGGCAATATACGGTAATTCATTGCGATGCTGTCTGGAAGCCGACCGACTTGTGGCAGAATGAGTATATCGAGGGGTTTACCGAAGATTATATCCGCGATTATAAATATTCATACAACACCCTTCAGGCATTCACCCATTACAAACTGACAATTCCTAATGACAACTTCAGGTTTACCTTGCCCGGGAATTATATTCTGAAAGTATATCCGGAAGGTATGCCGGATCAGCCGGCCATTACCCGGCGGTTTATGGTGGTTGATCCGAAGGTGACCGTAAAAGCCCGGGTTAAGCGTTCCAGTGTGATTGACCAGTACTTTACGCATCAGGAAGTGCCGTTTTCAATCCTGAATCCAGCTTATCCGATGCCGGAGCCTTATCGAGACCTTAAGGTTGTTATACTGCAGAACAACCGTTGGGATAACGCTATCCGGGAGCTTGCCCCTATGATGCTTCGTGCGGATGAGCTTGATTATCAGTACACCGATGGCCGCAATTCATTTGAAGCCGGCAATGAATTCCGGTATTTTGATATCAAGAGCCTGCGTTATACCTCTGAACGGGTCAGGCAGGTGGAAAACCGCAATGATGGCTATCATGTCACCCTGTTGCCTGACGCGGCCCGCACATTCAAGCCTTATGTTACCTACTCCGATATTAACGGGCAGCGGCTTATCAAGACAGAAGATGCCCGCGACAGCGATCTCGAGGCTGAATATGTTTGGGTGGATTTTTTCATTCCCTGGGACGCCCCTATGACTGACGGAGCGCCTTACATCATGGGTGCATTGACCGACTGGCAGTTCAGCGCGGCAGGCAACACCCCCGTGGACAAAAGCGGCCCCGGAAGGATGAGTTATAATTTTGCACGCCAGGGTTATGAGGCCAGACTTTACCTGAAACAGGGATATTACAACTATTTGTATGCATTTTTACCCAACGGGGAATCCAAGGCAGAGCTGGCCAGGCTGGAAGGCAGCCGGTATGAAACCCGCAACAGTTATACGATTCTGGTGTATTACCGTGAACAGGGCTCGCGTTTCGACAGGCTGATCGCGGCAGAGGTGATTGAGAATTAGGTGTACAACCGGGTGAATCCTGCTCTTCGGCCTGACGGCACCGGGCAATTATTCCTTTTTCCGCTCCGGTCTGTATGATCTATTATTTTTTCACGTAAGTTTGACCTCCCAAAAATCTATTGAGCCATCAGGATGGAGAATTTCATTGTATCAGCCCGCAAGTACCGGCCGGCTTCCTTTGCAACGGTAATAGGTCAGGCCTCAATTACGAATACGCTGAAAAATGCGATCCGTAATCAGCAGATCGCCCAGGCTTTTCTTTTTACAGGGCCAAGAGGGGTTGGAAAGACCACCTGTGCCCGTATTCTGGCCAAGACGATCAACTGCCGGTCGTTGACCTCTGAAGGAGAGGCCTGTAATGAATGCGAATCATGCCTTTCGTTTAATAAGTCATCTTCTTTTAATATCTATGAACTGGATGCCGCATCCAACAATTCGGTGGATGATATCCGGAACCTTGTGGAACAGGTGCGCATACCGCCGCAATCGGGCAAATATAAGGTGTATATCATAGATGAGGTTCATATGCTGTCAACAGCGGCTTTCAATGCTTTTCTCAAAACCCTTGAAGAGCCGCCTGCTTATGCAAAGTTTATCCTGGCCACTACCGAGAAACACAAGATACTGCCTACCATTCTTTCCCGGTGCCAGATTTTCGATTTTCGCAGGATAGGCGTGGAAGATATCGCTCATCATCTTGCATGGGTTGCTGGAAATGAACATGTAAACGCTGACCCTGATGCGCTGCACATCATTGCGCAGAAGGCTGATGGCGGTTTACGCGACGCGCTTTCCATGTTTGACCAGTTGGTCAGTTTTGCCGGAGACAGGCTTACCTACAAACAGGTGATTGATAACCTGAATGTGCTTGATTATGATTATTATTTCAGGATTACAGATTTTATTCTTGAAGGAAATATAAGCCGGACATTGCTTACAGTGAATGAGATCATCGATAATGGTTTCGACGGGCAGCATTTTATCACCGGACTGGGACAGCATCTTCGGAATCTACTGGTCAGCAGGGATGAAGAAACCGTTGGGTTGCTTGAAACCAGCGCCAATATCCGTAACCTTTACCTGAGGCAGTCAACGGCCTGTCGACCTGATTTCCTGCTGAAGGCGCTTGATCTGAGTAATAATTGTGACCTCAGTTATAAAACCAGTAACAATAAGCGCCTGCATCTCGAAATTGCCCTGATGCAACTCTGTAACCTGGCTTTACAAATTCAGCCACCCGCGAATCCCCCGGGAGCTGCAGCGCTTGCTGTGCCCAAAGCACCTGCTTCCGCAACAATGCCGGTTGAGACAAGTCCCAAGGCTCAGGAACAGCCTCCGGTGATGACAATGCCTGATCCCGGGCAGGGTGTTCTGACTCCCCCGGTCACCAAGGCGGCTGAGCCCCTTTCTGCATACCCTGCAAAAACTGTCGCACCTGCTAGTAAGGAGCCCGTGGCCGGAGTTAAAACCTATACCGGAGTTAATATCGGTAGTCTGATGAAGCCTGGTTCAGGATCTGCTGATCCGGCTGAAGAGAATGCGCTGGCTGAAGAACCGGAAGTGCTCCCTCCTGACCGGGAACCGTTTACCCAGAACGACCTTGAACTTGTATGGAGACCAATGGCAGAAGCCATTGCAAAGGACTCACCGAACCTGCTCAATACCCTTACCTGCCGCATTCCTGTGCTTGCCGATGACTTTAAAGTGATCGTTACGGTTGATAACAAAATTCAGGATAGCGAAATTTTCGGGAAAAGGGCCGAAATATTGGGTTACCTGCGTAAAGAACTTAAAAACTGGGGCATACAGATAGAGACTCATGTGACTGACCGGCCGGTTGAATCGCGCAAGCCATATACCGATCAGGAAAAATTCAATTCAATGGCTGAACGAAACCCGGCCATCAGAACATTGAAGGATCAGTTGAACCTTGATATTGAAATGTAAGCTGATTGATGCATAAGCAATGCGCAATCGTTGGGCGTTTCCCGGTGATATAAGAAAGCATCGTGACTTTTGCCGGAAAGGCGGAATGAGTTACTTTTCTCCGGTACGCCACAACTTCTTAAAGCACATCACTTTACGTGTTTGATATAATTTTTTAGTGCCATTTAATTCATTATTTTCATGAAGTTTATCATCAGTGGTTATTTTGATGCGGGATTTTCTATCGGAATTGATGATTTTCCTTTTGCCGATCCTGTGGTGATTGCCTCGCTGAACAGACAATCTGATTTCAGTGTGAAATACAATAAACCTGCTGACCAGTATGCTTTTGCAGAGGAGCTAACCAAGGCGGAATACGCATACTCCGATGCCGAAGGACATATCGGACTGAGTGTTCCGATAGGGGCGGGACTTGAAATCGATCTGCGTGGAAGCGCCCTGTTGAAACATTTGCATGAAGAAGCCCTGCAGGCTGCCGCTGACCCGAAATTTATGGGGTCTTATTACGCTGATCCGCCCCCAGGTATTGTTGATATCATCCGCAGTTTTCAGGCTGAAGCCGGTTTCCTGAAGGCGGTTGTTAATCTCTATGGCCTGGGCATTGGCTATCTGTATATTGAATCAGCCGAACTCAGCAAGGAACTTGAGAACTATGCACTGTGGATTTACCGCTGTTACGAATATGCTACGTATGGTACATACAGCAGCGGTGAATTCAGAAACGGTTTCCGGAAATCGGTCGCTGAAATATATGCATCCTTCAGTAAGCGTGATGGCATTGAGCAGATTACACGCCGCCGGATACCCTGCGATTTTTTTCCGGGTTACCAGGTGGTGCTCATGTGTACCAAACCGGGTGACGTTACCTGTGCCGAAAAAGTGCTTGATGGCTATGATGAATTTACCCCTATTCGCATGGATGATGGGAATATTCAACTTGGGTGGGCTGCGGCCATCGTTGAACCTGTAAATGAGGATTATGTAACCAGGATTCTGTTCCTGCTGAAAATGGCTCAGGTGTATTATGGTATTTGCGATGGATTTGAGCGCCTGTTTTCCTACCATATTTCTCAATCCGTAAGGGAAAACCTGAGCGGGGATGCGTCACTTTATGACGCGGTATCGCTGAACAGGCTTCGCACCATTGCCCATACCGTGGCCGAGTATACCCGTTTCGGCGCGCTTACCCAAAATATTTCCGATCTTAAGCTATTGAATACTTTTGATCAACTGGGCGGTCTCTCCCGGAAAATTGAACACATGGCTTCCGCCTGCGAGATTTTTACCAACATCCAGAATGAAGTGCTTGAACAGAAGCAGGCCAGCCGCGACAAGCGTCTGAATGTTTATGCGATGGCGCTTACAGCCCTTACCATCGTCAGCGTATTGGCTGATATGATGAGCATCAATGAAGCGATTCAGGGAGATAGATGGACGTTGCTGATTAAACTGGCCGCTATCCTTGGCCTTATTATTCTGGTTATTTATATGACTTTTGAAGGGCGGTTCAGGAAACTGAAAAGCCAAAAGTCGTAACTCTGAAGAAAGTTCCGTAAGAACTTTCATGATTCCGGGCCGCCCGTTCCGGATAATTGGTAAGTGTGGTTTTGTCAGGTATAATAATTTCGCCAGCCATGGAGGCCTCTGATGAAACCGATGATTAGCATGCTATCAGAATAGAGGGATACGGAACAGTATGTTCGAAAAAACGATCATCAACACCAGTGCCAGCGGATAAACGGCTGCATAGGCCACCTGCGCGATGCCGCTGTCGGACTGGGTGTTGATCGCGGCCAGGCCCGGAGTGCTGGTCATACCTCCCGTGATGACACCCATAAGGGTGAGGAAGTTCATTTTTAAGACATATTTTCCGACAATAAGCGCGATGACCAGCGGGACAATGGTAATGGCAGCCCCGGCCGCAATAAGCCCAGCCCCGTAACTATGAAAAGTTTCTCCGATATGGCCGCCTGCCTCACAGCCGACCGTGGCAAGAAACATCAGCAATCCGAGTTCCCTGAAAAGCTGGTTGGCATTGCTTGACATAGACCAGATTATGGGCCCTGTTTTGCCTATTCCGCTCAAAATCAGTGCGGCAGACAGGACGCCTCCGGTGATGCCGAGGCTGAAATCGAACAGCCCGAAAACAGGAACGTTAATCATTCCGATCAGAATGCCTATGACGATGCCAAGGGTAATCGGAAGAAAGTCGGTCTCGGAAAGCCGTTTGTCGTCATTTCCCAGCAGTTTTACCACCTGTTGCATACTGTCGCGGCTGGCAGCAATCATCAGACGGTCGCCGAACCGCAGCATGGTATAATGCATTGGCCTTAGCTCTATGCCACTTCTGCGTATTCTTACCACGGTGGCATCGTAATTCGCCCCAAGGTTAAGTTTCTGAAGGGGTTTGTTCACGACCTGCTTGCTGGTGACCAGTACCCATTGCACATCGTGGCCTTTGTCCAGCGGAATATCTTCATCGGTTTGAGGCCCGACCAGTAACTTGACTTTCTCAAGGTCTTCTGCGGTTCCGAGTGCCCTGATAATATCGCCTTTTTTCAGAATGGTATCCCTTGAAGGTGTTGTGGTATGATCTCCGTGTTTTACGCGTGAAATAACGCAGTTGGTCACTGTTCTGAACTTGAGTTCAATCAGTGATTTTCCGTCAATATTCGGGTTTTCTACCCTGAAATTGCCGGGAATAAATTCAGGATAACTCTGTTTCAGGCTCAGGTTAAAATCTTCCTCACTCTTACTGAAATTAATCTTCAGGATCTTCGGGATCAAACTCACGAAAAGCACAACACCGATTACACCGAAAGGATAGGCAATGCCATAGCCGATGGAGGCCAGCGGCGATTTGCTCACTTCCACGGCAGCGGCCAGGCCTGGTGTGCTGGTCATGGCTCCGTTGAAAAGCCCGATGGCCAGTGCCTTATCTATATCCATGATGCTGCTGAGCAGCCATGTAATAACAGCTCCGCTGATAATGATGATGCCTGCAATGATGAAAAGCTGCTTTCCGTACTGCCTGAAACTGCGGAAAAATCCAGGTCCCGATTGTATGCCGATGGTAAATATGAAAAGTAGCAATCCGATATGCTGGTATTCCGAAGGTAGCCTGAACCCGAAGTGACCAAGCAGCATCGCGATAAAAATAACAGCCGAGATATCAAGTGAAAAACCCCTGATGCGGGCCTTCCCGGCAATCAAGCCCAGGCTGATAATAAGAAAAAGCGCAAGGTAGCTTACTGATATAAGGGTATCCATAAAAGTTGTAAATCCGATGCAAAGTTAAGGAAGTCCGGTGAATCTCGATTTTACCGGATAAAGAAAACCGGAAACCAGTCTCTTTCAGATTATTCATAGTGAAAAGACGGATTACCGGGGTGTGTGAGGCGATGGACCAGCAAAATGGGGAAGATGACTTTCCGGAAAGGCTTTTGCTTTTGTGTCTCAGTACTTTCAGTTTCTGAATTCAAGCCTGTTGTTTTCCGAATCCAGCGTGATGTTTGCCTCTTTACTGACTTCTCCGCTAAGGATTTTTTTGGACAGGGCATTCATCACTTCCCGTTGTATAACTCTTTTGACAGGTCTTGCCCCGTACTGGGGGTCAAACCCTATAACTGCAATAAGTTGTACGGCATTGTCAGTGTATGTCAGGGTAATGTCATTTTTTTTCAGCACCTGCACAAGGTTGTTCAGCATCAATCTCACAACACCCGAAATTTCTTCTGCGGTCAGGGGCCTGAACATAATCAGTTCATCTATGCGGTTAAGGAATTCAGGGCGTATGGTTTTGCGAAGCAGTTCCATTACCTCTGCTTTTGTCTGTTCAAATACTTTTTCCCGGTTTTCTGCTTTCAGGTTTTCGGAACGCTCACTGATTATGTGCGAACCAAGATTGGAGGTCATGATGATGATGGTATTCCTGAAGTCAGCGGTTCTTCCTTTGTTGTCGGTGAGCCGGCCATCGTCGAGCACCTGAAGCAGGATATTGAAAACGTCAGGGTGTGCCTTTTCAATTTCATCGAGCAATACCACTGAATAGGGTTTACGCCTGACCTTTTCGGTAAGTTGCCCGCCTTCGTCGTAGCCAACATATCCCGGAGGAGCGCCGATCAGTCTGGAAA
Source organism: Bacteroidales bacterium UBA5833 (assembly GCA_002433025.1). Taxonomy (GTDB): domain Bacteria; phylum Bacteroidota; class Bacteroidia; order Bacteroidales; family Lentimicrobiaceae; genus Lentimicrobium. Next base: position 79,948 of record DJGZ01000080.1, read on the forward strand.
CGGTATGCCGTTCCTGATACTCCGACATATCGATGCGGATCATTGCATTTTCGTCATTGAAAAGAAACCCGGCAAGCGCCCTTGCAAGCTCGGTTTTGCCCACACCCGTGGTGCCCAGGAAGATGAACGAGCCAACCGGTCTGCGGCTGTCCTGCAAGCCTGCCCGGCTGCGGCGTATGGCGTCAGCAATGGCTTCAATGGCCTCGTCCTGACCGATCACCCTTTTATGTAATTCATTTTCAAGGTGGAGAAGTTTCTCTCTTTCGCTCTGCAACATGCGGCTGACCGGTATGCCGGTCCACCGTGAAACGATTTCGGCAATTTCTTCGGAACCTACTTCTTCTTTGATCAGCGCTGCGTCAACCTGCAGCCCGGCAAGCTGATTTTTTAAATCTTCCAGTTTCAGTTCTGCTGCTTTAATCAATCCATACCTGATTTCAGCAACGCGTCCGTAGTCGCCGTCGCGTTCGGCTTTTTCAGCTTCAAAACGGTATTGTTCTATCGCTTGTTTTGTCTGTTGTATTCCATCAACAACCTGTTTCTCCGACTTCCAGCGACCGGCAATGGCATTGCGATCTTCGTTCAGATTGGCCAGTTCGGCAGAAATAATCTTTAGCCGTTGTTCGTCCCCTTCGCGTTTGATGGCTTCTCTTTCTATTTCCAGCTGCTTGATATGGCGTTCGACCTCATCCAATTCTTCCGGAACTGAGTTTATCTGCAGCCTGAGCCTTGCGGCTGCTTCATCAATCAGGTCGATGGCCTTGTCGGGAAGGAAACGGTCGCTGATATACCGCTGAGATAGTTCAACCGCACTGATGATGGCCTCGTCCTTAATCCTTACCTGGTGATGTGTTTCGTACCGTTCTTTCAATCCCCTCAGGATTGAAATGGCGCTTAAGGTGTCGGGTTCTTCAATCATTACAATCTGGAATCTGCGTTCCAGGGCTTTGTCCTTTTCGAAGTATTTCTGGTATTCATTCAGCGTGGTTGCGCCGATGGCGCGAAGTTCCCCGCGGGCCAGGGCCGGTTTAAGGATATTTGCGGCGTCCATTGCGCCTTCGCCTCCGCCTGCACCTATCAGGGTGTGAATCTCGTCGATAAACAGCACCACCTCGCCTTCAGATTCAATCACTTCCCTTACGACACTCTTGAGCCTTTCTTCAAATTCGCCTTTGTATTTTGCCCCGGCAATCAGCGCACCCATATCGAGTGAGAAAATTTGCTTCGATTTAAGATTTTCAGGTACGTCCCCGTTGATAATACGGTGCGCCAATCCTTCGGCGATCGCGGTCTTGCCGACGCCCGGTTCACCGATAAGAATGGGGTTGTTTTTGGTGCGGCGCGTCAGAATCTGCAGAACTCTTCTGATTTCTTCATCACGGCCGATCACCGGATCCAGTTTTCCGTTGCGGGCCAGATCGTTCAGATTTCGGGCATAGCGGTTAAGCGCATTGAAGGAATCTTCGGCTGAGGCCGAGTTTGCCGCTGAACCTTTGCGCAGCTCTTTAATGGCGGATTTTAGCTCTTTTTCATTTATCCCTGACTGTTTCAGCATGTCTGAAACCTGGTCTCCCGTTGCAAGCAGTCCCAACAGCAGGTGTTCCAATGAAACATATTCATCACCCATGTCACGGGCTGCAGAAGATGCCTTCTGGAGCGCTTTTGAAGTTGAGTTGGCGAGGTACTGTTCCCCGCCGCTCACCTTTGGCATTCCCTGCATGATGGCTTCAAGGGTTTTGTCTGTAACGGCGGTATTCACCCCCAGTTTGCCAAACAGAAAGGGGAGTACGTGCTCATCAGCAATCAGCAGGCCTTTGAGCAGATGTACGGTTTCTATGGACTGATGCCCCCGTGAGGCGGCCAGATCCCGGGCCGATTGCAGCGCCTGCTGCGATTTTATGGTGAAGTTATTCAGATTCATAGTTTGACCTCCTTTTATGCTTTTTCAACAGGTAATGGTTTTGCAAATGTCTTGCCAGCCATGGAAATGCATACATATCTGTCAAAATGGCATATTTCAGCCTTTGCGGCAAGTCAAATTGGCGCAATTCTTTTTTTATTCGGGTAAACAAATCCCGCGAAAGCCTGTTACCTTTGTGCTTTCACATGATAACAGAATAATATCAATTTATGGCAGCAAACAGATTAATGGATCCCATCGGAAGACTGATGGGTTTAAGGTACAAATCGCACCCGTGGCATGGGGTGGATATAGGCCCGGATGCACCTCAGGTACTCACCTGTTTTGTTGAAATGGTTACAACAGATACCGTTAAATATGAGGTTGACAAAATTTCGGGCTATCTGAAGATCGACCGGCCTCAGAAGTACTCAAACGTACTGCCGGCGCTGTATGGTTTTATTCCGCAAACCTTGTGCGCAAAGAAAATCGCTGATTATGCCGCGCAGAAATCAGGCAGAAAGGATATCATCGGCGACGGCGACCCGCTGGATATCTGTATTCTTGCCGAAAAGAGCATCTCTCACGGCGATATCCTGGTTCAGGCCATTCCCATCGGGGGATTCAGAATGCTTGACGGAAACCAGGCCGATGACAAAATTATTGCCGTTCTTAAGAATGATGCCGTTTACGGGGAGTATACCGATGTGGAGCAATTGCCCCCCCTGATTGTAACCCGTTTGAAGCACTATTTCCTGACCTATAAAGACCTTCCCGGCGAAGAGCGGGATTGTGAAATCACCCATACCTACAGTGCTGCAGAAGCCCATGAAGTAATTGAGGCGTCCATGGAGGATTACCGCCAGAAGTTTGAAAATCTGGATACGCTGCTTTCGGAAGTTTAGCCGTTGGAAGGCATGTTTCTTCCTGCCCTGCTTTACCTGGTTTATTAACTTTGCAGATGAAAAGCATCCTGTAATGACCCCTGAATCAAGCAAGCACACACTTGTACTTGGCGCTAGCCTGAATCCTGTGCGTTACTCAAATATTTGTATCAATGAGCTCGTGGATGGCGGATTCCCGGTGTCTGCGGTGGGACTCCGCAGCGGTATTGTTGCAGGGGTTAGTATATTGACCGGTTTTCCGGAATTAAACAACGTTCATACAGTAACACTCTATCTCGGACCAAAGAATCAGCCTCAGTATTATGAATATCTGATTAAACTGAAGCCCGCCCGGATTATTTTTAATCCCGGCACCTGGAATCCTGAACTGGCAGCAATGGCCGGGAAACATGGAATCAGTACAGAGCAAAAGTGCACACTGATGATGATTTCAGGAGGATATTTCTGATAAAGGATTCATATTATACACGAAAACCGCAGTTTAAACGTTATCTGGCAGACAAAAGATTTTTCAGTAATTTAGCCTGCTGAAAACAGTTGCAGTAATTAAGCTTGTCTGTGGCTGATTCCGGAACCTAATTATTTTGATGAAGAGACTCATTTTATTCAGATCTTTACTCCTGACACTCGGCGCATTCCTTTTGTTCTCAGGTATTTCTGCGCTCGGCCAGGTTAATGAAACCCGGGTAACAGGAGGACTTTATTGTCCGAAGTCGCAGTTCGTTACGCCGGTAATGGTCACATCCATCGAAAATGTGGATTCTATTTCACTTACCCTGATATTCCCATCCCAAACGCTTACTTACCTGAGTTACCGGCAGGTTAATCCTTTGCTGCTGACTGGTTTTCCGACTGTCGAAGCTATTGGCCCGAGGGTTATTTTTACCTGGAAATCTGCTGCTCCGATAAGTATTACCAATGACAAATTACTGGAACTTATTTTTGAAACCGGCACGCAACCCGGTCCGCTTGAGTGGGATGAAGCCGTTTGTTACTTCAGGCAGGCAGATGGCGGTGAGTTAGTGTCAGCTTATTTTAGTGCAGAAATAACACTTTTCCCTTCGCTTTTTGCTGAAATTGAAGAGATTGATGCAACCTGTGCCGGAAAATGCGATGCCAATATTGCAGCATTTATAACCGGTGGTCTGAAGCCTTATCAATACCTCTGGAACGGAGAACCTGCGTTGTTCGACAGCATTAAGACCGGTGCATGCAGTGGTATTAATAACCTGAATATCACTGATGCCAATGGCTGTGTACTGGATACCAACTTCAGGGTATCCGAATTGCCTTCAACAAAGGTAGAAGTTCAGGTTACCCCTGATACGGTTTATATTCAGAATCCGGTTGTTACCTTCTCGTTCACGGAAGATCAGAATGTTGTGGAATGGTTGTGGGATTTTGGGGATGGAAGTGAAAAATCGCGTGAAAGGAATCCGTTGCATGTTTATTCTACAGCGGCCACGCCGGATCTTAAGTCCTACCAGGTGCAGCTTATTGTTGTCAACAGCCAGGGCTGCGATACGCTGATTATTTTTGAACTTCCCGTAAGTGAAGCCAAAATATTTATCCCGAATGTTTTTACGCCAAATGGCGACAACATCAATGATGTCTTTAAAATTGCCAAGGCCAATGACGGGGGCAGCAGCAGCGGCAGTGAGTACATCCCGCTCAATCTGGAATATATTCGTCTTGAACTGGTCGTGCTTGACCGCTGGGGCCGCAAGGTTTATGATAATGACAACTACAAAAACGACTGGGACGGCGGAAATCTTCCCGACGGAACATATTATTACAGGCTCAACACTTACGGTTATTTCCGGGATGAGACCTATAGAGGTGCAGTGACCATATTGCGTGGCGGCAGGAAATAATTTCAGTTTCCGCTGAAATCCATTTTTTTGATTTCTACGTGTTTTATGGCTGCCAGATCCTTCTCAAGCCTAAGCCACTCATTTTCGTCTCCGATAAGCTCTAGCAGGATAAGACCGCCCACTCCGGACTGACCTTCATCTTCTTCATGCAGTCCGAGCCGGGTCCGTATTGAACAACCGTAAGTCGTCAACACTTTCTGCACTTTTTCAGCAACTTCGACACGGTTGCTTACATTGATGCCAAGTATTCGCCTGTTCATGGTTTCGCTTTTTATAATTCAAACGACATCTTCTGCATTTCCACTCCGCCGATTTCCGAGATCTCAGTTTCAAATGCCTGCCATTCCTCAGCTTTGCCTGAAAGATGAAGAATAATGAATCCCATCCGGCTGCAGGTATTTTCACTCAGTTCATGAAAACCCAGTCTGGATTTAATCAGATATGCATATTTGCTTAATGTCAGCTGAAGTTTCCCTGCTTCTTTGATGCGGTCCCTGATAAGTAGTCCGATAATCCTTGTTTCTTTCATGCACGGATTTTTTGAAGTTTAAATCAGAAGTAAAGGTCCCGTTCACCTGACCGGACTCTCAGTAATCTGATTCTTAATTCGTTCATATTGACAGCGTCGGCATGTTGCTGAAGGTCGTCGAGGTTCTTTTCTATTACCTCCCATCCTTTCTTTTTGGTGTCAGCCGGCGCATAATCTTCGAGGTATTCGGCCAGGGTAAGCATTGCGTTGGGCGAACAGAAACGCTTGATAAACCCGGGAACCGAGAACTCCATAAAGTGTTCCCCGGTTCTTCCGCGGCGGTAGCATGCAGTGCAGAAGGAGGGGAGATAATCATTCTCGAACAATTCTTCAATGATCTCGTTGAGTGACCTGTTGTCATTAATCTGGAACTGTTCGCGGTTCAGGTCCTGTTCCTCGTTAACGGAATGCGAGTAGGAGCCAAGTTCAAGCTTTGTCCCTCCGTCAATCTGCGAAACCCCGAATTGAATGACCTCGTGCCGGAGTCTGGGATTTTCGCGTGCGGTCAGGATCATTCCGGTATAAGGAACTGCAAGCCGTAAAATGGCCACCAGCCTTGCGAAATCATCATCGTTAACGGTATAGTCGGTTCCAAGGTCAAGTTTTGAAGCATTCTGAATCCTTGGGAAAGAGATGGTATGGGGGCCCACGTGGTAGCAGGCTTCCAGGTGGTTGGTATGTCTTACCAGCCCAAGCACCTCGTAGCGCCAGTCATACAAACCAAAAAGTGCACCTATGCCTACATCGTCAATACCTGCTTCCTGGGCACGGTCAAGAGCTGTCAACCTGTATTCAAAGTTCCTTTTTTTGCCTCCCAGATGGTAGTTTTTATAGGCTTCGGGATGATAGGTCTCCTGAAAAATCTGGTAAGTGCCGATACCGGCCTCTTTCACTTTCCTGAACTCATCGATCTCAAGCGGAGCGGCATTGATATTAACCCTGCGGATCTCTCCCGGGCCTTTTTTAACGCCATAAACAGTTGTGACAGTATGAGCGATGTAGTCAGCCGAATACTCGGGATGCTCTCCGTAAACCAGGATCAGCCTTTTCTGGCCGTTGTCTTCCAGGGCTTCAACTTCCTTAACAAGTTCCTCATCTGTCAGGGTTTTGCGGATAGCTTCTTTGTTTGACACCCTGAAACCACAGTATTTGCAGTTATTGGTACATTTGTTACCTACATATAGCGGAGCAAAAAGTACGATTCGGTTCCCGTAAACCCGTTTTTTCAGCTCCCGGGCGCCTTCCTTGATTTCTTCAATCAACTCAGGGTCATTGGCATTGATCAAAACGGCAGTTTCCCGCAGCGTCAGTCTTTTCTTGTCCAGTGATTTGGCGATCACCTCCCGCACTGCCTGTTTATCCGATTTGGTTTCATTGAGGATTTCCCACAATTCATCTGCATCGATAAACGGTTTCATCCTTTGGTCAGGAATGCGGCATTTTTCCGGATTAAAAATCATTATATGCTGGTATTCAATTGTTTGAAAAAAGTGAATTTTGTGATACAAAGTTAATGCTTATTGTTCGGAAAATCTATTCCGGGGCATTCTAAATTGCTTCCAGATTACGTTTTTAGGGGATCTCCACGATGAGGTTGTCATAAGCCAGATGAACATTCTCCGGAAGTTTCTTTTCTACTTCGTTATGCAGCCCGAGGAAATGGCTGATATGGGTAAGGTATGCCCTGCCTGGTTTAAGTTCTTCTATCAGCAGCAATGCTTCGCTCAATGAGAGGTGGGAAATGTGTTTCGAATTCCTGAGTGCATTCAGCACCAGTACTTCAGATCCGAAAATTTTATGCTTTTCTTCTTCAGGAATCATGCTGGCATCCGTGATGTAAGTCAGCCCTCCGATCCGGTATCCGAAAACCGGTAGTTTGTTGTGCAATACATTCACAGGCAGTATTTTGGTAAGTCCTATACTGAATTCGCCAGCGTCGATTTCATGAATGGTCAGCTGGGGAACCCCGAAGTACCGGGTTTCGGTAAAAATATATGGGAACTCCGTCTTAATGGCTTCCATCACGTTGACCGAACCATAGATAGGTATATTCTTGTTGAGGATATAGTTGAACGCCCTGACATCGTCCAGACCGGCTATATGGTCGCGGTGTTCATGCGTAAAAATCACCGCGTCAATGTCTTCCACATTCTGTTTAAGCATCTGGAACCTGAAATCAGGTCCGCAATCGATCACAATATTCTGGTTGTCAACATTGATCAGGGCTGAGGTTCTGAAACGCTTATCCCTCGGGTCGGTTGATTTGCATACCGGACAGTTGCAGGCAATTACCGGCACCCCGATAGATGTTCCGGTTCCAAGAAAAGTAATTTTTATCGGGCCTGTCCGGCTCATATCCTTTGTGTTAATAAATAAGTTCTTCAACCTCGGCAAGGTCAGATTTAAGTTGCCGGCTCATGGCATCTTTGTCGTCAAATTGCAATTCATCCCTGATCCGCTTGGCAAAAAAGACTGTTGCGGTTTTTCCGATCAGGTTTATTTCCGCATCAAACAGATGAATATCGATGGTGATTTCTTCAACATTCCTGATCTCGAGAGGCAGAGAATTTTTGATATTCAGGATGCCTTTGTAAAACTCTCCTTCAACCAGCACATTCACGGCATATACCCCGTCGCACGGCACCAGCTTGCTTTCCTCATCAATTTTGACCCGCATCGTCGGGAAGTTGATGCTTTGGCAGGTTTCGCTGCCCGGAAGGAGTTCGCTGATGATAATGTAATGGTGGTCAAGGTATGCATTGGCGCGCTGAATTTTTCCTTCGAGCAGCGCTTTTCTGATCAGGGTTGAACTGACCGTTTCATTGTGGATGTCCTGTTCAGGAATTTCCTCTACGCCGAAATTGTAATACTGCCCCAATTCATAAAGGTAGTCGAAATTACCTTCGCGGTTATGTCCGAAATGATGGTTAAATCCAATCACCACCTTGCTGGCATGGAGCTTGCCTACAAGAATATTGCGGATAAAGTCTATGGAAGAAATTTCGGAAAATTCACGGGTGAATTTGATGATTATCAGATGGTCAAGCCCGGTTTTGCGTAGAAGTTCGATTTTCTCGCGTTGCGAATTGATCAGCAACAGGGTTTTTCCTGCGGTATCCGGAAACAGAACCTTACGGGGATGAGGGTGGAAGGTGATCAGCACTGATTCGCCGTCAATATTTGAAGCGATTTCGCGCAGGCGGTTGAGGATCGTTTTATGACCGATATGAACACCGTCGAATGAACCGGTGGTAACCACCGGATTCCGGATTGAGGTTATGGAGTCAAGATCGTGGTAAATCTTCATCTGAATGAGTTTGTCAGACCTTAATATCAGGGCTTCTTGACGAAATAGGCAATCTTTTCAAGGCTGGTAATCATGTCATATTCCTGCAAATACACATGCGAGGGCACATTCAGCGCTTTGGGGGAGAAGTTGAGGATCCCCCTGATTCCGGCCATCACCAGTTCTTCGGCAACCTGTGCTGCTGTTTCGCCGGGGACCGAAATAACAGCAATTGAGATGCCTTCGCGCTTGATGATTTCAATCATCTGATCGCTGTGATAGCATTGTACACCGGCGTATATACGGTTTATTTTTTCCGGATTGCTGTCGAATGCCGCCACAATGGTCAGTTTGGTCCGTTTGCCGCTGAAATATCCCATAATGGCGCGCCCCAGGTTACCGATTCCGATTACCGCTACTTTCTGCCCTTCTCTGGTATCGATGATCTTTCCGATAATGTCAATTAATTCCTTTACATCATATCCCTGCCTGAGGGTGCCGGTATATCCTATCAGCATAATGTCGCGCCTCACCTGCACTGCTGTGATGTGCAATAAACTGGCTATTTCATGCGAAAATATATGATGTTTTCCCCCTGAATAATAATTCAGCAGGGCACGACGGTACTGGCTGAGTCTTTCAACTGTTTTATCGGGAAGCCTTTTAATCATTTGCAGTTTGCTTTTAAGAGTTGTCTGTCGGAAGAATTATGGTAAATGTTGTTCCTTTGTCAGGGATGCTTTCAACTTCAATATCGCCGTGGTACATCTCAACAATTTTTTTGAGAATTGAAAGGCCGAGACCGGAGCCTGTAATATGTTTCGTTTTTGGATTTTTTATGCGCACAAAGTCCTGAAAAAGTGTGCTTTTCTCTTCTTCTGTCATGCCTATGCCGGAGTCGGCAACCCGGAGTTTGATCTTGTTCTTTTCCTGTTGTACGAATACATCAACCCGCCCTCCCTGTTTGTTGTATTTTACTGCATTGGATATCAGGTTGTTGAAAATAATTTCAATCTCTTTGGCATCTGCTTCCATCATGACCGGCTCTTTGGTGTTGAGATAAATGTCAACATCCTTCTGAATGGCGTAGGGTCGCATCGTATCCACTGAAATGCCCGCTATTTTCGTGATATCCACCAATTGCATATGCTGCACGGGTTTTCCTGATTCTATCTTAGTCAGGTCAAGCAGGTCCATGATCAGGCTGCGCATACCACTGATCCGTTCCAGAGAGCGGTCAATCATCTCATTGTACGATGTGATGTTGTCGCCGAACTGCCTCTCCTGCATGATTTTCAGATATCCTTCTATCGCGTTGATGGGGGCTTTGAGCTCATGCGAAAGCACTGAAAGAAACTGGAACCTGATCAGTTTGCCTTCCTTGTTCATTTTTTGCGTCATCCGCTTAAGGAAGAGCTGTTTTGTAATATTCTCGAGCGAGCTGCGCAGCTCCTGAGGGGTGAAAGGTTTTGGGATAAAGTCATAGGCCCCGTCGCGGGTGGCTTTAACTGCCAGTTCAAGCGATGCGTAAGAGGTAATCATTACCACCACAATGTCGTAAAGTTTTTTCTTTACATACTCCAGGACTTCGATTCCCTGAATTCCCGGGAGTTTATTGTCAAGAAGTATGATGTCGGGCATTTCACGGTCGATGATCTCAATGGCATCTTCTCCGGTGGGCGCTTCCAGCACAACATATTCAATGTGCTCGTCCATAAACGGGTAGTCAACTTTGAAATTTTGCAGAATCCTCCGGGTGCCCATACGGATACCCATCTCATCGTCAACCACCAAAACTTTGTATGATGCCATTCCTTAAATCTTTAGAAGTTTATTGATCTCACGCTGCAGCTGATCCGCCCGTATTCCCTTGTCGAGAAACAGATCCGCTTTTATCCACTGCTTGTTTTCATCTGAATTGATATCAAATGTAATCCCGGTTTCCGCCGTTACCGCGGTTGCGATAATGATCGGCACATCAGGATACATGCGCTTGATCTTGTATGCCAGGATAAAGCCGCTGTCGTCACTCTCCATCATCAGGTCAAGGATGGCCAGGTCGGGCCTTACTGTTTCGATGATCGATTCTGCCTCTTTCTGTCCATCGGCAGTGATGGTGTCGAACCCGAACTGTTCCACCTTCATCTTCATCTGAAACAGGTAATCCATGTCATCATCAACAATCAGAATAGTCTTTTTCATTATACTGCTTTTAAAAAACAAGATTCATTTTATTTCTTTCATGCCACTGCTAATCAAGTCATTGCCATTCTGGGGAGGGTAATGGTAAATGTTGTCCCTGTTTCTCCTTTGTTTTTATCGGCATTCGACCTGAAGGTGATGTTGCCTTTGTGCATTTTAACAATTCCATAGATAATCGGCAATCCCAGACCGGTTCCTTTGCCGATGGGCTTGGTGGTAAAAAAGGGAGTGAAGAGTTTATTCATATTCTCCTCTTCTATTCCTGTACCGGTGTCAGTAATATGAACTGTGATTTCGTCATTGGAATCAGTCATTTTAACGGTGATCAGTCCGCCTTCTTCAGGCATGGCCTCTATGGCATTTTTCAACAGATTGGTAAATACCTGGGTCATCTGATCATAATCCAGCTTAATCTCAGTATTATTGACCTTGGATTCAAGCGATATTTTGATGTTTTCGGGAACAATAACCGAGCTTATTGAATGTTCCATCAACTGGTTGATGTTGACATCCGTGAAGTTGACCTGGTTTTTGCGCGCAAAGTTAAGCAATCCGCCTACTATCTTTTTGCAGCGTTCGGCCTGCTCTGCAATCAGGTCGAGGTCCTTACGGATCGGGTCTTCAGCGGGGGCTTCATCCTTCAGGATGTTGCTGTACATGGTGATGATACCCAGGGGGTTGTTCAGTTCATGGGCAATGCCGGCTGACAGTTGGCCCATTCCGGCAAGTTTTTCAGATTGCCTTAATGCCTCCTGGGTATTTGCCAGTTTTTCATTGGAAATATTCAGTTCCCTGATGTAGTTATGAAGTTTCTCGATGGTATAAGGGAGGCACATTTCATGTTCGGCAAGTCCCCGGATAATCGCAATGGCATGCTCTTCGCATGACTCATATCCGCAGGCACCGCAGTCGAGGTGATCGTGCGGTTCAAATTTTCCCATTTTGTTCAGCGCCTTTTTTATTTCTTCATTGTCAGGCCTGCTGTAGCGTATGTCGCGCTTGGTAAATTCACAGAACAGATCGAGATCAGAAAATTCCCCGTAATCTTTTTTCCACTGGGCCATATCCATGGTTTCCATTTTGTGAATTACATAGTCGCTCACGCTGGCCCTTTTTCTGAATCTGCGGCTGAGTGATGAAAGGAATGGATAGGGAGACATGCCGGGGCCCATAATACAGCCTTCGCAACAAAGTAATTCCAGATGTTCCTGGGCAATCTGCCCGCTTTCAAACTCCCTGATGGCTTCCTGAAAATCGCTGCGTCCGTCGGCAACTATCACATTTCTTTCAAAGATATCTTCTTCAACTTCCATTGTGTTGAGCAATCCCCTGCTAACGGGAAAGATGGATCCTTTGCCCCCCAGCGGAGGGTCAAACTCCGTGGGACTTACCTCTGCAGGCTTCAGCCCTGTTTGGTTAATCATTTCCCTGAGTTCCCTGAAGGTGATGGCGGCATCTACTTCCGGCGACTCATCCTTTTTCGCTATGCAGGGCCCGATAAAGACAATTTTAAGGTCAGCGCCGTATCTCCTGCGCATTACCCTGGTCATGGCAACCATTGGCGAAACGATGTTGGCCAGTGATCCTACCAGGTCAGGATGATAGTGTTCGATATAGTTTACAATGGCCGGACAGTCTGAAGAGATTACCGGAGGATAGCGCTTTGATTGTATGATCTTTTTGTATTCTCCGGCAACCAGGTCGGCGCCGAATGATACTTCTGATACAAATCTGAATCCCTGGGCACGGATCAATGATACCAAAAGCCGGTGATTTTTAATTTCGGAGAACTCGGCCGGGAAGCTTGGCGCAACGATTGCTGCAACCCTTTGTTTGCTGTCGATCAGTTCCCTTACTTTATCAATCTCTTTCCGGAAAACCTTCGCGTTCTGGCTGCACACTTTTATACAATTGCCACATCCGATACACCTTTCCGACATAACTTCTGCCTGACCGTTGCTGATTTTGATGGCTTTGGCCGGGCATTCCCTTACACAGGTATAGCACACCCGGCACCTTTCCCTGATGGTGGTAACGAGTGGCCCTTTTGAAGTTCTATCACCAGGATTCATGGTTTACAGGTTTTGAGCTTACAATGAGACATCTCTTTTCTTGTAAGAAGTATGCAGCAGCTTCATGGATAGTTCACCCAGCGGCTCACCGAGGAACTCTTTGTACAATTCTATTACCGCAGGGTTTTTATGTGCCACCCTGATCGGCTCTTTTTCATCCAGGTCATATACCGCTTTAATTCTTGCTTTCAGGGCTGATTGATCATCTACAATGGGTTGACCGCCTCCGTTAACACATCCGCCGGGGCAGGCCATCACCTCGATAAAATGAAGGTCATTGCGCCCGTTTCTGATTTCTTCGATCAATACCGCAGCCTGCTTTACCGTGCTTACGGCGGCAAAACCGAGTTTAAATTCCCCGATCTTAAGTTTCACCTCCTTATAGTCTTTGTTACTTCTTAGTTCGCTGATGCGTATTTGCTGAAGCTCCTTGCCGGTAAGCCTGAAATGAAGGGTCCGGATCAGCGCTTCTGTTACTCCGCCTGAAACGCTGAACAGCTTTCCGGCTGAGCTGCGGATGTGGAAGGGGAAATCAGCAAGCTCAGGTTCGCCCTGATGTATGTCGATGCCGTTAAGGCGGATAAACTGAGCCAGTTCCCGGGTGGTCAGTACCGCATCAACATCGCTGATTCCCTTGTGGGTCATTTGTTCGCGTTGTGCCTCGAACTTCTTCGCCGTGCAGGGCATTGCCGAAACCGTATAAAGATTGTCGATGTTGATATGGTACGTTTTTGTGTAGTACTCGCTGATGATGGCTCCGAGCATCTGCTGGGGCGATTTACAGGTGGTAACCTGCGGTATAAGTTCAGGATGCCATTGTTCTACATATTTGATCCATGCAGGGCAGTCACTGCTGAACAGGGGGAACGGAAGGTTGTTTTTAAGCCTTTGTTCCAGCTCGGCGGCAAGTTCCATTATGTAAATATCGGCGCCGAAAGTACTGTCGAAAACTTTATCAAAGCCTGTTTTTCTGAGTGCTGCATTAAGGAGTCCGTTTATCTCTTTACCGGCCTTCAGTCCGAACTCTTCGGCCAGGCTCACGGCAATGGTAGGAGAATATTGCATTACCACATGGATATCCTTGTTATGCAAAGCGTTTTGTAAGTCGGATGAATGTCTTTTTTCGTGCAACGCGCCGGTAGGGCAGGCCATGATACATTGTCCGCAGGTGATGCAGCTTGACAGGTTGAGTTGTTTATTGAAGGCAGGCCCGATGATGGTTGTGTTTCCTCTTCCGATAAAGCCGAGGGTGGTGGCGCCGATAATCTCTTCACAGGTTCTGACACAACGGCCGCAAAGGATACATTTGGCGGGATCGCGCACAATGCTTGATCCGGAAGGGTCGGTTTTGTATTTATTCTTTTTGCCGGTGAACCTGCGTTCCCTGACATTTAGCTGTTCTGCAAAGCTCTGAAGTTCGCAGTTGCCGTTTCGTTCGCAATACAGACAGTCATCGGGATGGTTGCTCAGGAGTAATTCCACATTGGTTTTTCTGGCATTCACCACCCGGGGGGAGTGTGTCCTGATCTTCATCCATTCCTCCACAGGGTATGAGCAGGCCGTAATAAGGTTGGGCTTGCCTTCCACCTCCACAACACACATGCGGCAGGAACCCGTAGGATAAAGGCCCTGCATATGGCACAGGGTCGGGACCTTGATACCGTTTCGGTCAAGCGCTTCCAGGATTGTTTCCCCCCTCCTGGCAACGATCGTTTTATTGTTTACTTCAATAGGGAAGTTCATGTTATATTTATTTCAGTCTGCTAAGGTCATTTCACAAAAACAGCGACGAATTTGCACACATCGAAACAGATGCCGCACCCGATACATTTATCTTCGATGATGAAATGCGGTACCCGCGGTGAGCCGATAATGGCTGTAGTCGGACACTTTTTGGCACAAGCGGTACACCCTGTACATTTTTCAACATCTATATAATATACCTTCAGGTCTTTACACACTCCTGCACGGCATTTTCTGTCGAAGATATGTTCCTCAAATTCTTCCCTGAAATATTTAAGCGCGCTCAGCAAAGGGTTAGGCGCTGTTTGTCCGAGCCCGCAAAGGGAAGTATCTTTGATTACATCGGCCAGATTTTCAAGTTGCATAACCCCTTTGAAACGTTCCAGGGTTTCATGCCCGCTTTCGTTTACAGGCCTGCGGGTGATATTTTCCATTATTTCATGCATGCGCCGTGATCCTTCACGGCAGGGAATGCATTTTCCGCAACTTTCACGTTGCAGAAAGTCAGTAAAGAACTTGGCAATGTCCACCATACAGGTATCTTCATCCATTACCACCAGGCCTCCCGAGCCCATGATGGTACCTGCTTCGAGCAGGGCTTCGTAGTCGATCAGTACATCCAGGCTTTTCTCAGGCAGGCAACTGCCTGAAGGGCCTCCCAGTTGTATAGCTTTCAGTTGCTTTCCGTCTCTGACGCCTCCTGCTATGATGTAGATCAGGTCTTTCAGGGAGGTGCCCATATTGACTTCGGCAAGCCCGGTAATTGCGATCCTGCCGGCCAGCGCGAAAACTTTGGTTCCTTTGCTGGTTGAAGTCCCTATTGAGTTAAACCAACTGGGTCCGTTCTCGATGATGGCTGGTACATTGGCCAGTGTTTCCACATTGTTGACAACAGTTGGCTTGCCAAATAAACCCCGGATGGAGGGAAAGGGCGGCTTTGGCCTTGGCGTTCCCCTTTTGCCTTCTATGCTTGAAATCAATGCTGTTTCTTCGCCGCATACGAAAGCCCCCGCGCCTTCACGTATATGAATCTGCAGGTTGTAACCGCTGTTCAGGATGTTGTAGCCAAGCAGCCCGGCATCGTTCGCCTGTTGGATGGCCTGTCTGAGTCTGTCAACGGCAATGGAATATTCTGCCCTGACATAAATATAGGCTTTCTTCGCATTTACAGCATATGCTGCGATGGCGGTGCCTTCAATCAGTTTATGGGGGTCGCCTTCGAAAATGGCCCTGTCCATAAAGGCTCCGGGGTCACTCTCATCGCCGTTGCATATCAGGTACCGCTCATCGTCCTGGGTGTTAAGCGCGGTTTTCCATTTGCGGCCGGTTGGGAACCCCCCGCCGCCGCGGCCTCTGAGTCCGCTCTCTTCAATGATATCGCAAACCTTGTCCGGTGCGTAGTTACGCAGCACCCTAACCAGTGAGCGGTAACCACCCCGGGCAATGTATTCTTCGATAGAATATGGATTAATGATTCCGCAGTTTCTGAGTACCAACCTGTTCTGAAGCCTGAAGTATGGCATTTCGCCGAGCAGCCTTACCCCGTCCCAGGCCTCATGGTTCGGATGTGAGTATTGTCCGAGCAGGTTTTCAGCGGGAACTTCATAATTCAGTATTTCATCAAGCAGTGGTTCAACCTTGTTTTCCGTAATACATGAAAAGGCAATCCTTCGTTTTCCCGGAAGCTGAATATCGACCATTGGTTCATGAATACACAGCCCGATGCAACCCACCTCAATGATTTCGGCATCAATGCTTTTTTCTGTCAGGTACTGGCGGATGGCCCTCAGTGTTCCTTTTGCACCTGCTACTAATCCGCAGGTGCCGGTGCCGACATAAATTACCGGCTTGTCAACAGTGTCGCGCCTGAGCCTGTTAAGGTATTCTTCGGTAGCCGGATCGCTGCCCGGATGTGCATTGAGCAGTAAATGCCCGGCCTGTTCTTTTAAACTCATTGTAGTCAGTGTGTTCATTGCCGGCTGATTTTTTCTTTACACTGGTCAATAATCTCTTTCAGATCACCCGGGACAATGCCATGATAGTAAGTATCGTTTACAGCTATAACCGGAGATAATCCGCAGGCTCCCATGCAGTTAACCACTTCAAGGCTGAATATGCCGTCACGGGTGGCTTGACCCTGTTTAATTTTCAGCAGCCGCTCAGCTTCCTGGATAATGCGGGCAGAATTATTGATGTGACAAGCTGTGCCGTGGCAGATCTGAATATGGAACCGCCCCCTGGGTTCAAAACGAAACTGATCATAAAATGTGGCAACGCCATATACTTTGCTTGTCGGAAGACCCAGTGACCGTGCAATCCTGTTGATTGATTCTTCCGAAAGATAGCCTAACTCATTCTGAATGTCCTGTAATAAAGGCAACAGGCTGTCGCGTTGCACATTTATGTGCTTTTTTATGATTTCGTCAATCTTGTCAGCCATAGTTAACTGGTATTCAGTTGGATAAAATTTATACTTGCGTTTCGAATGCAAGCGCAAACGCAGACTTTTATGAATTTCTGAGGATAAAATTACTGTTATTTTTTTAACATTGTTATTTCTTTAACAGATATTTTTAGGAAAAAGTACTATTTTTGTTCATTCCTGACAAGCGGAATTTTGCTGTACGGTTGGTATTGTTTTACAGGAAGCGGGTTTGGTGTGCAGATTCATGGCAAGGAGAAATTGCTTCTGAACAGGTTTTTAAGTAACTTCGCATTGGCTATGGCCTGAAAGCACCGTTTCATCAACCGGTAATCTGCTGTCTGTAACGAAATTGGTCAGGATATCCGGCTGGTTTTTTAATGATTAATGCTTTTTTTGTGGATAACAGAATTGATATTCAGATCTGTCTGGGTAGTTCGTGTTTCTCCAGGGGAAACAAGCGGCTTGTAAAAGTTGTTGAACAGTACCTGAATGAACGCAACCTTAGACATTTGGTCTATTTTCACGGAGCTCACTGTTTCAGCAGTTGCGACCGCGGGCCGCTCATCAGCATCGATGGAAAGGAGTATACCGGCTTAAATGAAGACAAAGTGATCATGATCCTTGATGGAATTTTCGGGAAGACCTCTACGGGTGTATGATGACCTATAAGAAGGAAAGAGTTGATTTATGAAACCTCCGCTGATTAATATTGACAAGGCCAAATGTAAGGTTTGCTATGCCTGTGTTCGCGCCTGTCCGGTGAATGCCATTCAGGTCAGGTTGAATCAGGAGGCGCCGGAGGTTGACCACGACCGTTGCATAGGCTGTGGTAGCTGCCTTCAGGTATGTGCACCCCAGGCCATCACTTACAGGGATTCCTGTGAGGACGTGAAGAAAATCCTTACTTCGGAAGAAAAGGCTGTAGCCATCGTCGCGCCCAGTATTTCCGGGGAGTTTGACGATATAACCGATTACAGGAAATTTGTTCGCATGATCCGTGAACTCGGATTTTCATACGTCAATGAGGCGTCTTTCGGGGTTGATCTGGTAGCGGCTGAATACCGTGAGTTGTTTACAAAATTTCTCGGAAAGTATTATATAGCCACCAACTGCCCGCCCATTGTTGCGCTTGTTGAAAAATTCCATCCCGATCTGATCGGAAATCTGGCGCCCATTATCAGCCCTATGGTTGCCTCAGCGCAGATAGCCCGCCAGCTTTATGGAAAGAATATAAAGGTGGTTTACATAGGCCCCTGTATCGGCGCCAAGGATGAAGCGTTGCGGTTTGAGGGCGATGCAAAGGTTGATGCAGTGCTTACATTCGTAGAACTCAGGCAGTTATTTGCTGAGTTTAACATTAAGGAGAGCACGGTTGAATACTCTGATTTCGATCCGCCATTGGGTTACAAAGGATCGCTTTATGCAGTCAGTAACGGCATTCTTCAGGCAGCCGGCCTGGATGAGGATCTGATGCAGGGTAATGTCATCACTGCAGAAGGGAAGGATAATGTGCTGGAGGCCATTCGTGAGTTTGAATCATCCATTGATTTTATCCGCAAACACTTTAACCTGTTTTATTGTGAAGGCTGCCTGATGGGGCCCGGAACCTCACGCGGAGGGAAAAAATATGCACGCAAAACCCTGGTAACGGATTATGCAAATAAGAAGCTGAAAAACTTTGATCTTAAAACCTGGGAAAAGGCATGCAAAAAACACAGCGGCCTGACCGGATTCAAAGCGGAATTTGCCGTCGATGACCAGCGCTTGCCCCAGCCAAGTGAAGAAAAGGTTGAGGAAATCCTGAAAGTAATCGGCAAGCAGAACAGCGAAGATAAGCTCGGGTGCGGTGCCTGCGGCTATGAATCATGCAGGGATTTTGCCGTGAATGTTGCCAAGGGGCTGACAAAAACCGATATGTGTATAACCTATTCGCTGAAAAGTAAGCATGATTTTATCCGCACCCTCAAGCTGACCAATGAAAAACTGGCGAAAACCCAGGAAGCCCTGCTGGAGTCGGAACGCAAAGCCAGGCAGGATCAGCAGGCAGCACAGGAAGCCCTTGAAAGAACTTCTTCGATGCTTCAGAAATTGCCAAGTGCTGTGGTAATTGTGGATGAGAACCTGAAGGTGATTGAGTCGAATCAGAGCTTTATCAATACATTGGGTGAAGATGCTGAAGAAATCAATGAAATTATCCCCGGACTGGTCGGGGCGGATCTGAAAACCCTGCTGCCTTTCCAGTTTTACAAGCTCTTCTCGGCAGTGCTTACCACCAACGAAAACGTGGTTAATCGTGATGTACATCTTGGCGACCGCCTGCTCAATGTTTCTGTATTCTCCATTAAAAAAGGGAAAATTGCCGGCGCAGTGCTGCGTGACATGTATTTACCCGAGGTACGCAAAGAGGAAGTTATTCACCGCGTAACCGAAGTGATTGACGAAAATCTTGACCTGGTTCAGAAAATTGCATTTCTGCTTGGTGAAGGCGCCGCGAAAACGGAGCGCATGCTCAATTCTATCATAGAGTCTCATAAAGCCGGTAAAAAGTAAGCCAAGTGCATGGATAACAGGTTCTATATAGAGGTTAACGCGGAACTTAAAAATCACCACGAATCACGCATCTGTGGTGATGTTTTTCTTTCAAGACGGATCAATGAAGAGAACCGCATTGTGGCAGTTCTGTCCGATGGCATGGGACATGGGGTAAAGGCAAATATGCTGGCCACCCTTACGGCAACCATGGCGTTGAATTTTACGGCAGAGCATAAGGAGATGCACCGCATTGCCGAGATCATTATGAATACACTCCCCGAATGCAGCGAGCGAAAGATGAGTTACTCCACCTTTACCATCATTGATATAGAATTTGATGGCAAGGTCAGGATTCTTGAATATGACAACCCTCAGACCATTGTATTGCGCGGAAAGAAGATCTTTGAACCTGAGTGGACCTGTGTGATGCTTGAGGGCGGAAAGAGCGCAGGAAAAGAGCTTAAGAGTTGCGAATTCGTTCCGGAAAAGGAAGATCGTATCATATTCTTCAGTGATGGGGTTGCCCAGTCTGGGCTGGGAGGAGGGAAGTACCTTTTTGGCTGGGGGCGCGACAGCGTGCAGCAGTATGTGCTGGAACTGGTTAACCATGAGCCGGATATCTCGGCTTTACAACTCGCCCATAAGGTTGTGAACATGGCCCACGTAAATGATGGATACCTGAGCAAAGATGATACCAGTTGCGGCGTAATCTATTTCAGGGAACCCAGAAAGATGCTGGTGTGCACTGGCCCGCCATTTGAGGAAAGCAATGACAGCGGGTTTGCCCGGATGGTGGATCAGTTCGACGGCAAAAAGATTATCTGCGGCGCAACCACCGCCGATATCATTGCCCGGGAACTGAAACGCAGCATCGAAGACACCTTCGACTTCGACGATCCGGACCTGCCGCCGATCTCACTGATGGAAGGCGTTGACCTGGTCACGGAAGGGATTCTTACCCTGGGAAAGGTTACCGAGATACTCAAAGGTTTTAACAACTCCACCCGCCTAACCAAAGGCCCTGCCGACCGGATTGTAAAAATGCTTATCGAAAGCGATGAAATTCATTTTATCATCGGTACCCGCATCAATATCGCCCATCAGGATCCAAGTCTGCCGGTCGAACTGGAAATCCGCCGCACAGTGGTGAAAAGGATTGCACGGCTGCTGGAGGATAAGTTTCTGAAGGAAGTGGCCCTGACTTTTATTTGAAATGCCCGAACGCCGGATAGCTCCCTGATTCAGATTCAACTATTGTATTTTCTTTGATCAGGTTACAGGCTGTAAAGTCTCTTTAATTTGAAGTGGATAACATGAGAATGCTGAAGCAATATCAGGGGCTGGCCCTGGTTATTATTCTTTTCGGGGTGATATACTCGTTGATATCGCTGGTGAATCATTATAATTTCAGAACGTATGCCCTGGATCTGGGCGCATACACGAATGCCCTGTATGATTACATCCGTTTTCACTGGAACGACAGCGCCGTTTTCAAGGAAATTGAAGAAAACCTGCTGGCCGATCATTTTGATCTGTATCTTATCTTTTTTTCTCCATTGTCATTGGTTTTCGGTACCTATACCTTGCTGATCGTTCAGATTGCAGCGGTCCTGGCCGGTGGGGCGGGGGTTTGGTTCTGTTTCAGGCTGAGAAATCCTCATGGCAATATACCCCTGTATGCCGCTCTTTATTTCTACCTGTTTTTTGGAGTTTATTCAGCCCTTTCATTTGATTATCACAGTAATGTAGTCGCGGCCACCTTGCTGCCCTGGCTGTTTTATTCCGTGCGGAAGCGGAATTTCGGGGCCGCTGCCCTGCTGCTGGCAATGATGCTGGTTTCAAAGGAAAATGTATCCCTGTGGCTCTTATTCGTATCTCTTGGCATCGCCGTTGAGTACAGAAAGGACGCGCGGATCAGGAATTTCATGCTATTATCCTCAGTTATCTGCGGTGCAGCTTTTATAGCGATTGTTTCACTGATAATGCCCGCGTTTTCTAATACGGGCGATTATCCTCATTTTCAGTACAGCTTTCTTGGAAGCAATTACAAAGAGGCCTTCCTGCATCTTGTTTCCCATCCGCTGGAATCACTGAAGGCCCTGTTTGTGAATCACAATAACAGCCCTTCCGGTGATTTTGTCAAGCTTGAACTGCATCTTTTACTTGTCTTCTCAGGGCTGCCGTTCCTTCTGCTCCGGCCTGCCTATTTGCTGATGCTTATCCCGGTGTATTTTCAGAAACTCTTTCATGACAATTACTACATGTGGGGCATTGCCGATCAGTACAGTATTGAGTTTGCCCCGGTGATGGCCATCGGGATTTTTGAGGTAATATCAGGCATCAGGAGAAAACGTTTGGCCGGTTTCTTTTCCGTCCTGGTTCTGGTGCTGACACTTGCGTCTACCTTCCGGGTGATGGATAATACCGTCATTCATACGGATAAGGTCAACATCAGGTTCTACCAGAAGCAGCATTACACAAGAGGTTATGATGTTGCAGCCGTGCATAAGGTATTATCCGGATTGCCGCTTGATGCCATTATCAGCGCTCAGTCACCATTTTTGCCTCACCTGGCTTTAAGGGACAGGATTTATCAGTTTCCTGTGATTAAAGATGCGAAATATATTATTTATTCATTCGAAGAGGTTCCATATCCATTAACAGAAACGGAATTCCGTATGATTACTGATTCTCTTAAAGCCTCTGATCAATGGCATGTTCATTATGATGGCGACATCATGATTCTGGAACGGGACGGGATGAATTGATGATTTACATACGATTCCCCGGATATTTAATCTAATTTTGAGAAACAAAAAATGGCGACGGACCTATTAACTTCCGGTTCTGTAATGCTCAATTAACACGAAATTATATGAAGATTACATTTGAAGGCAAAAAGAAGGTTATTGCTGAATTTAACGGTTATCGTATTGTAACGGATCAGCCCGAAAGGGCAGGCGGGGAGGGAAGCGCTCCGGCGCCTTTCGATCTGTTTCTGGCCTCGCTGGGAACCTGCGCAGGCATTTATGTAAAATCTTTCTGCGAGCAGCGCGGCATATCAACCGACGGGATTAGTCTGGAGCAGGAAATGAAGTATAATGCTGAAACCCGTATGATCGGCGGTGTTGAAATCAGGATTATATTGCCTGAAGCATTTCCTGAGAAATACCATGATGCCGTTATCAATGCCGCGAATCTTTGCGCCGTTAAAAAGCATTTGCATAATCCGCCTGTTATGACGATTGTAACTGAAGTAAGAGGCTACGGACACTGAAACGTCAGCGCCGGGAAAGTAATTCCTTCAGCCGGAATGCAAGCCTGTAATGATCGGATTATATGATGCCCGGCCTCACAAAAACTGCCGGACGATTGGCCGGCAGTTTTGATAGATGCGAAATGCAGTTTTCGTCAAAGGCGTTCATCCACCAATGATTTGTCGAGCAGCCCTTTAATATCGTAGAAAACAGCTTCTGCGTGACCGAATGCCCGAATATCCGTCTCCTTGAACTGGTCGTGTGCAACGGCCAGTACCACGGCATCATAATTATCCGAAGGTCTGTCAATCAGGTCAACGCCATATTCATGCTTCACCTCGGCATGGTCGGCCCAGGGGTCGTATACATCCACCTTGCTGGAGAAATCCCTGAATTCGTTTATCACATCAATCACCCGCGAATTGCGGATGTCAGGGCAGTTTTCCTTGAAGGTGATTCCCAGCACCAGCACCCGGCTTCCTGCGATGGTATGACCTTTCTTTATCATCAGTTTAATGGTGCGGTTGGCCACGTAAAATCCCATGTTGTCGTTCAGGCGGCGACCTGCAAGGATAATTTCAGGATTGTATCCCAGCTCCTGTGCCTTGTGGGTAAGGTAATACGGGTCAACACCAATACAATGACCGCCCACCAGACCGGGAAAGAATTTCAGAAAATTCCATTTGGTGCCGGCGGCAGCCAGGACTTCCTGCGTATCAATCCCGATTTTATTAAAAATCAGCGCCAGTTCATTTACAAACGCGATGTTGATATCGCGTTGTGAGTTTTCGATTACTTTGGCTGCTTCCGCAACTTTAAGGCTCGATGCCATAAAGGTGCCGGCCGTTATGATGCTTTTGTAAAGGTCATCAACTTTTTTAGCCACTCCGGGGGTGGATCCGGAGGTTACTTTAAGGATTTTTGTCACCGTATGTACCTTGTCGCCCGGGTTGATGCGCTCGGGTGAGTATCCACAGAAGAAGTCCTTGTTGAATGCAAGACCCGAGAATTTTTCAAGTAAGGGCACACACTCTTCTTCAGTAGCTCCGGGATAAACGGTGGATTCATAGATTACAATGTCATCTTTTTTCAGCACCTTCCCGACAGTTTCTGATGCTTTCAACAGCGGGGTGAGGTCAGGCCGTTTGTGGTTGTCGATGGGGGTCGGGACGGTTACAATATAATAATTGCAATCCCTGATATCTTCAATGCTGGTCGTGTATTTCAGGTTAACGGCGGCAGCCAGGTCGTCGTCTGAGGTTTCGAGTGTACGGTCGTGACCTGCCATCAGCTCATTTACACGGGTTTGGTTAATGTCGAAGCCGGTAACAGGGAATTTCTTGCCGAATTCAACCGCAAGGGGCAGCCCGACATATCCCAGGCCGATGACACAGATTTTTACGGGGTCGTTCATATTAATGTTTA
The DNA here is from genome assembly GCA_002433025.1 of Bacteroidales bacterium UBA5833. Lineage (GTDB taxonomy): Bacteria > Bacteroidota > Bacteroidia > Bacteroidales > Lentimicrobiaceae > Lentimicrobium. Next base: position 104,098 of record DJGZ01000080.1, read on the forward strand.
GCTATTTATGAATTGAAAGAAAAAAAGTAACCGGAATAAGGTTATGATTTTAAAAAAGGGTGATAATCGCCGGTAATTCCAACCGGTTTTGAATTCCTGATTTCATATACAGTTCTGATACTGTTTCTGGCATCATTAAGCCTGAACCCGCCTCCGGAAAGGATATCACTGTAAGAAATTGTGTGCAGGTCGGTAAAGCCTTCGCTGAATTCGAATTCTTCGCCCGCGATGTTGAGGCAGCGGTATGTCCGTTTGCCGTTTTGCACCGCGTTTTCAGGAAGGTCTTTTTCATCGATGCTCAGGAACCAGCGTACACGGGCTTTTTTCAGCCGCATAAACCCTGCCGCCCTGGCTGGTTCAAGCACATGAACAGTGTGTTGTTCAACATCCCCGAAAATCCATGAAAGCATATCAAAAAAGTGTACGCCGATATTGGTAGCGACACCGCCTGATTTTTCTATATCCCCTTTCCATGAGATAAAATACCACTTGCCCCGGCTGGTGATATAGCTCAGGTCGATGTCATAAACCTTGTCTTCCGGTTCTTCCTCAATTTTCTTTTTCAGGGCAATGATGGAGGGATGCAGGCGGAGTTGCAGGATTGTATAGATGCGCTGTCCTGTTTCATGTTCAATCTCACTCAGTGCATCAACATTCCATGGATTCAATACAATCGGTTTTTCGCAGATGGCATGGGCCTGATTGCGCAAGGCAAGCCTGATGTGCGCATCGTGCAGGTAATTTGGTGAGCAAATGCTCACGTAATCAATTTTATTGGTGATGCCACGGCGGAGTTTATCAAGGTGGCGGTCGAAACGTTCCGGTTCGGTAAAGAAATATGCGTCAGGAAAATAGCTGTCAATAATGCCGACCCCGTCGTATTTGTCAAGTGCGGTAACAAGAACATTCCCTGTTTCCCGTATGGCTTTCATGTGCCTGGGTGCAATATATCCGGCTGCCCCGATTAGCGCGAATTTTGAGGGGTTTTCGTTACTGCTGATCATTTCTGAGTGTATTGGGATTAAAATATGTCTGTAATTTAACTGATGAAATCCATTATGGTTTCTTTTTCTCGAAAAAAGGCAACGGATTTGCAAATATAGATAACAATGCGTTTTGAATAATTAACTTCTTGTTACATCAGGGAGATAAAATAGATTTAAATACACTGTTGTCCGGGAAAAAGCATGAGATTACCTTCGGTGGGCTCTCCCGATAGTATCGGGATTGGTTCTTCACTAACAATCAGAAAGACTGCAATTTGCGTGTGTTTTTTAAGGAAGCCGCCACCAGGCCCCTTCCTTTGAATCCTAAAACATTATCTTTCTGAGCGTAACATCGTGGAGCGAAGAATCTCTAAGTTTGTTATCAGGTTTTTTCCGGACAACAATGCTTTAATTATTGAATTCACAGAAAAGAATTTCCCGGTATTTTCCAGTGTTGCTGGAATAAATCCCGGGAAGGGTGCTGAATGATGGGTGATCCATATTAATGCAACAGCGCCAGGGCTTCTTTTATGCGCCGGGCAGCCTCGATCAGCTCCTCATTGGAGGTGGCATAGGAGAGCCTGATACAGTCCGGATTTCCGAACGCCTCACCGGAAACCAATGCAACATGCGCATGGTCGAGCAGATAATTGCACAGATCGGTGCCGTTTTTGATGTTCACCGATCCATTGGATTTTCCGTAATACCATGTTACATCCGGGAAGATGTAAAACGCGCCATCGGGTATGTTGCTCCTGAAACCAGGGATTTCGTTGAGTAGTTTCAGAAACAGGTCGCGCCGGTTCCTGAAGGTTTCAATCATATTTCTGAGTTCCTCCGATTCGGCCGGATTTGTATTAATTGCGGCAATGGCAGCCCGCTGTGAGATGCTGCTGGCTCCCGAAGTAAATTGCCCCTGAATCTTGTCACAGGCTTTGGCAATTTCCGGAGCAGCAACACAATATCCCAATCTCCAGCCGGTCATGGCAAACCCCTTTGATACGCCATTTATAATGATAACCCTGTCTTTCAGTTCAGGGAACTGAGCAATGGATTCATGGCTGCCTTTAAAATTGATCAACTCGTAAATCTCATCGGAAATTATGAAAATGCCGGGATTTGCCTGAAACACTTTGGCCAGGGCAGCCAGCTCTTCACGGGTGTAAACGGATCCCGTCGGGTTGCATGGGCTGCTGAAGATAAAAACTTTCGTCTTCGGGCTTATCGCCTTTTCAAGCTGATCAGCGGTAACTTTAAAGTCAGTTTCAACACCGGTTTTGATGACAACGGAGGTTCCTTCTGCAAGCTTCACGATTTCGCGGTACGAAACCCAGTAAGGGGCCGGAACAATTACTTCATCGCCCGGATTGACCAGGCTGAGCATGGTGTTGGCCAAAGCCTGCTTGGCTCCGGTAGATACAACTACCTGTTCGGGAGTGTAGTCCAGGTTGTTGTCGCGCTTCAGTTTGTGGCAGATCGCTTTGCGGAGGTCAGGGTAGCCGTTTACCGGAGGGTAAAAGGTGAAATTCTGGTCCAGCGCCTCCCGGGCAGCCTCCTTTATGTAATCCGGGGTGTTGAAGTCGGGTTGCCCGATGCTGAGGTTGATGACATCAAATCCCTGTTCTTTAAGCTCCCGGCTTCTCCTTGTCATAGCCAGCGTTTCGGATTCGGCCAGCCTGTAAATTCTTTCGGATAGTATATTCATAATGTTTTTGGATGGTTGTCAGTCAGTATGTTCAGGAAGGGGACAAATTTAAAGAAATTAAAATTCAGCAAACAAGCATTTTATCATAGAAAAATTTTAAAAATTGCGACCTTTGCCGGACTTTAACATAATATTTAACCCATGGAAATCCTGCGTGACCTGATTTTAGTCCTGATTCCTGCATTACTTGTAGGAGCAGCCGTTTATTTTTTATTAAGAATGTATCTGAAATCGGAAGCAGACCGGCGTGCGCTTGAGAATAAGACTGAACGCATGAAATTGATCAGCCCGGTACGGTTACAGGCCTATGAAAGAATTGTACTGCTGCTCGAAAGGATTACCCCTTCGCAGCTGATCATGCGGAATATTCAGCATGGAATGAATGCACGCGAACTTCAGCAGGCACTGATCGGCAACATCAGGCAGGAATATGACCACAACCTTTCGCAACAGCTCTATATCTCATCCAATGCATGGGAACTTGTAAAAAATGCGCGGGAGGCGCTGATATCCGCGATCAATACGGCCTCCGAAAATCTTAAAGAGGATGCGACTGCCACTGACCTTGCCCAATTGATCTTTCAGGATGAACTGAACAGTGAAGGATCTACTCTCTATAAGGCGCTGGAGTATCTCAAAAATGAAGCCAGGGAGCTTTTCTGAGACAATTCCATGAAACCGGTTCCAAGTAATGGTCTTTAGTTTCCTTTTGTGTTTCAGCGGCCGGGTCCGGTAAAAAAAAGTTCCGCAGATTCCCGGAAAGGAGCCTGCGGAACATTTCTTATATGCGCAATTTTATTTTACGTTGAACTTCTTGATAGCCTTCCCGATGCCGGTCTCAATAATCAGCAGGTATGTTCCGCTGTTGAGTTGACTGGTATTGATGACCGTTTTTTTGTCGTTGACAATGATGTGCTTCAGCTCTTTGCCTGTGAGGTCTGTAACAATTACTATCTTGATCAGCTCCGGGGAATCTAGCTGCATGGTGCTTTCAGCAGGTACGGGGAATGCGGTGATTTTGTCGGAAAGGCCGCTTTCGCCGATTCCCTGAGGGCCAACCTGAATATAGGCTGTCTTGGTTTCAGTTGCCTGAGCTGTACTGGTACTTACAGTCAGTGAAATGGTATATGTACCGTTTGCGTTGAATGTATGCGATGGATTCTGCTGGGTTGATGTGCCTCCATCACCGAAGTTCCACAGCCAGGATGTGATGTTCCTTTCCGCAGGAATAGACGGGGCGGGATCTTTGGCCGGCCAGAGATCTTTTTTTCCTGACGGCGGGTTCTGCTGAATCACATTGCGGATGATGATATTTCCAGTTGCGCCGTCAACATCACATACATACCAGTACAAGCCTGTTCCGGAGGTTGGCACCTGCAAGGTATAAAGCAAACCGCTCTGATCGTAGATCTGTACCACTGCCTGGGAGGTGGTAATTGAAGGCTCCTCTGAATAGTTGTGGATGAAATACTGATAGGTGCCGCTGAACATCTTGTATATGGTCATGGTTTCAGGGCCAAAGCCTTCTGTAATATCATAATCCAGCAGCGCAAAGGGGGCGGCTGTTGCATTTCCTTCATCACTGTAATAGATGTGATAAGTATTTCCTTCAATATTCGGGGTGTTCAGGTGCGAATCAAGGTCTTCGGGAGTGGCACCCCAGTTGAGTACAAACCGCATATTGCCGGCTGCAAGCTCGGGTGAAAGTGAGATGTTCAGTTCAAGTGACCCGCCGTCGGGAATCACTACCTGATTGTTTGAATAGGTAATATATCCTGATTTCGAACAGGTTACTGTGTGTGCGTTTTCTGTCGACTGATCGGTGAATATAACCGTAAGTGGGGCTGATCCTGAAGTCTGGCTGGCGTTGAAATTAGCTACCAGTGTGCCTGCCGGGATACCGGTAATGGTATAATTGCCGTTAACATCGGTAGTGGCGGATTTGCCTGCAACACTCACCAGGGCTCCTTCGACAGGGTTTCCGTTTACAGCATCTGTAACCAATCCGGTGAGGGCCCCGTTGCCGCTGCTGCCACCAGTAACGGTTATATATCCGGTTTTTGTTTCTGTATCCGTATTGGTGCCATCGCTAATGGTCAGGCTGACAGTATAGGTTCCTGCTGTTGTATAAGTGTGGGATGGATTTTGCTGGGTGCTGCTTCCTCCGTCACCGAAATTCCAGTTCCATGAAGTGATGTTCCTGCTGTTTTGCGCTACGTTGCCGGATGCCTTGTCAGGAAGTTCAAACCGTATATTCCCCGGAGGGGTTTCCTGTATGATATTCTTGATGGTGAGCTGTCCGTTTGATCCGTTGATATCACAAACATACCAGTAAAGGCCGTTGCCGATTGTTGGTATCTGCATGGTTTGTATCAGCCCGCTCTGGTTGTAAATCTGAAGAACAGCCTGAGAAGTGGTAATGGCAGGCGCCTCGGAATAGTTATGAATGTAATACTGATACGTTCCGTCAAACATCTGATAAATGGTCATGGTTTCGGGGCCATAACCGCTGGTAACATCGTGATCCAGTGCGGCATAGGGTGCGGAGGTCGCGCTGCCCTGATCGCTGTAATAGATATGATAGGGCTGGCCTTCGATGGAAGGGGTGTTCAGGTGTGAGTCAAGGTCTTCGGGTGTTGCACCCCAGTTCAGGACAAAACGCATGTTGCCTGCAAGCAGGGTCTGCGTCAGGGAAATGTTCAGATTGAGCGTTTGCCCCTGGGGAACTACCACATTATTGTTTACATAAGTGATGTAACCCTGTTTGGAACAGGTTACGGTATTGGATCCTTCAGATGACTGATCAAAGAAATTAACGGCAAGTGGCGCTGCTCCCTGGGTTACATTGGAAGTAAATGCAGCATTGAGCGTGCCGGCCGGAATATTATTAATTGTATAATTTCCGCTCTGGTCGGTTGTTGTGCTGAGACCGGCAATGGTTACCGTGGCTCCCGGTATGGGGGTGCCGTCAAAAGCATCGGTAACCAGGCCTGTCAGTGTGGAGGTTGATGAAGTAGTAGTTGTGAACGAAAAATCATCAACCATAAAGATAAATGCATCATCAGAAACACAATGGATTCCTACATAGATGGTCTGACCATTGTATGCATTCAGGTCAAAAGTTTTCTGCTCCCAATCCGTTGCTGGTGCGGTCAGGTAATTGGATCCGGAGATGTAAGTGAAATCAGCCGGGTCGGTCCCGGTGGTGGATACGGCTACCTTATATCGCTCGAGACCGTATTGGGCAGTGTATGATTTTACCCAGAAAGAAACGGAGGTATTGGTTCCTGCCGACAGGGGAGGAGATATCAGCCAATCGTTGTTGGTAGCTCCGTTTGAAGCAAAACAAGCGGCAATTTTTAAACCTCCGTGAGGAAGTATGGCCGCAGATGTCATAGGAGGATTGGTTGAGGAAGGATTAAAGATGATGAATGACATAGGAGAATACTGATTGGTAAACTCGACGCCCTCAATTCCCCAGGTTTCAGCTCCATCAGCATCAATCAGGGTCCATGGAGCAAAATCAAGGCTGAAATCATTGTATGATTCAAAGCCATCGTTTAGGCTATTCAATGCTTCTGTGCTTCTGGCAGCAGGTAGTTGTTGCAGCGTGGAATTGATTGCAGCCGGTTTGCCGGAAATTTTTCTGAAGGTTTGTGCCTGACCCTGAAAACAAGTTAAAACGGCAACCAAAACATAGACGTAGAAATTTTTCATGAAAAATTAATTTTGAAGTTAATAATTATGTAAAAAAACAAAATGCAGATTTATAGATAGTTGAAGGATCTGTGATCTTATAGTTATACAGGCAGATAAACGGGAATTAATTAATCTAAAATTACTAAATAGGTAATACGGATAGTAATTCTGAAGAATTTTTTTCAAAAAAAATCAGAAAATGAAAAACGGGTTGCCCGGTAAGGCAACCCGTTCAAAGCAGAGTTTAATTGTAATTATTTGGAAACCTGAATCTTTATTGTTGAGATGGTGTTTCCTGCATTGATTTTAACAAGATAAAATCCTGAAGGGAGTACAGAAGTATTGATTCTGTTCAGATGATTTCCTGCGTTCAATGTGCCCAGATTGGTATTCATTATCATACGGCCGCTGGTGTTGTAGATTTCATAACTTACCGGAACGCTGTTTTTCAGGTCAAATGAAATATTTACCATGGCTGATGCAGGATTCGGATATGCGATGAGATTTTGGGCAAGACTATTCTCATTGATGCCAGTGGTATTGCCCAGGGCCACGAAATCGCCTCCCGAAGCAAGCACTGCATAAAGTCCGAATGCTGCGCCGTTGCTGTTGTTTGACGGATTCAGGAAGCCGGAGGCAAGCAGACTGATGGCCTGACCATCCAGATTCAGTGAAGCCAGCGGTGCATTGAATACAGCCACGGTTGTAGTTCCGGATTCATCACGAACCTCAAGCCGGTAATTGGCAGTAGGAAGCTCAAGATATCCGGCAAAGTTGCCGTAAGCAAGATTGTCTACAATGGTCCCTGCACCGGCATAAACCTCAACAACATCCACAACCGGGGCATCCGTTGAACCATGGAACACCAGCACATCAGTATTTGAACCGGTAGTTGCTTCTTCGCGGGCGTTGTCATAAACATAGATATTGAAGGGCTGAACCGGGGTATAACCTGAACTGCTGACGATGCCATTGGCTACAAGGATGTACTTGCCGTTTTCTTCCAGATTGTAAGTAAACCTGGCAAGCGCATTGGTGGTATCGGTTGAGCTGGCTGGCTGTATCACAATATCAAAATCAACACCTGCAGGTGCATCAATGAAAGGCGATGCAGTCATAAATGCAAAGTTGTCAAGCAGTAGCTGGTCGTTGAGCCACACATCCACCTGGGCAGCAGCGGCATCAGCCGAATTGTGAATTACCTGCACCCGCGCGGTAGGAGCGACGTATTCAGGCAGGGCAATCAGGTTACCGCCTGAGGCCAGAGCTACATAGAGACCAAAAGCAGGGCCGTTATTATTTACGGCAGGATTCAGGAATCCGCTGGCAATTACAGAGATTGCCTGACCGCCGAGACTCAGTGAGGCCAGAGGGGCAAGATATGTTGCAACAACAGCAGTGCCTGTTTCGTCGCGAACATCGATAATGTAATCAAGTGTCTGAAGCTCAAGGTAACCTGAGAAACTACCGTATGCCAGGTTGTCAATTATGGTACCGGCGCCAACCCATGTTTCAACGATATCAACAACGGGTGCATCAGTTGCTCCATGGAATGCCATCAAATCAGTATTCATCGGGTTGGTGGCCATTTCCCTTGCACCGCCAAACGCGTAAAGATCGAAAAGGGTGGCAGGATTGTAGCCGGTGGGGACAACGATTCCGTTGGCAACGAGAATGTATTTTTCACCACCGGTAAGGTTATAAGTGAATCTGGCGAGCGCATTGGTCGTATCGGTTGAGTTTGCAGGCTGAATTACCACATCAAAGTCAACGCCGGCGGGTGCATCAATAAACGGGGTTGCAGTCCGGAAAGCGAAATTATCAATCAACAGTTGGTCGTTGAGCCATACGTCAACCTCGGCAGCAGCGGCATCGGCTGAATTGTGAATGACCTGAAGTCTTGCAGTAGAGATGTCAGTAGCGGGAAGTGCAACAAGTTCGCCACCTGCAGGCAGTGCTACATATATTCCAAATGCCGGGCCGTCATTATTTACAGCGGGGTTCAGGAAACCTGAGGCAAGAGCCACAGCAGCAGCTCCGTTTAAGCCAAGGGTCTCCAGCGGTGCAAGGTATTCTGCTACTACACTTGTGCCGCTTGCATCGCGCACCTGAAGGCTGTAATCAGCTGTCGGCAGTTCCAGATAACCGGCGTATTCACCATAGGCGATGTTGTCAACCAGTGTGCCGGCACCTGCGCCAACCTCAACGATATCCACCACAGGGGCATCAGTTGATCCGTGGAATACAAGTACGTCGGAGTTGGAGGGTGAAGTTGCGGCTTCACGACCCATACCATAAACATAAATGTCAAAAGGCGTTGCAGGGTTGTAACCTGTGGGAACTACGATGCCATTGGCAACAAGTACGTACGTTTCACCGTCAGTAAGGTTATAGGTAAAACGGGCCAGGGCATTGGTGGTATCGGTCGAATTGGC
>DJGZ01000080.1:112939-175521 GCA_002433025.1 Bacteroidales bacterium UBA5833
TCGGCTGAATTGTGGATTACCTGAACACGGGCAGTGGGAACGTAAACAGGCAGTTCAACAAGCGCGCCTCCGGCAGGCAGTGCCACGAAAAGGCCGAATGCAGCGCTGTTGTTATTGACGGAAGGATCCAGGAATCCTGAAGCGACCACTGCCATAGCAGCGCCTTCCAGTCCGAGGGTCGCGAGGGGAGCCACGTACCGGGCAACGGTAACGGTCCCGGTCTCATCGCGGATATCCAGCACGTAATCATCGGTAGGAAGTTCGAGGTAAACGGCAAATTCACCGTAAGCAATATTATCAACAATCGTACCTGCACCTGCACCGGTTTCAACAACATCCACCACAGGGGCATCAGTTGATCCGTGGAATACAAGTACGTCGGAGTTAGAAGGTGAAGTTGCGGCTTCACGACCCATACCATAGACATAAATGTCAAAAGGCGTTGCAGGGTTGTAACCTGTGGGAACTACGATGCCATTGGCAACAAGTACATATTTTGAACCTCCGCTAAGGTTGTAAGTGAATCTTGCCAGGGCGTTGGTGGTATCGGTCGAATTGGCCGGCTGAATCACCACATCAAAATCTACTCCGGCTGGCGCGTCAATAAAAGGAGAGGCAGTGCGGAATGCAAAGTTATCAATCAGCAGTTGGTCATTGAGCCAAACATCAACTTCGGCAGCAGCGGCGTCGGCTGAATTGTGGATTACCTGAACACGGGCAGTAGAAATCGGAACAGAAGGAAGAGCAACAAGGTCACCGCCGGATGGCAGCGCAACGTATAAGCCAAAGGCAGGGCCATTATTATTATTGGATGGATTCAGGAATCCGGAAGCAACTACCACCGCAGCAGCGCCATTAAGACCTAAAGCAGATAGAGGCGCGCCGAACTGTGCAACGGTTGTGGTGCCTGATTCATCGCGGATCTGGAGACTGAAATCGAGGGTGGGAAGTTCGAGATATCCGTCGAAATCACTATAAGCAAGGTTGTTAACGATGGTTCCGGCTCCGACTCCTACTTCCACAACATCAACCACAGGTGCGTCGGTGGACCCATGGAAAACCAGAAGATCTGTGTTGGCGGGTGATGTGGCAGATTCCCTGCCCATAGGATAAACAAAAATATCAAAAGGTGTAGCCGGATTGTAACCGGTAGGGAGTACTATGCCATTGGCAACAAGCACATACGTTTGGCCATCGGTAAGGTTATAGGTAAACCTTGCCAGGGCATTGGTAGTGTCAGTTGAGTTGGCCGGTTGGATAACCACGTCAAAATCAACGCCGGAAGGGGCGTCAATAAATGGCGAAGCTGTGCGGAAGGCGAAATCGTCGATGAGCAACTGGTCATTCAACCAGACATCGACAACGCTTGCTGCCGCATCGGCTGAGTTGTGAATTACCTGCAATCTTGCCTGGCTGAAGGCTAATACAGGTAAAAGCATCAACACCAACATAAAGGAACGAAGTGTAGAGCTGAAAAATTTCATGGTTTTTAGGTTTGGGTTAATGTGAATTGATTGTAACGGTAATATAACAGGGGTGTTGGACTAATGTTCAATTAAAAGCAATAAAAATTAAACAAAAAAATGTTAAAAAAATCAAATTATGTGATAAATGGTGTTATAAGAGACTATAAATTAATTATATAGGTTCAAATATTTTTATAGAGTAATTCGTGGGGCTTAATAAATAATGTTTAATAAAATAAATTATATGCTAAACATTGTTTTGTAATTCTGCAAACTAAACAAAGTGGCCTGACCTTTGTTTTTTTGGCAAACTAACTATACCATGTGGAAACAACTATCAGAAACAGACCGGCGCATCACGAACTGGATGGCCTCAAAGGGAATTCTATTGCTAAGAATCAGTGTTGGATTGATTTTTATCTGGTTTGGTGTTCTGAAATTCTTTCCTTCTTTGAGTCCGGCTGAAACACTGGCTTCAGATACGATATCGCTGTTGACATTCGGCCTTATTTCCGGAGAAACGGCCATGATAATCCTTGCTGCCTGGGAAACATTGATCGGTTTGGGATTGATTACAGGAATTATGTTACGCGAGACTTTGCTGTTGCTTTTCCTTCAGATGGCCGGCACTTTGTTGCCACTTGTGCTATTTCCCGGACTAGCTTTCAGCATATTTCCTGTTGTGCCTACCCTTGAAGGACAATATATTATCAAGAACCTGATCATTATTGCTGCCGGTATTGTAATCGGGGCAACAGTTAGAGGTGGCCGGCTGACTGATGAGCCGTGATTGTTAACAAATAAATTATCTTAAAAATGCCTGTATTTCAAAAAACTCAACTGGTAAAGACAGATGTCCTGACCTGTTGGAATTTTTTTTCCGATCCCTCGAACCTTGCCAGGATAACGCCTCCGGAGATGGGCTTCAGAATACTGTTTCCTCAGCCTGTTCCCGGAATGTATGCCGGAATGATTATACGTTACACAGTAAGGCCGTTTCCGGCGTTTCCGGTAACATGGATTACTGAAATAACCCAGGTTGACCGGTTACGCTATTTTGTCGATAATCAGGTGTCAGGCCCCTATCGTTTGTGGCATCATCAGCATATTTTTAAAGAGGTTCCGGAAGGTGTGATGATGACGGATATTGTCAACTATGAACTGCCGTTGGGATGGCTCGGAGCTGCGCTGGCCGGCAACCTGGTCAGGCATAAGATCGGTAAGATTTTTGAATACCGAAGCAGTGTCATCGGTCAGTTTTTTCCCTGAACGGCAAAATGGACTCAGCCTTATCCGGAAAACATTTCCCGGATTTTCATAGCTTTGCGCAGACTTTTCACCTAATCACCTTTGTCTGATGACAAAATCCGGTAAATCCCTGGTTTTTGGCTCGCTTGCCGTCTGCATTTCCGCATCGCTCTGGGGCCTTGATGGTATTTTGCTAACCCCGCAACTATACAACCTGAACATCGTTTTTGTCGTTTTTATTCTTCATGCGCTTCCCTTTTTACTGATGAATTTTTTTCTTTTCAGGGAATACAAACTGTTCAGCCGGTTGACGACAAGAGAAATTATTTATCTGGCACTCATTGCATTAACCGGTGGTGCGCTGGGTACCATGGCCATAGTAAAAGCGCTTTTCCTGGTTGAATTTAAGGACCTGTCCATTGTCGTTTTATTGCAAAAACTTCAGCCCGTCTTTGCCATCGCCCTGGCTGCTGTTTTATTGCGTGAAAAACTGAACAGAAGCTTTGTTTTCTGGGCATCGATGGCAATCATTGCAGGATACTTCCTGACTTTTGGGTTTAATTTTCCTGACTTCAATACAGGTTCAAAAACCATGATTGCAGCGGGTTATTCATTAATTGCTGCATTTTGTTTCGGGGCTGCCACTGTGCTGGGGAAAGGCGTTTTGCATAATCTCTCTTTTCAGGCTGCGACATTTTACCGATATGGTTTTACCTCCCTGATTATGCTCGTCTTTGTTGTGGTTACAGGCAATATGAGCGGTTTTGTCATAGCAACCCCAACCAACTGGCTCATTATTGTGATCATCTCGCTCACCGTCGGATCCGGGGCTATCTTTTTGTATTACTTCGGATTGAAGAAGGTAACAGCAATGCTCGCTGCCATCTGCGAGTTATGTTTTCCGCTTTCGGCCATTGTTTTTGATTATCTCTTCCATGGAAAAGTGCTCAGCCCGGTTCAATGGGCAAGTGTTGCGCTGATGTTGCTTGCTATAATACGTTTGAGCACGCAACGTCGTGGTGCAGCTTAATTTTCAGCAACGCTGCAAGACCCAGCTTAAATCCATAAACTTCACGTAAACTGGAAAGCCCTTATTACGGGCATGCTCTCAGGCTTTGTTCTTCAACAGCAGTAATGCGTAACTGCTGAATAAGAGCGTAGTTAACAACTGTATCCATATGGGGGTGGAAATCAGCCCGGGGCCGATAAGGGCTAACGAAATAAATATCGCTTTAAAGCCATAATAGGCCGCTTTACTGATGATTATTGCGGAGGCCATTGCTGCAAAAATGTTTTTCATCCGGTTGCGGAATGTATAAAACAGCCATACGTTGAAGAGCAGTTCAGCTGTAATCAGCAGCATCTTATAAATAACCGGATGGGCCGAAACCGCAAACGAGAACAGGGGCAGGGTCAGGGCCAGCAGGTAGGCGTTGCGCCGGTCGCTGTGAATCATTGCAAGCACCAGCATCAGGCGCATGGGTTCAATCAGGTAAAGCGGGAAATTGAGAAAATGAGTGAGGGCTGGTGTAAAATAAATTAGCAGTATCGCCGAAGTGTTGATAATGATACTGTTGGTAATTGCTTTGCGTGAAAGACTGGCTGTGCTCATCCTGATATTGTTAAAAGTTTAAATGTTTGCCCGGCTGTTTGATGCTAAACGTTTACAAAAATAAAATTTTGTTGATTTCCCGTCGTTTTTTTAGCATAAAAGTAATCGGTTCTGTTGAAATAATTATTTTTACCGTGTATTATTTCAGGCAATTGATTGATTTTTTTACGGAAACCGGATGAATTTATGAAGCGCCGTGAATTTATTTTAAAGGGAGTCAGTGCCGGATTGGTAACCGGAACATCCTTAAGCATTGGAGGATTAACAGGGCTGGCCTCTGTTTTACCTGCTCAGAGTACCTACGACCTGGTTGCTGTCAGGGATGGAGAACCTGATGTAATGTTTGACAGGGCGATTGCCTCTCTCGGAGGGATGGCGAAGTATGTTAAAAAAGGCCAGAAGGTGGTGGTAAAACCAAATATCGGCTGGGATGTCTCACCTGAAAGGGCCGGAAACACCAATCCCAAACTGGTTGGCAGGATTATCAGACATTGTTTTGATGCCGGAGCATCTGAAGTATATGTATTCGACAATACCTGTGATGCCTGGAAACTTTGTTATAAAAACAGCGGAATTGAAAAAGCCGTTAAGGATGCCGGGGGTAAGATCGTTCCCGGGAATACGGAAAACTATTATCAGACAGTGCAGATTCCCAAAGGGAAACGCCTGAAGGAAGCCAGGGTTCATGAACTAATTCTGAACTCGGATGTTTTTATCAACGTTCCGGTGCTCAAACACCACAGTTCAGCCAGCATATCCCTGGCAATGAAAAACCTGATGGGAGTGGTGTGGGACCGCAGGTACTGGCACAGGAATGACCTGCACCAGTGTATTGCTGATTTTGTTACCTGGCGGAAACCAACACTGAATGTGATCGACGGATACCGGGTGATGCTGCGCAACGGGCCCCGCGGAGTTTCGGAAGCCGACGTGGTCTTGATGAAACAACTGATTGTCTCTGCCGATATCGTCGCAGCTGACGCAGCCGCTACCATGGTTTTCGGAAGCAAGCCGGAGGATATTCCGCATATCCGGATAGCCAACGACATGAAGCTTGGGACCATGGATCTGACCAGGCTGAACATTAACAGGATAAAGATCTGACATGAGAAGTGTTGCGTGGCCCCGGAAGGCCCGGATAGCATTGTCTCTGGTGTTCCTTATATTTACGGGTGTTATTTTCCTCGATCCCGCCCGGTGGATTCCGGTTACATGGATAAATGTGATCACCTGGCCCCAGTTTGCCCCTTCGTTTTTGAAATTTCTTGTCACCGGCATATGGGCAGCTTCCGGATTCCTGCTGTTTGTTATCCTGACTGTTCTATTCGGCAGGATTTATTGCTCAACCGTTTGCCCCCTGGGAACTTTACAGGATATCATTTCCCGCATCCGTCGCAGAATCCTCCGCCAGAAGCCACTCCGGTATGCCAGGCCCCAAAATATGCTTCGGTATATTATACTCATTATTGTCATTATATCAATTATTGCAGGATCTGCTTTGCTGGTTAATTTTCTTGATCCATACAGTAATTTTGGCCGGATTATGGCCAATCTGTTCAGGCCAGTTGTCCTTACCGCTAACAATACATTGGCAGGAATTCTTGAAAAACAGGATATCTTCTGGTTGCCCCGTACTCCCTGGAAAAGTTACCAACTGGCTTCCCTGGGATTTGCCGCTGCGTTCCTCATTTTAGTTACCTGGATGTCGGCCGTGAGCGGGAGGTTGTACTGCAATACGGTTTGTCCGGTTGGAGCGCTGCTCAGCCTGTTTTCAAGGATTTCCCTTTTCAGGATTTCACTCGACAAGCAATTGTGCAACAGTTGCGGACAATGCAGCAAAGTTTGCAAGGCACAGTGCATTGATGTTAAAAGCAGGGAAGTGGATTATTCCCGTTGTGTGGCATGTTTCAACTGCATCACGGCTTGTCCGTCGTCAGGGGTGGTTTATGGAATCGCCAAATTCAGGATAAATAACGGTAAAAAAAAATTTGAAGCAGCGGAAAACGGGCACCGCCGGACATTGTTGAAAGCGTTGATGGTCGGCACGGCATTTTTATCAACCAAAACCTTTGCCACCCGGCTAACCGGAGGCGAAAAGCCAACCTCAATCCCTGAAGAGCGCAGTCAGGTTTCATCCCCTCCCGGATCTGAGGGTCATGATCATTTCAATAAAAACTGTACAGCCTGTCATCTGTGCGTCAGCGCTTGCCCTACGCACGTTTTACAGCCATCATTCCTGGAGTATGGAGTCCAGGGGCTGATGCAACCTTATATGGATTATCATTCGGGTTTCTGCAATTTTGAATGCACTGTTTGCGGTGATATCTGCCCGACGGGAGCGATACTCCCGCTTGCCGGCGAGCATAAAAAGAGGGTGCAGTTGGGTGTAGCTGTATTTATTAAAGAAAACTGTGTTGTCTATACCGACGAAACTGACTGTGGTGCATGCTCTGAACATTGTCCGACCAAGGCGGTCGACATGGTGCCTTATAAGGACGGACTGACGATTCCTGAAGTGAACGATAAGATATGTATTGGTTGTGGTGCCTGTGAGTACGCTTGTCCGACCAGGCCGTTCAGGGCCATATTCGTTGAAGGGAATCAGTTGCATATAATGGCTGATGAGCCGCAACAGGAAGAAATTATTCTGGAAGATACAGGGGAGGACTTCCCTTTCTAATCAGACGAAAAAGGGGGCTCAGAGGCCCCCCTTCAGCATGGCGAATCAGTGCATTGGTTCTAATGTTGATTATAACAACGCCGTTGATGTTGTGAGTGGTTTCAGCTGACTGGTTTCGGTTCTTTATTTTTCTTTTCCGAGCCATTTGTAGGCGAATCCGGCAAGCAGCGCGCCGATGGCAGGCATTACCCAAAAGAACCATAGTTGTTTCAGTGCGATGCCTCCTTCGAGCAGGGCGGGGCCGGTGCTGCGTGCAGGATTCACGGAGGTATTGGTTACCGGAATGCTGATCAGGTGGATCAGGGTAAGGCCCAGTCCGATGGCAACAGGAGCGAGGCCTTTGGGAGCCCTTTCATCTGTGGCGCCGAGAATGATGATCAGGAACATAAAGGTCATTGCAACCTCCGTGATCAGACCAGACATATACGGATAACCATCAGGTGAGTGCTCGCCGTATCCATTGGAGGCAAGACCGCCTGCATAGCCGTCTTTGCCGGATGCAATCAGATAAAGGATGAATGCAGCGAAAATTGCTCCGAGAACCTGGGCAATAATGTAAGGCAGCAGGTCTGAGCCTTTGAACCTGCCTCCGGCCCAGAGACCGAGCGAAACGGCCGGATTGAGATGGCATCCCGAAATATGGCCGATGGCAAATGCCATGGTCAGCACTGTAAGTCCGAACGCCAGTGCCACGCCAGCGAACCCGATGCCCAGTCCGGGATAAGCCGCTGCGAGTACTGCACTTCCACAACCGCCGAGTACCAGCCAGAATGTGCCGATAAACTCCGCTGCTGCCCTTTTTGTCATTGACATAATACCTCCTTTTTTTAGGTGAACAATTTTTAAAGGTACGATATTCGGTCTGTGATATGCAACCTGAAGCTGGTAAAATGACCTGTTAAATTGATCAGTGAGGTTTTTCAGATAATAAAAAAGCCGGGAAGTCCCGGCTTTCATAAGCTTTGCGATGGAATTATACCATCGGATATTTTTTGAAAATCTGCTCAGAGTGAAGCAGAAGGTCAATATACTGGGCACGTTTGTAGATATAAGGATCTTTAACTTCGGCTTTGGATAGTTTTCCTTTGAAAGCCTGAATATCGTCAAAGCCATTTTTCCCCATAAATTTTTCAAGATCTGCCAGTATGTTGGTAATCAATTCGGGTTTGTGCTTGTATAATGCACTTACCATCTGTACGGCATCAGCGCCGGCTAAAATCATTTTGGCGAGGTCATGGCCTGTGTAAATTCCGGACGAACTGCAAATGGCGGCTTTTGTATTGCCGTAAAGAACACCTGCATAGCGCAGGGCCAGCCGGTAATCGCCTTCCGTGCTTAAATTGAATGGTGTGCTGTGTTGAAGCGTGTCAAGGTTGATATCAGGCTCAAACATTCGGTTGAAGAGCACAAATGCCTTTGCGCCTGCTTTTTCCATTCTTCTGATAACCTGAAGGGTATTGGTGTAAAACGGACTCAGTTTGACACTGACGGGAATTTTCACTATTTTACATACCTGCTCGACTACAGCCACCTGCTCATCTTCTATAGACTTTGCTTCTGTATTAAAATCGCGGGGAACGGAGAAGAAGTTCAACTCAAGCCCGTCGACACCGGTTTTCTCAATCAGTTCGGCATATTCTACCCATGTTTCTGTGAATACGCAAT
Source organism: Bacteroidales bacterium UBA5833 (assembly GCA_002433025.1). Taxonomy (GTDB): domain Bacteria; phylum Bacteroidota; class Bacteroidia; order Bacteroidales; family Lentimicrobiaceae; genus Lentimicrobium. The sequence continues at coordinate 121,611 of DJGZ01000080.1, forward strand.
TCAAACTGCCGATAAGGGGAATATCCAGCATGGCTTTGGCTTCGCGGAGTTTGTGGAGATACTCTTCGGGACCGGCATGCTGCATATCAGGATAAAGGCTGATCATTTCTGCATTGCGCTCGTTGTATAACTCCATTTCATCCTGGAACTGAATGCTTTCCAGTTGTATCTGCTCTTCGAAAAGAGATTTATACACGATTGCAGCTGCACCGGCATCCTGCAGCCTCTTAAGCATTTCCGGGTTGTTTACCATGTTGCTTGAACCTACGATTATGGGATTTTTTAATGGGATTCCCATGTAATGTACAGCCAGTTTTGTCATAGTGTTTTTCCTGATTGATGATTGGTTTGATATCTGAGTCTATTAACAATATCTTTACATTTTTTGTTTGGGCGGACATAAGATTATTGTCTGATTTGTATTAAACATTCCGGGGTTGATGGAATAAGTTTAAATACCCGGAAAGAATACGGCATGTGCAGGCGATTCTTGCAATGCAGGTATCATATTCTATGGGTATATTCAATAAGCGTATCCTGATTGATAATACTACTCCGGTTAGAATTTTTAATAAATTGACTTACAGCGGATTATGAAAACTTTTTAAAAGATAGCAAATCATTTATAATCAAGCCGTTGCTGCCTGCCCCGCTGTGGCAGGGCCCTTGCGCGACGTTTAATTTTAATCGGACAATTGGATAATAGAAGTGCTGGTAAAATACGGGCAGACAAATTTCACCACCGATTGAAGGAATTTCCGGGTTTCTGTTGGTTAAAGGATTTTCAGTCCATGGTTCGATGTTATCTGTTTTGTGACCTGCACAAGGGCGGGCTTGTCACCCTGTTTTCTTAATTAAATTCATTATAAATTAGCTTGTCGGTGCTGATATCAGTCCCTGAATTGAGACTGTGATCCCTTAAAATCAGTAATTTTGCACTGCTTTTCAGCAGGAATTGTGAGTTATTGTTAATGAGCGTTTTAAACACAAACTGATATGACACAAAAGAGAAATTTTGTTACCTGTGACGGAAACTATGCTGCTGCACACATTGCATACATGTTCAGCGAAGTGGCTGCCATTTATCCTATAACGCCTTCATCAACGATGGCTGAGTATGTAGATGAATGGGCTGCCCACGGACGTAAAAATATTTTCGGTGAAACCGTTAAAGTTACCGAAATGCAGTCGGAGGCTGGTGCTGCTGGTGCCGTGCATGGTTCGCTGCAGGCAGGTGCACTTACCACTACTTACACAGCTTCCCAGGGGTTGCTGCTGATGATTCCGAATATGTATAAAATATCAGGCGAACTTCTTCCCGGTGTTTTCCATGTTTCGGCACGTAGTCTTGCAGCCCAGGCATTGTCTATTTTTGGTGATCATTCAGACGTATATTCCACCCGTCAGACCGGATTCGCCATGCTCGCCACCGGCAGTGTTCAGGAAATTATGGATATTGCAGGAGTAGCGCATCTGGCAGCCATTAAATCGAGGATTCCGTTTCTGCATTTCTTTGACGGTTTCCGTACATCCCATGAGATCCAAAAAGTGGAAGCGCCTTCAAATGAAGACCTCGCACCAATGATCGACTGGGAAGCCCTTCAGGCTTACCGCGACCGCGCGCTGAATCCTGAGCATCCCGTGACCCGCGGTACTGCCCAGAATCCCGATATTTATTTTCAGTCGCGCGAAGCTGCAAACCCTTTCTACAATGCCCTTCCCGATATTGTTGAGAACTACATGCAGCAAATCAGCAAATTAACCGGACGCGAATACCACCCTTTTACCTTTTATGGTGCGCCTGATGCCGAAAATGTGCTGGTTGCCATGGGTTCCATTACCGAAACCATCAAGGAAGTGATCGACCACCTGAATGCAAAAGGTGAGAAACTCGGCCTTGTTTCCGTGCACCTCTACAGACCATTCTCGGCAAAGTATTTCTTTAATGTAATGCCGGAGTCAGTCAAGCGCATCTGTGTGCTAGATCGTACCAAGGAGCCCGGCGCCAACGGTGAGCCGCTTTACCTGGATGTGAAGGATCTTTTTTACAGCCATGTGGAGAAGCCTTTGATCGTTGGTGGCCGCTATGGGCTCAGTTCGAAGGATACCACTCCGGCAATGATTGTTTCCGTTGTCAATAATCTTAAGAGCAACGAGCCGAAAAACGGTTTTACTGTTGGTATTGTTGATGATGTAACCTTCCTGTCGCTGCCATTACTTCCCGAGATCGACCTTGCCCCCAAAGGAACTTTCCAGGGTAAATTTTACGGGATCGGAGCCGATGGAACTGTTGGTGCCAACAAGAATTCCATTAAGATCATCGGAGAAACCACCGATAAATATTGTCAGGCATATTTTGCTTACGACTCCAAAAAGTCCGGGGGAGTAACCACTTCGCACCTGCGCTTCGGTGACAAACCCATCCGTTCGCCCTACCTTGTAAACACCCCTGACTTTGTAGCCTGTCACGTGCCGGCATACCTCGAGAAATACGATATGCTCAAAGGGCTGAAAAACGGCGGTACTTTCCTGCTTAACAGTATCTGGGATGTTGAGGAAACCAGGCAGCATATTCCTGACCACATGAAACGCTATATGGCCGATCATGATATTGCTTTCTATATCATCAATGCCACTCAGATTGCTGAAGAGATCGGACTGGGCGGACGCACCAACACCATTATGCAGTCGGCATTCTTCCGTATTTCGGGGGTGATTCCTTATGAAACCGCCGTCGATTACATGAAAAAAGCGGTTGTGAAGGATTTTGGACGCAAGGGAGAAGAGATTGTCCGGATGAACCATGCAGCGATTGATCGGGGTGGTGAAGTGACAAAAATTGATATTCCGGCTGATTGGAAGTCGCTTTCCGGTGAAAAGGTTTCGGCTGAGCTGGATGTGCCCGATTTTATTAAGAACGTGGTGATGCCTATCAATGCCATGAAGGGTGATGATTTGCCGGTGAGTGCATTTCTTGGCCGTGAAGACGGTACTTTTCCTGCGGGAACCACCGCTTATGAAAAACGCGGTATTGCAGTGCATGTGCCAAAATGGATTCCTGACAATTGTATTCAGTGTAATCAATGCGCCTATGTATGTCCGCACGCTTGTATCCGTCCTTTCCTGATCGATGAGAGCGAGATGAAAATGCTTCCGGAAGGCACCCCCGCGCTGAAAGCCGTCCCCAAGACCTTTGACGGCCTGCAGTTCCGTATTCAACTCAGTCCGCTTGACTGCACCGGCTGCGGCAACTGCGTTGACGTGTGTCCTGCCAAAACCAAAGCTTTGGTGATGGAGCCCCTCGAATCACAAATGGAGCAGGATAAGCTGTGGAACATCATTTCAAAGAATGTTTCCTACAAAGATACCATCGCGAATAAAGAACAGAATATTAAGAACAGTCAGTTTGCACAGCCCCTGTTTGAGTTCTCAGGCGCTTGTGCCGGTTGTGGTGAAACCCCTTACATCAAGCTGATTACCCAGCTCTATGGCGACCGGATGATGGTAGCCAATGCTACAGGATGTTCGTCCATCTATGGTGGTTCAGCTCCGTCAACTCCATACACCGTCAATGCAAAGGGCGAAGGTCCCGCCTGGGCTAACTCGCTGTTTGAGGATAACGCCGAGTATGGATTTGGTATGGCAACTGCTGTTTCGAAACTTCGCGAAAGAATTGCCCTGCGCATGCAGCTGATTCTTGAAGGAGATTACAGTGCTGACTTTAAAGCCGCTTGCCAGGAATGGATTGATGGCAGTAAAGATGCAGCAAAATCGCGTGAAGCTTCAGCTAAGGTGATTCCTATGCTTGAAAAAGAAACTTCTGAAGTTGCAAAAGAGCTTGTTTCGCTTAAGCAGTATTTCGTTAAAAAATCAGTATGGATGTTTGGCGGTGACGGTTGGGCCTACGATATCGGATATGGCGGACTTGATCATGTAATCGCTTCCGGTGAGGATGTCAATGTTCTTGTACTTGACACAGAGGTATATTCCAACACCGGCGGACAGGCTTCAAAATCGACTCCGGTGGGTGCCGTTGCCAAGTTTGCTGCAAGCGGCAAGAAAGTCAGGAAAAAAGATCTTGGTATGATGGCCATGAGTTATGGATTCGTTTATGTAGCCCAGGTAGCCATGGGAGCCAATCAGACACAGTACCTCAAAGCCCTGCGCGAAGCGGAAGCTTATCCCGGGCCTTCACTCATTATTGCCTATTCACCCTGTATCAACCATGGGCTCCGCAATGGAATGGGTAAGGCACAGGAACAGCAGGCCCACGCTGTAGAAGCCGGCTACTGGAGCCTGTACAGGTATAACCCGTTGCTGGAAGAAGAAGGAAAGAATCCGTTCCAGCTTGATTCAAAAGAACCTGATTTTACCAAATTCCAGTCATTCCTTGACTCAGAGGTGAGGTACACCTCACTCAAAAAATCCTTCCCGAAGGAAGCTGTTGAACTCTTTGGCGCAGCTGAGGAGAATGCCAAATGGCGCTATTACAGCTACCGCAGGATGGCGGATATGGATTTCAGCAAAAAATAATTGCTGGTATTGCAATACCCTTTGTAATTTTGAGCCGGGTTTATCCCGGCTCATTTATTTATCATCTCATGAAAAACATAACGCTGATTACTTCACTTGCATTGATTTTACTAACCTCATCGTGTAAATGGTTTCAACGTGAGGAACTTTCAGGCCCTGCTGAAAAACCTGCTCAAGTCCCGGCGGTCATTGTTCAGGACTCTGCATTCCGGCAGTTGGTCAGGAACGAACACATGGTGCTGGCAACCCTCTATCAGCAGACTGCTGCAGAGTACCGGGCGCTATGTTATCAGGCCTTTAATATTGGCAAGTTCATGCTCGACCTTGACCTGGCCGATAAATCAGTGAACAAGCACAGGATTATCGTGCTGGATGTGGACGAGACTGTACTGGATAACAGTCCGTTCCAGGCAAAGTCAGTGCTTGAAAGTACATCTTATCCTGTAAACTGGGATGAATGGTGCAGCCTGGCCCGTGCCGAAGCGTTGCCGGGCGCCCTTGATTTCCTGAAATATGCCAGGGCGAACGGGGTGAGTATTTTTTATGTTACTAACCGGAAGGACTATCTGAAGGATGTGACTGTTAAAAATCTGGCAGCCCTGGGATTTCCGCATGCCGATGAGGAACATGTCATCACACGTACTGCAGAAGCCAGCAAAGAGGGGAGAAGGCAGAATCTGGCCGGGAAATATCATATATCGCTGTTGTTCGGCGACAACCTCAATGACTTTGCAGAGGATTTTGAAGGGTTGGCCGTGAAGCCAAGGATGGAGGCTGTTGACCATGCTTCAGCCGAATTTGGCAGAAGGTTTATTGTACTGCCCAATGCCATGTATGGCGATTGGGAGAACGCCCTATATGACTATAACTCAGGAATCGGAGATTCAGTCAGGTTTCAGCTGCGCAGAAAGGCCCTGCGCTCATTCTGAGATACTTCGGTTATTACTGTATCCATTAGGATATCGTGCTCACCTGCCGGAATGGTCTCAAACAACTGAAAACTGAAACAGATTCCCGCTTTAAAGGCATTGATTTTGCACAGAAATCTGTCATAATAGGCCTTTCCGCGTCCCATACGGTTGTTTTTTTTGTCAAAAGCGATACCCGGAATGATGACAAAATCAATTCCGGCATAATCGGTAAAAACCTGACCAGCCGGTTCGGGAATGCCAAACAAATCTCCGGGAACCATTGAATCATCGCCCTGGTATTGTCTGATCAGCATCTCATCACCGTTTACCGAAGGAAGTAGTATCCGTTTTTTATCCGCCCATTTTCTGATCAGGTCATGGGTATGCACTTCTCCTTTATACGACCAGTAGGCCAGTACTGTTTTTGCGCTTCTGAATTCAGGGAGCATTTCAAGGCTGCCGGTGATTATTGCTGATGCTTCCAGATATTCCTGAGGCGATTGGGCTGCTTTGAGCCGGCTTATCGTCCGCCGAAGTTCCGATTTTTCTGCTATTATTGTTGATTGATTCATGCTCATGACGCAATTCATAAAACCGGGCCCTTACGTAAACTGATTCATTCAGAATTCCGGAAGGACCCGTGCAAATTTATGAAAGTTATACTGTTATTGTATGTTAAGTATAAACGGCAGCCTCGCCTGTACGCCTTTTAAGCCAGAAAGTGACTGTAATTCTTTCATGTAAGGGTACAAAAGTCCCAGTTCTTTCTTTAGTCTTGTCTCGGAAGGTTTGCCGGTCAGTTCATCTATAATCTGGGTAAAAGGATCTTTTTGTTCAGGGAGGGACATAATCCGGTAATCTTCGAGTTTTGCCATATTTGCGGCAATGTTGATGGCATCCTGAAGGCCGCCGGTTAGATCAACCAGTCCGGTTTTTACCCCGTCGGTACCACTCCATACCCTGCCCTGGCCCAGGCTGTCAACCAGCGCCTCAGGCATTGACCTGCCTTCGGAAACATGGTTGACGAATACTTTGTAGATCCGTTCCACATCGTTGGTGATCACTTTTTCCTCGTAAGGAGTCATTGGCCGTGTTACTGAAATATAGTCAGCATGCTTGTTTGTCTTCACAACGTCGAAGGTAACCCCGAGTTTATTGTTGAAGAATTTGCTGAAATCCGGGATTACGCCGAAAACACCGATGGAGCCGGTAAGTGTGGTGGGATTGGCCAGGATGGTATCGGCGGCACAGGCGATGTAATATCCCCCGGATGCGGCATAGTCACCCATCGAAACAACCACCGGTTTAATGTCACGGGCCAGTTTGATTTCGCGCAGGATAACATCAGAAGCCAGTGCGCTGCCTCCGGGTGAGTTCACCCTGAAAACAATGGCTTTTACCGTGCTGTCGGTCCTGGCCTTCCTGATCGCCTTTGAAATGCGTTCCGAACCTATAGACTCATCGCTTCCTTCGCCATCACCAATACTGCCGACTGCATAGATAACGGCGACTTTTTCTTTGGCCCTTTTCTTGAATGTTTTGGCTGGTGCATCCTTGTACCGCTCCAGCTTCATCATTTCAATCTTGTCGTTTTTGCCGATTTCAAGTTTCTCTTTCAGCAGATCGATCAATTGGTCCTTAAAGATTACCCGGTCTACAAAATGATAATTCAATGCATCTTCAGGAGTCTGAATAAGCAGGGAATCGGCTATTACCTGCAGCCTGGCAGGATCTATATTTCTTGCTTTGCTTATGCCGTCTGAAATGTGCATCCACAAAGAATTTATATAGGCGAGTGTTTGTTCTTTGTTGGCTTCACTCATACGGTCGCTGATGAGAGGCTCAATGGCGCTTTTATATTTTCCATGCCTGATAATCTGGGGGTTGATGTCAAGTTTGCCCAGCAGGCCTTTGATAAACACAAGTTCGCCGGCCATTCCCCTGAAATCAAGCGCCCCTTCCGGGTTCAGGCAGATGATGTCAGCAGTAGTGGCTAAATAGTAAGCTTTCTGGGAATATACTTCACCATAGGCAACCACAAATTTGCCTGATTCCTTAAATTTAAGCAGGGCATTTCTCACTTCTTCCATCGTGGCCATGCCAGATCCTATTTCGCTCAGATCCAGTAATATCCCGCTGATGTTATCATCTTCTGATGCCCTTTTGAGCAGGTCGTTGGTTTCAAGCAGCCCCGGAACATTTGAAGTGCTGAAAAGCCTGGTTTCGCTGAAAGAAAACGGGCTTGCCTGACTTCGTTCAGGAATGGCTTCTTTCAGCGTAAGGTGGAGTACTGTCTTTGGCTTCACCACAACCTCCTCTTTTTTGGTAAAAGTCAGCAGTGAGGCGATCAGAATGGCAAAGAAGAAAAATAAAACAATCATAGTCAGGAAGAAACCTGCCATGGAAGCCAGCATGAATTTAAAGAACTGTTTCATATACGATCTGATTTTGAAATTGGTTAGATGCAAAACTTGGTTTAGAAGCGGAAATATTTACGATTAAAGCAGGCAAAAAGTATTGTCAGATAATATTGTCAACAATTATTTTTTGACGTCAAACAATTTGTAAAGTTACAATTGTTTCTCCGGATAATTCTGATCTCACACCCACTTTTACTTATATTCAAGAATATATCATCCCCTTGCTCAGGCGATAATGAGTGCCGGCCGCCTGAAAGGATGGTTAAAACAGATAAGGGCAGGTTGAAATTTATTGACAAATAAGGGTGCCCGACAGGCTTCCGTTGGATAAAGGTCAGTATTTTTGTATTTATAAATTGGCTCAATGGAAGAAGTTTACCTTTTACTCGGGAGTAATCTTGGTGACAGGGCTGTACTGCTGAAACAGGCACTTTCCCTGATCCGGGTCAGGGCAGGCAGGGTGAGGTCATCATCATCCGTATATGAAACAGAACCCTGGGATGCCAGTCCCGAACTTCCTTTTCTGAATATTGCAGTCTGTATTGAAACAGCGCATGAACCGATGCATTTGATAAGCGTCTTGCTCGATATAGAATCAGAACTAGGCAGGGAGCGGGATGGAAGTTTCAATGCTCCCCGTACCATCGATATTGACATACTGCTTTTTGGAAACCGTATGATAGATGAGCCTGCCCTTCAGGTACCTCATCCCAGGATGCATCTGCGCAGGTTTGTGCTTTTGCCGCTGGATGAAATTGCCCATGCTGTTGTGCATCCTGTTCTTGGGAAAACTGTCGGACAACTGCTGAATACATGCATCGATAAACTCGCTGTTGACATTTATAAACCGTTGAAAAGCATTGCTCCTGATCAATGAAATATAATTTTATAGCAATAGAAGGTACCATAGGCGCCGGGAAAACTTCTCTGGCAACGATGCTTTCAGAAAGACTGAATGCCAGGCTGATCCTTGAGCAGTTTGAGGATAACGACTTCCTGCCGAAATTCTACCGCGATCCATCAAAATATGCTTTTCCGCTGGAGCTTTCTTTCCTGGCAAGCCGGTTTCAGCAGTTAAAAAATGAATTGTCGGTTACCGACCTATTCAGGCCCCTCACCATTTCTGACTATTTTATCACCAAGTCGCTGATTTTCGCCCGTAAAACCCTTGCCGATGATGAATATGCGCTCTATGCCAGATTGTTCAACATTATAAATCTTTCGATTCCAAAGCCCGATTTACTGGTTTATCTGTATGTTTCTGTTGAGCGGCTCAAATCAAACATCATCCAAAGGGGACGTTCGTACGAGATGGATATTGAACCGGCATATCTCGAAAAAATTCAGAGCGGCTATTTTGACTATATCCGGCAGCAGACCGGTATGCGGATCCTGATCATTGATACAAACCGTCTTGATTTTGTCAATATTCCTGATCATTTTGAATTGCTGTACAATATGATCCTTGAAGATTACCCGCCGGGAACGCATACAATTACTCCCTGATACGGGTGCCTGAGGAATTATTTTCACGTTTTTTCAGCTAATCGAAATATTAGCATTAAATTTGATGAAACAGTGCAGCATCGTGAATCCGTTCCCGGGAGCAGTTGTAATCGGGTGAACGGTTTACTTTATTATTCAGTTATCCAGTATTGAGAAAATCAAGATGGCAAATGAAATCCCCTTTTACTATTTTCTGATTACCATTCTGCTGGCATTGATGATCCTCGGCGGTGTACTCATTTATTATTTAAGGGCCTCGCGTGAAAAAAACCGTATGATCAAGCTGCTCAGCGATCAGAATAAATCGATTCTCAATACGCAGGAAGAATTGCGCAAAGCCAAGGAAAAGGCTGAGGAGTCAGATAAACTGAAGTCTGCATTTCTTGCCAATATGTCGCACGAGATAAGAACCCCCCTGAATGCTATCATGGGCTTTTCATCCCTGCTGCTTGATTCAGGTCCCGAAGAAGAAGACCGCAGGCAGTTTGTCAGCATTATTCACAATAACAGCAACAAATTGCTTGATCTGATGGGAGAAATCTTTGATATCGCCCAGATCGAATCCGGATTGATCGTCATGCAACGTGAACCTTGTCAGATTAATGAAATGCTGATGAGCCTGATAACCTTCTTTAATCTGGAAAAGGGCCTTTCGGATAAGGAACATATCAATATCAGGATGCAGAAGGCAAATAAAGATCATTCATTTACAATATTAACTGATGAACGTAAGTTGCGGCAGACTTTATATAATCTGATTGAGAATGCACTTAAATATACCAATGATGGATTTATTGAGGTGGGTTATCGGTTTAGGGAGAACAGCATGGTTGAATTCTATGTCAGGGACTCAGGTATCGGCTTCCCTCAGGAAAAACTGGATGTTTTGTTTCAGAGATTCAGGCAGGTTGAGGAAGGGCATAACAGGAATTACGGAGGGATAGGACTGGGACTGACCCTTTCGAAGAAATTTGTTGAATTAATGGGAGGAGAAATGTGGGCTGAGTCAAAACCGGGAACCGGCTCTGTGTTCTATTTCACACTTCCCTGTCAGGTTGCGGATAAGTAAAATCAGCCAACCTGAATATTGGATTTTCTGCTCCTTTCCCTCTCCCCCTGGTCAGGCTGCCGTTTTCCCTTTTATGTTGGATTGAATAAAAAAAAAGCCGGAAACAACATTGTACCCGGCTCCGGTGATCAATATATTTTGTTTAACTCTGAAACTCTTTCAGGGACTCCATAAGTTTCTTGCGGGTGAAGAATATCCTGCTTTTTACCGTGCCGATTGAAAGGTTGAGGTTTTCGGCAATCTCCTTGTATTTGTATCCTTCGGTATGCATTTCAAAAGGCAGGCGCTGATCTGTTTCAAGCTTTGCAATCCCCGCCTTGATTTCCTTGGTGCTGATTTCCGATTCAGGTGAAACAAAGTCGGATTTCCTGGGGATATTGAGATAGTACAAATCCTCGGTGTTGTCAACTATGGTGTTGGCTTTCTGGTTCCTCCGGTAGTTGTTGATGAAAGTGTTCTTCATGATGGTGTAAGTCCATGCTTTCAGATTGGTGTCACTTTCAAATTTATCCATGTGCGTCAAAGCTTTGAGATAGGTATCCTGAATCAGGTCTTTGGCCTCTTCGCGATTATTGGTTAAGGTGTTGGCAAAATAGGAAAGGTTGTCGTGAAGACTGATAAGTTTGTGGCTGAACTCAATTGCTGTCATGATATATTGGCTTTAGATTGGTAAAATATGTTTAACAAACATGATGCAGAATTAAACACAAACCTCTATTTTAATACAATTTTAACATTTGAAATTTACATGATTTGGATTATGGTTTGAGAAGCAATTGATATACAGTTTAATAGGGGTATTTAACAATTTTTTAAAAATGTTTATTGTTTAAGAATAAAAAGTTAAACAAATATTTTACATAAAAATTTCCCATTTCAGGACAAGTTGTGTCCTGAAATGGGGAATTATCGCTAGCGAGTGTTAAATTGCTGCCAGAACCGCTGGTAATATTGTGCTTTGCTAAAAGTTACATATAAAAATCCATCGGAAAAAGTGCACCATTTTGGGCCAAAATATTTTTAAAATGTTTATAATAGTATTTAAAAAAATGTATTAAGTGTTCTAATTGCTCGAAAATGAGTCAATTGCAAGTATGTATAGTTTGTCAGAAATAAACTGAATTACTGTCATGTCAGGATGTCGGTATCACGATGTTCCGATTTACGATCTCCAAAGACTATAATGAAGAGAGGTTTGAAATAAAGTTTGCAAAGCAAATAAACCGCTTACAACATTGGCGCATCATTGCCGGCAGAGAGGGGAACTTTTTCAGACATGAATCGCCCCGGAAAAGACTTAAATTCCAATCGCCGGGTAATTCATGAATGCAGCAATTTCAGTTTTTCAGTAAATTGTTCGGGAGACTCAATCCTGATTACATTTCCGGGCAGCTCAACAGGATATTCCTTTGTTTGATAGCCTGTAACAAAAACCTGCATTTCGCTGAAAGCCAGAGATAACTGCTGAATATATTCAGAATACTTTTTCTGGGTTAAAGGCGTGGTCATAGAAGTGAAGATAAGGTCAACGGTTTGTTTCCTGCTCACTTCAAGCAGATCTTCAAACGGAACCGACTGCCCCAGATAGATAACCCGTAATCCTGCTTTCCTGGCTAAGTAGTAGTAAAAAAGAAGCCCAAGTTCATGCCACTCTCCAGAGGGCAGGGCCATCAGGATGCACTTGGTGTCAGGCTTCAGCGGGTTGTTTTGCCCGTCAATGGCGATAATCAGTTTTTGTCTGATAATATTTGATACAAAATGTTCCTGGGCCGGAAATATGGTACCGATCTGCCAGAGAATGCCAATCTTTTCGAAGAATGGATAAAGCAGGTTGATAACCGTATCGTCAAAACCCGATTTGATGATAGAAGTAGTGAGTACCCGTTCGAACCTGACTTCATCGAAATCGATCATGGCAACAATCAGTTGTTCAATCTGGTTGTCATGGTCATAAGTAGTTTCCGAGATCTCTATGATCCGTTCGTTTATTTCCTCGTTGCCCATATTGACAATGTTGGAAATTTTGAGGCCGTTACGGTTAAGAATGGAAACGTTCAGCAATTTTTTCAGGTCATTGTCTGAATAGTACCTGATGTTGGTCGAAGTTCTCTCGGGTTCTATCAGTTGATACCTTTTCTCCCAGATCCGGATCGTGTGGGCCTTGATGCCGGTAAGCTTTTCCAGATCTTTGATTGAGTACCTTATCATTGGCTGTGCTGTGTAAAACATTTCGTGTCTGACTTTCTGATCGTCGTATTAACAATGTTTGTTGTTAAATTGTTTAATTTTTGAGCGCTGAAGGTGACACAAAATTATAGAAGTTGTATCCTGCCGTGCAAAAATGTTTTTAAGAGGCAATGCCGGCAACAAGTGCAGCAGCTTTTCCGAGGGCGTTTTCAATTCCACCGGGGTTCTTACCTCCTGCTGTGGCAAAATGCGCCTGCCCGCCGCCACCGCCGCTGATCTCTTTGGCGAGTTCCTTTACGATTGCAGCGGCATTGTATTTTCCGGTATTTACGAGCGGGACTGAGATGGCAACGGTAATCCCGGGTTTGTCATCATGCAGGGTTCCCAATATAATGAGGTGATTGTCAGAAGCATCCATCAGCCGGAAAGCAAGATCTTTTGCAGAACCTGCATCCAGGTACACTTTTCCGGTGATCAGCCTGCATCCGTTTATATCCCGGCTTCCGGCCATTAACTGATGGTATAGTTCGTTCACTTTTTCCATGGAGATATGCTCCAGCTGCCCCCTGAGTTTCTGGTTTTCCTCCAGCAGGTTTCTGATGCCTTTTACCGGATCAACGGGGTTTTTTACCAGTTCTTTGATTTCGCTGATCAACGACAACTGTTTGTGATAAAACGCTTCAGCTTTTCCTGCGGTGATCGCTTCAATTCTGCGCACACCGGCGGCTATGGCCGATTCAGAGATGATTTTAAACAACCCGATCTGACCGGTAGCATGCACATGGGTTCCTCCGCATAATTCAACAGAATTGCCAAACCTGATGACCCTTACCGAATCTCCGTACTTTTCCCCGAAGAGGGCAAGCGCTCCGGCCTCTTTCGCTTTATCAAAGGGCAAGTCACGTATTTCATCCAATACAAGGTTCTGCCGTATCATCATGTTTACCTGTTTTTCAATCTCATAAATCTCCTGATCGGTTACTTTCTGAAAGTGCGAGAAGTCGAACCTCAGGTAATCAGGATGCACATATGAACCTTTTTGTTCAACATGTGTGCCGATAATGTTGCGCAACGCGTGATGAAGCAGGTGCGTGGCAGAGTGGTTATTGGCGGTGTCCGTTCTTGCTTCTTCCGATACGGTTGCCACAAGGCTTGAAGCAGGATTGACAGGGATTGTTTCGGTAAGGTGGATGATCAGGTTATTTTCTTTTCGGGTGTCCGTTACCTGGATGATCTGTTCTCCGGATTTCAGCATTCCCCGGTCGCCTACCTGGCCACCCGATTCAGCATAAAAAGGCGTACTGGCCAGGGCAATCTGGTATGCATCCCTGCCTTTGGTGCGCACCTTGCGATAACGGGTGATTTTTGTTGTGACAGTCAGGGCGTCGTAACCCACGAACGTTTCAACGGTTTTGTCGTCAAGCACAACCCAGTCTTCCACTTCGATGCTGGCGTCTTTTCTTGATCTTTCCTTCTGAAGTTCAAGGCCTTTGCTGAATCCGGCCATATCAACCTCTTTGCCGTGCTCCCGGGCCATCAGGCCTGTGAGGTCGATCGGGAAGCCGTAGGTATCATAGAGTTCAAAAGCAAAAGCGCCGTCGATAAGCGTGTTTCCCTGGTTTGATTCAATATAATTATTGAATTTTGTTATTCCGTGAGAAAGCGTTCTGAGGAAAGAGGCTTCTTCTTCATGGATCACCTTTTCGACCAGTGTTTGCTGACTTTTGAGTTCACTGAAGTAAGCGCCCATTTGTTCGCTGAGTACAGGAATGAGTTTATAAATAAAGGGCTCATCCGTTTTAAGGAAGGTAAAGCCGTATCTCACCGCCCTTCTGAGGATTCGGCGGATAACATAACCGGCTTTGTTATTGGACGGCAGTTGCCCGTCGGCAATGGCAAACGCAATAGCCCTCACATGATCGGCTATCACACGCATGGCAATATCGGTTTTATCGGCTGCACCATAACGGATTCCACTGATATCAGCTATTTTTCCGATAAGCGGCTGAAAAATATCGGTGTCGTAGTTGGATTGCTTTTGCTGCAATACCATACAGAGCCGCTCGAACCCCATGCCTGTATCAACATGCTTTGCCGGAAGCGGCTGCAGGCTTCCGTTGGCCAGGCGGTTGAACTCCATAAACACCAGGTTCCAGATTTCAATTACTTTGGGGTCGCCGGTATTCACCAGGGTAGCGCCGTCAACTTCAGCCCTTTCTTTATTGCCCCGGATATCAACATGGATTTCGGAACAGGGGCCGCAGGGACCGCTGTCGCCCATTTCCCAGAAATTATCTTTCTTGTTTCCCCTGAGAATACGGTTTTCAGGAACATGGGCCCTCCAGAGATCATGCGCTTCCATATCCGGTTGCAGATTGTCGCCCTCATCACCGCCGAAGATGGTCACGTATAACCTGTCCTTGTCGATCTTATAAACTTCAGTAAGCAATTCCCATGCCCAGTTGATGGCGTCTTTCTTGAAATAATCACCGAACGACCAGTTGCCAAGCATTTCAAACATGGTGTGGTGGTAGGTGTCGTGTCCGACTTCTTCAAGATCGTTGTGTTTCCCTGAGACCCTCAGGCATTTCTGTGTGTTGGCGATGCGCGGAAACTTCACCGCCGAATTGCCCAGGAAGATATCTTTAAACTGGTTCATTCCGGCATTGGTAAACATCAGGGTTGGGTCGTCCTTGACCACCATGGGTGCCGAAGAAACGATATGATGGGATTTTTTTTCAAAGAAATCAAGAAAAGTCTGTCTGGTCTGCTGAGCGTTCATGGGTATTTTTAAGTTGAAAACGGGTCTTGTGATTAAGGATTTTTAACATGCAAAAGGTTTGCAAATTTAATTGAAAATGTTAATTTTGCAGTCCCCCGGAAAAAACAAACCAATAATCTGCCTTTCACCTGATTATATTTTTTTTCTTTGCTCTATGGCAAAAGTCAGATATCATTTCAATACCAAATCACTTAAAATCGAAAAGGTTAAGGTAACTTTTAAGCAAAGGTTCCTTCGTCTGTTATCGGTTGTTGCAACCGGAATGGTTTTCGCCGCGGTTGTGTTGCTGTTCGCATACAATTTTATTGAATCTCCCAAGGAACGCATAATGCAGCGTGAAATAGATCAGTATAAACTGCAGTTTGCCATATTGAATGACCGGCTTGACAAGGTACAGGCCGTTGTGAGTGATTTACAGGACAGGGATGACAATATTTACCGGGTAATATTTGAATCAGAGCCTATTCCTTCTTCGGTGAGGAAGGCGGGTTTTGGAGGCACTGACAGGTATGCCAAACTTGAAGGTTTCAGGAACAGCGACATCATTGTAAATACTACCCGCAAACTGGATGTGCTTACCAGTCAGTTATATGTTCAGTCCAAGTCATTTGATGAAGTTTTTGAACTTGCAAAAAGAAAGGAAGAACTTATTGCTTCAATACCTGCCATTCAACCTGTTTCAAATTCTGATCTGCGCCGCATCGGTTCATATTTCGGGTATCGCACCGATCCGTTTTATAAGGTAACAAAGTTCCATGAAGGAATTGATTTTACCGCTCCGGTGGGTACTGACATTTATGTAACCGGAGATGGAGTGGTTACTAAGGTTGAATATTCGCGCAGCGGATACGGAAATTGTATTGTAGTAAATCATGGCTTCGGCTATGAGACTCTTTATGCGCATCTCTCAAAAATGGCAGTAAAAAAAGGTCAGAAGGTAAAACGGGGACAGGTGATCGGTTTTGTCGGGAATACAGGAAAATCTACTTCGCCACACCTGCACTATGAAGTGCACAAGGGGGGCAGGGCTGTTGACCCGATAAACTTCTTCTTCAATGATATCACGCCCGAGGAATATGCCCTGATGATTGAGCTTTCGCAGCGTCCGTCACAAACCCTCGATTAAACATTTCCTGCCTTATGCCATACCGGAAAAAGGAAATTGAGAAGGTCTATTACAGGATAGGGGAGGTGGCGGAAATGTTCGGAGTAAATGTATCACTGATCCGGTACTGGGAAAAAGAATTTGATATTATCAAGCCTTTCCGGAACAAAAAAGGCAACCGGTTTTTCACAAAGCAGGACGTTGATAACTTTCACCTGATTTACCATCTTGTAAAAGAGCGCGGTTTCACGCTCCAGGGTGCCCGTGAAAAGCTGAAAGCGAACAGGGATGATGTTACCGCCAACCATGAAGTTGTGAAAACCCTTCAGCAGATGCGGGCTTTCCTTCTGGAACTAAAGCAAAACCTCTCTGAAGACTGATTATTACCTGTAACTGTTGCTTGCAAGATAATTGCGGACATAATCCGATACACCATCCTCCAGCGAGGTGAAAGAACCGGTGTAGCCGGCATCTTTCAGTTTATGCATGTCAGCTTCGGTAAAGTACTGATATTTATCCCGGATATCTGCCGGGGTGTCGACAAATTCAATATCGGGTTCAAGATTCAAGGCCGAAAATGTAGCCCTGGCAAGGTCGAAGAAGGTTCTTGCCCTTCCGGTCCCAAGGTTGTAAAGTCCTGGTTGTGGTCTTTTGTTCATCATGAATTCCAGCACTGCAACGACATCCTTAACATAGATAAAGTCGCGCAATTGCCCGCCATCGGCGAAATCGGGCCGGTGTGAGCGAAACAGCCTGACTTTCCCGGTTTGTCTGATCTGATTGAATGAATGGAATATCACCGAGGCCATTCTCCCTTTATGATATTCATTCGGCCCGTAAACATTGAAGAATTTCATCCCGGCCCAGAAAGGAGGCGTTTCTGATTGCCTGAGTGCCCATTTGTCAAACTCATTTTTGGAAATTCCGTATGGATTCAGCGGTTTGAGCTGATCCACAATATCGTGGCGGTCATGGTATCCGTATTCGCCTGATCCGTAGGTGGCTGCCGAAGAAGCGTAAACAAGCGGGATATTGTAATTGCAGCAGGCTTCCCATACCTTCCGGGAATACCCTGTATTCAATTCCTCAAAAATCTGCATATTGAATTCCGTCGTATCGGTTCTTGCGCCGATATGGAAAATAAAGCTGATTTCCTTTTCATGCAGTGGCAGCCAGTCGAAGAATTCATTACGGCTGACCCGGGCTGCAAGGGGTTTGCCATTAAGATTTCCGGCTTTGCCGGATTTTGAAAAATCATCAACAGCAACGATTTCCTTGTGTCCTGATTCCAATAATTTACTGATCAGGCAACTGCCTATAAATCCTGCGGCTCCGGTTACTACAATCATTTTTTCGTATTTGGTTTTGCAAAAATAAGCTAAGGTGGGGTGTTTTCAAAACCGGTTTGCATTCATGGTGCACCGGTCAGGAAAATCCGGCATTAAAATGCCCGGAATATCACTGCATTAAAAATCAGGATCGGAAGGATTTCCGCTTTGCCTGCTGTAAATAACTGACAGATCAGGCAACTATCTTGAAAGGCTGAGCAGTTGGAGCATCAGCCGGAATACATCGGTATTGTCCATCAACCCTTTGAAATTACCTGAACCGGGGCCAAAAGCATACAAAGGTACCGGAACTCCGCTGTGGTCATCAGTTGTAAACCGGCCGCCGGTTTGCCCGGTTTCAAAATTGCCTTCCATATTCGACAGTCCGCCGGTTTCATGGTCCGCAGTTACTATTACCAGGGTTTCTCCGTTTTTACGGGCAAACTCCAGCGCTATGCCCACAGCTTTGTCGAAATCGAGGGTTTCATTGACAACGTAATCCAGGTCATTATCATGCCCGCCCCAATCTATCTGGGACCCTTCAATCATCATGAAAAACCCCTTTAGATTCTTACTGAGCAACTCCAGGGCTTTTTCAGTTGAAAGGCTCAACATATCACCCCTTCCTTCACTGAATTTAGGGGGATGGGCAGGATAAAGCAATGCGGCCAGTTTGCCCTGGTTGACATTGAGCATGGCGGGTATGGTAGAGGCTACCGTGTAATTATGTTTTGCCAGGCTGTCGAGCAGATTGAGACTGTCGCGCCGGTTGGCAAATGCGTCGCGTCCGCCTCCGATAAATACATCGATGTCCGTTTTCAGATACTGTAAGGCAATATCTTCAGTCTGCTTGCGGCTTTTAACGGAAGCAACAAAAGCGGCCGGCGTTGCATGGGTAACATCACAGGTTACAACTATTCCGGTGGAAAGCCCTTTATCTTCAGCCAGTTTCAGAATGCTTTTTACAGGGATGCTGTCAGGCCCCATGCCGATCATTCCGTTATTGGTTTTGATGCCACAGGCGATGGCTGTGCCTCCGGCGCCCGAGTCGGTGATGTAATCGCTGGCCGAAAACGTCTTTACCAGAGCAATCTGGTTAAATTCAGCCATGTGTAAAGTTCCGCATGATGCCGTGTAGGCCGCATACATTTGTGCCAGCCCCATTCCGTCGCCGATCATCAGGATAATATTTTTCGGCAGATGTTCCCTGCCGGATTCTTTCGCGGTTTTCTGTGCTTTTAATTCCGGAACTGATGCAGTAATCTGTAATAGAATCGCTGCGAAGACAAAAATTTTTTTCATGTTGAGATTTGAATTATCATTGTAATCCGCTGCAAAATTATAATTTCCGGACTGTAGCGGCATTAATTATTTATGAAATAGTATTTTTTCAGCAAAAAATGAAAAAGTACGCCATGGCATTTGTCTTTGGAAAAATTAGCTACATTTACCCGCCCTAAAGCAGGGCTGATATCGGAAACGGTAATAATATTTCAGATATCAACAGAAAACATTAATCCAAATTTCTAACCTAAGCTTTATGAAAGAGAAAGCCGTGACTTTGTTAAATGAGTCAAAAACCGCCAGGTGGATCGCGTTGTTGTTATTGTCATTCGCAATGTTCTGTTCGTATATCTTTATGGATATACTATCACCAATAAAGGATTTACTCGAAACAACACGTGGTTGGGATTCTAATGCTTTTGGAACTTATGCCGGATCAGAGACATTTCTAAACGTATTTATTTTCTTCCTGATTTTTGCGGGTATAATCCTGGATAAGATGGGTGTTCGTTTCACTGCCCTACTGTCTGGAGTAGTCATGCTATTAGGAGCAATAATTAACTGGTATGCAGTTACGGAGAACTTTATGGGTTCCGGACTTGAGAGTTGGTTCAATAATAATTTAAATTATATCCCGGGTTTTTCAGAACTAGGAGTATCCCCTTTCTATGAAGGGATGCCTGCTTCTGCCAAATTTGCTGCGATCGGATTTATGGTATTTGGTTGTGGAGTTGAAATGGCAGGTATTACAGTTTCGCGAGGTATTGTCAAGTGGTTCAGAGGTAAGGAAATGGCGTTGGCGATGGGATCAGAAATGGCACTTGCAAGGTTAGGCGTTGCAACTTGTATGATATTTTCTCCTGTATTCGCCAAAATGTTTGGGAGGGTTGATGTGTCAAGATCTGTAGCTTTCGGAGTTATCTTACTGATGATTGCTCTGATAATGTTTATTGTCTACTTTTTTATGGATAAAAAACTTGATGAACAGACAGGGGCAGAAGAAGAGAAGGATGATCCATTCAGGGTTGCAGACATTGGTAAGATCCTTTCCAGTAGTGGTTTCTGGCTAGTAGCTTTACTTTGTGTTTTGTATTACTCAGCAATATTCCCTTTCCAGAAATATGCTGTTAACATGCTGCAATGCAATCTGACATTTACTGAAATCCCGAAAGGCTCATTCTGGGCATCAAATACTGTTGCAGTTGTTCAGTATGTTGTAATGCTAATCGTCGCCTTGACTTCTTTCATGAGTAATTTCCAAAAGAAATCCTCACAGAAGATATTATTAGCAGTAGCTGTTATCTTTCTGATTGTTTTTTGCTTTATGTCTTATAAGCGTCAGTCTGCTGAATCGATATTTGCAGTGTTCCCGCTGCTCGCGGTTGGAATTACACCGATTCTGGGAAAATATGTTGACAATAAGGGAAAAGCAGCATCAATGCTAATGCTTGGTTCAATTCTTCTCATAGTGTGTCACTTGACCTTTGCATTCCTTTTGCCGTTATTAAAAGGAAACGATTTAGGAGGATTTATCCTTGCTTTTGTTACTATCTTGATTCTTGGCTCTTCCTTCTCATTAGTACCCGCTTCATTGTGGCCAAGTGTACCGAAACTTGTTGATTCAAAAGTAATCGGTTCTGCTTATGCACTGATTTTCTGGATCCAGAACATTGGATTGTGGCTTTTCCCAATGCTTATAGGGAAAATTCTAAAGTCATCAAATCCTGATATTACAAAGGCTCTGGAAGAAGGGACCATTGACCCGCAGGTTGCAGCGACTTCATATGATTACACTAATCCGTTATTAATGCTTGCTTTACTGGGAGTTGCAGCTCTAATACTGGGATTTGTGCTCAAATATGTCGACAAGAAAAATTCATATGGTCTTGAATTGCCCAACAAATTGGCATAGTTCATTTCTTTTTCTAATATTAGCGGTATCATCAGATGCCGCTTTTTTTTTGCCATGAAGCACAAAAAAAACCTGCCGGGATGTGCAGGTTTCTTAACGACATGAAAGGAGGGAGTGATAATTAAACACTGGGGCCGGGAAGCCCGGTGTTCATACTAAAGTATGTCTTTAGTCTTGTGCAAAGATGCAACAATAAGAAGGCCTTTTATGGGGAAATGTACAAGCGCATGGATTTATTTATCAAGCGTAGTTGTTTTTCGAATATTCGTATTAACGGGCAGGCACATTCGTGTCTTCTCACGCCTTTTTGCCTGAGCCCGAATGCCGGAGGCCAGAACAGTACAGGGAAATTATGCACCAATGCATTGATGGCTGATTCAGCCTTTTACAGGATCGGCGCGTCACTTTCTTCTTTTAAGCACCCTTGCCGACAAGCTTCCTACGGTCACCTCAGCACCGGAAAATTTCTCCCCGGTCAGCAGGTCATCGTAAGTGCCGTTTTCAGGAAGCCGGAACATGTAAGGCGGATTGCCCAGATTAAAAACAACGGAAATCAAATCACCGTTGTTGTTCCGGCGGTTGTAGGCCAGTATTTTATCATCCGCAACGGTGAAGTCCAACGAACCGGAAACAAGCACCGGATTCTCTTTTCTGATGTGGATCAGTTTTTTGTAGAATTCCAGATGTTCCCGGTTAAAACCGACCTGATCATAGGTTTTCTTCCCCGGTTTGATATTCGTCCGGGTTTCGTCATCAAACTTCAACTCTTCCCACCACAGCGGCTTGCGTTCGTCAGGATCGTCGCCGCCCCACATGCCAAACTCATCGCCGTTCCATATGTGAGGCGAACCGATTGAAGTAAACTGATGTACCAGATAAAGCCTGACCCTGTTGTAAGTGTCCGCATCCGGTCTTCCGCTGATATATGCAGTATCTTCGTGAGGAGAAGCCTGATACTTGTATTTTCCCTTATTCGCGAAACACGACAGCAGCCTTGGGCTGTCATGGGTTGCATTTACATTCATCATTCCATACCGGAAAGGCTCTTCCAGCCTGCCCCATTCATAAAGCAGCTGATCAGCAAACTGACGCGCATCATATTCCGGCGCTGCTTCTGCAAAAAATCCCCTGGCCGGGCGGTAAGCCTGGTAAAACATTACGGCATCAAATACTGAATCATTGGTATAAGGAGCCGGATCCATCAGGTCGTCGGGCCAGGTTTGCCACCAGATTTCGCCCACCAGGTAAGCTTCCGGATTGACCGACTTTACCACCTGACGGTATTCGCGCCAGAATCCCATGGGTATCTGTTCGGCCACATCGAGCCTGAACCCGTCAATACCTTTGCTTACATCCCCGTCAGGTGCCAGCCAGCGGCGGGTAACATCAAAAACGTGTTTTTTAGCACCTTCGTTCAGGTTTCCTTCATAGGGAAAACCGTGCTTTCTCTCGCCGGTTACGCCGGTTTTTTTGAATTCGGGCAGGCTCATGATGTTCAGCCAGCCTTTATAGGCAAATTCATTTCCGGCGGTGGCCGGATCGTCCCATGCGGTGACTTCATACCAGTCCTTATAGGCGGATTGTTCCTGGTTCTTTATCAGGTCCTGCCATGCCCAGAACAATACCCCGGTATGGTTCCACGAAAAGTCAACAATTACCCTGATGCCCCGCTTATGCAATTCTTCGACCAGGCTGAGGAACAATTTATCTGCCGAGGTCCATTTCCATGTTGCGGGGTCGGCCGGGTCTTCGGTTGCCATAATGGCGAGATCGCCTCCGGGATCGGGCCCGAAATTGATATCAATGTGATGATAATTCCTGGCATCATACTTATGCAGTGAAGGTGCATCATTAATGGGATTCAGGTAAATCGCGGTAATGCCCAGTTCCGAGAGATAATCCAGCTTGTTGAGTATCCCCTGCAGGTCCCCGCCGTAGCGCCGGTGTTGCATGGTTTCGCGCAGGCCCAACCCGGTTTTTACCGCCCAGGGCTCCTGGGTATACCAATCGGAAGTCCATGGCGTAACTGTCCAGTCGTCAGGAACAGGAAATGATGCCGTAGGTGTGGTGATCGATGCAATGGTGGGGTCATTGGAAGGATCACCATTATTGAACCTTTCCACAAAAATCTGGTACCAGATTACCTCTTTCGACCATCCGGGAGGAGATTCAATGTCTGTAGTTTTTGTTTTACCATTACAGGAAGCCATCATCAGTATGGATGCAAAAAACAGGATGTGTTTAATTTGTTTCATGATATTGTTGTCTCTTGATCGGTTGGTCATTAAGTTGGTAAGGACTTGAAACCGGGCCCGGAATCAGGTTGATGCACGCTTCTCAAGCGATACCGGTATTACCCTTGTCTGAAAATCAATAAAGGTTGAAGGGTTTTCAATTCTTTTAATCAATATTTCAACCGCCTGCCGTCCCATTTCAAAACCGCTTTGTTCAACAGTTGTAAGCGGCGGGTATGCGATGCTGGCGATGGGGTCATTGCCGAATCCGGTTACTCCGATGTCTTCGGGAATCCGGCTGCCGTTTTCCTGCAAAATCTGCATGGCAGCAATGGCAGTGAAATCGTTTACCGCAAAAATGCCGTCTATTTTTGGGGCGATCCGTAAGATATCTTCCTTGAGCTGATATACTTCATGGCGGGTGTCACATTGGATAATCAGATCCGGATCCGGTTCAATTCCGTAATTCTGAAGGGCCTTAATATATCCTTCCTGTCTTAACCTGCCGACATGCAGGTGTTGCGGAGAGGCCAGATGCAGGATTCGTTTTCTCCCGGTTTCCAGAAGGTGGCTGGTAGCAATCAATGCGCCTTCAAAATCGGCTGTAACCACACGATCGGTTTCAACATCTTCGCTCACCCTGTCGAGAAACACAAGGGGGATCCCGCTGTCGATCAGATCCTTGAAATGACCGTGATCATGGGTAGTCTTACTGATAGAGATCAGGATTCCGTCGACCCGGTTATCCAGTAAAACCTGTGTGTTGATGACTTCCCGGTTGTAATCTTCGTTTGATTGACAGATAATCAGCCGGTACCCTTTTGCATAGGCAAGTTCTTCAATTCCACTGATCACGGAGGAAAAGAAATGATGCGTTATTTCAGGGATGATCAGTCCCAGGGTATTGGAGCGCTGTCGTTTCAGGCTTAAAGCCAATGCATTGGGCCTGTAATTAACCTGTTCTGCATATTCTTTTACAACACGCTTTGTTTCCGTACTGATGTCGGGGTGGTCTTTAAGTGCACGCGAAACCGTGGAAGGGGAAATTCCCAGGGCGCGGGCAATATCATTGATAGAGATCAGGTTTGATTTCATCGAAATCTTTTTAAGGTAGCGCAGTTTTTATTGCATAAAGATAAGATGTTGGAGAATGCCAATGCCTGTTTACGGATGATTTTTGATAAAAATTCACATTCTTCCGTCCCCCGGAGCTGAATCCTTTGAAAAATTTTCCCTTTAGATGTCATTTGCAATCGTTTCCGCAAACGATTGCGGTAATTTTTTTGTTTCATTTCATGTATTTTTGTTAATAAACCTTAAATATTGAATTAATTTTTTTCTTAACATTGTAGCTGGAATACGGCCATTTTTAAGCAGATAGGCAAGTTTCAGGACTTTTTCTTTAAAAGGTGTTTTTTATTTTAATTTCCGGCACTTTCAAAGTGCCTTTCCGGATGATAAGAATATGAAAAATGTCCTGCGTCTCTGAGTTTTATTTTCTGCATTGAAAAATGGTCGTTTTCGCCTATATTTGACTGAGTAGTTTTTTACATATCGTTTGTCATTTTTTAAGTTTGAGTTAACATAATTAAACCACCAACCAAAATCAGAATTATGAAGAAGCATTATGCATTGCTGAAAGTTCTGTTTCTGTTACTTGGCCTGGCAATCGGTTCTCAGGGATTTTCCCAGGGAGTCAGGGTTTCGGGTAAAGTAACAGATGCAAATGATGGACAATCCATACCCGGGGTGACCATCTTAGTTAAGAATACCTCTACAGGTACCATCACAGACATTGATGGAAAGTATTCACTTGAAGTAGAACCTGGCGCTACCCTGGTCTTTTCATTTGTTGGGTACAACACTCAGGAAGTAATTGCCGGCGCTCAGACTACCCTGAATGTTGTGCTGGTGCCTTCGGTTACAGAGTTGGAAGAAGCTGTGATTATCGGTTACGGAGCGGTAAAGAAAAGTGACGCAACCGGATCTGTAGCCGTGGTTTCGTCAAAGGACTTCAACCGCGGGGCCATCACGACGCCTCAGGAGCTGCTGGTAGGGAAATCTACCGGTGTGGTTATCACCAGCAGTGGTGGTGCCCCCGGCGCCGGAGCCACCATCCGGATCAGGGGAGGATCCTCTTTGAATAAAAACAATGACCCGCTTATAGTTATTGACGGTGTCCCCATTGATAACACCAGCGTTTCAGGGACCAACAACATTCTGTCAACGATCAATCCCAATGATATTGAATCATTTACGGTGCTGAAGGATGCTTCCGCAACCGCCATTTACGGTTCAAGGGCTTCCAACGGGGTGATCATCATTACTACGAAAAAAGGCACATCAGCTGGTAACAAGAAACTGAAAATCAGTTATAACGGCACGATTGGTTACAATACCATTCCCAATACCATCGAAGTGCTTTCGGGAGATGAATTCCGCGAACTGGCTGCAGATTTGAAAAATCAGGGCTTTTCCGGCCTGAATGATGATGCGCTGAAACGTTTGGGTGGCGAAAACACCGACTGGCAGAGCGAGATTTACCGGAATGCCATTACCCAGGACCACAACCTGAGTTTTTTCGGCAACCTGAAAGCACTGCCTTACCGTGCTTCATTCGGCTACACCGATCAGGACGGAATTCTGCGCGAAACCAATATGAACAGGGTTACAGGAGCGTTGTCGTTGAATCCGACACTGCTCGACGAACACCTGAAAGTTGACATCAACCTCAAGGGAAGCCAGGAAAAACAGCAGTTTGCCGACTGGGGCGCCGTGGGATCAGCCGTGGCATTCGACCCGACGCAGCCTGTGCGCAACGGAAATACCCGTTTTGGCGGCTATTTTACCTGGGCCAACCTCAGCGATGTGTTGCCCGACGGCAGTATGGATCCAAACGGAGACCCCAACCCCATCGGGGTGAGCAACCCGGTTGCGCTGCTTGAACAGACCGATAACAATTCAACCGTGAACCGTGCCATTGGTAACGCGCAGTTTGATTATAAAATGCATTTCCTCCCTGAATTAAGGGCAATCCTCAACCTCGGGTTCGATTATTCAACGAGTGAAGGCGTGAACAATGCTCCTGCAAACGCCGCTTTCACTTTCCGTGACGGAATCGGACGTTTTACCGATTATACACAGGATAAACAGATGCAACTGCTTGACTTTTACTTCAACTATGTAAAAGATCTGCCTTCCATCTCCAGCAAGATTGATGCTACCGCCGGTTACTCATACCAGCGTTTCCAGCGGGAAGGCACCAACTGGGTGCGTACCGCCCAGGGAAATGAAGACGGCGACAGCCTGCGTTACACCGATTACATCAATGAAAACCTCCTGATATCATTCTTCGGAAGGCTGAATTACAGCCTGATGGATAAATACCTGCTCACCTTTACCCTGCGTAACGACGGATCATCCAGGTTCTCGGAAGTAACCCGCTGGGGTCTGTTCCCGTCGGTTGCTTTTGCATGGAAAATGAACCACGAAGGTTTCCTCAAACAGTATGATAAACTCACCGACCTTAAACTCAGGTTGGGCTGGGGGGTAACCGGACAGCAGGAAATTGACGATTATTATCCTTACCTGGCTATTTACCAAATCAGTGATCCGACCGCAGCCTATCAGTTCGGCGACCAGTGGTACCTCACCCTCAGGCCGAACCGCTATGACAAAAACATCAAGTGGGAATCAACCACCACTTACAACATCGGATTCGATTACGGCTTTTTCGATAACCGCGTAACCGGTGCCATTGATGCCTATTTCAGGGAAACTGAGGATCTGATCGCCAATATTCCTATCGCTTCCGGTACAAACTTCTCAAATTATCTCACCACCAATGTTGGTACATTGGAGAACAGTGGTATTGAGTTTATGATTGATGTGAAGCCGGTGGTAACCAAAAATATTACCTGGAACATCGGATATAATATCTCTTATAACAAAAACGAGGTCACCAAACTGCTGCTTACCGATGATCCTGATTTCAATGGAGTTCCCTGGGGAACAATCAGCGGTGGTGTCGGAAACTATATCCAGCGCAATACAGTAGGCTACCCCGCTTATTCTTTCTATGCTTTCCAGCAGGTGTACGATGTCAACGGCATGCCGATTGAAGGATTGTACATCGACAGAAGCGGTGAGGGCGGAAATGTTGCAGGAAACGACGAAAACAAGTACTTTTACAAAAAACCTGCTCCCGATGTGGTGATGGGATTGACTTCCAGCTTCAGGTATAAGAATTTCGACGCCATGGTATCGGCCAGGGTTAACCTTGGAAATTATGTTTACAACAACGTAGCTTCCGACAGGGCTGTATATAGCAGTCTCTACAATCAGTCGGGCTTCTTCAATAACCTGCCTACCCAGGTTAACCTTACCAAGTTCCGGAATCCTCAGTACTGGTCAGATTTTTATATTGAAAATGCATCATTCCTGAGGCTTGACAATATCAGCATCGGATACAATGTTGAAAAGCTCTTCACGGAGAAACTGGACGCCCGGTTCAGCCTTGCGGTTCAGAACGCATTTGTCATTACAAAATACAACGGACTGGATCCTGAAGTTGACGGTGGGATTGACAACAATATCTATCCCCGCGCCAGGACTTTCGTTTTGGGTATAAATGTTAATTTTTAATTGATGAGCAAGATGAAAAAGTATCTCAAAATAGCATTGGCTGCCCTTGCGATGGTAGTCCTTACAACATCGTGTCTGAAGGACCTGGATGTTGAACCCCTGGATAAGAACCTGCCGGTAGCCACCAACGTATTCGATTCGCCGGAGGCTTATGTTCAGGCACTTGCCAAGTTATATGCTTCCTATGCCGTGAGTGGTCAGGAAGGCCCCTCGGGTAAGCCCGACATTGAAGGTATTGATGAAGGATTCTCGAATTATCTCCGTCAATACTGGAACGCCCAGCAACTTTCCACCGATGAGGCGGTAATTGCCTGGAACGATGCAACCATTAAGGATTTCCACTGGCAGACCTGGGCGCCGAACGATGTATTTATCGCGGCCCTTTATGCCAGGGTTTTCTATACGATTTCTATATCAAACGAATACATCAGAAATGCCACCGGTAAGGAGGAATACAAACAGTATCTGGCTGAAGCCCGCTTTATCAGGGCTCATTCTTACTGGCATGCCCTCGATTTGTTCGGCAATCCTGGTTTTGTTACCGAAGATGATGCTCCCGGGGCATTTTTCCCGAGGCAGATCGGACGTGCCGAGCTTTTTAACTATATTGAATCGGAGATCAAGGCCATCGAAGATGATCTTGGGAATCCCCGCTTTATTTATGGTCGTGCCGATAAAGCCGCTGCCTGGATGCTGATGGCAAAATTGTATCTGAATGCAGAGGTTTACACCGGACAAAACCGGTACGCCGATGCAATCACCTACCTTGAAAAAGTGCTGGATGCTGGCTATACCCTGGCCCCCGCTTATACCGACAACTTTATGGCCGACAACCATACCAGTCCCGAAATGATTTTCTCCATCAATTATGACGGGGAATACACCCGTTCGTATGGCGGAATAGTTTATCTCATTCATGCTGCCATCGGCGGTACTATGCCGGCAGCCGATTTTGGCGTTGGCGGCGGCTGGGGCGGACTTCGTACCACCAAGGCATTGGTTCAGAAGTTCTATCCGGATGTAGTGAACAGCATCTACAGTACCCCTCGTCCCAGGAATTACAAGAACAGTTACCCGGTAATTTATGTTCCCGGTAACTATATGACACCTGAATGGGATCCTGCAAATTCCGCCCAGCTCGCTTCTGTGAACAGCGATGGCAATTACGAAGGTTACATCTGGGTTGAAGCCGGAAAAGAATTCAAATTTACCGATGGACCCTCATGGGATGTAAATTACGGTGACGACGGATTTGATGGTACACTCGATCCGGGTGGAGCAAATATAATACCTGCCGAAACGGGTTACTACAAACTCAATGTGAACCTCAATGATCTGACTTACACCATGGTGAAAACGGACTGGGGTATAATCGGATCTGCCACAGAAGGCCTATGGGATTATGATCAGAACATGACTTATGATCCGGCCACCGGATTGTGGAATGCAATTCTCGACCTTACAGCCGGGGAAGTAAAATTCAGGGCCAATGATGGCTGGGACATTAATTATGGTGATTCAGGACTCGATGGTATTCTGGATGCCGGCGGTGACAACATTGCAATACCCGAAGCAGGTACCTATGTGTTTGCCATGAAGCTCGGCACACCCGATTATACTTACTCTATAACCCGCACTGCATTCGACAAACGTGCCATGTTCTGGACCGATGGCCAGACCCTTGAAATCAACGACATTGGTCAGTTTACTGAAGGTTATGCCATTACCAAGTTCAAAAATGTGAACAAGGACGGTTCGCCGGCACGCTTCCCGCATCCCGATTATGTATGTACCGATTACCCGGTATTCCGTCTGGCAGATGCTTACCTGATGTATGCAGAAGCAGTGAAGCGTGGTGGTGGCGGAAGCGAAAGCCGTGCGCTGGAACTTGTTAACCAGCTACGTACCCGCGCTTATGGTGCGGCTGACGGCAACATCACCGGTGGCGAACTCACCCTGGACTTCATCCTTGATGAGCGTGCCCGTGAACTTTACTGGGAAGGCCACCGCAGGACCGACCTTATCCGTTATGACAAATTTACCACTTCAGCTTATCTGTGGCCCTGGAAGGGTAAAGTGCCCAATGGCACCGCGACCGGAAGCTTCAGGAATCTTTATCCCATTCCTGCTGCTGAAATGTCGGCCAATCCGAACCTGCAGCAGAACACTGGTTATTAATCTTATTAAATTTCAGATATCATGAAAAAAACACTGTTTTTCATCATAGCACTTGCCGGAATACTGGTATTCAATTCCTGCGAGAAGAGAGAGCTGGAGCCGGTTCTGGATATGGAAAAGACCATAAATCCGGTGATTTCCTCGCCCGGCAATAATGCAGAGTACGTCCTGCTCGAAGCACAGGAGGATGCCTTATGGGCCAACATTACATGGGATCCGGCTGAATACAATGTTGAAGCCGGACGTAACTGGAACCTGCTCAATCCGGATAAACTGGGTGCTGTTACCTATACTGTTCAGCTTGATACGGAAGCGGATAATTTCAGCAGCCCCCTCGGGCTTACCGCTACCACCGAAACCAGCTATTCCATGACCATAGCCGAATTAAACGGCAAATTGATAAGTATGGGTCTGGCTACGGGCGAAGCGCATAACCTGGTTTTACGTATTATCGCCGATGTGACTGATGGCTCGACATACGATAACGCGGTATCGGAAACCATCAAAATGAAGGTTACTCCTTATGCTGCCGAAATCGTTTATCCTCCGATTTATCTGCTCGGTGATGCTACCGCACCCGGATGGGATAATGCCAATGCTTTACCGTTGCATGCTTTCAACGAAACGCAGTTTGCCATCGTTGCCAACCTGGCCGGCGAAGGTAAATTCCTGAAGTTCATCCAGACCCTGGGTGCCTGGGCTCCGCAGTGGGGTACCGATGGAACCGGTACCGGTGAAAGCGGCCCGCTGGTATTCCGTCCTACCGAGGATGAACCGGATCCCGCAACCATTCCTGCTCCGGCAGCAGCCGGCGACTACAGGATATTTGCCGATATCGAGGCACTTACCTACACCATTACCAAGGCATCTGAAACCCTCTATCTGCTGGGCGACGGAACACCCGCCGGATGGGATAACACTGCCGCACTGCCGATGACCAAGGTATCTCCCGGTCTCTTTGAAATTACAGTGAACCTGTCAGGTGGCAGCACCTTCTTCAAGTTCATTGAAACACTGGGTCAGTGGGCGCCGCAATATGGTACTGATGAAAGCGGAACAGGCGATGCAGGCAATCTGGTTCTGAGGCCTACCGAAAATGAACCTGATCCCCCCGCAATTCCGGTACCTGCCGTTGCAGGCAGCTACAAGATTACGGTTGATCTTGCCAAAATGAAATATACCGCTGTTTTGGCCAATTAGCGAATGCTTAGTGAATTATTGAACGGCAGGCTATCCGCAAGGTTAGCCTGCCTGTTTTTATGGGCGGGTGAACTGTTTCACCTACTTACGAAATAGCCGGATTATTGTACTTTTGCAGCTCAGTTCGTACCTATGGGAAGAAAAGTCAGAAATGAGGGGCCACTCATCCTTGAGAATGTGGAAATTATTGATGCAGGCGCTGAAGGGAAAGCCGTTGCAAGGGTAAATGATATGGTGGTATTTGTACCTTTTGTGGTCCCCGGTGATGTGGTCGACATCAGGATAGTTTCGCGCAAACGCAGGTTTTTTGAAGGCAGGGCGGTAAAATTCCATAAATTGTCAGCCATGCGGGTGGATCCCGTATGCAGCCATTTCGGAATCTGTGGTGGTTGTAAATGGCAGGGAATGGATTATACACGGCAGCTGTATTACAAGCAGAAACAGGTGCTCGATAATTTCAGCAGGATCGGCCACCTGGAGTTTCCCGGTATTCAGCCAATTAAAGGGGTCTCTCAAACCGAATACTACCGCAATAAACTTGAATATACTTTTTCGACCCACCGCTGGCTGACCGATGCGGAAATGAATATTCCTCCTGAAGCCCGCGACATGAATGCCCTGGGTTTTCATATTCCCGGGATGTTCGACAGGGTGCTGGATATTCAGCATTGCTATCTTCAATCAAATATCTCTAACCGGATACGACTGGCATTGAAAGATTTTGCCATCAACAGGCAGATTTCATTTTATAATATCAGAAACTTTGAAGGCGACCTGAGAAACCTGATTATCAGGAACTCCAATACCGGCGATCTGATGGTGATCGTCGTTTTCGGAACAGACGACCCCGGTAGGATAGAAACAGTCATGCGGTTTGTTTCTGACCGTTTTCCTGAAATCACATCGCTCTTTTATGTTGTCAACCAGAAGCACAATGATACGATCAATGACCTGATTCCGGTGCTTTACAGCGGAATTCCGCACATGACGGAAGCGATGGACGGCCTTAAATTCAGGATTGGTCCCTTGTCTTTTTTTCAGACCAATTCAGTTCAGGCGCTGGAGCTGTATACCATCACCCGGGAATTTGCCGGCCTCACAGGAACAGAAACAGTTTATGATCTGTATACCGGAACAGGTACAATTGCAAATTTTATCGCTCATCGTGCCGGGCGGGTTGTGGGGATTGAGTATGTGGAGCCTGCTGTGCGGGATGCGCGGATGAATTCGGAACTGAATGCTATTTCGAATACCGTTTTTTATTCGGGCGATATGGCTAAAGTGCTGACTTCTGAATTTATTATGAGTAACGGTAAGCCGGATGTGGTGATCACAGATCCGCCCAGGGCCGGTATGCACGAAAAGGTGATAAAAAGCATCCTGGAAGCGGCGCCGCAAAAGATTGTTTATGTGAGCTGCAATCCCGCCACGCAGGCCCGCGACATCAGTCTGATGGCGGCGCAATACCGGATTTCAAAGGTGCAGCCTGTGGATATGTTTCCGCATACCCACCATGTGGAGAATGTCTGTCTGCTGGAGCTCAGGTGATTCACCGGCACTAAGGCCTGAAAGATTTGATCTGTCCGGCAAGTTCGTTCAGGTCCGGATTTTCTCCTTTAAAGATTATATGGGCTTTTTCATAAAATAAGGCTCTTTGTTCCAGATGCCGCGTTACCCAGGGTAGCAGTTGGTCATGGCCGATTTTCTTAATCAGCGGCCGGTTAGTTTTAGATTGGGAGAGCCGCTTCACGATAGATAGGGGATGGAGCTTAATATACACCGTTATGCCGTTATGTTGCATAACGCTGAGATTGTCGAAATAACAAGGCGCACCGCCTCCAGTTGCAATCACCGTGTTAACCCTGCCAGCCAGCGATCTGATGACTGAATGCTCCAGTGTCCTGAATGCATCTTCTCCTTCACTGTCAAAGATCTCTTCTATGGTTTTTCCGGTCATCGATGCAATCAGCTCGTCGGTGTCTTCAAATGCATATCCGAGCACTCGGGCAAGTTTTCGTCCGGCGGTCGATTTGCCGCTGCCCATATAGCCGATCAGGAAAACAGGTTTAGACATGAATAAAATGAATATGACAGGCAAAAATAGCATAATTCACGGGAATGGACTGCATCACTGATGCTCAATCCCGGACGGTTATCTGCTTATTTTTGTAACTTTATACCCATTATGGCATACTATCAGGTTTACAAAGGATCAATTTTACAATGACTTCAACCATTCATCAGATTCTGGCGCGTTATTGGGGATACAATGCCTTCAGGCCCATGCAGGAGGAGATTATCCTGTCGGTATTGTCGGGTCGCGATACGCTTGCCCTGCTGCCCACCGGAGGGGGCAAGTCGTTGTGTTTCCAGGTTCCCGGAATGGTAACAGCGGGCATTACCCTTGTAATCACGCCCCTGATTGCCCTGATGAAAGATCAGGTTGAAAACCTGAAAAGCAAAGGAATTCCCGCGGAAGCCATCTATTCAGGGATGACCCCCAGGGAGGTTGAACTCGCCATGAATCATGTACTGCACGGACAGGCGCGTTTTCTCTATCTTTCCCCTGAACGGCTGCTAACCGAACGGTTTCTCACGGCACTTGAGCACATCAAAGTCGGGATGATTGCAGTGGACGAAGCCCATTGTATTTCTCAATGGGGTTACGATTTCAGGCCTCCCTATCTGCGGATTGCAGAAATACGCGACCGTCTGCCAGGCGTTCCGGTGCTTGCCCTTACTGCCACGGCCACCCGGAAAGTGGTGAATGATATTCAGGATAAGCTTAGATTTCAGCAATACAATGTGTTTGAGCGAAGTTTCGAGCGCAATAACCTCGCTTATGTGGTTTCCCGGACAGAGAATAAACCTGACCGACTTCTCAGGATTTGCACCAATGTAAAAGGAAGCGGAATTGTATATGTTCGCAACCGCCGGAAAACCAGAGAGGTTGCGGGGCTGCTGGCAAGAAGCGGCATCCGGGCAGACTTTTATCACGCGGGCCTGGATCCGCGCGAGAGGGAGAAAAAGCAGGACGCATGGAAAAACGGTTCAATCAGGGTTATGGTTTCTACCAATGCTTTTGGCATGGGAATCGATAAGCCGGATGTGAGGTTTGTGGTGCACCTTGATCTGCCCGACAGCCCTGAAGCCTATTTTCAGGAAGCAGGAAGGGCCGGCAGGGACGAGAAAAAAGCTTTTGCCGTGCTGCTTTTCGAGGAAGCCGATATCCTGGATGCCCGCCATAATCTTGACCTATCCTATCCTGAGCCTGATTTTATCCGCAGGGTTTACAGGGCCCTCGGAAATTACCTGAACCTGGTTCCCGGTACCGGTCGCGAAACAACGCATGTATTTGATATCAATGACTTCTGTAATCAGTATGATTTTAAGCCTGTTGTGGCTTATAATTCCCTTAAATTCATTGAAAGAGAGGGGTTTATTGTGATGAACGAGGCAATGTCAACCCATTCAAAACTTGTATTTAACACCCGTAAGGATGACCTTTACCGTTTTCAGGTTGAACATGCGGCATTTGATCCGCTCATCAAGATGATCCTCCGGTCATACGGCGGTGTATTTTCGGAACCCGCTTCCATCAGTGAGGCAGAATTGGGACAGCGCCTGTCGGTTCCTGCTGAAACGGTGGCTCAATTGCTCACGCGACTGCATCAGCTGGATATCCTTACATATGTTCCCAGGACCGATAAACCCCAGATTACTTTTTCGAGTGAACTGATAAAGGCTGAGGACCTCCGGATCTCACCACAGTTTTATCATGAAAGAAAGCAGGAAGCAGTTCAGAGGCTGGAGGCAATCGTTGGTTATGCAACAACATTGAACCGCTGCCGGAGTCAGATGCTGATCTCTTATTTCGGTCAGGTTGACAGCCGGAGGTGTGGAATTTGCGATGTCTGCCTCGAAAGGAACAAGGCAAACCTCAGCGAACTGGAATTCAATAATATTGTTGAAGTTATCAAGCCCATGCTGAAGTCGGCCCCCTGCAGCCTGAAGGAGCTTACGGATGCCTGTCCCAGGATCAGTGAGGAAAAAGTGATCAATGCGGTAACCTGGCTGACCGATAATGATAAAATTGATGTTGTATCGGATGGATTCTTCAGATGGAAGTCAGGGAATGAGGATCAGTGAACGAATGCCTGACAGGGATTTTTATCTTGATGATGATGTGGTCGGAATATCAAAACGGCTGCTGGGGATGAAGATCGTTTCCAATACTCCTGAAGGCATCTGCTCCGGTATTATAACCGAAACGGAAGCATATGCCGGGGAAACTGACCGTGCTTCGCATGCTTTTGGCGGAAGGTTAACGCAGCGTACCGAAGTGATGTATCGCGAGGGTGGTATCGCCTATGTCTACCTCTGTTATGGCTTGCATTCCCTCCTGAATGTTGTCACCGGTCCGGCCGGATTGCCCCATGCAGTGCTTATCAGGGGGATTTATCCGCTTGAGGGCGCCGGTATTATGGCCGGGAGGCTGAAACGAAGCATAGATGTGCGCAAAGATGGTCTTGGTCCGGGAAAGCTTACCAGGCTGTTAGGCGTAGGTAAAAGTCACAATGGCGCAGACCTGAGAAATCCGGGGCTTCTGTGGATAGAACATTCGGGATTGGCAATCACTGAGAATATGGTGATATCAGGGCCGAGAATCGGCATTGATTATGCCGGAGAGGATGCCATGCTTCCATACCGTTTCCTGGCGGATGTTGTTCAGGTTGAAAAAGCAATTAAAAAAGCCGGCCTTGTGTAAGGCCAGCTTTTAAACCGTTGCTTACCGGCAGCTTATTTTACATTCTTTGAGAGCTCAGCGCCTGGTTTGAACTTAACAACTTTTTTGGCAGCGATCTTGATTTCTTTGCCGGTCTGAGGATTACGGCCTTTGCGGGCAGCGCGTTTCGAAACCGAGAATGAACCAAATCCTACAAGTGCTACGCGATCACCTTTCTTAAGGCTTTTTGAAGTAGCTGAGATGAAGGCGTCAAGGGCTTTTTTGGAATCGGCTTTGGTGAGCCCTGAGTCTGCTGCAATGGCAACAATTAATTCCTGTTTGTTCATCGTTTTCCTGATTTAAATGAATACTTTGTTGGATAACCTAACGCAAATATAAGCTATTCCTGCCTAAAATCAAGTGTTTTAGGCAAAAACCTTTAAAAAAGTTAATAAAACCGGGAGTTTGTTAATAACTCGGGTTAAAAAAGGCTGAAAAATCAGGCAAAACCGGCGCTAAACCGCTTCAGAAGGGGTTTTGAAGGCAATCCCGGTTACTCTCAGGCCTCTTAAAAATTCACCGGCCTGCATGACTTTTTTACCCGCCGGTTGAATGGTGGTTATTTCTATATACTGATCGGCGCAGGCAACAAAAAGCCGGTTATCCGAAACAATTTTTGCATAACCCGGAGTGGTTCCGGCTATTTCACCGGTTAGCGCTGATCTGAGCAACTTTACTTCCTTGCCGGCAGTTTCACCCGTGAGGAATGAAATAGCGCCGGGATAAGGGCTTAAACCGCGTATATGGTTGTGGACTTCCTGTGCGGTTTTGTCCCAGTTGATGAAACACTGTTCCCTGAAAATCCGTGGAGCGGTCCTGAGGGGTTCATTTCTCAAAGGTTGTTCAGTGGGGAGGCATTTGTTGGCGGCAATATTTTCAATGGTTTTTAATACCAGCCCGGCACCCGCCTCCTTCAGCCTGTCATGTAATTCACCGGCAGTTTCATCCGCACCAACAGGTAACTCCGACCTCATTATAATTTTACCGGTGTCGATGCCTTCGTTGATAAAAAAGGTGGTAACTCCGGTAACGGTTTCCCCGTTCATGACGGCATGATTGATGGGGGCTGCTCCCCGGTATTGCGGCAGAAGGGAAGCATGCAGGTTGAAGCATCCCAGTTCCGGCAGCGACCATACCGCTTCGGGTAATTTCCTGAAGGCAACAACCACAAAAAGATTGGCGCCGAGGTTCTTCAACTCATCCAAAAATCCGGTATCGTTCAGTTTATCGGGTTGAAGCACCCCGATGCCATGTTCCAGGGCGTATTGTTTCACCGCCGATTGCCTGATTTTAAGGCCGCGCCCGGCTGGTTTGTCGGGGACCGTAACCACCGCAGGTACCCGGTACCCCGATTCCACAATGCGCTGCAGCGAAGCAACGGCAAATTCAGGCGTGCCCATAAATACTATGCTGATGTCGTTCATATTGCCCTGGCTTGAGCGGTTATTAATTACGAAAATAGTGCTTTTCTGCAAACAGCCTTAAATAAAAACACCCGGTTGGCCCCCGGGTGTTTAACTGTCTTTTGTCCAGTGATTATTGTCCTTTCAACCGGGCAATATATTTTTCGACATCCCTGGATTCTGCGCTGCGCGGAAAATCAAGACGGATACGCTCGTAAGCCTTCAGCGCTTTTTCTTTATTGCCTGATTCTTCGTAAGCCCAGGCAGCTTTCTGCAGGAACAGGGGAGTAGTAAAGTCGTTTTTGTAAGTATCGGCAGCCTTGAGGTAGTTTTCAGCTGCTTCCCCGGTTTTCCCGAGTTCCATATATGCATCACCGATTGCACCTTTGGCCATTGGCAGAACCATGTTGTCCTTAATATTGAACTTTTTCAGGTGGCTGATTGCTTCTTCAAATTTCCCTTCATTCAGATAAATGATGCCTGTGTAATAATGTGCAAGCTTTGCAGATTTGGTGATTCCGTAATCATCAATAATCCCTAAAAATCCCGGATACATACCGTCGCCGTTCAGCGCAAGCTTAAGGGAGTCCATTTCAAAATATTTCTCTGCCATGAACATCTGCGATTGAGCTTCCTTTTCACGGGGCATCAGGTAGAAACGCTGAAAACCAAAATATGCTAAAACCAACAGCGCGATGGCACCTGCAATAATTCCTAGGAGTTTCTGATTCTTTTCAATAAAAACTTCTGATTTGCTGAGGGCTTCCTCAACGGCCATGATTTTTTCTTCTGTGTTGTCGGTCTTTTTTGCCATTGCTATAAAAATTAGTCGCGCAAAAGTAAGGCTTTTTTTTTATTTGACAAAAGGGGATTTTTTCCGTTTAAGATATTGTTCCGATTGCCGGTTTCATTTCATTTTATCCTGATTTCTTGACTGACTGCCTGATTTTTTATACTTTTACAAAGTGAACTTCATAAACCAATTAAATAGCTGATATTATGGGAAAAGGAGACAAAAAGACCAGGCGTGGGAAAATTATCATGGGTTCCCATGGCGTTACAAGGCCAAAAAGGATCAGGAAAACCGCACCCCTGGCAGTTGCTGCAAAACCGGAGCCTGTTGCAGATGAACCCAGGGCTAAACCAAAGGCAGCGCCCAAAGTAGTGGCGAAAGATGCTGAGCCAAAACCCAAGGCTGTCAAAAAGCCGAAAGTAACAGCAAAAGCGGATGAAACAGCCGAACCCGGCGAATAAAAACATGTTGCTTTTCTATCAAGGCCCCCGGATTTAACCCGGGGGTTTTTATTTCCTGCTTACCAGCTCCTTGAACATCCTGCCCCTTTCTTCAAAGTTTTTGAAACGATCGTAGCTCGAAGCGGCAGGGGACAGCAGGCAGATCCCTCCGGACGGTGTGACTGATACAGCCTTCTCAACGGCAAGTTCAAATTCCCTGATAAAGAAGGCTGAAGGATTGCACTGTTTGAACTGTCTGAGCAATCCAAAGATCCGTTCACCGGCGGGACCGGTCAGGATAATGCTGCTAATTCCGGATTTGCTGATAAAATCAGCAAGGCCGGTGTAATCTATGCCTCTGTCAAACCCTCCGAGAATCAGGGTGTCAACGTTTTTAAGCGTGGCAACGGCAGCCATGGCAGCTTCGGGAATGGTGGAGATGGAATCATTGTAAAATATTTTTCCTGAAAAGTTCCCGACATACTCAATCCTGTGTTCAAGGGGTGTGAACGTGGCCACCCCTTCAGCAATGGCCGCAGCCGGGATGTTCATTAAACTGGCTGCGGAAGCAGCTGATATGATGTTGCGGAGATTATGTGTTCCGGCCAGTTTGGATTTATGTTCCGCGGCAAGAAGGATCCTCTCAGCCCCCTTATTCCTCAGTACAATGTGATTTCCGGAAATACCGGCGCCATCCCCGGGAAATTCGCTGGTATATACGGGAAACTTACTGCCCTGTAGGCGCAGTTCTTCCATGAGTTTCAGGATATTCTCATCTGAGCCATCATAAATAAATGCATCATTGAACCGCTGCTTCAGCGCGATCTGAAACTTTGCCAGCTGATAGTGCCTGAATGAAGCGTAATGATCGAGGTGCTCCTGAAAAAGGTTCAGCAAAATGCTTATCGCCGGTGCCCGGGTAATGTACTCAAGCTGGTGCGACGATAATTCACTGATAATCCTGGTTGCAGGCGTTATTTTGTCAACAAGGTCAAAAAGCGGAACGCCGATATTGCCGGCCAGCAGGGTGTCGCTGGTGTAATTCCGGATAATGTGGTGCAGCAGGCTCGAAGTGGTGCTTTTGCCTTTGGTGCCGGTAATGCCTGCCATCCGGGGGGCATAAGCCCGCAGGAAAAGATCGGTTTGCGAGCTGATCCTGTCCGGATTGAATGCGGCCCCGCTTCTGAAGAGCGATATTCCCGGCGACTTGATGACCAGGTCGAAGTGGTTTAACTGATCAAGGTATCCCGGGCCGGTGATGACAGTCAGTTTTTCATTATTCAGTTCCGGATGCTTCTGTAAAATCAAGGGATCGGCGTCTGCAACGGTAAGCGGAAGGTGCGGGCAACACTGATCAAGCAACCTGAGCGTTGACTGCCCTTCGCGGCCATATCCGAGGATTAGTACCGATTTGCCGTTGGTTACCGACTTTATCAGGCTTTTCATTGCAGTGCTTCTTTTAGCAGGTTTAACAGTTGGGGCGGGACGCAGTGTTCTGAATTCAATGAACTGAAGCATACTTCAGGATTAAATCGTCCCTTGATCCCTTCGTACCTTCGCAGCAGCAATGGCAATTCTTCCGGCCCGGGTTGCTGAAGCATCATCTGCAGGGCAATGTTTACTTCATTAATTGTCCCTACGCATTCAAAAGGCTTGTTTTCGGCAAGGCCGCACAGCTCGTCGAAAGTATCCTGCATCTCTGGATCATTGAGCATATCGTGCCCCAGCATCCGTTCAGTTTCCCGGATGCCTGCGAAAGGCGACAGAATGATGGATGTAAAGAGGCATTTCGGACATTTTCCGCACCAGCTGTCGGTTTTACTGCCGGCATTGCAACTCCTGAAGACATTGTGATATGGTTTCAGTACAGAAAAGATTTTAGCGATCTGAAGTTCTCCCAGCGGCCGCAGAAAACTGAAATAGTCAAAACCGGGTGAGATGAATTTGCTGTAATATTCCCTGAAAGCGGATTCAAACTCAAATGACTTGGAATACTGATGATTGATTTTTGTCCCCGGGACAGTTGCCTCGTTTGCACTGGATTCGTTCGAAAGGGCAATATGGCGGTAGCCCGTAAGCAGTGAGGCCATCAGGGTATAGAATGCCAGCATGGCTGAAAACGGGGTGTGGCCGTTCAGAAATCCCTGATCATTGAGTTTCAGCAGTAAAGGGTCAAGGTTTCTTTGGATGGTTATAACTTCGTTCATTCCGAAGCCTCCGGCTGCTGCGGTATGAACCGTCGCTCCCCTGGGATTCATGATCAATGGCATGATATTTCTGTTTCCCTGTTTCAGCAGTTCCAGTGTAACAACCGAATCTTTTCCGCCGCCCAGCGGGACAAGTATCCCCTCGCTCAGGTTTACGGGGAATGTACTGAATTGATCAGCGCCTTCAGGGATAATTTCTACAAAGGAGTCAGGATCAACCGAAAGTGAATTCATATAGAAGAATTCTCCCAACCCGCTGTAGTAAAGCTTTTTCCACCAGTTAACCTGTTCAGGGGAAAGTGAGGCCGGTTTTACCCGTACCACCGGGGCGCAGCTTGCTTTCCAGTAACTGATCAGCTCAATCATGCCGATGTTGAAAGCGAT
Source organism: Bacteroidales bacterium UBA5833 (assembly GCA_002433025.1). Taxonomy (GTDB): domain Bacteria; phylum Bacteroidota; class Bacteroidia; order Bacteroidales; family Lentimicrobiaceae; genus Lentimicrobium. Next base: position 162,917 of record DJGZ01000080.1, read on the forward strand.
ATTGCGCATTAATCCCGGTTGATTGACTGCGTAATTCAGGGACTCCTTGCGCAGGTTACCGGCAGGGATAAATGCAGAGGGCCTGAAAGTATAACCGGGGCCAAGGTTAAAGACAAATTCCATGTAAACACCTTCAGAAGTTACATCCACGCTGAAATGTTGATATTCAAAAACGGGATAATCCTTACGGAGTCTCAGGTACAAATCTGAATGATCGGATTTTAGCATAAGCAGTGTGGTATGGAATTTGTAATTTACAGTGGTGTCTCCGATTGCAAAATTAGTGAATAGGCCTGTTGTGTCGGCCGGATAAAAAGGAGATAAACGTTTTAAATGTTGCAGTTGGCCCGGAAAATTGTTAAATTTGATGAAAAGCAGACGAATTGACAGCCTGACTCCCGGACAACGTACAATGCTAACAGTAAAAAAGTGAAACAATGGAACCAATCAGAATAAAACCTCTTGCCGGCCGGATTCTGATCTCTGTGCCATTTCTGCAGGACTTTTATTTCCGGAAGTCTGTGGTTTTGCTTGCTGATCACAGTGAGGAAGGGTCATTCGGAATAATTATCAATAAACCTGTAGAAGTTAAACTAAGCGATGTAGCTGTTGATTTCGCCGGCTTCGATGCGCCGGTTTACCTGGGTGGCCCTGTTAAAACCGACAGCCTGTTCTTTATTCATACACGTCCTGATATTATTGATGATGGCGTGAAAATCCTCGAAGGATTATATTGGGGCGGAAATATCGAAACCGTGAAGACCCTGATACGCGAAAAGCGCCTGAATAGGGAAGATATCCGCTTCTTTGTCGGTTATGCCGGCTGGATGGCCAATCAGCTCGATCAGGAGCTGGAGGAAAACTCGTGGGTGGTCTCGATGACCGACCTTAACCAGATCATCAAAACCAATCCTGTTGATCTGTGGAATCAGACCCTCAAAAAGCTCGGACGCGAATATAAGTTGTGGGTTAACTATCCGCCCGACCCGATGATGAACTAAGCTCCGATAAAATTGCCGATTTGCCTGATGAAACTACCGATCAGTGCCGGTTTCAGCAATATCGTAAAAACGAGTCCGAACAGAGCACCCCAGAAATGGGCATCGTGCCCGATGTTGTCGTTACCCTTTTTGGCCATATAGGCTGAATAGCCTAAATAGAGCGCTCCGAAAATAAATGCCGGAATATCGACCGGGATAAAAACGAAACGGATGGGCGACAACGGATTAATCAGTATGGCGGCAAACACGACTGCCGCAACGGCCCCCGACGCCCCGACTGCCTGGTAAAACTGGTTGTCTTTATGTTTGGCAAAAGAGGGTACGGATGAGAACAGAATGCCCCCGGCATACAGCAGGATGAAAAAGTAAGAAGCTTTTAAGCCGAAAATTACGGCGTAATAATGCTCAACGGCTTTGCCAAAGGAGAACAATACAAACATGTTTACTGCCAGATGTACCCAGTCGGCGTGCACAAACCCGTGTGTGACAAAGCGGTAACCCTGCCGGTGGTTGATGATCATAAACGGGCTGAAGAGCAACCTGCCGAAGAAGCGGGGATCATTGAATGCAAGCAGCGAGATCACCGCTGTGACTACAATAATAATGATGGTTATCATCGGTTAAGGCTTACTGTGGCAGTGCCGTATGATCAATTTCGGATCCCAGCATGCTGTGGGGAATCATATAAACCAGGAATAGCACAATCGCTGCAACAAGGGCCCAGCCTCTTTTTTCGGGATTTTTCCACAGCATGTATAAAGCCACCAGCCAGAAAATAAAGGCAACGGCTGTTTTATTATCGGTCATATCCCCGAAATTGAAAATGCCTTTCATCGGCCAACCTGTCCAGTACGCGCCGAAAGCATATTTCTGCACCACCGGCCCGAGAAACAGCCCGCCGATAAGCAGGAATACGGTGGTGAACAGTGAGTACCTGAAAGTCCGGCTTCCTTTGGCGATCACTTCAAAACCTGTCCGGGTCGAAAAAAGCATAGCCAGAAACATCAGCAGAATGTGCGGTAACAGTACAAAAGCAGGTACATCGCCTTTAAACCGGATAATTACCGGCTCTTCGGCCAACGCTACAGTATTGGTGCCGTCTGTAAGGGTAATCAGGTATTCAACCTTACCGGCAGGCGGTTGGTGCGGGACATAAGCCACCAGCTTTCCCCCCATATTCATCATCGGCACTTCCGTCCATTCGTCGTAACTTTTAAATCGCTTGTAAGTGAAAATCCCTTTTATTTTTCCGCTTGGCTCATTAAAACTGATTTCGGCATTATCAGGTCCTCCGTATGTACGTATCAGTTTATATTTGATCGTTTCACTGCCGATCTGAACTTTTCCCCTGATGGGGTAAGTAGGCCCCGTGGTGCGCTGATAATAGGCAGAACCAAGTGTAAAAATCAGGGCAGCGATCCAAAGTATTACATTCTTGTTCATATAAAACTGTTATTTTTTGACTTTTGCACTCACCATAAACCTGTAACTGCTGCAAATTCTCTGCAATGTTAATAAATTTTTCTGACATGTCGGAAATTGAATATTTCCGGGCGTGGTTGAAAAATGACCGGAAGACTGCTAGTGGCAAAGAGTTTGTACCTTTTTGAGTAATGGTTGCTGAAAAGGGTATCTGGCCTTTGATATTTCATTATGATGCGGTGTTCAGAAATGCATTTTTTGTCAGATGCAGATGAACTTTCAGGTTCTGCATTGCATGCCGCTTCGCACAGAAGTATGTATTTATCATGTTGAATAATATTTATACCGGTAGAGCGTTAATTCGGGAACTGTTAAAATCAGGGGATTTTGATTTGATGTTATGCCAATTGTTATAACTTTGGCATTCGTTTTTACTAACCGGCACTATCAGGGATTATGTGCTGTTACAATAACTTCATCAGGTGCTCAGACTAAGTCTTTCGCTGTTGCTTCTGCCTGTAATAATGGCATTCTCCGGATCTGCTCATGCCCAGGAAATGAATGGGTTTGTACACAGTAATTATTCAGGTATAACGGGCAGTCTGATTAATCCCACTTCCATTCTCAATTCCAGGCTTTATCTAGATATAAACCTGATGGGTCTTCATCTGAATGTGGATAACAACTATATATTCCTGGCAAAGGATGAATACCGGTTTGGTCGTTTTCTGGAGTCGGATCCCGTTTTTCCTGAACATATTGAAGAGGTCTCGGGCGATTCTAGAAATTTTTACGATTTGTACAATACTGATCATAAAAATGCATTCTCCCAGGTAAGGATTATAGGGCCTTCAGCCATGTTCGCGCTTGGGAGTCAGGCATTTGGAATTTCCACAGGGTACAGGGTGCTTGCTTCGGGACACCGGATCCCTTATGACCTGGCCAAGTTTGCCGTTGAAGGGCTGGACTATTATCCGCAGCAGCGGATCAATTACATCAATAATAACGATTTCAGGGCTGCTGCCATGGCTTTTGCTGAAGTTTCGGGAACCTATTCAACCATCATTCACCGGCGTAACCGCGAACACTGGACTGCCGGTATTACCCTGAAAGGGTTGTTCGGAACCGGAGGGGCTTACGGCTATGCTGACAATATTGATTATGTAATCCCCAACTCCGATACCATCATAGTTTACAACGTTAACGGATCATTGGGGATGTCCCTTCCGGTTGACTATAATAACAATGATGTTTTGCTTCCCGGTAACCTGATCCAGGGCAGCGGGTTTGGTGTTGATCTGGGAGTAACCTATCAGAAAAAGATGCAGGGTCACTCTACCAAGTTATACTCTGCGCCCTGCGAAATTCCTTACCAGCCATATCTGTTCCGTTTAGGGGTATCGTTGCTCGACCTGGGAAGGGTTACATTCCGAAAGAATACCCAATGGATGGAGATGCAGGATGCTTCAGCCAACTGGTACGATGTACGGGATCATGATTACATTTCGCTCAACGATTTGTTCAGAACGATCAGTTATGAGTTCTCCGGGGATTCGACCCGGCTGATCGATGAAAGCAGTTTTTCCGTTTCACTTCCCACGGCTGTCAGTCTGCAGGCGGATTTCAAGGTCGTCAATGAGTTTTATGTCAACAGCTCGCTGGTCCATCCTTTGATTTTGCAGGACGCTGCGGTGGTAAGGCCCTCGCAACTCTCGGTAACGCCCCGTTATGAAAGCCGCTTTTTTGAACTTGCCGTTCCTTTTACCCTTTATAATTACCGTTACCCCCGCCTGGGGCTGAGTGCCCGCTTCTACAGGTTCATCATAGGCACCGACAAGCTGGGCGGCTTTTTCGGGATGAATGACTTCAAGGGGCTTGACCTTTATATTATGGTCAAACTACAGTTTGAAAGGGGCAACTGCAGGAACTTCAACAAAAAATACGGCTGCGGCAACCTGGAATACCTGCAGCAGTATTAAACTGATGTTGTGGTTTTTACATCCAGGGCATCGCGCAATCCGTTTCCGATAAGCATAAAAGCAAGTACCAGCAGCATGATGCACATTCCCGGAAGAATGGCAAGCCATGGATTATCGAGAATGATGTATGAATAATTTTCCCTGATCATCGTTCCCCACGATGGCATGGGCGGCTGAACGCCAATGCCCAGGAAACTAAGCCCGGCTTCAATCAGGATGGCCGAAGCAAAATTGGCCGCCGATATCACAATTACGGGGCCCATGGCATTGGGCAGAATATGCCGGGTAATGATCCGGCCGTTGGTGAACCCAAGGGCGCGCGCGGCTTCAACGAACTCTTTTTCCCTCAGGCTGAGGATCTGCCCCCTGACTACCCGTGCCACCTCCACCCACATCGTTAATCCGACTGCAATAAAAACCTGCCAGAATCCCTTACCCAGCACAAACGTGATGGCGATCACCAGCAGTATGGTGGGAATTGACCATATAACGTTGATAAACCAAATGATAAGATCGTCAACCCATCCCCTGAAAAATCCGGCGAGGGCGCCCAGCAGAATGCCCAGCAGCAGGGATATCAACACAGAGATAAGCCCGACGGACAAACTGACCCTTGTTCCGATAAGCAACTGGCTCAGCATATCCCTGCCAAAGTGATCGGTGCCCAACAGGTAATGCCTGGTAATGATATGATGCCGGATGATATCATGCTGCATGGCCGGGATGTCATCTCCGATTATGGCTCCACGCAGATCAGGCGACCCGGCGCTGAATGATAAATGTCCGTCCTTCGAAGGCAGGGCGTAAAGCACATCCTGAATTAAATACTCGTATGTAATTAAATCAGTGTCTCCTGATCTGTCGCAGGCCGACAGGATGATTTTTCCGTTTTCGAAGCGGTAATCATTGAACGGGATGTAACTGTAAGCGTTCTTACACCCGAAAAGCCATCTTTCTGTCAGCGGGCAATGAGATTCAGGTTCGTTACCGGTGATCTTCAGCATTGAAACGGAAAATCCGGGTTTTTGTGCAGCGATTTCCAGGTGTTGTTCATTGGCAAACGGGCTGCTGTCGGGGGTGATAAGATATCCCAGTAAAGCGGTTAAGACAGCGGCAACAATGATTCCAGCGGAAATCACTGCCGTGTTGTTTCTGAAAAGGTTCTGCAGCGCTTTCCGCGACAGCGGGCCTTCGGGCAGTTTTGACGGATGTCGTGGAAAAAGTTTCACGGCAATGAATTAGGTCCGCAACGCTGTTAATATGACTTGTCGCCTCCCAGTATACCGCCGATAATTGATCCGCCGATACCGCCTATGCCCCGGCTTTCTTCGCGGTTAACGCGTGATGCGGTTACAATTCTGTCGGCCAGGCGCGAGAAGGGCAGGCTTTGCAGGTAAACCAGCCCGGGACCGGTGAGTTTTACAAGGAACAATCCTTCGCCACCAAACAGCGCATTCTTGAAACCACCGATAAACCGGATGTCATAGTTTACCGAAGGGTGGAAAGCCACCAGGCACCCGGTGTCAACATGTAATACCTCTCCGGGCTGCAATACCCTGCTTACAATGGTGCCGCCGGCATGAATAAATGCAAGGCCGTTGCCTGAAAGCCGCTGCAGGATAAATCCCTCGCCTCCGAAAAGGCCGGCGCCGATTTTTTTTGTGAAGGCGATGTCGATGTCAATACCTCTGGCTGCGCATAGGAACGCATCTTTCTGGCACAGAAATTCACCGCCAAGTCTGTCAAGGTCAACCGGAATAATTTTGCCCGGGTAAGGTGCACCGAATGCAATTTTTTTCTTAATGCTGCTGTTATTGAGAAAGGTGGTGATAAAGAAGCCGTCGCCGGTAAGCATACGCTTGAAACCTTTGAAAAGCCCGCCGCCTGTACCGGTCTGCATCTCAATGCCATCGTCCATATAGGTCATGGCCCCCGCCTCGGCGCGTACCCCTTCCATGGGGTCAAGTTCAACCTCCACGAGTTGCATGTCGTCGCCAATAATCTTGTAATCAATAATATCTGTCATATTCCGGAATAATAGCCTCTGTTTTGGTTTCATGCAAATTTAGCAAGAAATGCCTGTGCCCGCTGAGATATCGAAAAAATCTTTGCAAAAAGTATCGTGAATAAGGAAAAAGTATTACTTTTGCCCCACTTTTGTAAAACGGTGAGTGTAGCTCAGTCGGTTAGAGCATCAGATTGTGGTTCTGAGGGTCGTGGGTTCGAATCCCATCATTCACCCGGAAAAGGCTGGTTTATCCGGCCTTTTTTTATGCCGTTTACACTGATAATAAAGGATTATAATCAATCCTTGTGGCCGGAGCAGATGTTAAATTTTTCATAAACTTTCTGCAGGCGGGACTTCATTTATTATTTTTGCATCCGGAGAAGAAATGTAATGATTCAGTACCTGAAAAAAACGATCATATTGCTTATGCTGGCAGCCTTCCTGGTTCCGGCATCCGGCATGCTTGTTTTTATGCACCATTGCCGTGCCATGGGTACCCTTGAACTCAGCATTGACGGATCCAACTCCTGCTGCAGTCATCAGCAAAGCCTTTTCATGAGTCCTGCTCAGGATTTATGCGAGCTGGCATCAGCTGCTGACGGGCGTTGTTCCCATGCGGCCCATTTTTCGAAACAGGCGTGCTGCGAAGATGGCACAATCTACGTTAAAATCATCGATAATTACCTGTCTGCTTCCGGATTCTTCTTTCAAAAAGATATTACTGAAATTGAACTATCCGGACTTCCCGGATCTTCAATCCCGACAGCCGTTTCATTGCCATTGCGTTCACTTGACGCTCCCGATCCGCCCGGCACTGATACCTGGCTTATTGTTTCTTCCCTTCGTTTATAGCGGTGGCTTATTGCTGCCCGGAACCTCTGTTCCGGTGCTCCTGCCTGAATATTGCTATAAAAACTAAACGAAAACGAAGAAACGAATTTCATGAAAACTATTATAACTGCAGTGCTGACCGCACTGCTATTGCATGCAAGCCTGGCATTCGGCCAGAAGCCAGTTAACGGGAGGGTTACTGCCAGCGAAACGGAAGGTAAACCAGTTCCGCTGCCCTATGCCAATGTCTATTGGTCAGGTACGCAGGAAGGGACTGTGGCCGATGAGAACGGAAGATTCAGCCTGGAGAGGAAGTTTGCGGGCCCTGCAAAGCTTGTGGTGAGTTTTGTGGGATACCTGAATGATACGCTGCTGGTTGAGCCTGGCAGAAATTCGGTACAGATCAGTCTGAAGAAAGGCGCCGAACTGGCAGAAGTTGAGATCAGGGAACGTATGGCCGGAAGCTTTATCTCTTCCATCAGGCCAATTAAAACTGAGGTGATAACCACTGCCGGATTGCAGAAACTTGCCTGCTGCAACCTTTCCGAGAGTTTTGAAAACAATGCCACCGTGGATGTAGGCTTTTCGGATGCAGTGACCGGCGCCAGGCAGATACAGATGCTTGGCCTGGCAGGAATCTACAGCCAGCTGATGGTCGAGAATATCCCCTTTACCCGGGGCCTCGGTTCTGCTTTTGGCCTTACCTATATTCCGGGAACGTGGATGGAGTCCATACAGATTTCGAAGGGCACTTCATCGGTAGTGAACGGCTATGAGTCAACCACCGGGCAGATCAATGCAGAAATAAAAAAGCCCTGGGATTCAGAAAAGTTTTTCCTGAATGTATATGCCAACAACGAAGGACGGGCCGAAGTCAATGCCCATGCTGCGCATGTGCTGAAAGATGATGCGCTCAGTACCATGGTGCTGGCCCATGCCTCTTCTCAGATGAGCCGCATTGATATGAATGACGACGGGTTTCTGGACCAGCCCTTGTCCAGGCATGTGAATGTATCGAACCGCTGGAGCTATGAAAAACACGGAATTACAGAATCCAAGTTCGGATTTAACTTCCTCTATGATGAGCGCGACGGGGGGCAACTGACAAAACTCAGCAGCGATGAGGCCGTTCAGAACGGAAATTATGTGATGAAGCTTGTAACCCGCCGTGCACAGCTCTATGATAAAACCGGTTTTGTATTCCGGAACCTTCCGAATACGAGCCTTGGACTGATATTCAGTGGTTTATATCATGAGCAGGAGTCGGTGTTTGGGCGCAACGAATACAATGCCCGTCAGCTGGGCTTCTATGGCAATGCCATCTTCCAGTCGCAGATCGGCAACGAAGCGCACATATATAATGCCGGCGTGAGCCTGATGTACGACGATTACGATGAGGCCTTCGCGGATTCAACCTTCGACCGGCTCGAATCTGTGCCGGGTATTTTTGCTCAGTACACCTATAATCCAAGCGAAAAACTAAGCATTATAGCCGGTTTGCGCGTGGATCATCATAACAGGTACGGCACATTGGTGACTCCCCGTTTTCACTTTAAGGTGAACTTGTTTGAGAAAACCGTGCTCCGCGGCTCTGCAGGCAAAGGATACCGCAGCGCATCCGTGCTGGCTGAGAATACCGGCATGCTTGTAAGTGCGCGGCAACTCGTTTTCAGGGAGGATTTCAGGATGGAAGAAGCCTGGAATTACGGATTAAACCTTACGCAGACCATTGCACTCAGCGAGAAGCGTGACCTGGTACTGTCGGCCGATTTTTACCGGACAGATTTTGTCAACCAGGTAATCATTGACCTGGACCAGTCGTATGACAGGATTGTACTTTACAACCTCGATGGCACTTCCTATTCCAATAGTTTTCAGGTGAACGCAGAGGCTGCATTGTTCGAAGGCTTTGATGTAACCGCGGCTTACAGGCTGAATGATGTAAGGGTCACCACCGCCGGCGAACTGCGCGAACGGCCGCTGGTGAGCCGTCATAAGGGACTCCTGACTTTGTCTTATGCAACCCGTTTTGAGAAGTGGAAATTTGATTTTACCGGTCAGTATAACGGGCGCACCCGTCTGCCGCTGGGCGTGCCGCACCTGGAACATGCGGGGTACGGAGCTTATTCTCCGGATTATATAACCATTCATACCCAGATTACCCGGAAATTCAAAAAGTGGGATGCCTACCTGGGGGTGGAGAATCTTACCAATTTCATGCAGCATCATCCTGTACTGCAGGCGGATAGTCCTTTTGAAACTGGTTTTGATGCAGGCATGATATGGGGTCCTATTCTCGGCAGGATGTTTTACGCCGGCATCAGGTACAGCATTAAATAAATTTTTAAACGCGGTTGTTTGACCGACTAAAAACTGAAACAATGAAAACACAGAAAAATTTCAGCAAGGTGTTGATGGTTGTGCTGGCAACGTTGATCTCGGGTTTTGTTGCTGCGCAGGAACCGAAAAACACGCAGATAGAAATCAAGGTTTCATCCCAGTGCAGTATGTGTAAGGAAACCATCGAACGCACGCTGGCCTTCGAAAAGGGCGTTGTAAAAGCAACGCTTGACCTGGAAACGGATATTGTTACCGTGGTTTATAAAACCGCCAGGACAACGCCTGAAAAGATCAGGGAGGCCATCTCCAAGGCGGGTTATGATGCCGACGATGTAGCTGCTGATCCGAAAGCATACAGCAATCTGCCTGATTGCTGCAAAAAGCCTGAAGATCAACAACATGATCATTCAGGGCATAAGCACTGAGATTGCGTCAGGCAAATCAGCGCAACTGGCAGGGGATTTTCTATTTCCTGATGTTATTATCGGCAGGGGCGGATAAGTGGGTATGAATGATCACCCATTTTCCGTCTCTTTTTTCGAGGAACCCGGAGAAGCGGAGGTCGCCGTATTCGTAGGATTTATCGCCTATGGTATAATTGTATTGCAGTATTTCGGAAAACCAGCCTGTTTCGCATGATGGATGCACGTATATGTCAAGGTCACGTGCAGCGATAAAGGTATCCTCGAATCTTTCGAACTGTGAAGCGAAGGTTTGTCTGACGGCCTCAAATCCCCTGATGATATCACGCCTGTCGGTGCCCAGGCTGAGAACGGCTGAATCATTGGCCCACAATTCTTCAATCATGGAAATATTCTTTGCTTCGTTTGCGATTACATATTTCTGAAGCGCCAGTTTAATCGCACTTTTTTCAGCGGCAACATCGCATACGGGTTGCTCGTTCCTGCAACAGGCCGAAGCCAGTAAAAGCAGAATTAACGGGATTATCCTGAATTTTTTCATGGCAAAATGATTTGAAATGACAATGATTCACCGTAAAGTTAATCAATCTTTTAAGTTAACGTACACCCGGCCCCTGATTTTTCCGCTGAGCAGCAGATGAATGTGTTCGGGCAGCCGGTCGAGGCTGATTTCATGGCTGATAATATCCAGCGCATCCGGACGCCAATCGTCAGCCAGTTTATTCCAGACTTTTTTTCTGAGCTCCATGGGGCAGGTGGCCGAATCAATGCCCAGCAGGTTCACCCCGTTAAGGATAAACGGATAAACATTAACAGGCAATTCGAATGAAGCTGCGTTGCCGCACACAGCCACATTGCCGTGGGTCTGACACGCCCTGATGGCCGTGGAAAGGATGTTGCCGCCCACCGTATCAATAACCCCTGCCCAGCGCTGACAGAGGAGGAGTTTGCCGCTTTGGTCGTTCACCTGTTCCCTGTCAATGACCTGCGTAGCGCCGATTGTCTTAAAATATTCCTGCTCCGAAGTCTTGCCCGTGGCCGCAATTATCTGATAGCCTGACCTGGACAGTATATTTATGGCCAGGCTCCCGAGTCCTCCGCCTGCCCCGGTTACCAGCACCGGACCATTGCCGGGCTTTTGTCCGTTCATTTCCATTTTATACAATGCCAGTGCGGCGGTGAAGCCGGCCGTACCCAGCATCATGCTCTCGCGCATACTCAGGCCCTCCGGAAGGGGCATCACCCAGGCTGCAGGTACCTGTATGTACTGACCGAAGCCCCCGGGCGTATTCATGCCCAGGTCATAGCCGCATACCATTACCAGGTCCCCTTTTTTGAAAGCCTGATCCGCAGAATAAACCACGGTGCCGCAGGCGTCAATACCGGGCGTGTGGGGATAATTGCGGGTAACCCCGCGGTTCCCGGTGGCCGAAAGCGCATCTTTATAGTTTAATGATGAATATTCCACCCTGATCAGCACTTCGTGAACAGGCATGGAATCCAGGGTCACTTCTTTCAGCACAGGCTCTATGCTGCCTGAAGAATTCTCCTCAGCCCGGATGGCTTTGAAAGTTTCGGGGATTACCATAAATCACTTTGGCTTTGATTGTGAATACTCGCCCCAGCTCATCTTTTTGTAATGTTCCTCCCCGTAAAACTTCAGAACGGGCAACAGATCACCGGCCGCCAGGTAACCTTTCAGCTTGAAGGTCCAGTCGCTGGATTTGTCCAGAATAACATAGGAGGGGTAAAGTTTTTCATTTTTCAGCAGGGCGAGGGCAAGCTTATGCGTCGACCGCGACTTTTCAGGATTGGGATTGATAAATTCCTGCTCTTTGAAAATTACGGCTTCCTTTTGCTCGGCGTTAAACTTGACCGCGTAAAACCTTTTGTTGATATAGGCCGCAATTTCAGGGTCCGAAAACGTTTCTGCATCCATCTTTTTGCACCAGCCGCACCAGTCGGTGTAAATGTCAACAAACACCATTTTCGGCTTCTTTTTATTCAGCTTCATGGCTTCTTCGAAGCTGATCCAACGGATGGTTTCACTTTTCTTAGGAGCAGGATCGTTTTTTTGAGCAATTGCAGGATGCCCGGTAATCAGCAGTGTCAGCGCGGTCAGGAATAAGGTAAATCCGGATTTAAACATTGAGGATTGTTTTTTGAGTTGGATAAATTTCTCCGCCGGGCATGCGGTCAGGATGCCGGCTGTTTTGAACGGATAATTCTGTCCGGAATTAAAAGTACAAATAAAGATTACAGCATTAACCATTGCGGGACTTTTTTTGTTCGTACGGCATATAGATGCTACGCAGGAATATCAAAGGTGTCGCTATTGTCCGGTTAAAAGTCGGGTTTAAAAAGTAAGGTTACTTCACGCTGATCCCGATTTTCAGATGAATGAATCTGTAAATACTTGCCACCAACTTATGATGATAAACATACGACCCCGCTGGGGTCGCTGATATTATTGCATTTCGTGTTTCTATAAACATACGACCCCTCCGGGGTCGGTAATCTTCTGACCCTCGTCTATCTATTGACATTTGAACCCGCCGGGGTCATTCGCATTAATCAGAATCAATAATTATGACTCCGGAGG
>DJGZ01000055.1:0-30448 GCA_002433025.1 Bacteroidales bacterium UBA5833
ATTACCGGAGCTTCAGTGTCAACGGTTCTGACCAGATTCTGGTATACGTTGATTGAATTACCGGAACCATCGGTAACACTGTATGTTCTTACAATGGTTTCAATACATCCGTCAAGTACAGGCGAGCCATCGCTTACCCATGCCACAACCGGAGTTTCGCAATTATCGTCTTCATCCGTAACAACCAGAATATCAGGGTCGGGGAATGTGCCGTTGCATCCTGAAAGAACGATATCGGCAGGGTTACTTGCTGTTGGCGGAGTGGTATCGGGAACTGTACCTACTGTATAGTTACCGTTGAACGTACATCCATCCGCATCAGTAACCAGAACTGAGTAGGTTCCGGCTACGATGTTTGACAGATCTTCGGTTCCGGCAGTATAACCATTAGGACCGGTCCAGCTGTAAGTATAAGGAGCTGATCCTCCGGTAACGGTAATATTGATGGACCCGTCAGCAACGGTGGTGCATGAATTGTTATTCACCACAGAAGTTACAGACAGGGGCTCAGCAACTTCAATACTCATTTCATCCGATACGGAACAACCGCTTGCCTGATTGGTGACTGTAAGTGTAAAAGTAAAGGTTCCGGATGTCGAAGGAGTGAAAACGGGATTGGCAATATTGGCATTGCTCAGTCCGGTTGCGGGAGCCCATGTATAGAGCAATGTCCCTGATCCGGTTGCTGAACCCTGCAGCTGATGTGTTTCGCACAGACCTATGCCTGCATCAGGACCTGCACTGACATTGTTGGGTGTAGCCTTAACGATCACCAGTGAAGAAGCAGTTCCTGTACAACCATTGGCTGCAGTACCTGTAACTGTATATGAGGTATTCGAAACCGGACTCACTGTAATGGATGCGCTGGTTGCTCCACCCGGATTCCAAACATACGAGGCTGCGCCCGAAGCAGTAATGGTCACTTCAGTTCCGCGGCAAACTTCGACTTCTGCTGGATTAACTGTTATAACCGGTGAAGGGTTAACCGTAACAATTACCTGATCAGTTGAAGCACACTGTCCGGATGCATTGGTTACTGTCAGGGTGTAGGTGGTGGTGACAGCCGGAGATGCAACAGGATTTGCAATAGAAGGATTGCTCAGTCCGGTGGCAGGGCTCCATGAGTATAATACGCCGCCTGTTCCGTTCAGCTGGGTGCTGGTACCAGAACAAATGGAAACATCGCTTCCGGCATTGGCAACAATCGGCTGAGGCTCACCAATGGTGGCTGCAGCGGAAACCGGTTCGTAGCAGCTTCCCGGATCTCTTACAAGAACCGTATAGGATCCTGCTGACAATCCGGTAAATGTATTTGATGACTGCCAGGTTGTTCCGTTATTAATGGAATACTGATAACTTCCGGAACCTCCGGTAGCATTGATCGTAATAACACCATTGCTCTGACCTGCACACTGTGCATTGGTAGCAGAGACAGAAGCTATGGTTACCTGTTCGTAAATGTTGATGACTTCTTCAACATAAGAGATATTTTCATCACAGGGGCAGGAATTTCTGACCCTGACAATAAAGGTTTCAGCATTATCACCCGTACCATCATTCACAGCATAATAGGGAATTTCATAAGAAGCCTGTCCTGCAGGAATCACAATCTGTGTCGGAAATGGCTGTCCGCCCGAAGTAAGAATATCGGAACCATTAATAGCAGAGCCGGCAAGAATAAGATCTACATGATAGTCTTCAGTAAGATCAGTAGTCATCCGGGTGACAACAAGCCTGTTGTTGGTACAACCTTCAAATATATTATTGTTATTCTGGATTCCGTTACCGAAGTGGGTCAATGAAAGTGTTTCGGCATTGAAACTTCTGGCACCAAGAAATACCGCGGCATCATACTGCTGGTCAGAGGCGTCGGCAATGGCCATTTTGATGCGGTAAGTAGCACAGGGGGTAACAGGATACGTTGCGGTCAACTCAACAGTATAACCATCAAACTGCATGGTAAGGGACCCTGAAGGATTGTCAATGTAGTACTCAGCATTATGGGCAGGATAAGACTGACCGTTGGTATTTACACCTGCAGGGTGGATGGTATTAATGGTTACATCTTCTCCGTTCGGGAGAGTTGCGAGATTGATTGCATTATTTGAATAGGGTCCGGAGATGCCGGGACCGCTGAGGAAAAATCCGAAAGCATCGTTGAAGTTAGTATGAACATACTCCAGGTACTCTTCGGAAGCAAAAACATACTTGAACTCTACTGTATTCCCGGCTGGAATAAAGTCAAATTCAAGAACGGCTGCATCATACATGGTTCTGCCCGAAATAGTGGCAAGGTCAGGGTCAGAGGCATTGGAGACCATCTGATCGCTGCGGCCTGCATTGTTGTTGGGCCCCATGGCCGAACTTATCCGCCCGGTAGATAAAACAAGCCCTTCTTCCAGTGCAAAACCGGAAGTGGCCCTTTCAAAGTAACCAAGCATCCGGTTCCCGGGGGTACTGTTCCAGGTGTGATTTGTCCAGTTTCCATTATTGCGGTTATAATAACCAAATCTGATATTTTCAGCCTGCAAACATCCTGTCACCAGCACATTCTGAACCAACTGCTGAGGAATCATCGCATTATAGGTAGCGTTTTCAGCCACTGAAATGGAGCCTGAAGGAGCCCTTTGCGAAGAATTTCCTCCGTCACCTGATATCCCCGGGATATCAGCAGGCGGAATCCGGTTAGGAACAATGGATTCCTGCGTTCCAAACTGAGCGGTTACAGATAAAACTGTAAACAGGGCGAATGCTGCTGTCATTAATACACCAGCCCTGTGGCCGTTGGTAGATGTTTTCATAACTAGGTATTTTGATATTTCTTTGTTTTCCCCATTTATACTGCCTGGGTGGCAGGTTCGATGTTTCCTGTATCCTTCTGCTCCCGACCCATCCCCCCAGATGCGTGCTTGCAGCTTTTCATTCGATTGTCCTTTGATTATCAGTGCTTTAAAAGAACCCCTTGATTGATCTCCGAAACAATTAACTTTTGCATTCAGATACACAGAACTTAACGGTACAAAATTATTCCGTGGAACATGACTGCGCAATACGGTTTAATACTACTTTTTAGGTCTGACGCGGCCTGCAGCGCATGGGTATTTATACGTAGGATGGAGAAATCACCTATCTGGATTATGCGTACATCTGGCAGCGGCTGTCTGTATCGGGCCGGTCCAAATCCATGATTTTGCAGGTAGAAGGATCACCGGAAATGGTTAATTATTCAGTGTAGTTCAAAAAAAAAACTGCCCGTATGTGGCAGCTTTTAAATTTCACTTACTAAGAATTTCAGATCATCATCAGCATATTGATCTCCTGTTGTTCAAGAAAACGCCACCGGCCACGCGGCAGGTCCTTTTTGGTAAGGTTGGCAAATGCCACCCGGTCGAGTTTTACCACTTCATAATCAAGCGCTTCGAACAATCGCCTGACCACCCTGTTCTTTCCGGAGTGAATCACAACGCCTATATTCTTTTTGTCATCGTTTTTCCCGGTATAGGCAATTTCATCCACAGCCATCATACCGTCTTCCAGTTCAATGCCCTCGGATAACTGAATCATATCCGCTTTACTCAGGCCCTTGTTCAGCTCAACATGATAAACTTTACGGACTTTGTGTCCGGGATGGGTAAGCTTTTTGGCAACATCCCCATCGTTGGTAAACAGTAGCAGGCCCGTAGTATTGCGATCGAGACGGCCAACCGGATAAATTCTTTCGCGGCAGGCATCCTTCACCAGCATCATCACGGTATTTCTGTCCTGCGGATCATCCACGGTAGTAATATAGCCTTTGGGTTTATTCAGCAACAGGTACACCTTCTTCTCCATACTCAGGGTTTCCCCTCCGAACTGCACCTGGTCTTCTCTCGAAATGCGGGTGCCCAGCAGAGTTACCACCTTGCCGTTCACCGAAACAGCTCCGGATTCAATCAGGGTATCGGCTTCCCTGCGGGAGCAGATGCCGGCATTGGCAAGATACTTATTGAGCCGTATGGTACCATCCTCGCCAAAGCCGCGTTTTCCTCTGACGTGCTTATCCGGTGAGGCTGCTTTATCCCGGCGGAATCCTCCGGATTTTGGTGAAGCTTCGTCACTTTCACGTTTTTTAAATGAAGGCCGCTTTGATCCTGTATCCCTGTTGCCAAACTTTCTTTCCGGCTTAAACTCACGGTCATCCCTTTTCCGGGTGTTATCCCCTGCGGAAGTTTTCCTGCTGTCAGAAGTACGTTCACGGGGGCTGAACGGTTCCCCGCTCCCCTTTTCCAACCGCTTTTTATAAGGCCGCGGGGGGTCAGTATCTTCATGCCTGCTTTTGTAAGGTTTCCTGTCTTTGTCAGGATAATCGCCGGATGGGCGATCAAAGGATCTCCGTTCACGGGGAGTTCCGGATTCCTCGTCGCGCTTTCGGGGACGGAACGGTTTTCCCTCATGGGTGTCTTTTGAAAACCTCGGAGCATCAGCACTGTGCAGTCTATTTTCAGAAGGTTTGCGGCTTCTATCAGGATATTCACCGGATGGGCGATCAAAGGATCTCTTTTCACGGGGCGCTCCGGATTCCTCATCGCGTTTCCGGGGGCGGGATGGTCTATCTCCTTTTCTGCTATCTGAAAACCGGGGGGCATCCGGTCCTCCGTGTCTTTTCTCATAAGGCTTGCGGCTCCTGAAGGTTTTGTCATCCGCGTTTGCCGTATCTCCTGAATGCTCAGCATCCTTATTTCCGCGCTTGCCACCGAAAGCCGGCTTCCGGGTGCTGCTTCCCTTACCGGGACGGTCTCCGACGGGTTTCCTGCGCTTTCCCGGATCATTCTCACCGGGAATCCTTTTCATTGCACTCATTGAATAAAATTTAGCCTGCAAAGTTAGCGAAGATTATCACATGCACATGAAATATAAAAATACTGATTTTCAAAGAATTTGTCCCCCTTCACTCTCCTTGTATTCCTGCAGGCTACAAATCTTTTCAAGCGAAAATACGCAGCTGATTGTTTTTTTTCGTATATTCGTAAAACGACATTTACAGAGAATATTTCTGCATAAATATTCTCCTCAAACCAGCAAAAATTTAGCATTATGGAACCGCAGGAAGAAAAAATCTTAGTCATCGCCCGTCATTCGAATTCCAGGGCACTACTCTTGCAATCCAGGCTTGCTGCAGAAGGTATTGAATGTTTCCTGTCGCACCAGAACCTGCTTCAGGGCGCATTTTCATCAGGCGTGGAAATCAGGGTAAAAAAATCGGATGTTGAGAAAGCATTACGTCTTATTGAAAAATCGAAGGCAGAACACGGAATCCAAAAAGAAGCAGCAGTTAAATCGCTGCGCAGCGTCAGAAAGATACTTGTGCCCGTTGACTTCTCCGATGCTTCGCTGAAGGCATGCAGTTTTGCCCTTGGTCTTGCTGCCAGGCTCAAAGCTGAGATCAAACTTTTACATGTTTATTACAATCCGGTGATTGATATCGCCCCCTTTGATACCAGCCATGCCTACCAGGTAAATCTGGTCAATTACCTGCACGAAGCCGAACAAAATGCCCGGCATCAGTTGGTAAACCTGGCAAAGGAGCTGAAAGCCAAAGCGAAGAAAAAGAAATCGGATACCCGGATAACCTATTCACTCACCAACGGGATTGCTGCAGATGAGATCATTGCGAAAAGCCGCAAGTATAAACCCGGCCTTATCGTGATTGGCACCAGGGGTATCGGTCATCAAACCGGTGGATTTCTGGGCAGCGTAACAGCAAAGGTGATAGAAAAAACCGCCGCACCAGTGCTGGCGATTCCCGAAAACTGCCGGTATACCAGTATCGAGAATCTGAAAAATGTGCTTTATGCTACTGATTTTGACGAGTCGGACCACCTGAATATGAGCCGGCTGATCAACCTGCTGCACCCTTTTGATACTGCCCTTTTCTGTGTGCACGTCAGCATCGGCCTCCGCAAATCATGGCAAAAAGTAAAAATGGACAGCCTGGAATATTTTATGGAAAAGGAATACCCTAAATATCCGGTAAAATACGAGATCGTTGTCAGCGATGATATCATCAACGGACTGGAAACCTATATGCGCAACCAGTCGATAGATGTAATCGCCCTCACCAACCATAACCGCGGACTGCTGGCAAAGTTGTTTACGCCTAGTATCACAAAAATGGTTCTGGGAAGAATCAATAAACCGCTTTTTGTATTCAAATCATCTTAAAAACTACAGAACCGGATAGAAGGCATCTTCGATGTGATGAACCCGCTTTGTGGTATTGTTCAGGATCACTGAAATGATATCGAAGCGGGCTTCTTTTTGTATATTGTTCTTCTCAATATATGCCTGGGTGGCGCGCACAAGAAAGCGCTGCTTGGCTGAATTAACAAACACTTCAGGCTCACCGAAGTAGTTGGATGTCCGCGTTTTTACTTCCACCACCACCAGGTAGTTATCTGTTTCGGCGATGATGTCTATTTCATCTTTCCCGAATCTCCAGTTGGTATCGCGGATGGTATACCCATGATCCCGCAGGTGTTTTGCGGCAATCTCCTCCCCTGCCCTGCCAAGGTCATTATGCTCTGCCATATGTTTTCCTGTATGTATAAGAATAGAACATTATAAAGTCAGGCTCTGCGGCAAGCTGCTGATTGCTTCCGGAAATATCCTGTTTATTAAATTGATACTGCTTTAATATTTCAAGCTTGGACTCTTAAAGATAGCAAGAAAGACAATGCTAAAGTTAGGTTTTCTTTTCCTGGAAAACTAATAAAGATTGCCTAATAACAGGGCATAAAGCAAATAGAGCAGCGCAAAAAATCCAAGTATGAAAACTGCCGGTTTAAACAGTGACTTCAGTTTACCCGAGGCGGATCGCTGATCGGGCGGTTGAAAAGAGAGACTTCCGATACCCGCCGACACATCCAGTAATGCTTCACGCCCCAGTAAGAGCGGCATATTTTCCTTTATATGACCTGCAGGGAAACCAAACAGCACAGGATATTTATATTCTGCCACAGTTTCATGAATGATCTGTTCAGCATTTTTGCCAAAAGGGATGGTATTGTCGCGCATCTCTGTCATGCCACCAACAATGAGACCCGCCAGCCCGTCGAGTTTGCCGCTTCGTTTCAGGTTCATCATCATCCGGTCGATATGATAAAGGTACTCATCCAGATCCTCGATAAAGAGTATTTTATCCCGGGGGTCAATATCGGAAGGGGTTCCGGAAAGGCTGTAGAGGATGGAAAGATTGCCGCCGACCACAATGCCCCGGGCATGGCCCGGCACGGAAAAAGCTTCCGGCTCCACCCGGTAGGCCGGATTTTCGCCGCAAAGACAGCGCAGCATAGCTTCGGCCGGCTCACCCACTGGTCCATCCGCCGGAATATTCAACGGCATGGTCGCATGCAGGGTTTCTATCCCGTAGTGCCGCTGAATGTGCGAATGCAATACGGTAATGTCGCTGTAACCCACAATCCATTTGGGATCCCTGAGGAAACCGGAAAAGTCAAGCTTATCAATGATCCTTACAGTCCCGTAACCTCCCCTCGCACAAACCACAGCCCTGACGTCAGAATTATCAAGCATCTCCTGTAAGTCGGCCCTGCGCAGTTCATCCGCTCCGGCAAACTGCCGGTCGGAAGCATATAAGTTCCTTCCCGTAATCACCACAAATCCCTGTGATTCAAACCAACGGACGGCAGGCTCAATTTCGGCCGGCAACACCTTGCGGGCAGTGGCCACAATACCTATCTTATCTCCGGGCTTCAGAAATGCAGGGGTGATCATATTTTTTAGTTTTACAGATCAAAGATAAAGGAAATCCCCAAGGGCCGCATCCTCAAAATTTAGAATCATTCTAAATGCTTTTAGCGCAAGGGATTGAGCATGGTTTTCTATTTTTGTTCAAACAAATCTATGATAAGCTGGAACGATTTTGAAAAGGTAGAAATCAGAACCGGGACGATACTTACGGCTGAGGAATTTCCCGAAGCCCGCAAGCCGGCCTGGAAACTCACCATTGATTTCGGGAAGCTCGGCGTGCTGAAATCTTCGGCGCAAATCACTTCCATTTACAGGCAGGAGGATCTGCCGGGTAAACAGATAGTGGCAGTGGTGAACTTCCCACCCAAACAGATTGGTCCTTTCCGGAGCGAATGCCTGGTGCTCGGGGTTTATACAGAAGCCGGAGAGGTCGTGCTGCTGCAGACCGAACGCGGGGTTGACAACGGATTAAGAATCGGATAACCGGAAAAATGCAGGAATAGTTTATGAAAGCAACAACCGACCTGACGCTGATTTTTAATCATCTGAGATCCCTGATGAAGCCATATGAAACCGGCTCCGTTAAAGCCAGGGTGGACGAAGAGAAACGCTATGACCTATGGTCAGAAAAGAAGGTGGTGATTGAAGGCAGGAAACGGAACGACGTATATTTTGCCGGACTCGTAATCCAGCGCAACTATGTGGGCTTTTACTATATGCCGGTATATGTGGATGAGGATTTGAAAGCAGTTTTTAAACCTGAATTGCTGAAACTGCTGAAAGGAAAATCCTGCTTCCACGTAAAGAAAATGGATGATCAGCTGAGTGAGCAGATATCGGATGCCCTTCGGAGTGGATATGACCTGTATCTCGGAAGGGGCTGGATTTAAGAATATCAGATAAATCAATACACAGGGAACATTTTAAACAATTGATAGCATGGACAAATCAATCAAAGGAACACAGACAGAAAAAAACCTGCTGAAGGCATTTGCAGGAGAATCTCAGGCCGCAAGGCGCTACAGGCTGTTTGCCGATAAAGCCCGGGAAGACGGCTACGAGCAGA
This sequence comes from Bacteroidales bacterium UBA5833, assembly GCA_002433025.1. GTDB lineage: Bacteria > Bacteroidota > Bacteroidia > Bacteroidales > Lentimicrobiaceae > Lentimicrobium. The sequence goes on from DJGZ01000055.1 coordinate 8,813, forward strand.
TCGCCGCTTTCTTCGAAGAAACCGCCAATCAGGAAGACTCGCATTCACGCATGTTCTTTAAGTATCTCGAAGGCGGAATGCTCGAGATTACAGCCGCCTACCCGGCAGGTGTGGTTGGCTCAACTTCCGAAAACCTCGAGGCTGCTGCCGAAGGCGAAAATGAAGAATGGACCCTGCTCTATCCTGAATTTGCGAAAATAGCCGAGGAGGAAGGCTTCAAAAGAATTGCCAACACCTTTAAACTGGTGGCTAGCGTTGAGGTGGAACATGAGAAACGCTACCTGAAACTGCTCGAAAACCTTAATAAAAACAAGGTTTTTGAAAAAGAGGAAGAGATTATCTGGGTATGCCGCCACTGCGGATATCACTATAAAGGCAGGAAAGCCCTCAAAAACTGCCCGGCATGCGAACATCCGCAGGCATTTTTTGAAATGAAACAGGAAAACTACTGATTAACATTGATTTTCCTATACAAGGCATGCCTAAACCGCATGCCTTTTTTCTTTTATGATCATTAAGACAGGATTGACGAGATGGACAGGATGGACAGGATGGATTCCTGCAAGATTTTAAGGTATTATGTTTGAATTTTAATAAAAGTCCGCCAGGTCAGGGTTACGGTTAAAAATATTAACTGCTTGTTCATTGCGCCGTACATTTTCTCTACCACGGATCCAAAGCCTTATCAACAAGCAATTACCAACCCGGTTCATTTGTTTATCTTTGCACCCTGCAATCAAAAAGAGGCTGACCATGAACGAGCAATCCGAAAAAAAATTCAAACGATATACCATTACTTCCGCCCTCCCTTATGCCAACGGGCCCATCCATATCGGACATCTTGCCGGGGTGTATGTCCCGGCCGATATCTATGCCCGCTACCTGCGTTCGAAGGGGGAGGATGTCTTATTTATCGGGGGTTCGGACGAACACGGGGTGCCCATTACCATCAAAGCACGCAAGGAAGGGGTGACGCCCCAGCAGGTGGTTGATACCTACCATGGCATCATCAAAAAGTCGTTCGAAGATTTTGGCGTTTCCTTCGATATATACAGCCGGACTTCCAACCAAATCCATCACGAAACAGCCTCGGAATTCTTTAAGAAGCTTTATGATAAAGGCGAATTCATCGAAAAGATTTCTCAACAATACTACGATGAAGAGCACCAGACTTTCCTGGCCGACCGCTACATAACCGGCACCTGTCCGCACTGCGGATTCGAACGGGCTTACGGCGACCAGTGCGAGAACTGCGGCACTTCGCTGAACGCCACCGACCTTATCAATCCAAAATCAGCCCTCAGCGGCAGCGTGCCGGTGATGAGGGATACAAAACACTGGTTTTTACCCCTCGACAAATACGAGCCGTGGATGCGCGAATGGATACTGGAGGGTCACCGGGATGACTGGAAAACCAATGTTTACGGGCAGTGTAAGTCGTGGCTCGACCACGGTCTGCAGCCCCGGGCCGTTACCCGTGACCTCGACTGGGGTGTTAAGGTTCCGCTTCCGGATGCGGAGGGCAAGGTGCTGTACGTGTGGTTCGACGCGCCCATCGGCTATATCTCGGCGAGCCGCGAATGGGCCGGACAAACCGGGAAAGACTGGGTTCCGTACTGGAAATCGGAAGATTCAAAACTTGTTCATTTTATCGGCAAGGACAACATCGTTTTCCACTGCATCGTATTCCCGGGCATGCTGAAGGCCGAAGGATCCTACATTTTGCCCGATAACGTGCCGGCCAATGAATTTCTGAATCTCGAAAACGATAAGATTTCCACCTCCCGCAACTGGGCCGTCTGGCTGCACGAGTACCTTGAGGAGTTCCCCGGCAAGCAGGATGTGCTGCGTTATGTGCTCACCGCAAACGCCCCGGAAACCAAAGACAACGACTTTACCTGGCGCGATTTTCAAGCCCGTAACAACAGCGAGCTGCTGGCCATATTCGGCAACTTTGTTAACCGTACCCTGGTGCTTACACAGAAATACTTTGAAGGAAAGGTACCCGATATGGGACCTTTGGAGGATTACGACCGCGAAGTAATGGCCGAAATGGCCGGTTTCCCGGAAAGGATTGCCCGCAGCATTGACCTCTACCGCTTCCGCGAAGCCCTGAACGAGCTGATGAACCTGGCCCGGCTTGGCAATAAATACCTTACGGACACCGAACCCTGGAAAGTATTCAAAACGAATCCCGAAAAGGTCAGGACAACCCTCAACATCTCCCTGCAGATCTGCGCCAACCTTTCGGTATTGTGCGAGCCTTTCCTCCCCTTCAGCGCTGAAAAGCTTACGCAGATGCTGAACATCACACCGCTGAAGTGGGCAGACGCCGGCTCAGCCAGCTTGCTTCCCGGCGGGTATACGCTGAATCAGCCCGGACTGCTGTTTGAAAAAATTGAAGATGCGGCCATAGAAACCCAGATTCAGAAGCTTCTGGATACCAAAAAGAGTAATGAAGCCGCCAATGCAGTTGCCCGTCCCGCAAAGGATGTGATTGAATTTGACGACTTTGGAAAAGTGGACCTGCGAACGGGCACCATCATCGCGGCAGAAAAAGTTGCCAAAACAAAAAAACTGCTGAAGCTTACTGTCGACACCGGTATCGACAAACGCACCGTGGTTTCGGGCATTGCTGAGTATTACGAGCCCGAGAACATCATCGGGCAGCAGGTAACCATACTGGTGAACCTTGCCCCCCGGAACCTGAAAGGCATTGAATCGCAGGGAATGATCCTGATGGCGGAAGATCATAATGGGCGCCTTAGTTTCATTGCTCCGGTTTCACCCGTAAATAACGGCAGCGAGGTTAAATAAGCACCAGAAAACGGGCAGATATAAGCTGACCGGGTACCAAAACAATCATAACAGTATGATAGCCATCGACACGACCCTGAACTCCGACGACCTCGCGAACGTCTGTTTTGTATGCGACCTTCAGCGTTGCAAAGGCGCATGCTGTGTGGAAGGCGATGCCGGCGCCCCGCTCGAGGAGCCGGAAATAGCGGAACTGGAAGACAATATTGATTACATCAAACCATTTATGCGGCCGGAGGGGATCGAAATTGTGGAGGAACTCGGTGTTTTTGATTACGACGCCCACGGGCATTACGTTACCCCCCTGATCCACGGAGCGGAATGCGCTTTTGTGGTTTTTTCGGATGACGGCATTGCCGCCTGTGCCATCGAAAAAGCCTGGGAAGCCGGAAAATCATCATTCCGGAAACCGGTTTCCTGTCATCTCTATCCGGTAAGGATCAGTAAATACAATGATTTTGACGCCGTGAACTACCACCAGTGGCACGTTTGCCAACCCGCCCTTGAGCTGGGAAAACGGCTGAACGTACCGGTTTATAAATTCCTCCGTGATTCTCTCATACGAAAGTACGGGGAACAGTGGTATGCAAGTCTCTGTCAGGAAATCGATAAAAAGAGCCAATCAAAATAAATTCTCCTGACGTGTTACGCAGAAAGACGTTTTGACAAAAATTATTGCTTTTAGCATTCAAAGCGGCTTCTTATTCTGTTGGTAATACCCTTTCAACTTGCACCAGTTCATCTCCCTGGAAGAAAAATAGATTTCCGGAATAAACTCTGTTCTTTTCCTTAACCGGCTTACCAAGCAACTCATTTTCAAAATAGCGGGTATATATATAACTGATTTTCTCATTATAAGCATTGCCATCTATTGCATATAATACTCCATTATATGACTGTTTTAATGTAGCTTCAATGTTCGCAAATCCATTCATAATCATAAAAAGTTGATACCCGTTAAGCCTGGCAAATTCCTCATAGCTTGATAAAGGCTTGCATAATTCTGAAGAACAACCGTTTGCGAAGATGTAAACTAAGGATTTGGGGTAGTTTTTCAGTTCCATTCTTAATTGTTCTCCTGTTATTTTATAGATATAGCCACTTTGTAATTGCTGAAAACTCTTCAATTCAATGATACGCTCCTTTTGTTCATTATTTAATCTGTCATAATCGTCTGTAAGCCCTTGAACAATACATGACGTAAACAGCACGATTATAGGAAGAAATAAAAGAGATCTGCTGATCATACTAAAGTTAACATTACAACTAGTTTCTGGTTTAATGACATTCCAAAATCAAATAAACAACACCAAAATTAATAAATCCATCCATTGATTCAATAAAGTAAAGGCCGCCCTTCCGGACAGCCTTGAAAACATTATTTCAGCAAATCAAGCTTACTCCATCGGGTCGATCACCTTCGCAGCAGCCTGCATTTCAAGGTCCTTGTCGATGTGGAACATGCCGGCCTTGTCGCTGCCAACCAGTTTCATCTTGTCGAGGATACCGTGAGCGGTGCTTTCCTCTTCAATCTGCTCGTTGATGTACCACTGCAGGAAGTTACCGGTGGTGTAATCCTTTTCCTTCAGGGAAATTTCATACAATTTGTTGATCTCGGCGGTGATAAACTCCTCATGTTTCAGCACCTGCTCAAAAACTTCAAGCAGGTTTTTATAGTTCGGAGCCGGGGCCTCAAGGGGCGAAAGGATGGCATTTCCGCCGCGATCGTTCAGGTATTTGATAAATTTCAGCATATGCATCCGCTCTTCATCGCTCTGTTTGTAGAGCCAGTCGGCAGCGCCGCGGTATCCGCTGGTTTCGCACCATGAAGCCATGGCCATGTAGATCCGGGATGAATGCTCTTCGTTCATAATCTGAACATTGATGGCATCTTCAACTTTCTTCGAAATCATAATCGTATTTTTTAAGGGTTAACGTTTATGCGTTAAATCAGCAACGAAATTAAGCATTTTTTAAAGCTTCAGCACCACCGACAATTTCGAGGATCTCTTTGGTGATGGCAGCCTGACGCGCTTTGTTATAGGTCAGCCGCAACTCCTTCAGCAGCTCCGAAGCATTGTCGGTAGCCTGCGACATTGCTGTCATTCTGGCGCCTAATTCCGAAGCCCATGAGTCGAGCAGGGCTTTGAAGAACTGTGTCTTCAGAATCCTGGGGATCAGTTCGGACAGTATCTCTTTCTGAGATGGGTCAAAAATATACTCCGTCTCCTGATCATGATGTCCGGATTCAGCGCTTCCGCTTTGAACCGGCAGAAATTGCTCAACCAATAGCTTTTGAACTACCGCATTTTTAAACTGGTGATAGACAAATACTATCCGGTCATAAGTCCCCGACAGATATAACTCAATCAACGATTCGGCCACCTCCGCGCTTTTCGGATAACTCAGCTGATCATAGAGTTCGTCGTAAGACGCTACAATATTAACCGGCATCTTGGTAAAAAACTCGGTCGCCTTCCGCCCGATGGTAATGAGGTCCGCTTCTTCCTGTGCGTCAGCCGCAGTAAGCAGCAGGCTGCTTACCTGTTTGATCACATTTGTATTGTATGCCCCGCAAAGGCCCCGGTTTGAGGTAAAAACAACATACAAAACCCTGTTTGCATCATGCTGTAAATTAAACGCTGACAGTGCATCACCCTGACCGGCGGATAATTGCATGAGCAACTTCTGCTGCTGCCCGGCATAAGGCCTCAGCTGAAGAATACCGGTCTGGGCCTTGCGCAGTTTTGAAGCAGCAACCATCTTCATGGCACTGGTAATCTGCTGCGTTGACTTAACGGAGGCGATCCTTGTTCTGACTTCTTTCAGGCTGGGCATCTCAGTCGGTTTTATTTAGCTTCATACTTGCGGATAAGCTCAAGGGCCACCGTTTCAAGCTCCTGTTCAATTTCAGGGGTATACTGGCCTTTTCGCAGTTTTTCGAGCAAACCGGCATGCAGATCTTCCAGTTTATGCAGAAATTCAACTTCAAAATTATGCACATTCTGCATGGGTATCTTCTGAAGCAACCCTCTGGAGCCGCAGAAAATAATGGCTATCTGCTGTTCTACCGGCATGGGCGAATACTGAGGTTGTTTCAGGATTTCCACATTGCGGGCGCCCTTATCAAGTATGGATTTGGTTACTGCATCAAGGTCAGAACCAAACTTGGCGAAGGCTTCCAGTTCACGATACTGGGCCTGATCAAGTTTCAGGGTTCCGGCAACCTTCTTCATCGGTTTAATCTGGGCGCTGCCCCCAACCCTGGATACTGAAATCCCCACGTTGATTGCAGGCCTGATCCCGGAATTGAAAAGATTGGTTTCCAAAAAGATCTGGCCGTCGGTGATGGAAATTACATTGGTCGGGATATAGGCTGATACGTCACCGGCCTGGGTCTCAATAATGGGCAGGGCGGTCAGGGAACCTCCCCCTTTTACTTTTCCCTGCAGGCAGGCAGGCAGATCGTTCATGCCTGAGGCGATTTCATCGGAAGAGATGATTTTGGCAGCCCTTTCAAGCAACCTGGAATGCAGATAGAATACATCACCGGGATAGGCTTCGCGTCCGGGCGGACGGCGGAGCAGCAGCGACACTTCGCGGTAAGCTACGGCCTGTTTCGAAAGGTCATCAAAGATAATCAGCGCCGGCCTTCCCGTATCGCGGAAATACTCTCCGATGGCAGCACCGGCAAAAGGCGCGTAAAACTGCATGGCCGCAGGATCGCTGGCGGTGGCTACCACCACCACCGTGTACTGCATGGCTCCTTTTTGCTCAAGGGTTTGCACGATGCCGGCCACTGAACTTCCTTTTTGCCCGATGGCCACATAAATGCAATAAACAGGCTCCCCTTTATCAAAAAACTCTTTCTGATTGATGATGGTATCGAGGGCAATGGCGGTCTTTCCTGTCTGGCGGTCGCCGATGATCAGCTCGCGTTGTCCGCGGCCGATGGGAATCATGGCGTCAATGGCCTTGATGCCCGTTTGAAGCGGTTCATTTACCGGCTGCCGGTAAATAACCCCGGGCGCTTTCCGTTCAAGCGGCATCTCATAAACTTCTCCAAGGATGGGGCCCTTGCCGTCGACAGGCTCACCCACCGTGTTGATCACACGGCCGAGCATGCCCTCACTTACAGGAATAGAAGCGATGGTGCGGGTGCGCTTTACCTGGTCGCCCTCATTGATGCCACTGCCTTCGCCCAGCATTACCACCCCTACATTGTCCTCTTCAAGGTTAAGCACAATCCCTTTGATGCCGGTCGATTCAAACTCGATCAACTCTCCGGCCTGCACATTGTTGAGACCATATACCCTGGCGATGCCGTCGCCAACCTGTAATACCGTCCCTGTTTCATCCAGTTCCGCTTCCGACCTGAATCCGGCAAGTTGCTGCCTGAGTATTGCAGATACTTCTGCGGGTTTAATTTCTGCCATCTGGTTTACTTTTTATTAAATTTCTCTTGTGTAAACATTTACACTGAACTCTTTGCGAAGGTTCTGAAGTTTTTTCCTGATGCTGTCGTCAAACAGACTGTTTTCAATTTTAACAATCAGCCCGCCGATGATTTCTGCATCAACTACTTCCGTTAGCCTGATTTGTGATCCTGTTTGCTCCTCTAGCAGTGACACAAGCTCACTGCGCACATCTTCCTGAAGGGGAACGGCTGAAGTAATGCGGGCTGTTTTGATATTTTTGTATTCTAGATAAAGTTCTCCGAATTTCGCGGCAATCTGAAACAGCAATGACTCACGGCGTTTACGGATGATAATATCGACAAATGCCAAAGACAGTTTGCTGATCTTATCGCTGAAAAGCGCACGCATTACCGAAATCTTTTTATCTGCGTTGATCACCGGGCTGCTCAGCATCTGCCTTAATCCGGCATTTTCGTTACAAACCGCAAGCAACAGTTCCATATCCTTACGGGCAGCTTCCACCTCCCCTCTTTCAGCAGAAAGGTCAAATAATGCCTGAGCATAACGGATGCTTAATCTTGGATTATACATAAGCTAGTTCAGGTTCATTTTATCGATCGACTTCTGCACAAACTCTTTCTGTCTTTCGGGTTGCGAAAGTTCATTCTGCAGTACTTTTTCGGCGATCTCAATGGATAAATGGGCAATCTGGTTCTTCAGCTCGGTAATGGCTTCCATTTTTTCGAAGTGGATGCGTTCGCGGGCATTGTCGATGATGCGGTTGGCCTCGTCATTGGCGCGCTGCCGGGCCTCTTCGATGAGTGATTCGCGCACCCGGCGGGCATCCCTGATCAGCGCATCACGTTCTTCTTCGGCCTGACGCATCAGTTGTTCATTGCTGAAAATCAACTGCTTCATCTCTTCGCGGGCTTTATCTGCCTCATGAAGCGCCAGTTCGATGGACTGCTCCCTTTCGTGCAGGGCCCGCAATACCGGTGGCCAGACAAACTTGCCCAGGATGAACAGCAATAACCCGAAGGCAAGGGCCATCCAGAAAATCAATCCGATTCCGGGGTTAACTAATTCCATATCGTTCCTTCTTTACAATAATGACGTAAGCAAAACTACCGGCACAACCAACCGTTGTACCGGTAGTCCCGGCTGTTTAAATCAGATAAACAGGATAAGCAGACAAACCACGATGGCGAAGAAGGCAACCCCTTCGATAAGGGCGGCCGACACGATCATGTTTGACCTGATGTCACCTGAAGCTTCCGGCTGACGTGCAATGGATTCAAGGGCTGCACGGCCGATGTTGCCGATGCCGAAAGCAGCAGCTATGGCGGCGATTCCTGCACCGAAAGCAGCAGCCATCTTGGCCAGCGGGGCCAGGTCGGTTGCTACCTGCATAAGAACGGATAATACTGTCATAATTGGTGATTTTAAAGGTGAATTAAAGTTGAATTTTCGATTAAATCAATGATGTTCTTCAGCATGTGCATGTTCTTCGGTGGCCATCCCGAAATAAAGGGCCGACAATAGCGTGAACACATAAGCCTGGATAAAGGCAACCAGCAACTCAAGCACACTGATGAAAATGGCGAAAAATACCGAAACCACTGAAACCCCGTAGCCCAGCATAGGACTGATCTGTGAAAACACAAAAATCAGACTGATAAAACCCAGCACGATTATATGACCCGCGGTGATGTTGGCAAAAAGACGGATCATCAGTACAAAAGGTTTCACTACCACGCCGATGATTTCAATGATCGGGAAAAGGGGAATGGGAAATTTCAGCCACCAGGGGACGCCGGGGGCATTGAAAATATGCTGCCAGTAGGATTTATTCCCGCTGAAAGAAGTCATCATAAACGTAAACAAAGCCAGCACCAGGGTAACTCCTATGTTACCCGTTACATTAGCCCCCCCGGGAAAAACCGGGATCAGCCCGATCAGGTTGGTGAAGAAAATAAAGAAAAACATGGTAAGCAAAAAAGGCATAAACTTTTCATAATGCTTACCAATGGAAGGCTTTGCAACTTCATCGCGGATAAACAGAATCAATGGCTCAAGTACCGACTGTATGCCTTTGGGCGCATGCCCGGGATTTCGTTTGTATGCTTTGGCAACAGAGAAGAATATAAACAGCAGTACCAGAAAACTGACGAAAATGCCGACCACATTTTTTGTAATGCTCAGGTCGATGGGTTTGGATGCCGAACTATCGGTCTGCATGGTGCCGGGAATCACTTTAACGATTTTCCCCTTGTTTGCGTTCCTTTCCGTTTCAATTTTAAAGCCCTTATAAGCATCGTGCCCGTGATGAAATTTTGAAGAGCTGAAAACATGCAGCTTCCCCTGATCGATAAGGATAACCGGAAGGGGGATTGTAATGTGCGTGTGACCAATGGTAGCAATATGCCACTCATGACTGTCAACGATATGATCAATAATCAGGTGGCCGGCGTTGAACGCTTCATCGTGAGATTCGCCCGAACCAGTGCCGGCCGCTGCCGGTGCCGGATATGCGAACAATCCACTCAATAATAAGAAGATAAAGAGTAATCCTTTTTTCATTCCGATGTTCTATATTCCCTGGTACCTAAAATCTTCCTGATCCTTTTACAGGCATGCAATTATAGGAAAAATTAACCTGCGACTTACCGGCAAACAAAAATATTACAGCATGACTTATCCGGCTCTGTTGCAATACTTTTATTCCGGGCATGCAATAAACAAGCTGAGGTACAAAATGTTTGACCATATTGAACTAAACCATTCAACCCCGCTTCCGGGCGCAGGGAATACCTGTGGAAGCTCTTGCCTGAACGGACCTTTTCTGACAACGGATTCACTATCTTTGTATGAGGGAAAAAAACCATTGAGCAAATCAGAAACGAACTGCTGCCATGATTGATTATGTTAAAACCGATGAGCATTTTATGAGGGAAGCGCTGCAGGAAGCAAAGAAGGCAGGGGAGCGGGATGAGGTGCCGGTTGGTGCCGTTATTGTTAGCCAGGGACGCATTATAGCCCGCGGTCATAACCTCGCCGAAACCCTGAACGATGCCACCGCCCATGCCGAAATGCAGGCTTTTACCGCGGCAGCCAACCATATCGGCGGAAAATACCTGAACGATTGCACCCTGTACGTTACCCTGGAACCCTGCCCCATGTGCGCGGCTGCTTCCCTGTGGGTGCAGCTGGGCGAAATTGTTTACGGCGCCTCCGATCCCAAACGCGGTTATACCACCCTGCATGCGAACCTGCTGCATCCTAAAACTAAAGTCAGAAGCGGGATTCTGGCAGCAGAATGCAGTGAAATAATCACCTCATTTTTTAAAAAGAAGAGATAACAGAAAATTTAAATACTTCAACCTGAACTGACTATTTAACAGCGCTATATACTTGATTAATTACTGATATTTCCGTATATTTAATGCTTCTGCCCGAACAGGCCTGCAACAACAAATTCCGGCAGAATTTCCGATGAAAATCCTGAACGTCATGCTGATGCTGATTGCTTTCACAACAACAGCGCAGTCGCAGGGAGTATTTCCCGATAACGGTTCCTGGTACCGCAAATATCACTCCATCGCCTGGGGACATGGCGGTGAAGTGCTCTGGGACATCACCACTTACAATACTTACCGGATCAACGGAGATACCCTGATCAACGGAAATACATTCTATAAATTATACGACGGCAATGCTTTCGCTGTCTATATCACTACCGACAGCCTGAAAGTATACTGCGGCGAAGACCCCGGAAACCTCCGTGTGCTGTTTGACTACGGACTGGAAGCCGGCGATAGTTTTGAGTTCTATGGCCCCGATTACCCTTACGGGACACTGAATCAAACGGTAAACATGGTTGATTCGGTTATGATCGGCGGAGTCATGCGAAAAAGAATACACTTCCAGAATTTCAGCGGTTACGGATCAGGCCCGCTTTTGATAGAAGGGATAGGCGATGTGCATTTCGGAGGTATAGAACTCAATTATTCCTATGTTGCCTGGTATGCAAATACTACCACCCTGCTCTGCTTCAATTCAAACAGTACAAATATTTACGGCGAATGTACCACGGGGATCAGCTATTCAAATCCTGCACCGCGGGTTTATCCTAACCCCTCTGCCGGTCATATCGGAATCGACCTTTCCGGGTTCTCATTACCCGTTACTATTACAATGCTTACCACCGACGGAAGATTAACAGGCACATGGAAGTCAGCCGATGACAGATTTCAGATTTTCAGCAGGAATAAAGGCACTTATCTTCTCGTAATTTCAGATGGCAGCATCCGTTCTGTTCAGCGCGTCGTCATCCTGTAAATCCGTGAAAATATTTTCAAAGATCTTTCAGGCGTAATGCGGCAACATCATCCCGGGAAGAAGCAACCCAACCGGTTTTTGCCGGATGCACGAAATTATTAAAGAGAAAGAAACTCAGAAAACCACTTTACAGTAGCCAATAGAATTTCAGAAACCTGAAAAAGGCAGGTTCACTGCAAGGAAGCCTTCTCAGACGGCGCCAAGCAACTCTTCGAGTTTCTTATGCAGATCTTCACCCCTGAGGTTCCGGGCAATGATTACCCCGTTCTGATCGAGCAGCACATTGGAGGGGATGGAGTTCACCCCGTAAAGCCTGGCTGCCGCATTCTGCCAGTACTGCAGATCCGAAACATGAGTCCAGGTGAGATTGTCATCCGAAATGGCCTTGAGCCACGACTCTTTATCGCGGTCGAGCGACACACCCAGCACATCAAATCCTTTACTGTTGAACTTTTTATAGGCGGCCACCACATTGGGATTCTCGGCCCTGCAGGGACCACACCAGGCGGCCCAGAAGTCAACCAGAACCACTTTCCCCCTGAACTGGCTGAGGGTAACCGGCTGGCCGTCGGGATTGTTCATGGTAAACTCCGGAGCGGTTTTACCAACGGCCACATTCTGAAGAATGGCAATCCTGTCGGCAAACATCACGGCAAAAGGCGATTGGAGTATGCTTTTATCGAATGTAGCAAGTACCTTTTCCATATCTTCCAGCTCCATATAATGAGAATGACGCATCGCGATATAAGGCGTAACAAATGATTTGCTGTTTTTGCTGATGTAATCAATCACAACTGCCAGCTGATCCTGTTCCATTGCTTCCAGCTCTTTTTCGAGGGTCTTCATTTTTGCCGTATCGTTGCTCCGGCTGGCTTCGTTATATCCGGAGAATAGCCCGATCCTGGCCGAACGCTGCGCTTCCTGCATTTTTAAATACTCCCGGTACTGCACATCTGAGGCTGATCCGCTCACCATTGGCGACATCAGGCTGTCGGTATGAAAGGTTACATTTACTTTAGCCGGTTCGTTAAAGAAAGATATGTATCTGTTTTCGTCAAGCGCGATATAATAGATATCCGGAGTTGAAACGGTTCCCCTGAACGTGAATCTGCCGTTTTCGACTTTGGCGGTATCCAGAATCTCAAAACGGCCGTCCTTGCTCTTCTGGAGATAAACCTCTCCGGGCTGTTCACCCTGAACCAGGCCGTTGATAATAAATTCATCACTTTTACGGTTATTGCAGGCTGCCATCAGCGCTGCAGACAGTACAATGAGTAACAGGTTTTTCAGTTTCATAAGATTTCGGGTTGAGGTTCCAAAAATAGCCATTTTCAATGAATGACGAAAAAACTCCTGCATTTTCAACTATCGCAGAGGCAATATTCAACTTCTTTTCCTTTCACAGGCAGTAATATTTTCTCCGGTTTCGCGGAATAGCCTCCTCGTCAGCCAAAGCAGCAATTTTGCTTTCAACCTCATATTTAAATACTGGCATATTTAACTGAAATTCCGTATCTTTGATATTCAAATCACTCAAAACCCTGTACCCATGAGAACTTGTGTGACCCTGATTATCTGCAGCCTGATATATACCAGCCTTTCTTAAGGACAATGCGAACCCAATCCTTATTACAGCGCCCCGGGCATATATCCCGACAGCGCCACCGGACTGCCACCGGCTGTTGCCACCTATGAATACAATGCGGTATTTACGGCTGTAATTCCGGCCGATACCATTGTTTCGCCCTTCCCGAGAATGAACATTGACTCCATCGGCGTTGCCCGGATCACGGGTTTGCCTGAAGGCTTTCAGGCGATACCCAACCGCCCGTCAGGATACTGGCTTGGAGGCACCTCGGGATGCATGCTGATTACCGGTAATCCCACCGAAAGCCAAACGGGCGTTTACCCGCTCAGCATTACCGTTGTGGGCTATATGGGCGGACTGGGGCTGCCGTTCCCCTATGAAATTACGTATTACAGCCTGACCATTTTGCCTGCTTCGGCTTACGGGATTGATGAAAAGGCCAATGCACTCCGGTTACAGGCTTTCCCCAATCCGTTTACCGGCATGATCAGCCTTGCTTTTTATGCCCGGGAAAAAGGAATTTATTCGTGCAGGATACTGGATGCAACGGGCAGATTGTTGCAAACACAGACCCTTGACGTCATCCCCGGTGAAAATACCGGGCTGGTTGATGGAAGTGCCCTGGCACCGGGCATCTATTTCTGCGCGTTAAGCAGGAAAGACGGGAAGGACTTTTCCATCATCAGGCTGATAAAACCCTGAGCTTGAATAACCATAAACCAATGGGTCCTTATTCCATGATTGCGCGTTGGGTACTGATTTTCCTCTCTTTCATCGGCCTGGCAAACGCCCGGAATCCGGTGGTTACGGGCAGCGTAACCGACGCGGTTACCGGTGAAGCCCTTGCCGGGGTAAATGTTTTCCTGAACAGCAGCCACGGGGTGGCAACGGATGCCGAAGGCAGGTATACCTTATCAGTTCCGCCGGGGAAAAACACCATCCGGTTTCGCTTTATCGGATACATGCAAGTTGAGAAAACCATTGAAGCCGGCGATGGGCAACACATCACACTTGATGTTGGCATGCAGGTGCAGGCCGGCATGCTCGACGAGGTGGTGGTGAGCGCCGCTCGTTATGAACAAAAGATTTCAGATGTGATTGTCTCCATGGATGTGCTGGGCGCTGAGCGGATTGAGAGCACCCATACCGTTATGGTGGAGACCGCCCTGCAACAGGTGTCGGGGGTGATGTTTCTCGACGACCAGGTAAGCATCAGGGGCGGCAACGGTTACAGCTACGGCGTGGGGTCAAGGGTATTGCTGCTGCTCGACGACCTGCCCATGCTCACCGGCGGTGGCGGTGAGGCCAAGTGGGACTTTGTGCCGCTCGAAAACCTCAGTCAGATAGAAATCCTCAAGGGGGCCTCCTCCGCATTGTACGGATCATCCGCCCTGAACGGGGTGATTAATATCCGCACCGCCTACCCCGGCGAAAAACCCGAAACTGCAATCACGCTTTACAGCGGAATCTACGGGAATCCCCGGCGCCGTGAAATTGCCTGGTGGGATGCGCAGCCCTTCTATTCCGGGGCGCGTTTCTCGCACAGCCGGAGGATAGGTAACCTCGACCTCGTCGGCGGGGCCAATGTGCACACCGACAAAGGATACCGTGAAAACGAAAACGAAAAATACATCCGGGCCAACCTGAATACCCGGTACAGGTTCAGGAAAATTAAAGGAATGGCTGCCGGGCTCAATGCCAACGCTATGTTTAACGAAGGCGGCAACTTTCTGCTCTGGCTCAACGGCGACACCGGCGTTTACAGGGCGTCCCCCGATTTTGACCAGCATTTTAAAAATACCCGCTTCAACCTCGATCCCCATCTTACCTGGCACAGAAACGATGACAGCCGGCATACGCTGAAAGGCAGGTTTTACAAAGTGACCTACGACAGCGACTCGCTGCACAACTACGACAACACCTTTTTCGGGGAGTATCAGTACCTGAAGAAATGGGAAAACAAGCTTTCAATAACTGCCGGGGCAAGCGCCACAAGTGTTGAAACTGTCTCCAACCTTTTCGGAAGCGCAAGGCATACCGCGTCCAATCAATCGGTTTACATACAGGCAGAAAAGCAATACAGGGAATGGCGGTTTTCATTCGGGAGCCGCTATGAATGGCACCGCATCAACCGTGAGCGCCAGGCGTCGAAGCCGCTCTTCAGGGCGGGGGTAAATTACCAGGCGGGGAAATACACCTTTCTGCGCGGCAGTTTCGGGCAGGGATTCCGCTATCCGGCCATCGCCGAAAAGTATGCAGCCACCGCGGTGGGGGCGCTGAAAATATTCCCCAACGACACCCTGATGCCGGAATACGGCTGGAATGCGGAGATGGGCATCAAGCAGGGCTTTTCGCCGGGGAGTGTGCAGGGATATGCCGATGCCGCCCTGTTCTGGACCGAATACAGGGATATGATTGAATTTACCTTCGGTCAGCATTACCCGCCCGGACTGACCAATCCCACCCTGATTGATTTTTTCAACTATTCCGGTTTCAGGGCATTCAACATCACCAACGCCCGCATTGCCGGTATGGAAGTCAATTTCACAGGCAGGGGCAGTGCCGGCATCGCGAAGTTCACCTTCAGCGCCGGGTATACCTATACCAACCCTGTTGACAAGGATTTCGGCAAACGCGAAAATACCGCCTCCACCAATAAAAACATCCTTAAATACCGGTTTTACCACAATGTGAAAGTGGCGTTCGACGTCTCCGTAAAAGAATTTTCCACCGGCCTTAACCTGGATTATCACAGCCACATCATCAACATCGACCGCGCTTTTGAGGATTCGCTCAGGGTAAACGGCGTGGCGGTGCCCATCTTTATTTTGCCCGGTCTTTACGAATACAGGCAAAAACACAATACCGGCGATGTACTGGTCAACTGGCGCGTTGCCTGGCAGCCCGCCGAACGCTTAAAGGTATCCTTTATCATCAATAACCTCTTCAACCGCGAATATATGACCCGGCCCGCCGATGTAGGGCCCCCGAGGACCTTTGCGGTGCAGGCCGGGATTAAAATTTAAACGGGTTTATAATAATTCAGCCTCCCTGACATAACCTGTGATAAAAAATTTCACAATAATAAACGTTTGATCATTTCAGCCGCTGATAAACGGGCGATACGGGCTAACTGATTCAGGCATGCTTAATCCGGATTATTCAATATTATGCTTTTTGGGGCTGAACGCCTGATTCAATATTGTTATCCGGATTAAAATTATTTATTAATTCTGATTGCAAAATCCGAAGCAATGGCATACTTTTGTTTTGTTGAATATTATTTTAATAATTATTTACGATTTAGACTATTGTTAATCAATAATATAACAAAATAATATAACCAGCGATTATCATTGATTTACTGATTAATACCAAATTATTATGAGAAAGATACTTTTATTACTTCTTTTAATACTCAATCAATTTTGTTTTTCACAGAATTGGGAACGAGTTTTGGGCCTCAGTAACAGACAAGAGGTGTTCAGCCATATAGCAGAATCGTATGACAGGGGTTACCTGATTTTAGGCAGATTGAACGATTATCCTGATTCAAGATCATGGATTGTAAAAACTGATATTAATGGAAATATTCTCTATGATTTCATTTTAGGAACAGGTATGGGTGTCAGTCAACGAAACATCCCGGAATGCCTTCTTTCAACACAGGATGGTGGATTTATAGTTAGTGGAAGTTTCACCAATACCGGTAGTACAGATATTGGAATAATGAAATTTGATCCATGTGGAAATCTGGAATGGTGTCTTCATTTTGCAAATCCGGATATTGCATGGGGGCAAAAAATTATTCAAACACCTGATGGAGGATACACAATGCTCGCTCATGGATTTGAGAGATATCCAAGTATTACAAAATCTGATCTCAGTTTGTTCCGATTAGACGCTAATGGCAACATTTTATGGATACAACCATATGCAGAACGTATTATTCATCCATTAATATCGGATAGCCATGGAAATGATTTTATAATAACATCTGACGGCGATTATTACATTGTGGGTTCTTGTGGTTGGATTGATACTGTTTCCGGAGCATCAATTACCAAAGGGATTATAATAGGGGCTGATAGCTTAAGAAACGAAAAATGGATAAGTATTCTAACTGGCGAAGAGTTTGAAGGCTACATTTCTATTGCTTCACTGGTTGAGAAAAATACCGGAAATTTTTATCTGGGCTCGGGCTATACCAATGGAAATACTAATCCAACACTTCTTATTGCTGATAGTTTAGGTGTGATTTTATTAGACAGTATTCCATTAATTCCGGATTTTGGTGAATACGTGCCATCAAATAACTTATTTGGTCTGACATTCTTTAATGACGACCGCCTATTTACTATGACTCAAATGAGTGATCATCCTTTCGGGATTACAGGTTGTATTGCAATTCATGAGTTGGATACTTTAGGCGGCTGGGTAAATTCATTTATTGAGACTGAAGCTACATGGCCATTCGCATTTGTAAAAACCTCAGATGACAGATTTTTAATAGGTGCAACTTCTCTCGAATACCAAGACATTATTCTTATTAAGCTTACAGATTCTTTAAAATATGATACTCAGTATCCATTCGCACTAGATCACGATTACCTCTGCCCCGAGCCTATTGTTTCAAAAACCATAGATTTAAGCAGTTGCGAGGTAATTGTTGATGTAAAGGATATACCCACCCGTAAAGAGTACGAAGCCCGCGTCAGTTTAATACCCATTACGCCTGCACCCAACCCTGCCGGCGATTATGTGCGCTTTTTGCTTGAAAACACCGAGTATCACACCAAGATTCGGGTGGTGTGTTACGATATACAAGGCCGGCAACTGGCTGAGTTGCCCGTAAACTCAGGCATACACGAAACCGGGCTGGATGTTTCGCGCTGGCGGCCGGGCATGTATATGGCGGTAGTGTATGCCGGTAATAAGCAGATGGGTAAGGCGAGGTTTGTAGTGGAGTGAGGTTATTGGTGGTCGAGCGAAGCCGGGACCATCCGGGTTTCGCGGAGTCGGGACCACCGGTAGACAAGCCGAAATAATTAGAACTGAGAAAAAAACCTGTAAATCCTGTCAATCCTGTCAAAAAAAAACTACAAAACCTGTCCCATGAAAAAAACAATCATACTCCTTTTCTTTATCGCCCTCAGCGGCATCTCCCGCGCCCAGCAACCCATTGATTCATTGTACCTCTGGGTAAATTTTCAGAAAGAAACAATAGTCATCGACATTCCAAAAGACTATTTTACCCTTCGCACAGTGGCGCCCAAACTGCCGCGCTTTGTTGCAGTACGTAAGCTGAATATCCTGGTTCCGCCTTTACCTCAAAAAGACCTACTGCTGCAAACCTTTCATAACTACCTGACCAAAACCACCGAACCTGCCGACAATTACGGGCGTTTGGACTGGTTGCGGGTAATGGCGTTGTATATTTACTTCAGCAATAATGATCTGTCGAAACTATCGTCAGAAGTTTTAACAACCCTGGAAAACTGGCAAACAGCACCGAGTACCAACATAATCAGAAAGGAAGTGGAATTGGTGAAAAGGTGGGTGGAGATGGCACAACCAAATACAAATTAATATGAAATACCTGTTGCTGATTATTACTTGTTGTTTTTTCTCTGTTTGTTCAATAGCCAATCCCCACAGCGCGAAATCCGAAACCCTGATCCAGGAACTCGATATGCGGTTGGAACCCATGCCTGAATACATGAGAGATGAAATCCTCGAAGGGGTATTTGTGCTCTCTGCCAGGGAACTGATGGAAGCCAAAAGGGATATTGAAATGCAATTTTACAACTACGGCTTTAACCGCTTGCTGTCCGCCGCACTCACCGATACCATACCTGTGCCTGTGGATACATTACTTGCCTTGCTCGCTGCCGATGGCAGTGCACGTTCGCTGATGCAACAAGCCTGGATAATGCTTGAAAATGGCGATACTTTATCCGCTGCCAATCGCATGGCTTCTATACCCACTGAGGTTTCCTTTTCTGAAACAGAAGCAAAAGAGCATACCGAACAGCAAGCTTTTATGCAATGGTTGGTTCAACATCCGGAGATCTCAGAAGAACAATTTGAAGATTTAAGTAATTTTGTTGAAAGTCCTTCCACACAAGTTTCTGCTTCCGCCCTTAGCCTTATGGTAGCTCATCAACTGTTTGATTACCAGGAGCCTTACCTTGTACCCGATTTAACAAAGAGCATGGAGGTGAAAAAGCCAAAGGCAAAACCTGCTGTTGATAAGTCAAACTTACTTAAAGTTTACCCCAATCCCGCCAACGAGTTTATTACCATAGAGTACAATGCTGGTTCTGAAGAAAATCAGCTAATGATTGAGGTGATTGACAAAAAAGGCAGATTGGTTTACAACACCAACTTAACCCGGAGAATTGACCAGATAATAATTGATACCCGAAACTTCAAGTCAGGCAATTATATCATCAGGTTGGTTTCCGGTAGTAAGTGCATTGGAAATGCCAATATCATCATTTCACGTTAACTTTAAATTTCTCAGGGAAACCGGATATTTATCCGGTTTCCTTGTTTAATCTCAATTATATATGAGAAAAATACTCTTAATGTTTCTGATTACAATCAATCAACTCTGTTTTTCGCAGAATTGGGAACGCATCTATGGTTTTAATAATCGAAGGGAGAACTTCCGCAATCTAAACGAAACATATGATGGAGGTTATCTAATTCTTGGGTCTTACCACTTTTTCCCAAATACCCGTGGATGGATTATTAAAACAGACATCAATGGTAATGTTTTGTATGATATTACATTGGGTTCCGGCACAGGAAACAGTCAGGTAAATTACCCAAACTTTATTGAACCAACGAATGATGGAGGTTTTATTGTTTGTGGCAGTCACGATTACATTTCGTTAAATGACATTGCCATCACCAAGCACAATGCCTGTGGCAACCTTGAATGGTGCAAGGTGTTCAGAACCGATGGTGATCCGGATTGGGGGGTTGAAATAAAGCAACTAAAGGATGGGGGTTTTGTGATGGTAACCTATCAATACGGGGGGTTTCGCTGGAATCCCAGAATTCATCTATTCAGGTTTGATGCTTCGGGAGAATTGTTGTGGGTTGAACCTTATGCCATGTTTTCCAATTATCCATATTTAGCAAGTAATGGCCCCTACGATCTGGTGGTTACCCCAGATGAAGACTTCTTTATCAGTGGTTATTGTTACTGGTGCGATGAACCTGTAGGGACTGGAGGTGTTCACAACGATTGCAGGCTAAAGGCAATGGCAATTTTTGCCGACAGCAGCAGGCAGGAAGAATGGGTTAGTGCTTATAGGGCTGAGGATACTCTAGCATATTCTGATGCCGGTTGGTCAACACAGCAAAGGAGTGGAAACTTTTACTTAGGTGCTGTTGATCGTAGCACAGGAGCATATTCTCCATCATTATTGGTATTGGATAGCTTTGGCAATTTCGTACATGACTCACTACCTCATTTTCCAATTGTTGGAAATAAATGGGTTGAAGGTTATATGGTTAATCCTTCCTTTACCTCAGATGGAAGGTTATTTACCAATATCTTGTATGCTGATAGCACCAACGATTACCCGGGTTGGTTTGGATTACATGAGCTAGATTCGTTAGGTGGATGGCATAACTCATTTATTCATCCAACAGCCCATGCTGAAAGCCGGCTAATAGTAACTTCTGATGATAAAATATTAGCCGGAGCTGTGGTAGGCAGCGAACTAAATCAGGACATCATCCTGATGAAATTCAACACTAACCTTGAGTACGACAGCATTTACACTGCACCCAGAGAGTATGATTACCTCTGCACCGATCCCATTGTTTCAAAAACCATTGATTTAAGTAGTTGCGAGGTAATTGTTGATGTAAAGGATATACCCACCCGTAAAGAGTACGAAGCCCGCATCAGTTTGATACCCATAACCCCGGCGCCCAACCCTGCCGGCGATTATGTGCGCTTTTTGCTTGAAAACACCGAGTATCACACCAAGATTCGGGTGGTGTGTTACGATATACAAGGCCGGCAACTGGCTGAGTTGCCCGTAAACTCAGGCATACACGAAACCGGGCTGGATGTTTCGCGCTGGCGGCCGGGCATGTATATGGCGGTAGTGTATGCCGGTAATAAGCAGATGGGTAAGGCGAGGTTTGTGGTGGAGTGAGGTTATTGGTGGTCTCGTACCGATTGCTATCGGTGCCGCCCTACCACCAACGGCTTGGTTCGACGAAAGCTCACAAACCACCGTTTTGCCACCAATGGCTTCGCTTTTTTTTTGGTGGTTTCGGCTTCGCTCAACCACCAACCGTTAATAAAAGCAACAACTGTAAAACCGGTGGTCGAGCGAAGCCGAGACCATCCGGTAGCTTGGTTCGATTGCGCCCACCAGCTATCGCTCAGGCAACGAAAGAATCAATCAACAACTGTAATACCGGTGGTCGAGCGAAGCCGGGACC
>DJGZ01000055.1:30564-33187 GCA_002433025.1 Bacteroidales bacterium UBA5833
CTGGTTCCGCCTTTACCTCAAAATGACTTACTGCTGCAAACCTTTCATAACTACCTGACCAAAACCACCGAACCTGTCGACAATTACGAGCGTTTGGACTGGTTGCGGGTAATGGCGTTGTATCTTTATTTCAGCCGGAATGATCTGTCGAAACTTGCGCCAGAGGTTTTAACAACCTTAGAAAACTGGCAAACAGCACCGAGTACCAACATAATCAGAAAGGAAGTGGAATTGGTGAAAAGGTGGGAGGAAATGGTACAACCAAATGCAAATTAATATGAAATACATTCTGTTACTTATTGCTTGCTGCTTTTATGCTGCAAGTTTAATAGCCAACCCCCACAGTGCCAAATCAGAAACACTGTTACAGGAATTAGATATGCGAATTGATCCAATGCCGGAATACATGAGAGATGAAATCCTGGAAGGGGTATTTGTGCTCTCTGCCAGGGAACTGATGGAAGCCAAAAGGGATATTGAAATGCAGTTCTACAACTACAGTTTTAACCGTTTGCTTTCCGCCGCACTCACCGATACCATACCTGTTCCTGTAGATACATTACTTGCCTTGCTCGCTGCCGATGGCAGTGCACGTTCGCTGATGCAACAGGCCTGGGTAATGCTTGAAAACGGCGATACTTTATCCGCTGCCAATCGCATGGCGTCTATACCCACTGAGGTTTCTTTTACTGAAACAGAAGCAAAAGAGCATACCGAACAACAAGCTTTTATGCAATGGTTGGTTCAACATCCGGAGATATCAGAAGAACAATTTGAAGATTTAAGTAATTTTGTTGAAAGTCCTTCCACACAAGTTTCTGCTTCTGCCCTTAGCCTTATGGTAGCTCATCAACTGTTTGATTACCAGGAGCCTTACCTTGTACCCGATTTAACAAAGAGCATGGAGGTGAAAAAGCCAAAGGCAAAACCTGCTGTTGATAAGTCAAACTTACTTAAAGTTTACCCCAATCCCGCCAACGAGTTCATTACCATAGAGTACAATGCTGGTTCTGCAGAAAATCAGTTAATGATTGAGGTGATTGACGAAAAAGGCAGATTGGTTTACAACACGAAGTTAATACGGAGCACTGACCAGATAATAATTGATACCCGAAACTTCAAGTCAGGCAATTATATCATCAGGTTGGTTTCCGGCAATAAGAGCATTGGCAATACAAATGTCATCATTTCGCGTTAATTAAAACCTTTCAGTAGAGCCGGATAAATATCCGGTTCTACTGATTAATTTTTTAAAAATGAGAAAAATACTTTTGTTATTTCTGATAACACTCAATCATCTTTGTTTTTCGCAAAGTTGGGAACGAATCTATGGTATTGTAAATCGTAGGGAGAACTTTCGTAACCTGAACGAATCTTATGATGGGGGTTTTCTGATACTTGGTTCCTGTAATTTTTTTCCTGATACCCGCGGGTGGATCATAAAGACAGACATCAATGGCAATTATCTTTATGATATTACCATTGGAATGCCGGGTACTGGTTTGGGAAATCTGAATTACCCTTCATTTATTTCTCCAACATCTGATGGTGGTTTCATTGTTTGTGGAAGCCATGACCAATGGACTGTTAATGATATAGGAATCACCAAGCACAATG
Organism: Bacteroidales bacterium UBA5833; assembly: GCA_002433025.1. GTDB lineage: Bacteria > Bacteroidota > Bacteroidia > Bacteroidales > Lentimicrobiaceae > Lentimicrobium. The sequence continues at coordinate 32,182 of DJGZ01000055.1, forward strand.
CCTGTGGCGACCTCGAATGGTGCAAGGTATTCAGGACCGATGGTGAACCAGACTGGGGTGTCGAGATTAAACAATTACAAGATGGGGGTTTCGTAATGGTAACCATCGGGCATGGAGGGCTTGTAAACAACCCAAAAATTCATCTTTTCCGTTTAAACCCTCTGGGGGATGTACTCTGGATTGAGCCCTATGCTTTAACGGAAAATCACCCTTATATAAGTTATAATGAACCATTTGATTTGGTTGTCACCCCTGATGAAGACTTTTTTATCAGCGGATTGTGCTACTGGTGCGATGAGCCTGCCGGTACTGGAGGTGTTCACAACGATTGCAGACTAAAGGCAATGGGAATATTTGCCGACAGCAGCAGGCAGGAAGAATGGGTTAGTGTATATAAGGCCACGGATACCTTGGCATATTCACTTACCGGTTGGTCAACTCAGTATGGTGGCAGCTTCTATGTAGGTACTATTGATGAGAGCAACTGGCCTTATTTCCCAAGGCTTCTAAAATATGATATCGATGGTAATTTAATCAGTGATTCGATTGTGGAAATACCGATGCTTGATAATAAAATTGCTGAGGGGTTTATGGTAAATCCATCTTTTACAAGTGATGGTAGGTTATTTACCTGTATGCTTTTTGTAGAACAATTAAATACTTACCCCGGTTTGTTTGGCTTGCATGAGCTGGATTCCTTAGGAGGATGGCACAATTCAATCATGCACCCCTCGGCACATGCTCCTGTTGGCCTTATTGTAACAAGTGATGACAAACTTCTTGCCGGAGCCGTGGTTGGCAGCGAACTAAATCAGGACATCATCCTGATGAAATTCAACACCAACCTTGAGTACGACAGTATATACGCTGCACCCAGAGAGTATGATTACCTCTGCCCCGATCCCATTGTTTCAAAAACCATAGACCTGAGCAGTTGCGAAGTAATTGTTGATGTAAAGGATATACCCACCCGCAAGGAGTATGAAGCCCGCGTCAGTTTAATACC
>DJGZ01000055.1:33262-36550 GCA_002433025.1 Bacteroidales bacterium UBA5833
CGGCCGGGCATGTATATGGCGGTGGTATATGCAGGCAATAAACAAATGGGCAAGGCGAGGTTTGTGGTGGAGTGAGAGGATTTTCCGGCGTGTCTCACGCGAAGACGCCAGGACGCAAAGAATATGTAATGGCTTTTTTAATGAATTTTTCACAATGAGGCAGAACCATTTAATGTAAGGCAATTTCAAAATAACCTTGCGTCTTCGCGTCATTGCGTGATTTTTTAACCAACTTTGATATGAAAAAAACAATCATACTCCTTTTCTTTATCGCCCTCAGCGGCATCTCCCGCGCCCAGCAACCCATTGATTCATTGTACCTGTGGGTAAACTTTCAGGAAGAAAATATTGTCCTCGACATTCCAAAAGATTATTTCACCCTTCGGACAATTGTGCCAGAACTGCCGCGCTTTGTTGCAGTACGCAAGCTGAATATCCTGGTGCCGCCTTTACCTCAAAAAGACTTACTGCTGCAAACCTTTCATAACTACCTGACCAAATCCGCCGGTCCTGCCGACAATTACCAGCGCCTGGACTGGTTGCGGGTAATGGCGTTGTATCTGTATTTTAATCAGGAAAGAGATCAGGTATTTCTATCTGAAACGGGAAAAATTCTGGAGGACTGGAAGCAGATGCCCACGGCCCGGCCGCTTTTAACAGAAATAGGATACATTGAACAATGGTTGATGCTCAAATACGAATAATCATAAGGCAGCTCTCCGGTTCATTCCCGCTCCCATCTTCCGGATCTTTTCACCGCATCGGCCCATCGCAGTTTCTTAATCCGGGCCTGGTTGGGGTCGGCTGATGGACTGAATACAAGGTCGCGTTGCCATTGACCGGCAATTTCATTGATATCTTTCCAGAATCCCGTGGCCAGTCCGGCAAGGCAGGCGGCCCCGGCTGCCGTTGATTCTGTTACCCGCGGGCGCACCACGGGAATGCCCAGCAGGTCGGCCTGTATCTGCATCAGCAGGTTGCTTGCCGAGGCGCCGCCATCCACACGCAGTTCATGGATCTTAAGGTTTGTATCCTGTTCCATCACCTGCAGTACATCAAGGGTTTGAAAAGCGATGCTCTCAAGCGCGGCCCTGGCAATGTGCGCAGGGGTGGTGCCCCGGTTCAGCCCTATCATCAGTCCGCGGGCATACTGGTCCCAGTGCGGGGCGCCCAGGCCTGTAAATGCGGGGACAAAATACAGTCCGCCGGTATCGCTTACCTGCCGGGCCAGGGCATCGGCTTCCGCCGACGATTGTATGATGCCCAGCCCGTCGCGCAGCCATTGCAGCACAGCGCCCGCCATAAATATGCTGCCTTCAAGGGCGTAGGTGGTTTGTCCGTTCATCTGCCAGGCTACGGTGGTAAGCAGGCGGTTCTCCGATATAAACGGCTCCCCCCCTGTGTTCATCAGCATAAAACAACCGGTGCCGTATGTATTCTTCACCATCCCCTTTTCAAGGCACATCTGCCCGAACAATGCCGCCTGCTGGTCACCGGCGATTCCGGCTACAGGCACCTCCGCGCCGCCGAAAGCATCCGTCACAAACCCGTAAATTTCACTGCTGGAAGCCACCACGGGCATCAGTGAAGCGGGGATATGCATCAGTTCCAGCAACTCTTCGTCCCAGCAGAGGTCATGGATATTGAAAAGCAGGGTGCGCGAGGCATTGCTCACATCGGTCACATGCACCCGTCCGCCGGTAAGTTTCCACACAAGCCATGAATCAATGGTGCCGAACGCGAGTTGCCCCCGTTCAGCCTTCAGCCTGGCCCCCGGAACATGATCGAGTATCCAGCGGATCTTCGGCCCGCTGAAGTAGGCGTCGGATTCAAGCCCCGTTTTCCCGCGCAGCAATGCTGAAAGGCCGAGGTTTTTCAGCTCATCGCAGTAGGCTGCAGTGCGGCGGTCCTGCCACACAATGGCATTGTACACGGGCTCACCCGTGATTCTGTCCCACACTACCGTGGTTTCGCGCTGGTTGGTGATGCCCGCCCCCGCCAGCTGCCTGCCGCTGATGCTGATCTTCGACATCGCTTCCACCGCGACCGACACCTGGGATGCCCAGATTTCGGCGGGGTCGTGCTCAACCCATCCCGGCTGCGGGTAATGCTGCCGCAACTCTTTCCGGGCAATGGAACAAATGTTTCCCTGCCGGTCGAAAATCAGGGCCCTTGAGCTGGTGGTGCCCTGATCGAGGGCTAATATATACTTTTCCATATGCCGCTTACCTGCTGATAAGATCCTGCACCCATGAGGTCATTGCCGACATCACTTCCTGCTGTTCAGGCTCATTGTGAATTTCATGAAAGGCTTTTTCCCAAAGAATCAGTTTGCATTTGCCCGGATTGGCGGCAGCAAAGGCTTCGCTGCCCGAGGCATAGGTAATGAAATCTGCTTTGCCGTGCATCAGCAACAGGGGAAGGGAAAACAAGGCTGCATTTTTCATGGTGTAACCGGTAACACCCAGCATTACTTTGCCCAGGCCCATGGTGATGCGGTCATGGATCAACGGGTCGCTTTTGTATGCCTGGACCATCAGCGGGTCGCGCGAAATGCCATTGAGGTCCAGCCCGTTTGAAATGGACATACGGGGGAATACACTTCCGAGCACACGGGCGGCCATAATCAGCAGGGGTTTCTTCTGCAGGGCATTGTGCAGGCCAGGGCTGTTGGAAATAACGCCGGCGATGGCGGGTTTGCGTTCCAGAGCATAAAACAGGACGAGGATCCCGCCCATGCTGTGCCCGTATAGTATCACCGGAAGGCCAGGAAACAATTCAGAAGCATGTTGCAGCAACAGGTCGGTGTCGTGCAGGATTGCCTCCCGCGAAGGGAAATGGCCGCGCTGCCCCTGCGATTGCCCGTGCCCGCGCTGGTCGGCGGTGAAAAAGACAAATCCGGCATCTGTAAAAGCCCGGGCAACATGTACATGGCGTGAAGAGTGGTCGCCGATGCCGTGCACAAAACAGACAACCGCTTTGGGCTCAGGTCCGGCCGGTTGCCAGTATTGGGCAAAAATGGTCAGCCCGTCGCCGGTTTTCCAGGAGGTGGTAGAATGCTGCATATAAATCACCTGTTTGGGAAATGGATTATACGCTGCAAAGGCAGCGCCAATCACAAAGATACGGGTTGATCGTTAAATATCCGGGGTATCCGTTGAAAGAAGGGCAGGATTAATTTCCAATCACTGCTGTCCGGTAAATTACGAGATTCTTCTCCCGCAAAATGCGGGATCAGAATGATTTTGACTTACATGGGTTTAAGGGGGAGGGGGCCTGGTGGCGGCT